>NZ_JBXAPO010000016.1:0-180028 GCF_058804065.1 Bradyrhizobium sp. GW821-FHT13H05 | reverse complement strand
CGATCGAAGGTGTTGTCTCGCATCGGAATCCTCCCTGAACAGGATGAATTCGATCAGCGAATTAGTGAACATGCACAGCAATGACGAGGAGAGAGCGAGCCCCTTTAAGCCGGCGTCAGCTTCGCCACTTCGCCCTTCATGTCATTCAGCACGCCCGTGATCGCCGCGACCAGCTCGTCGACTTGCGCCTTGGTGACGATCAGCGGCGGGCAGATGGCGATGGCGTCAAGCATGTTGCGGGAGATCACGCCGCGCTCCTGGAGCATGCGGCTGGCCATGCCGCCGACCGCACCGGGCGTCGCGGCCGCGGTCTTGCGGCCCTTGTCCAGCACCAGCTCGAGCGCTGCGATCATGCCGACGCCGCGGACCTCGCCGACCAGAGGATGGCTGGTGAGCTCGCGCAAGCGGCCCTGCATGTAGCCGCCGAGCTCGGCGGCATGCGCGACCAGGCCGCGCTCCTCGATGATCTTGAGGTTTTCGAGCGCAATGGCCGAGCCGACCGGATGGCCGCCCGCGGTAAAGCCGTGGCCGAGCACGCCGATCTTGTTGCTCTCGTCCGCGATCGGCTCGAACATGCGGTCATTCATGATGATCGCCGACAGCGGGAAATAGCTCGAGGTGATCTGCTTGGAGACCACGATCGCGTCCGGCTTGATGCCGTAGGTCTCGCAGCCGAACATCTTGCCGGTGCGGCCGAACCCGCAAATGACTTCGTCGGCGACCAGCAGGATGTCGTACTTGTTCAGGACCGCCTGGATCTTCTCCCAATAGGTCGCCGGCGGCACGATGACGCCGCCCGCCCCCATCACCGGCTCGCCGAAGAAGGCCGCGATCGTCTCCGGCCCCTCCTTCTGGATCAGCGCGTCGAGCTCCTCAGCCCGCCGCGTCGCGAACGCCTCTTCGCTCTCGCCGGGGGCGCCGTCCTTGTAGAAATGCGGCGAGCCGGTGTGCAGGATGTTCGGCAGCGGCAGGTCGAACGAGCGGTGATTGTTCGGCAGGCCCGTGAGGCTGGCCGACGCAATGGTCACGCCGTGATAGGCGCGCATGCGGCTGATGATCTTCTTGCGCTGGGGCTGGCCGAGCGCGTTGGAGCGATAGGCAATCAGCTTCAGGACGGTGTCGTTCGCCTCCGAGCCGGAATTGGTGAAGAACACCTTGCTCATCGGCACAGGCGCGAGCGCCACCAGCTTCTCGGCGAGATCGATCGAGGGCCCGTGCGATTTGGCGGAGAAGGTGTGATAGAACGGCAGCGCCAGCATCTGCTTGTGGGCGGCGTCGACCAGCCGCTTCTCGTTGAAGCCGAGCCCGACGCTCCACAGGCCCGCCATCGCCTCGAAATAACGCTTGCCCGATGCGTCAAAGACGTAAGGGCCCTCGCCGCGCTCGATCACCAGGGGACCGGCCTGCTGGTGGGCGCGCGCGTTGGTGTAGGGATGGAGCTGGTAGGCCACATCGCGGGCTTCTTGCGAATTGGGCAGCATGGACATTTGCAGGGATCCTTAAGTCATCACGTCGCAGGCACGCCAGCAACATCACTTGATGATCAAGTCACTTGGCTATTGCGATAAGGCAGAACTTGCAACGCCAATTCGTCGGCAGCAAGCGCTCAGCAGCGTTGCACAAAGCCGCACACGGGTCGCTTGCAGACTTTGTCGCTTGCAGGCTTTTGTAGCTTGCAGACTTTTGTAGCTTTTAGACTTGGCAGCTCTCAGGCCGCGCTGTCGTCATCGCCGTCGTCAGCGGCGGCAGCGGCTTCCCTGACCTCGACGAGCGCCATCGAGAGCAGGTAGACGGTCGTGGGCAAGCCGATGCGGCGCGCCGTCTCGGCGGCACGCGACAGGTCGCTCGCCAGCTCCTTGAGCTCGTCTCCCCGTGACAATGTCCCACCCCATCCGCCGATCGCGGCCGCCTACACCGCGACGGCGCCGCTGGTTCTGATCAGTTCGGCGCTGGACTGGACTGTAGCAAAATTTCCGATGACATTCACCACCGACTGTTTGTAGGCGGCGGCATCGCCTGCGCCCGGCTGGCGGCAGGCCACGGCGTCGGTGACGATCTGGTAGCGATGGCTGCGGTGAAACCCGTCGACGGCGGTGGCCAGGATGGTTTCGTCGAGCGAAAAGCCGATCAGCACAGAGCGTACATTGCGGATATTGGACATATAGTCCACAAACCGCGCGGAACTGTAGGCCGACGGCAGCGGGTGCTCGAACGTCATCTCTCCGGGCCTCGGCTTCGCCTCCGCGATCCAATCGGTCAGCTTCGATGCCGGATTGAACCAGGCGGCCTGGGCGATGCGCTTCAGATGCATCACCGGCCAGAGATTGCTGCGCCACAGCGTCAGCAACTCCAGGCAGCGCATGGTGGCGGCGTCGCCGTCGAGGATGAGGTGGCGACGGCCGGCGGTCAGATATTCGACCTGGAGATCCGCACAGACCAGGATCGGCGGATCGTCATGGATGGATGCCAGCATTGTGTTGCGCGGAGCTGCACCGGTTTCAACGGTCGGCGAGTGCGACGTCCCGCAGCGGCGACGTCACCGCCCGCCCGGCGGAGGCATCGAGCACGCCCGGCCGGTCCCAATCGCCCTCGGGACGGATGATCACATAGGGATCGCTGTCCAGCGTGATGGCGTCCGGCCCCGGCTCGATCTCCAGCAACATCTCCGTATAGGAGAAATCCGAGAAGGTGATCTTGCGATTGTGGCCGAGCGGCTTGGCGCCGAAATGAGCCCAGAAATCGACCAGCCGGTCCTGCGCCTGGCCGTAGATCTTGCGAAAGCCCTTGCGCTTCACATAGTCGACGCTCGCCTGCACCAGCTTGAACGAGACGCGCGAGCGCCGGTACTGGTGCCGTACCGCGAGCCGCTCGACCTTGGCGAAATCGCCGAAGAAGCGCACCCGCAGGCAGCCCGCAGGCTCGTTGCCGACATAGCCGATGAAATGGGCGGCCACCATGTCGTTGCCGTCGAATTCCTCATCGAACGGGCAATCCTGTTCGGCAAGATAGACCGCCGAGCGGATCGCGGTGACCAGCATGAGATCGCCGAGATCACGCGCAAGGCGGATGGTGATGGCGCGGGAGTCAGGCTTGGCGAGGGGAATCCTAGTGCCGTGCATCTGCAAAACTCCTTGCTTGAATGATCGCGCCCGACATGCGCATCGGCGGCCGATGCCAGGGGCGCTCGTAACACCAGAGGTCGGGCTGGAAGCTCGGGACCGGCGCAAAGCCGGTCACCCTCATGATCTCGCGTCCGGCCACGGTTGACGGCTGCGCATAGCAATCGGCGCCGCGAAATCTTAGCTGTCGCAGATGAGCCGCGGCCTTGCCGAGACCGGCGATGCCGCGCCCCGTTGCCGCGATCGCCCAGATGTAGATGGCAGCAACGTCTTCCTGCGCGGAGGCAAGATAATGCATCTCGGGCGCGGTGAGGCAGATCTCGTCCAGCAGCAGCGCATCATGGCCGCGCTCGTTCAGAAACAGGAAGGCCATGCCGCCGACGAGATGGCCCTTCCGGCTGAAGGTGAGGATGCTCTGGGGATCGAACGTGAAATATCTCGCCAAATCGGCCGCGCCGATCTGCACGCCCGGCACCAGCCGCTGCGCCATTTCGGAGAGAACGGCGATTTCGGAAAATTGCGCGCAGCGGACATCGACGTCCGGACTGAGCGGCAGCGCGTCGAAATCATGCCTTGCGGCAAACGAGCCCCTTTCCATACCTACCTCGCCCCTCTATCGTTCGCGGCTTTCGTACCCCGCTATGAGGATGAGCTTAGCGGCTGGGGACCAGGAGTATGCAGCAGTTATTGCACCGGGGTGCTGCGATGATGCAGCACCGTGAAGAAGCCCTGGACGCGTCCTGGGACGATTTGAAGCTGTTTTTAGCGTGCGCAAAATATAAAAGTTTCCGCAACGCCGCCGAAGAACTTGGCCTCACCTCCACGACGCTGATGCGCCGGATCGACCGGCTCGAAGAAAGCATCGGCTGCAAGCTGTTCCTGCGCGACCAAAGCGGGCTGACGCTGAGCGATGAAGGCACCGCGATGATCGCCGACGTTGCGCATATGGAGCGCCATGCCTTCAACGTGTTTCGTCGTGCCTCGCGCGCGTCGAACGACACGTCGGGCACGGTGCGCGTCGCAGTGACGGAGGGCCCGGGCAATTTCTGGATCCTGCCGCGGCTGATCGATTTCCAGAAGACCTATCGCAAGATCACCGTCGATCTGCGCTGCGCGATGGAGCAGGCCGACGTCGCGCGCCTGGAGTCGGACATCGCGATCCAGCTCGAGCCGCCGACCAATCCCGACCTGATCGTCGCCAAGCTCGGCCGCCTGCACATCTATCCCTTCGTCTCCAAGGAGTACGAAGACCTCTACGGCCTGCCCACATCGCTCGCGGATTTGAAGAACCACCGCATCGTCAAGCAGAGCGCACCACAGGTCGACGACGGCGCCTACGCCCGCGTGCTCGGGCTGAAATCGCTCGAAGGCATCGTCGGGATCAAGACCAACTCCTCGGTCGGCGTGCTCTATGCGGTGGAGCGCGGCGCCGGCATCGGCTTCCTGCCGACCGTGTCGATCGCGCTCGGCGCGCCGCTCGTCGCCGTCGATCTCGGCGTCAGCCACCACGCCGATCTCTGGCTCACTTATCACAGCGAGTTTCGCAACTCCGAGCGCCACAAGGTCGTGGTCGACTGGCTGAAGAAGATATTCGATTCCAGGACCTATCCTTGCTTCCGCGACGAGTTCATTCATCCGAACGCGCTGGTGCCGATGATGACGGCCGCGCGCGAGGGCTTTGGATTGACGGGCTATGTCGCGGCGACGCCGACGTGAGCGCGCCTCACCACCGATATTCGAAGCCGACCGTGCCCTGGTGCGACGTCAGCTCATTGCGGAACTTGCCGTCGTAATTGATGTACAGCCGCGCGGTGTTGGTCAGGCTGAGTGAAGCCGATGCGCCCGCATCCATGCCGTAACGGCTCTCGCCGATGCCGGGGACGACGATGCTCTGGGTCCCCAAGCTAACCTGCACCGATCCAAGGTTCTGGTCAAAATTGTCGACGAACTTGCCGTAGGCCGACAGGTCCAGAATCTTCTGGTCGAAGATGAAATAGCGCCCGATCTCGGCCCCGATCATGACGCGCGCGCGCGACAGCGCGGTCGAGCCGACATTGAGCGGATCGAGCCCGCCTGCCTCCTGAAACGCCACGCTGGTGGCGCGCACATATTCGAGCGCGCCCTTGGGCACGACGCGCATCTGATCCTTGGTCCAGTAATAGCTGACCTCGGTCAGCGCGCCGTCGACCGCGGCGCGATAGCCCGCGGTCGCAAGGCCAAAGCCGGTATCCCGGCTGGAATGGACTTTTCCGAAACCGTGCACCACCGCGAAGGCCCAGGTCCACGGGCCCTTGTCGACCGAGCCGTTGAAGCCGATCTGCGTCAGGTCGAGCGTCGCCGACTGGAGCGCCAGCGGTACGTCGATGTCGGTGTGGCTCTGGTCGACCGAGAAGCCGAGATTGACGCCCGGGGCGACGCGCGCACCGATGCCGGCGACACCGCCAAAGGTCTTGCGCTTGTCGCCGACGAAGTCGCCCTGCGCATCGGTTCGGACCGAGATGCCATAGCCTTCGAACCAGGTGCGGTAGCGCGGATCTTCCGTGGCCGCCGAGGCACCGCCGCCGCCGGGGTTGGTGCGGAACGCGCGGTTGACGCCGCCGGAGGCCTGGTTGCCGAGCCGCTCCAGGAAATTGGAGCCGAGGTTGAGCGCGCTGTTGCCGGCCGACTGGTCGTAATTGGTCGAGGTCGGCATCGGGATCGGCGTTGGCGACGGCGTGGGTGTTGGGGTCGGCGTTGGCGTCGGGCTTTGCGCAAGGACGGGCGTCACGGCCAACATCGTCACGACCAGCGCAAGCGCCATCACGGCCGCTGCCGCGCCCCGGCGGACGCGGTTCAGCCCGATCGCCTGCCGTGTCCCTGAGGGCTGCAACGTGCAGCGCATGACGACAAATCCCGAAGCAAATGGCGGCGCGCAAAAATGCAACAGAAGCGGCGCACGCATGCCGCGATTTGTGCCGAACTGTTACTGGGGGTCAACCGGCTGGCGCGCCCAGGCAAAGGCATTGCTCCCGATTGTGGTTCCGCGGCCACAGGTCGGAAATTGCAGACGAGCCGGCCCGGTCCGATCTTGAAATTCGCGCTCTGCTTGCTAACGGGCGATTTTCATGTTGCAATATCGGACACAATCGGAATTGGCCGCTCGGCTGTGCGTTTCGCGACGATGAGACTCGAACAGACTTCCGGAAGCCCGTTTGTGGCGTGGCACGCGAAAAGCGGCCGCGTCGTTTTTGTATCTAGCGGAGGAGACTAGCGATGCCGCAAAAGGGCACCGTCAAATGGTTCAACCCGACCAAGGGCTATGGGTTCATCAAGCCGAACGGCAGCGACAAGGACGTGTTCGTCCACATCTCCGCCGTCGAGCGCGCCGGACTTTCAACCCTCAATGAAAACCAGGTGGTTGAATACGACCTCGTGGAGAACCGCGGCAAGTCATCCGCGGAGAACCTCAAGGTCTCCTGACGTCTCTCAACGCTTACGCGCGAGATCATGACGTTGCCCCCGGCTCTGCCGGGGGATTTCGTTTGGGACGACGAAACGCCAGGACGCTTTAATATCCCGGGCGCTTCAGCGCACCAGCGGCGAAACCAGAAAATTCTCCGACGGACCGCTTCCCTCCGTCTTGCAGACGTCGCCCTCGATCCGGACCTTGCCGGTCGAAAGCAGCCGCAGCGCTTCGGGATAGATGCGGTGCTCGACTTCGAGGATGCGCTCCGACAGCGTATCCCCCGTGTCGTGATCGCTGACGGGAACCGCGCCCTGCATCACGATCGGGCCGGCATCGGTCTCGGGGATCACGAAGTGCACTGTCGCGCCAGACAGTTTGACGCCGGCGCGCAAAGCCTGACCATGCGGGTCGAGGCCGGGGAACGATGGCAGCAGCGAGGGATGGATGTTGAGCATCCGCCCGTACCAGGCTTTTGTGAACTCGGCCGTGAACAGGCGCATGAAGCCGCCGAGGCAAATCAGCTCGATGCCGTGCTGGTCGAGCGCTGCCTGCAGCACTTTCTCGAAACCGGCGCGGTCCTTGCCGAACGGCTTGCTCTCGATCACCAGCGTGTTCACACCGCTCGCCTTGGCCCGTTCGAGTCCCAATGCATCGGCCTTGTTCGAGATCACGAGCGAGATCTCAGCCGGGAAATCCGCCGCGCTGGCGGCCTTGATCAACGCGGCCATGTTGGAGCCGCGACCGGAGATCAGGATGGCGACGCGGCGCTTCATCACAGCGCCAGATCGAGATGGCCGTTATAGACGACGCGGTGCTCGCCCTCGGCCGGGATCACGGTGCCGAGCTGCGCCACGGTCTCGCCGGCTTCGGTGAAGACCCGCACGACCTCGTCGACCTTGTCAGGCTCGACGATTGCGATCATGCCGATGCCGCAGTTGAAGGTGCGCAGCATTTCGAGCTCGGCGATGCCGGCTTGCAGGGCCAGCCATTTGAACACCGGCAGCACCGGCAGGCGCGCGAGGTCAATGCCGACGCCGAGATGCTGTGGCAGCACGCGCGGAATGTTGTCGGTGAAGCCGCCGCCGGTGATGTGGGCAAGCCCCTTCACCGCGCCGGTCTCGCGGATCGCCCGCAGGCAGGATTTGACGTAGAGCTTGGTCGGCGTCAGCAGCGCGCCGCCGAGCGTCATGACCGGGGCGAACGGCGCCTGCGCCTCGAAACCGAGGCCGGACTGTTCGACGATCTTGCGCACCAGCGAGAAGCCGTTGGAATGCACGCCCGACGAAGCGAGGCCGATCACGGCGTCGCCCGCGGCAATGTCCTTGCGCGGCAACAGCGTCCCGCGTTCGGCGGCGCCAACGGCAAAGCCGCCGAGATCATAATCGCCGTCCTTGTAGAGGCCGGGCATTTCAGCGGTCTCGCCGCCGATCAGGGCGCAGCCGGATTCCCGGCAGCCTTCGGCGACACCGGCGACGATCGAGGCGGTCGCCTCCGGATCGAGCTTGCCGCAGGCGAAATAGTCGAGGAAGAAGAGCGGCTCGGCGCCCTGCACCACGAGGTCGTTGACGCTCATGGCGACGAGGTCGATGCCGATCCCGCCATGCAGGCCGGTCTCGATCGCGATCTTCACCTTGGTTCCAACGCCGTCGGTGGCGGCGACCAGGACGGGGTCCTTGAACCCGGCCGCCTTGAGGTCGAACAGGCCGCCGAAGCCGCCGATCTCGGCGTCGGCGCCGGGGCGCGCGGTGGCGCGCACCATCGGCTTGATCAGGTCGACGAGGCGGTTGCCCGCGTCGATATCGACGCCTGAATCGGCGTAAGTGAGGCCGTTTTTGCGGTCGGTCATGCCCGATTTCCAGTGGGTTTGCGGCTGGTTACGTCGAATTCCGGGGACGCGCAATGGCTCGCATGGCGCTCCTCCCTATACTATGTAGATATCAACCGGTTCAGCCTCCCAAGGGGCCGGATTCGAGGTCAGGCCGGGTGCCGGGAAGCGCCGCGTGAGTATTCCGAATATCATTACCCTGGGCCGCATCATGCTGGTCCCGATCATCGTCTGGGCCATCGTGTCGAGCCAAATGGAGGTGGCGTTCGCCGTCTTCCTGATCGCCGGCATCAGCGATGCCGTCGACGGCTTCCTGGCCAAGCGCTTCAACATGACGAGCGAGCTCGGCGCCCTGCTCGACCCGCTGGCCGACAAGGCGCTGCTGGTCTCGATCTACCTCGCGCTCGGCATCTGGGGCGACATCCCGCGCTGGATCGTGATCCTCGTGGTCTCGCGCGACATCATGATCGTCGCTGCTGTGATGGTGTCCTGGCTGTTCGACAAGCCGGTCGAGATGAAACCGTCGAAAGTATCCAAGCTAAACACAGCCGCCCAGGTCGCCTACGCTGCGTTGGTGCTGGCCGCGCTTGCCTTCGGCTTCAAACCCGGTCCCTATGATATAATCCTGATGGGCCTGGTTACGGTCTTCACGCTCTCGTCCGTCTCGCTCTACCTCGTCGAGTGGCTGCGCCACATGAGCACGATTGACGCCAAATGAGCCGGGATACGGCCCCGCAATAGGCCAACGCGGGCTCGATTAAGTCGAATCTTTCAAGCAAGGCCGGTCGTCCGGCATGGAGCAAAGCAAACGTGGCAGGCCGCGTTCACCCCCGACAATTGGCGTTTTCGCTTCCCCACGCGGAAAGCCTCAGCCGGGACAATTTTCTCGAAGGCCCCGCCAACGCCGCCGGCCTCGCTCTGATCGACGCCTGGCCGGAATGGCCGAACCGGATCATGTGGCTGGCCGGTCCGGAAGGAAGCGGCAAAAGCCATCTTGCCGCGATCTGGGCCGAGGAGGCCGGCGCCCGCTCGACCACGACCAATGCGCTGACCGCCGCCGGCGTTCCGGGCGCGCTCGCCACAGGCGCGCTGGTGGTCGAGGATCTCAAGGCCGGCGAATTTGACGAGCGCGCCCTCTTCCATTTGATGAACCTCGCCCGCGAGGACGGCGCCTACGTCCTGCTCACGGGACGCGAAGTGCCGGCCTCGCTCGAGATCGAGCTCCGCGACCTGCGCTCGCGGCTGCGCGCCGTGCCGGTCGTCGCGCTGCTGCCGCCCGACGACCAGCTGTTCCGGGGCCTGATCGTCAAATTCTGCGCCGACCGCCAGCTCAGCGTGGACGAGAGCGTGGTCAGCTACCTCGCCACCCGTCTGGAGCGGTCTTCCGCGGCGGCCCGGCAGGCCGTGGAACTGCTCGACAGCGAGGCCCTGCGGCTCGGGCGCCCGGTCACAAGGGCGCTGGCCGCCGAGCTGTTGCGGGACGCGTGAGCCGTCCGCTCCGCGCAAAGGGCCGCTTGACGCGGCGGAACAGCGGAACATCAATGTCATCGAAACGTCATCGCATTAACACATGCTCCCGCCGGTTTTGCGCGTAAGTCGCAAATCGGGGCGAACTGGATGGACCGACTTCTCATGGACTCCGTGCAAGCTGTTGAAACAAAAGAAAAAGCTCCGGAGCCCGAAGGCTTGCCGGCGATCGCCTCGAGCCCCGAGCGATTCATCAACCGCGAGCTATCCTGGCTGCACTTCAACCGTCGCGTCCTCGAGGAAGCGGTCAATCCCAGCCATCCCGTGCTGGAGCGGGTGCGATTCCTGTCGATTTCAGCGAATAACCTCGACGAGTTCTTCATGGTCCGCGTCGCCGGCATCAAGGCCCAGGTCCGCGAGGGCATTGCCGAGCGCGCCCCCGATGGCCTGACGCCGTCCGAGCAGCTGGCTCTGATCAACCGCACCGTCTCGCAGCTCGCCTCCGACCAGCAGGCGATCTGGCGCGACCTGCGCAGCGCGCTGGCCGACGTCGGCATCGTGCTGGTGGACGGCAAGGACGTCACCAAGGCGGAGCGGACCTGGGTCGAGGACTACTTCCTCAACAACGTGTTCCCGCTGCTGACGCCGCTGGCGATCGACCCCGCCCACCCGTTCCCGTTCATCCCGAGCCTCGGCTTTACCATCGCGCTCCAGCTCACGCGTGCTGCAGACGGCAAGCAGATGAACGCGCTGATCCGCATGCCCGGCAAGATCGACCGCTTCATCCGGCTGCCGACCGAGGGCAAGGTGGTGCGCCTGATCTCGCTGGAACAGGCCACAGCCCTGTTCATCAACCGCCTGTTCCCCGGCTACAATCTGCACGGCCAGGGCGCTTTCCGTGTCCTCCGCGACTCCGAGCTCGAAATCGAGGAAGAGGCCGAAGACCTCGTCCGCCTGTTCGAGACCGCGCTGAAGCGCCGCCGCCGCGGATCGGTGATCCGGCTCGAGATCGACGCCAAGATGCCGGAGCAGCTGCGCAACTTCGTGCAGCACGCGCTCTCGGCCGCCGACGACGAGGTGTTCCTGGTCGACGGCGTGCTCGCGATGAACGAGCTGTCGCAGCTCACCCGCCTCGACCGGCCCGACCTCGAATTCACCCCTTACGTGCCGCGCCATCCCGAGCGCGTGCGCGAACATGGCGGCGACATCTTTGCCGCGATCCGGCAGAAGGACCTCGTCGTCCACCACCCCTACGAATCCTTCGACGTGGTGGTGCAATTCCTCCAGCAGGCCACGCGCGACCCCGACGTCGTCGCGATCAAGCAGACGCTCTACCGCACCTCCAACAACTCGCCGATCGTGCGCGCGCTCGCGGAAGCCGCCGAAGCCGGCAAGTCCGTCACCGCGCTGATCGAGCTGAAGGCGCGCTTCGACGAGGAGGCCAACATCCGCTGGGCGCGCGACCTCGAACGCGCCGGCGTGCAGGTCGTCTATGGCTTCCTCGAACTGAAGACGCATGCAAAGCTCTCGATGGTGGTGCGTCGTGAAGGCGGCAGCCTCACGACTTACGTCCACACCGGCACCGGCAATTATCATCCGGTCACCGCGCGCATCTACACCGACCTCTCCTACTTCACCTCGGAGCCCACCATCGGCCGCGACGCTGCGCGCGTGTTCAACTTCATCACCGGCTATGCGGCGCCGAGCGATCTGGAAAAGATGGCGGTGTCGCCGCTGACCCTGCGCAAGCGCATCATCGAGCACATCCAGGGCGAGACCGCGCATGCGCGGCACGGCCGCCCCGGCGCGGTCTGGATGAAGATGAATGCGCTGGTCGACCCAGACATCATCGACGCGCTCTATGAGGCCTCGCAGGCCGGCGTGCAGGTCGAGCTCGTGGTCCGCGGCATCTGCTGCCTCAGGCCCGGTATTCCCGGCCTGTCGGAGAACATCCGCGTCAAGTCGATCATCGGACGCTTCCTGGAACACGGCCGAATCTACTGCTTCGGCATGGGCCAGGGCCTGCCGAGCGCGAAAGCGGCTGTGTATATCTCCTCGGCCGACATGATGCCGCGCAACCTCGACCGCCGCGTCGAGGTGCTGTGTCCGCTGCAAAATCCCACGGTGCATCAGCAGGTTCTCGAACAGATCATGGTCGCGAATCTGAAGGACAATGAGCAGAGCTGGCAATTGTTGCCGGACGGGTCCTCAACGCGTATGAAGGCCGCGAAGGGCGAGGAGCCTTTCAACGTCCACAACTACTTCATGACAAATCCGAGTCTGTCTGGCCGTGGAAAGTCGCTCAAGGAATCCTCGCCGCGTCGTCTCACGCGCCGGAACGAACGTCATCCATCCTGATCCGGGATCGTGGACGTGACGCGGCCGCGCAAGCGCGGCTCGAGCGTCGCGGTCATCGATATCGGTTCCAACTCGGTCCGTCTCGTCGTCTACGAGGGGCTGACGCGGAGCCTGATTCCGATCTTCAACGAGAAGACGCTGTGCGGCCTCGGGCGCGAGGTGCAGAGCACGGGCCTGCTCGCGCCTGATGCCGTCGACAAAGCGCTGACCTCGCTGAAGCGTTTTCGCGCGCTGTGCCGGGTGATGCAGGTCGGGCGCGTGTTTGCGATTGCGACCGCGGCCTGCCGCGACGCCTCCAACGGCCCCGACTTTATCGCGAAAGCCGAGCGCATCTGCGCGGTGAAGATCGAGATCCTGTCGGGCCCGCGCGAGGCGCGGCTGTCGGCGCTCGGCGTCATCTCCGGCATCCATCACCCCGACGGCATCGTCGGCGATCTCGGCGGCGGCTCGCTCGAGCTGATCGACGTGCGCAGGAACACGGTGCGCAGCGGCGTGACACTGCCGCTCGGCGGTCTCGCGCTGCAGGATCTCGCCCACAAATCGCTCAAGCGTGCCGACCGCATCGTGCGCGAGGAAATCGACGAGGTTCAGCTGCTCAAGGCGGGCAGCGGCCGCACCTTCTACGCCGTCGGCGGCACCTGGCGCGCACTGGCGCGGATCCACATCATCCAGAGCGGCTATCCGCTCCAGGTGATGCACGGCTATTCGATTTCGGCGGCCGAGGCGCTCGACTTTTCGCGTCGTCTGCGCCGGCTTGCGGCCGCCAACATGCTCGCCGACATCGAGATCGTCGCCGACGCACGCCGCCCGCTCCTCACCTATGCGGCACTGGTGCTCGAGCACATCATCCGCGTGGCGAAGCCCAAGACCATCGTGTTCTCGACCTTCGGCGTGCGCGAAGGCCTGCTGCACGAGAAGCTGTCGGAGACCGAGCGCAACAAGGACGGATTGATCTGTGCGGCCGAAGAGCTGAACCAGCTGCTGTCGCGCTCGGCCAAGCACGCCCGCGAGCTGATCGCCTGGACCGATCGCCTCGCCCGTGTCGTCAAGATTCGCGAGACCGAGGAGGACCGCCGGCTGCGCCACGCCGCCTGCCTGCTCTCCGACATCGGCTGGCGCGTGCATCCCGATCACCGCGGCGAGCAGACGCTGAGCCTCGTCGTCAACGGCAATTTCGGCGCGATCACCCACACCGAGCGCGCCTTCGTCGGCCTGTCCGTGTTCTATCGCTATGCGGGCCTCAGCGAGGAGAACCAGCCGCCGGTCACCATGCAGGAGCTGCTGACGCCGGCGCAGCTGGAACGTGCCCGCCTGCTCGGCGCGGCATTCCGCGTCGCGCACCTGATCTCGGCAGCGCGGCCGGGCGTGCTGCCCGCCACGCATTTCCGCAGCCAGGGACGCAAATTGATGCTGGTGTTCGAGCATCGCCTCGGCGACATCGTCGCCGACCGCGTCGGCAGCCGCTTCCGCCAGCTCGCCCGCCTGGTCAACCGCGCCGGCTCGATCGTGCGGCGATAATTCGGAAGACCTACTCTGCCGACGCCTTGGCGTGGCGCTCGGAGGATTCGAGCGCGGCCAGGCTGAGGCTGCGCCGGCGCCAGATGGTGCCGACGACCAGCACGACGACGACGCCGAGCGCTGCGCAGAGATATTCGCCGGCTCCGCCGCCATGGCCGAATTGGGCGGGAATGCGCAGTGCGCCGAGCATATTGTCCAGCGAGGCGCCGAACGGGCCGTCGAACAGCGTGTGCAGTTTCGGCGCGATGCCGGGATCGGTCGCGATCACCTCGCCCGCGATCCAGCCGAGCAGCGCAGCGCCTGCCCACACCAGGACCGGCAGCTTGGCGAGCACCGCCATGATCAACGCCGCACCGGCGACGATCAGGGGAACGCTGATGGCAAGGCCGAGGATGAGCAGCGGCACGCTGCCATTGGCCGCAGCGGCAACCGCAATGACGTTGTCGAGGCTCATGACGATGTCGGCGACAACGACGATCTGCACCGCCTGCCACAGATGCGAGGCCGACTCGACGCCGTCCTCGTCCTCGTTCTCAGGCACCAGGAGCTTGGCCGCGATCACGATCAGCGCAAGACCGCCGACCAGCTTGAGATACGGCAGCTCCATCAGGCTCGCGACGATGCCGGTGAAGATGATCCGCAGCAGCACGGCCGCGCCGGCGCCCAGGATCATGCCCCACAGCCGGTGCCGCGGCTTGAGGCCGCGGCAGGCCAGCGCGATCACCAGCGCGTTGTCGCCGGAGAGCAGGATGTTGATCCAGATGATCTTGCCGACCGCAATCCAGAAGGTCGGTTCGGCCATCTCAGTGCGGAACTGGGTGAAGAATGCCCCGATCGTAGCGGGATCGAAGATCTGCCAGAGCCAGTTCACAATGAGTCCTTTCGCCCCGTCGTCCTAACTTACCGGCTGACGGATCAGCCGACGATCTCGTTGCCCGAGAAGAACTGCGCGATCTCGATCGCGGCGGTCTCCGGCGCATCCGAACCGTGAGCGGAATTCTCGCCGATCGACTTTGCGTAGAGCTTGCGGATGGTGCCGTCGGCCGCCTTGGACGGATCGGTCGCGCCCATCGCGTCGCGATACTTGGCGACGGCGCCCTCGCCTTCCAGCACCTGGACCACGACCGGGCCCGAGGTCATGAACTCGACGAGCTCGCCGAAGAACGGGCGGGCCTTGTGGACGGCATAGAAGGTCTCGGCCTGTTCCTTGGTCATGCGGATGCGCTTCTGCGCCACGATGCGCAGGCCCGCCTTTTCGATCACGGCGTTGACCGCACCGGTCAGGTTACGCGCGGTCGCATCGGGCTTGATGATCGAGAAAGTGCGTTCGATGGCCATAATCTTGTCCTTGAGAAGAAAGCGGAGGTTTTGCGAGTTGCGGGGCTTATATCGGCGCCGTTGCCATACGGCAAGCGACCCCAAAAACAGCCCCATGGGCGCTTCGCCGCAGGCTGCTCCGGCCGATCTAGCCAGGGATTACCGAGATTTCACCCAGATGAACCCAATCTGAAGGCCCTGTCAGGGTTCGGTTCAGCCTCGCCGGCGTAAGGTCGGGTCTATCGAAACCAAAGCCTGATCATGAGGCAGACCGTTTCGGCGGCCTTTCCATCGACGCGATAGCCCCGCGCCGGCAGTTTTGAGGAGATCACCATGTTGAGGAAACTTTCGCTTGCCGCTGTCGCTGCGGTTGCGCTGGGTGCCGCGCTGGCCCCGACCTCGGCCTCCGCGCACTGGCATGGCGGCGGCTGGGGCTGGCACGGCGGTGGCGGCGGCTGGCATGGCGGCGGCTACCGCTGGGGCGGACCGCGCTTCTATGCCGCCCCCGTCTCCTACGGTTATGGCGGCTGCTATGTGCGCCGGCTGGTCCCGACCCCCTGGGGACCCCGCTGGCGGCTGATCAACCGCTGCTACTGAGCCCGACAGCACCTTAATCTCCAGGTACCTTCCCCCCAGGGTACCCTCGAAGCGAAGCCCCGGCGTTCCCCCCTGCGCCGGGGCTTCGTATTTGGGCGGACACGACGAATTCATGCAATCTTGACGAGAATTCCTGACCTCCCCCTGCGAATGGCGAAACCATTTTGGGGGTCAAGGACTTGATACCGTGTCGTTACCTCAGCAACACGGAACCCTGCGATGGCCGGCCTTTCTGCCAATGACAGCGAACAGATCGACCGGCGCACCAGCCGCTCGATTTGCGACGCCGTGGGCGAACGGCTCCAGCAGAGCCTGCGTCCCGAACCCCGGCTCCCGACGCATCTGGAGCAGCTCCTCAACGAGCTGAAGCTGCGCGAGCGCGAATCGCACTAACGCAAAATTGGCCTGCGAAAAATCGGGTTGCGTTCGACGCGCCTTGCGGTGACAAGGCCGCATGCTTGCGATCACCGACCTCTCCATTCGCCTCGCCGGACGCCTTTTGATTGACCAGAGCTCCGTGCAGATCACGCCCGGCTCGCGCGTCGGCATGGTCGGGCGCAATGGCACCGGCAAGTCGACCCTGTTTAAGGTGATCCGCGGCGAGCTCTCGGCCGAGCACGGCACGGTGACCCTGCCGCCGCGCTGGCGCGTCGGCAGCTTGGCGCAGGAGGCGCCGAACGGTCCCGAAAGCCTGATCTCCGTCGTGCTCAAGGCCGATCTGGAGCGTGACGCGCTGCTTCACGAAGCCGAGAGCGCGACCGATCCGCACCGGATCGCCGAGATCCAGACCCGGCTCGTGGACATCGACGCGCATTCGGCGCCGAGCCGCGCCGCCGCAATCCTGTCCGGCCTCGGCTTCTCCGCCGCCGACCAGCTGCGCCCCTGCGCCGAATTCTCCGGCGGCTGGCGCATGCGCGTCGCGCTCGCCGCGACGCTGTTCGCGGCCCCGGACCTGCTGTTGCTCGACGAGCCCACCAACTATCTCGACCTCGAAGGCACGCTATGGCTGGAGGATCATCTTGCGCATTATCCGCGCACGGTGATCGTGATCAGCCATGACCGCGACCTGCTCGAAAGCTCGGTCGACCAGATCCTGCATCTGGAGCGCGGCAAGCTCACGCTCTACAAGGGCACCTATTCCTCCTTCGAGGAGCAACGCGCCATGCGCGAGCTGCTCGATGCCAAGGCCGTCAAGCGCCAGGAAGCCGAACGCGCCCGCCTGCAGGCCTTCGTCGACCGCTTCAAGGCCAAGGCCTCGAAGGCGCGTCAGGCGCAGTCTCGCGTCAAGATGCTGGAGCGGCTGAAGCCGATCACGGCGCTGGTCACCCAGGACGTGCGCGAGATCAGCTTTCCCGCGCCGGAGAAACTCCTGTCGCCGCCGATCATCGCCGCCGACAACGTCGTGGTCGGCTACGATCCGAACACGCCCGTGCTCAACCGCGTCACCCTGCGCGTCGACAATGACGACCGCATCGCGCTCCTTGGTTCCAACGGCAACGGCAAGTCGACGCTGGTGAAGCTGCTCGCGGGCCGCCTTGCGCCGTTCTCGGGCAAGGTGACCCGCGCCGACAAGCTCTCGATTGCCTATTTCGCCCAGCACCAGCTCGATGAATTGAACGAGGATGCCTCGACCTACGACCACGTCCGCAAGCTGATGGGTGAAGCGCCCGAGGCCAAGGTGCGGGCCCGCGCCGGCGCGATCGGCTTCTCCGGCAAGGCGGCCGACACCAAGGTCGGCAAATTGTCGGGCGGCGAGAAGGCGCGGCTGCTCTTGGGCCTTGCGACCTTCTTCGGCCCCAACATGATCATCCTGGACGAGCCGACCAACCATCTCGACATCGACAGCCGCGCCGCGCTCGCCGAAGCCATCAACGAATTTCCCGGCGCCGTGATCATGGTCTCGCACGACCGCTATCTGATCGAGTCCTGCGCCGACCAGCTCTGGATCGTGGCCGACCGCACCGTCACCAATTACGACGGCGACCTCGACGAGTACCGCCGCCTGGTGCTGTCATCGCGCAACGGCGAACCCGCCCCGCGCGAGCGCAACGCGCCTGGCGAAAAGCCGCAGCGCCCGAAGTCCGACAATCGCGGCTCGCTGAAGAAGCGCATCGCGGAGGCCGAGAGCGAAATCGCGCGCGTCACCGACATCATCGCCAAGATCGATACTGCACTGTCGCTCCCCGACATCTTTACGCGCGATCCCAAGCAGGCTGCGCAATTGTCGAAGGCGCGCGCCAATGCCGCCGATGCGCTGGCGCGGGCGGAGGAGCAATGGCTCGAGGCAAGCACGCAGTTCGATGAGGCGGCGGGGTAGCGCTCTCGCTATTCGATCACGCGATCGGCACGCGCAAGCAGCACGGGCGACACATCGAGGCCGAGCGCCTTGGCCGTTTTCAGGTTGACGACCAGCTCGTAGCGGCGGGGCGCCTGGATCGGCAGATCGTGCGGCGAGGCCCCCTTCAGGATGCGATCGATGTAGTCGACGGGCGCGCTGACCAGTTCGTCCCAGACGAACGTGTAGGACATCAGCGCCCCGCCCTCGACGGCGCCCAGCACCGAATTCAGCGCTGGCACACGAAAGCGGGCGCACTGCGCGACGATATGGTCGCGATGCCCGTTGGTGAAGGGTTCTGGGATGACGAGCACGCAGCTGTTCTGCGCACGGCCAAGCACCTCGAGCTGCGCTTCGGTCTCGCCGTCATTGTGCGTCCGCATCTCGACCACCTCGAGCCCGGATGCAGCATCCCTGGCCGCGGCGGCGAGGCCGGGCGCATAGGGCGCCGTATCCGGATTGAACAGGATCGCGACGCGGGCAAGCTTCGGATCAAGCTCGCGCAACAGCTCCATCCACTTGCCGCCGATCGCGAAATCCCAGGTGACGAAGCCGGTGACATTGCCGCCGGGATGGCCGAGGCTGTCGGCAAGCTTGAAACCAACTGGATCGATCACCTGGGTGAAAACGATCGGAATCGTCGTGGTCTGCTGCCGCAGCGCCAGCGTCGCCGGCAGGCCTTGGGCATAGATGACCTCCGGTGCCAGCGCGACGAGCTCCGCGGCGGCGGCGCGCGTGTTGGCAAGATCGGACAACGCGCCGCCGAAGCGGTAGTCGATGTGGACATTGCCGTCCTCGATCCAGCCGGCCTTGCCCATGGCGTCGCGGAACGGCTTGAGGAAGGCCTTTGCTACCGGCACGTCGATGTTTGCCGCGAGGCCAACGAGCAGGCCGACACGGCGCACCTGCCTGGGCTGCTGCCCGCGCACGCCGGACGGCGCGGCGACAGCAACGGTCAATCCGGCAATGAATTCGCGCCGCCTCATACCTTGCCCCCAGCGACTGAAATGCCATCAGTGTAACTGTCGAGGCGCTGTGTTTGATAGTGGCTGTGTTTCAGACCGTAAGATCTCCGGATCGGCGGACTTTGCAGCGGCAGGTCGCACGCGGTGCGGCTCGTGCTACAAGGGAGCGACCGGCCTTTTCGGCACGAAGATATTTGGATAGCGAATTTTCAACGGAGAGCGCGGAGCTGAAGCGCCGATTACAGTGACGCGCCGCCCTTAAGTCGCCGACTTCTTCTTCGGCTTCGGCTTGGTTGCCTTCGGCATCACAGGCGCTTCCGGCGTACCCTCGATCGAGGACAGGCGGCCTGAAGTGAAGGTGTAGATGCCGGCGCGCGGACCGGTGGTCCAGGTGACGACGGCGACGCGGCGGCCGGCGGCATCACCGGAGAGATTGACGTTGGAGGGCGCGCCGATGCCG
Source organism: Bradyrhizobium sp. GW821-FHT13H05 (assembly GCF_058804065.1). NCBI lineage: Bacteria > Pseudomonadati > Pseudomonadota > Alphaproteobacteria > Hyphomicrobiales > Nitrobacteraceae > Bradyrhizobium > Bradyrhizobium sp. GW821-FHT13H05. The sequence goes on along the minus strand of NZ_JBXAPO010000016.1, from coordinate 160,622 downwards.
CGCACCACGTCGCATTCGGTGTGGCCGAGCGCGACCGTGCCGCCCATCGGGGCCGCTGCGGTCGTCGAGGCATTGGCATCAGCCGGCCCGGGGGGCGGCGCCATGCCGGGACAGGCGCCGTCGGCGCTGACGAGGTCCTCGGCGCCCACCGGCCTGTCGGGGGTCAGCGGCGGAGACTCAATCGAGATGTTCTTGATGAACAGGCGGCTGGGCGTGTTGAACCATTGGGCGTCCTTGGACAGCAGATCGGTCCCGCCCGAGCAGCCCGCAACCAGCGGTGCTACGGCAGCCAACGCAATTATGAGCGAGCTGGGAAGCTTTTGATGTCGCACGATAAACTAAATTCCCCGCGTGAAGGATCGACCCTAAGCGTTTGTCCCAACATCACTTTGCGGCACGAAGGTGGCCAAAGCCAGCATTGCCCCGAAAGTGCAAATTATCATTAATTGCGTTCGACCGTTAATTCCGCTTCTGCCACCGGCCCCGTTCGTCGGCCTGCCAATAGGTGACATCAAATCCCCGCGCCTTGCAATCCGTCCAGGCACTGCGGGCCAAATCGAGCGCGTCCGGATCGTCGCCGTTGAACAGCAGCACCATGCGCTCATAGCCCTGCGCGTCCTGCGGCAATGCGGCACTGTCGATCAGAAATCGGACATTGGCGCCGTTGGGATTGCCCTCCTCGATCGCCAGCACGATCGGCTGATCGGCGGCATCGTTCACCCGCCATGTTGCGTGCGGCAGGAAGGAATCGTCGCGATAGGTCCATAGATGCGCGTCGAGCGCATCGGCGCGCTCCTCGGACGTCGACTGCACCACGACGCGCCAGCCGCGCTCGAGCGATTTCTCGAGAAGCGGAGGCAACACGTTCTCCACCGTCATGTTTTGCAGATGGTAGAACAGCACCTCGGTCATTTGCGCTCGTAGTGATCTACCACCAGACGATCCAGGAGCCGGACGCCGTAGCCGCTTCCCCAGCTCTGGTTGATGTCGGTCTTCGGCGCGCCCATGGCGGTGCCGGCGATGTCGAGATGCGCCCAGGGCGTGCCGTCGACGAAGCGCTGCAGGAACTGCGCCGCCGTGATCGAGCCGCCGTGACGGCCGCCGCTGTTCTTCATGTCGGCGAACTGGGAATCGATCAGCTTGTCGTATTCGGGGCCGAGCGGCATGCGCCAGACCTTCTCACCGCTCTCGATGCCGGCCGCGAGCAGCCGGTCGGCGAGCTCGTCATTGTTGGAGAACATGCCGGCGTGCTCGGTGCCGAGCGCGACCATGATCGCACCAGTCAAGGTCGCCAGATCCACCATGAATTTCGGCTTGGTCTTTTTCGCGACGTACCAGAGCACGTCGGCCAGCACGAGGCGGCCTTCGGCGTCGGTGTTGATGATCTCGATGGTCTGGCCCGACATCGAGGTGACGATGTCGCCCGGCCGCTGCGCATTGCCGTCGGGCATGTTCTCGACGAGGCCGATGGCGCCGACCACATTGGCCTTCGCTTTACGCGCCGCCAGCGCGTGCATCAGGCCGACGACGCAGGCCGCGCCGCCCATGTCGCCCTTCATGTCCTCCATGCTGCCGGCCGGCTTGATCGAAATGCCGCCGGTGTCGAAGCAGACGCCCTTGCCGACGAAGGCGACCGGCGCCTCGCCCTTCTTGCCGCCATCCCAGCGCATGATCACGGTGCGGCTCGGCCGCGACGAGCCCTGGCCGACACCGAGCAGCGCGCCCATCCCGAGCTTGTCCATCGCCTTGACGTCGAGCACCTCGACCTTGACACCGAGCTTGCGCAGCTGACTGGCGCGGCGTGCGAACTCCTCGGGGAACAGCACGTTCGGCGGCTCGTTGACGAGGTCGCGCGCGATGATCACGCCGTCAACGACCGCGCCAGCTGCGGCAAGCGCCTTTTTCGCCGCGGCGGCATCGCCGACCGCAAGCGAGACGTCGGCACGCAAGCCGCCCTCCTCGCCGTCCTTCTTCTTGGTCTTGTAGCGGTCGAACTTGTAGGTGCGTAAGCGCAGGCCCGAGGCAATCGCCACCGCCTGCTCGCTCGTCATCGCGCCACCCGGCAGTTCCGCCACGATGGTCATGGTGGCGGCGCTGCCAGAGAGCTTGCTTGCCGCCACGCCGCCGAATTTGAGGAAATCGTTCGCTTTCAGGCTGGCGGCCTTGCCGGCACCGATCACGACCAGGCGGGGGGCCTTCAGCCCCTCCGGTGCCAGGATGTCGAGGGCCGCACCGCTTTTACCTTTGAAGCCGGCGGCGGAGGCCGCCCGCTTCACGAGGTCAGCGGCGGCGCCGAGCGCCTTGGCCGTCGCCGGGCCCAGCTTCAAACCGTCGTCGCAGAACACGACCACGATGCCACGGGCGGCTGATGACAGCGGGACGAAGCCGACCTTGATGGCATCGGACATGGATAACTCCTCAAAAACATGGGGCTTTTTACCGTTCGGCGACCCCGGCCACGGGCCAGAGCTGAACGGCGATTCACCGGACTTTCGTCACTATGGGCCACCGGCCCGGCAGATGCCAAGCACCGCGCGTGGCCGCCGGGCCACAATGAGGGAAATATTAACCATATAGTGAGGGTGCCACGGGGCAGCCATTTTGTTGACGGATCAAAGGGATGGTAGTGAGAAAGTAAACCGGCGGACAAGATGGCTGCGCGACCCTGGGGATCCCTTTTGGGATGGGTCGGACAGCCGGAAATTCCCGGGACTGCATTGGGGCTTTGGTGGGGATTCGTGCGGTAGCGCATGGGGTCGATCGATAGGTATATCTTCCGCACGACGCTGGCGTCGTTTGCGCTGGTCCTGGTCAGCCTCACCGGCGTGATCTGGATTACGCAGGCGTTGCGCGGCATCGACCTGATGACGAGCCAGGGTCAGACCATCCTGACCTTCCTCGGCATCACCAGCCTCGTGGTGCCGGCGCTCGTCCTGATCATCTCGCCGATCGCGCTGATGATCGCGATCTCGCACACGCTGAACAAGCTCGCGACCGATTCCGAGATCATCGTGATGAATGCCGCCGGCTTCTCGCCGTTCCGGCTGTTCTATCCGTTCTTCTACGCCACCTGCGTGGTGGCGCTGCTGGTCGCCTTCATCGCGGCCTATCTCGCCCCCGACGGCATGCGGCGGATCAAGCAATGGGACGCCGAGATCACCGCCGACGTCCTCACCAACATCCTGCAGCCCGGCCGCTTCGCCCAGCTCGACAAGAACCTGACGATCCGCATTCGCGAGCGCCAGCCCGGCGGGATCCTCGCCGGCATCTTCATCGACGACCGCCGCGATCCCAACGAGCGCGTCTCGATCGTCGCCGAGCACGGCGAGGTCGTGAAGAACGAGACCGGATCGTTCCTGGTGCTGGAGACCGGCAATCTCCAGCGCTTCGAGGCCGGCAAGCGCGATCCCGCGCTGGTGGCGTTCGGCCGCTACGGCTTCGACATGTCGAAATTCTCCAACCAGGGCCGCGACGTCACCCTCGGCATCCGCGAGCGCTATCTCTGGGAGCTGTTCTCCCCGTCGGAGGACGATCCGGTCTACAAGCAGATTCCCGGGCAGTTCCGCTCGGCCCTGCACGACAGCCTGCTCGCGCCGATCTATCCGTTCGCCTTTGCCGTGCTGACCTTCGCCTTCCTCGGCGCGCCGCGCACGACCCGCCAGAGCCGCAACTTCTCGATCGGCGGCTCGGTGATCGCCGTGTTCGGTCTGCGCATGGCGGGATTTGCCTGCTCGGTGATGGCGGTGAAGTCGCCTGGCCCGGTGCTGTTCCAATACGCGATGGTCTTTGGCGCCATCGGCGTCGGGATGTGGATGATCATCGGCGGCATCGTGGTCGAGCCGCCGCCCCGCCTCATGGAGGCCATCAACAGGTCGAACGCGCGGATTGCGCGGCTGTTCGGACGGCCGGCCGCCGCATGAGCATGCTCACCAACACACTCGGGCGCTATTTCGCCGGCCGCTTCGTGATCGCGGCGCTCGGCGTGTTCGCGAGCATTTTCCTGCTGCTGGTGCTGGTCGATTACATCGAGATGGTGCGCAAGACCTCCGGCCTTGCGTCGGCCTCCGCGATCATGGTGGCGGAGACCTCGCTGTTCCGGGTGCCGCAGCTGCTGGAGAAGCTGACGCCGTTCTGCATGCTGATCGGCGCCATGACCTGCTACCTCGCCCTCTCCCGCCGGCTCGAGCTCGTGGTCGCGCGCGCCGCCGGCATCTCGGCCTGGCAGTTCATCTCACCGGCGCTCGGCAGCGCGCTGCTGATCGGCGTCATCGCCACCGTCGCCTACAATCCGATGTCGGCGAATCTGCGCGAGCTCTCCAAGCGCATGGAAGCCGAGCTGTTCGGCTCGGCGCCGGGCGGCGGCATCCAGGACGCCTCCGGCTTCTGGCTCAACCAGGTCACCAATGACGGCCAGGTCATCATCAACGCCGCCCGCAGCGAGCAGCAGGGCGTTCGGCTGACCGGACTGACCTTGTTCCGATTCGACGCAGATTGGCACTTCAAGGAGCGGATCGAGGCGCGCGAGGCAACGCTCGAGTCCGGCCGCTGGCTGTTCAAGTCGGTCCGCCGCTTCTCGCTGGACTCCCCGCCGGTCGATCAGGCCACGCTGGAGATTCCGACCTCGCTGACCGAGGCCCAGGTTCGCAACAGCTTTTCCACCCCCGAGACTGTGTCCTTTTGGCAACTACCGAGCTACATCCGCTCGTCCGAAAGCTCGGGCTTCGCGACAGCCGGCTATCGACTCCAGTATCACAAGCTGTTGGCACAGCCGTTTTTGCTGGCCGCCATGGTGATGCTCGCGGCCTCCGTGTCGTTGCGTTTCTTCCGGATGGGCGGCGTGCAAAAGATGGTTTTGAGTGGCGTGGGCGCAGGCTTTCTGCTCTACGTTTTGTCGAAAGTGACTGAAGACTTGAGCAAGGCTGAGTTGATGCATCCGATCGCTGCGGCGTGGTTGCCCGTGGTGGTGGGCGGCCTCACCGGCTTTTTGGCCTTGTTGTATCAGGAGGACGGTTAGTGACTGCCGTCCATCGAGGGCTCGTGTCTCGTTTGACGCGGCGCACCGTGGTGCGCGCGAACGGGTGCGGCTTGTCCATGCGCCGGCTGCTGCTGGCTGTCGCCGCCGTGGCATCGCTCGGTGGGCTGATGGACGTAAGCCTCGTGGCCCCCGCCTCCGCCCAGGGCTTCACCTACAATCCGCTGCCGCCGCGTCCGAAGCCGCCGAAGGCCGCCAACGACAACCAGATGCTGGTTCAGGCGACCGAGGTCGACTACGACTACAACAATTCGCGCGTCTCCGCGGTCGGTAACGTTCAGCTGTTCTACAACGGCACCAGCGTCGAGGCCGACCGGGTCATCTACGACCAGAAGACCAAGCGGCTTCATGCCGAAGGCAACATCCGCATGACGGATGCCGACGGCAAGATCACCTATGCCGAGATCATGGATCTGAGCGACGACTACCGCGACGGTTTCGTCGATTCGCTGCGCGTGGACACCGCCGACCAGACCCGCATGGCCGCGAGCCGCGCCGACCGCTCCAGCGGCAACTACACGGTGTTCGAGAACGGCGTCTACACGGCCTGCGCGCCGTGTAAGGACGATCCGAAGAAGCCGCCGCTCTGGCAGGTCAAGGGTGCCCGCATCATCCACGACCAGCAGGAGAAGATGCTGTATTTCGAGACGGCGCAGCTCGAGTTCTTCGGCGTGCCGCTCGCCTACATGCCCTATTTCTCGACGCCCGATCCGACCGTGAAGCGCAAGACCGGCTTCCTGATGCCGGGCTTCACCTCCTACACCCCGTTCGGCTACGGCGTCGAAGTCCCGTTCTACTGGGCGATCGCGCCCGACATGGACATGACCTTCAGCCCGCGCTTCACGTCCAAGCAGGGCGTGCTGTTCCAGGCCGAGTTCCGCCAGCGCCTGATGGACGGCGCCTATCAGATCCGCCTCTACGGCATCGACCAGCTCGACCAGAGCCAGTTCGCGGGCCTGCCGGGCGACCGCCAGTTCCGCGGCGGCGTCGAGACCAAGGGCCAGTTCGCGCTGAACGACAAATGGGTCTGGGGCTGGGACGGCGTCCTGCTCTCCGACTATTATTTCATGTCGGACTACCGCCTGTCGGCCTACCGCGATCCGCTCGGCTCGTTCCTGAGCCTGCCGACCGACGCGATCTCGCAGCTCTACCTGACCGGCGTCGGCAATCGCAGCTTCTTCGACGCACGCACGATGTACTGGCTGAGCTTCTCGGGCAACCAGCAACAGGTCCCGGTCGTCTATCCCGTGATCGACTACTCCAACGTGATCAATTATCCGATCTTCGGCGGCGAGGTCTCCTACAAGACCAATTTCGTCAACCTGACCCGCAACGACGCAGCCTTCGATTCGGTCACGACGCTCGCCAACACCAACAGCCTGTGCACGACGACGTCGGCCGATCCGCTGGCGCGGACGCCGTCGCAGTGCCTGCTGCGCGGCGTTCCCGGCACCTACACGCGCCTGACGGCGGAAGCGCAGTGGCGCAAGTCCTACACCGATCCGTTCGGCGAGATCTGGACGCCGTTCGCGATCCTGCGCGCCGACGCGATCAACGCCGACATCTCCAACCAGCCGGGCGTGTCGAACTACCTGCCCGTCGGCGACACCCAGGCGTTCCGCCTGATGCCGACCGTCGGTCTCGAATACCGCTATCCCTTCATCAACGTTCAGCCCTGGGGCTCGACCACCATCGAGCCGATCGCGCAGGTCATCATCCGGCCGAACGAGACCTATGCCGGCAAGCTTCCGAACGAGGACGCCCAGAGCATGGTGTTCGACACCTCGAACCTGTTCAGCGTCGACAAGTTCTCCGGCTACGACCGCGTCGAGGGCGGCGGCCGCGCCAATGTCGGCGTGCAGGCCACCACCCAGTTCGACAGGGGCGGCGCGGTCAAGGTGCTGTTCGGCCAGTCCTACCAGCTGTTCGGCATGAATTCCTATGCGGTGCAGGACACCGTCAATACCGGCATTGATTCCGGTCTCGACAAGCCGCGGTCCGATTACGTGGCGAGCGCCAGCTACTCGCCCAACAGCACCTATACGTTCAGCGTCCGCTCCCGCATGGACGAGCAGACCTGGAACGTGCAGCGCTTCGAGGCGGAAGGCCGCGCCAACTTCAATCGCTGGTCGATCAGCATGATGTACGGCAATTACGCGGCCCAGCCGGAACTCGGCTATCTGACGCACCGCGAGGGCATCCTGACGTCGGGCTCGCTGAAGGTCGCGGCCAACTGGGTGGTGACGGGCTCGGCGCGCTGGGACCTCGAGGCCAACAAGATCAACCAGTATGTGCTCGGCGCCGGCTATGTCGACGATTGCTTCGTGCTGGCGGCGAACTATGTAACTTCGTATAGCTACTCCGCGGGCTCGACGCCGCCCGTGCTGAGCCACGCGTTCATGTTCCAGATCGGCCTGCGCACGCTGGCGACCTCGACCGGAAGCAGCAGTTCCGCCGGCCTTCAGTGATCCATTTGAAGTGACGGCCGGGCGCTCCCGATCGCGAGCTCACCCCGGCTGACATGCGAGCGACAATCATGACGACCTCTCTGCCCGCCTTCCGCCTCCTCCTCGCCATCAGTGCCGGACTGGTCCTGACCGGCCTGCCCGCGCCGGCGCGCGCGCAGAACATCGTCGTCATGGTCAACGGCGATCCGATCACCGATTTCGACATCGACCAGCGCTCCAAGCTCGACCTGCTGACGACGCAGAAGACCCCGAGCCGACAGGATGTCATCAACGAGCTGATCGACGACAAGATCAAGATGAAGGAAGGCAAGAAGTACGGTGTCGACCCCGGCGTCTCCGACATCAACCAGTCCTACGAAGGCATGGCGCAGCGCATGCGCATCTCGCCGGACCAGCTCACCAAGTCGCTCGAGGTCAAGGGCGTCCGCCCCGAGACGCTGAAGGGCAGGATGAAGGCCGAGATGGTCTGGACCAGCCTCGTGCGCGGTCGCTACAAGGAGAAGCTGATGATCGGCGAGCGCGACGTCGCGCAAGCCGTGCAGGCCCAGACCGGCGACAAGCTCCAGATCGAGGGCACCGAATACAAGATGCAGCCGATCGTGCTGATCGTGCCGCGCGGCTCGTCCCAGGCCTTCCTGGAAACGCGGCACAAGGAGGCCGAGACCTATCGCTCGCGCGTCGGAAGCTGCGAGGAAGCCAATTCGCTGTTCCGCTCGACCCCGAACGCCACCATCCGCGAGACCGTCACCAAGACCACCGCGGACCTGCCCGAGGCGCTGCGCAAGGTGCTCGACGACACGCCGATCGGCCATCTGACCGCGCCTGAAGTGACCAAGGCGGGCATCGAGATGGTGGTGCTGTGCTCACGCAAGCCGACCATGATCGACACGCCGAAGAAGCGCGAGGTCCGCGAGAAGATGTATCAGGAGAAGTACGAGAAGACCCAGAAGACCTATCTCGAAGAGCTCCGCAAGGCGGCGATGATCGAATATCGCAACCGCTGATGGCCCAATCTTCCGTCGAGCTTCGTGCAAAGCCCCTCGCCCTGACCCTGGGAGAGCCCGCCGGCATCGGCCCCGACATCACCATTGCAGCCTGGCTCCGGCGCCGTGAGCTGAACCTGCCCGCCTTCTATCTGCTCGGCGACGAGGCGGCCATCACGCGCCGCGCCAGAGCGCTCGGCGCCGATGTCAGGACCGCCGTTGTGAGCCCCGGCGAGGCCGCAGCCGCCTTCACCGAGGCCCTGCCCGTGGTCCCAACCGGCGAGCGCGCGACGGCCGAGCCAGGCAGGCCCGATGAGGCAAGCGCGCCGGCCGCACTCGCCTCGATCCGCCAGGCGGTTGCTGATGTCCGCGCAGGCCGCGCCAGTGCCGTCGTCACCAACCCGATCGCCAAGAGCGTGCTCTACCGCGCAGGCTTCCGCCATCCCGGCCATACCGAATTCCTCGCCGAGCTTGCGGCCGTGAACGGCCGCGTGCCGCAGCCGGTGATGATGCTGTGGTCGCCACGGCTCGCCGTGGTCCCCGTGACCATCCACGTCTCCTTGCGCGATGCGCTGTCTGAGCTCAGCAGCGAACTGATCGTCTCGACCGTGCGCATCGTCGCCAGCGAGCTGAAATCCCGCTTCGGCATCGCGCGGCCGCGCATCGCGATCTCCGGCCTCAATCCGCACGCCGGCGAGGACGGCTCGCTCGGCCATGAGGAGCAGACGGTGATTGCGCCGGCGCTCAAGACGCTGCGCAACGACGGCATCGAGGCCAGGGGCCCGCTGCCCGCCGACACCATGTTCCACGAAGCCGCGCGCAACACCTATGACTGCGCGGTCTGCATGTATCACGACCAGGCGCTGATCCCGATCAAGACGGTGGCCTTCGACGACGCCGTCAACGTCACGCTCGGCCTGCCCTTCATCCGCACCTCGCCCGATCACGGCACCGCCTTCGACATCGCCGGCGCCGGCAAAGCCAATCCGGCCAGCCTGATCGCCGCGCTGAAGCTCGCCAGCCGCATGGCGGCTGCAACAAGCTGATGAGCGCGATCGACGACCTCCCGCCGCTGCGCGAGGTCATTCGCCGGCACGATCTGTCGGCGCGCAAATCGCTCGGCCAGAATTTTCTGCTCGACCTCAACCTCACCGCGCGGATCGCGCGCGCGGCGGCGCCGCTCGAAGACGCCACCATCGTCGAGATCGGCCCCGGCCCAGGCGGGCTGACGCGCGCGCTGCTTGCGCTCGGCGCCAAACGCGTCATCGCCATCGAGCATGACGCGCGCGCGATCCCGGCGCTGGAGGATATTTCCGCGCGCTATCCTGACAGGCTCGAGATCGTGCATGGCGATGCCATGACCTTCGATCCTGGCCCGCTGCTCGCGGGCGAACGCGCAAAGATCGTCGCCAACCTGCCCTACAACATCGCGACCCCGCTGCTGATCGGCTGGCTCACCACCGAGCCCTGGCCGCCCTGGTACGACATGATGGTGCTGATGTTCCAGCGCGAGGTCGGCGAGCGCATCGTCGCGTGCGAGGACGAGGAGGCCTACGGCCGTCTCGGCGTGCTCGCCAATTGGCGCTGCGAGACCAAGATCCTGTTCGACATTGCCCCGTCCGCCTTCGTGCCACCACCGAAGGTCACCTCCTCCGTCGTGCGCCTGATCCCGCGCGCAGAGCCGCTTGCCTGCGATCGCAAACTGCTCGAGCAGGTCGCGGCCGCCGCCTTCGGCCAGCGCCGCAAGATGCTGCGACAGAGCCTGAAATCACTGGGTGTTGATCCCGCGCGGCTTGCGCAGGCAGCCGGCGTCGATGCGACGCGGCGCGCGGAGACCATTCCAATCTCGGGCTTTGTTGCCATGGCCCGTGAATTGGCTGATATACGCAACGAGTCTCAAGCATGATCCGGAAAAGTGTGGAGCGGTTTTCCGAACAAGATCATGCTCAAACAATGAGCTAAAGCGCGAGCGCTTTAGCGTAAATTTCGGAGGAAGGAATATGGCGTTGATGCGTCGGCAGTCCCTGGTCAAGTTCGATGCGCCCTTGTGCGAGACCATCGTCGACACGCCAAAGCCGCAGGGACGCGAGGTGCTGGTCCGCATCGAGCGCTGCGGCCTCTGCCATTCCGACCTGCACATCCAGGACGGCTATGCCGATCTCGGCGGCGGCAAGAAGCTCGACACCACGCGCGGCATGACGCTGCCCTTCACGCTCGGCCACGAGATCGCGGGCGTCGTCGACGAAGTCGGGCCTGACGTACCGGCCGGCCTCGTCGGCGCGAAGAAGGCGGTGTTTCCATGGATCGGCTGCGGCCAGTGCCGCGACTGCGCCAACGGCGACGAGAATCTCTGCGCGAAGCAGCGCTTCCTCGGCGTCTCCATCGACGGCGGTTTTGCAACTCACGTGCTGGTGCCCGACGCAAAATATCTGCTCGATTACGATCCCCTGCCCGTCAACCAGGCGGCGACGCTGATGTGCTCCGGCGTCACCGCCTATGGCGCGCTCAAGCGCCTGGTCGACCGTCCGCGCCAGCGCAATCTGCTGCTGATCGGCCTCGGCGGCGTCGGCATGATGGGCCTGTCGTTCGCGCAGGCCATGTTCAAGCAGCCGATCACCGTCGCCGATCTCTCGCCCGCCGCGCGCGACACCGCGCTGAAGAGCGGCGCCGCCAATGCCTACGATCCGTCCGAGCCCGATGTGATCAAGCGCATCCTGAAGGAAACCGAAGGCGGCTTCGACGAGATCGTCGATTTCGCCGGCAACGAGAAGTCGATGGCGTTTGCGGTCGCGGTTGCCGCGCGCGGCGGCAAGATCGTGGTCTCCGGCCTGATGGGCGGCCAGTTCACGCTGCCGATGGTGCAATGGGTCTACAAGCGCATGACCATCGAGGGCTTCATGGTCGGCACGCTTGCGGAAGGCCAGGAGCTGATGGCGCTCGCCCGCGCCGGCAAGATCAAGCCGACGCCGATGCGGGAAGAGCCGATGGGCGATGTCCAGAAATGGATCGACGAATTGCGCGCCGGCAAGGTGGTCGGTCGCATCGTGCTGAAGAACTGAGTTTTCCTGCGGCGGCGAGACGCGGCTCGCCGCCGCGCTTTCTCTGGCGCAATTAACTCAGAATTGACGCAAGCCGTGGTTCCACGTAGGGGAACCCGCGATCGGCGGACTATAGTCCTCGCGAGCCCCCTCATTGGAATCCTGGTGCGATCATGCAGACCATTCGCCGCTTTCTGGCCGACGAATCCGGCGCCACTGCGATCGAGTACGGTCTGATCGCCGCCGGCATCGCGCTTGCGATCATCGCCGTGGTCAACAATCTCGGCACGACGTTGAAGACGAAGTTCGGCTCGATCAGCTCCTCACTGAAGTAACGCGACGCCCGTTCGTTCGAGGCACTCGCCCCCGCACGGAACGTCGGCGGGAGCGACGCGTTGGCAGCCTATGTCCATTCGCTGCACCGTCGAAAGCGCGTTCTTCATCGCCTGGAGCTTCCTGGAGCAAAGCGGCGAGCTCGGGCCTCCGGAGGCGACTTCCAACTTTCTCCTCGACGCCATCGAAGCGCAGCTCAGGCGTGGGGAACGCCGGCAGCTGATGCTCGCCAACAAGGCGATCGACGCCTGGCGCGCACACGCGGCGAAAAGCAGGCCGTCACAGCAAGCCCGCATCGGATGATGGACGGTGCCGATGCCCTCGGACCCGCCGGCCCGGCGGCGTTCGAGCAAGTATGGGCCGGCGGTCGTCGGGCAGAGCGCACGGGGTACGGCGCTTCTGCGGGTCGGGACGTTACGCCGGTCCGCAGGCCGCTTGTGTTCACTCCTGAACAGAGCTCGCGACGTTAGCCGTCTCCATGCGGCCTGTCGCCTCCGCGCATTCCGAAATTCCGCAAACCCGCCGCCGATTTTTCAACGCCCGAAAATTCCTTGTGTGCACTTTGGAACCGTCGGTTCCGCTGCGGAAACGTAGGGTTCTCGCTGGTGCCGATTCCCGGCCGAGACCAAGCAACAAGAGAAAACAATGTGACCGGCCGGCCCCAGAACGAGCTGCTCCGACAGCTCAGCCCTCACGATTTCGAGCTGCTCGCGCCACACCTCCAGCCGGTCGACCTCGCGGCGAACCACATCCTGCATCACGCCGGCGACGCGGTGACGGCGGTGCATTTTCCCTGCGGGCGCGCGCTGGTGTCGTTCGCCGTGCCGGTCGAGGACGACCGCGAGGTCGAGAGCCTGCTGGTGGGCCGCGAGGGTGCGGTAGGGATTGCCGCCGGCCGCAGCTCCTCGCTCGCCTATTCGCGCGTGGTCGTGAAGCTCGGCGGTACGCTTCTCCGGCTGCCGCTGCGCGCGCTCGAGCAGGCGCAGCAGAGGTCGGCCACGCTCCGGGAGGTCTTGTCGCGCTATGCCGACTGCCAGTTCGCGCAGCTGCTCCAGACCGCGGCCTGCAACGCCGCCCATTCGATCGAGCAGCGCGCCGCCAAGTGGATCATCTCCGTGCACGAGCATATCGGCGAGGCCGAGATCCCGCTCACCCACGAGCAGCTCGCTAGCATGCTCGGCGTCTCCCGCAGCTATGCCAGCCGCGTCATCCAGATGTTCAAGGCAAGGCGCATCTTGGCGACCCGCCGCGGCGCCATCCTGATCCTCGATGCACCCGCGCTCGACGCAAGGGCCTGCGCCTGCAACGAGGCGATCAGGAAGCATTTTGGCGAGGTGCTGGGCGGGACAGCAATGGCCGACGACTGACCTTGCTGCACCAAACGCCGCGCATTGCGCGGAACGTTTCCCTGCACGCCGCATTGCCCGACATGCCGCGGTACTTCTTTCACTTCGAGGGGCAACAGCCCCACACCGACACGACCGGCGAGACGCTTGCGAGCGACGAGGCCGCCTGGCGCGAAGCGGTGCGACTCTCCCGCGACGTCGAGCACGCGCTCCGTCCCGGCGACAGCTGGACGCTCGGCGTATACGACGGCAACGAACCGGTGTTCGTGCTGGCGATGGTGACGCGGCGGTTCAGGTGAGGCTTTCGATCACGTCGGACCCGATATTGGAACATCGCGCGCCTCGTGCGCGTTTATCTCGTGTCAACGAGCGGGGGATCGAAACAGGAGACACGAGCGTGGCCCATCTCGGCAAGTGGTACGATCCGATCTCCGAGCGCTGGATCGCGCCGCGCGAACCCCGCCTCAAAGCAGCCTCCTCCCATGCCACCGAAAACCACGTCCTCGAGCTTGAGCGGACAATCGAGGTCCAGCGCATCTGGCGTGCATTGGTCGATTGCTGCGCCCGCGATTGATGGTCTCACGCGCGACGGCGGAGGAACCCGCAGCCCGGCGCGCCGTTAGTACTTGCATGAACAATCCCGCATCACCCGCAAGGCCGGTCGCAACCGCGATACGCTATCTGTCGATCGTCGTCGGCTGCGCCTGCCTGCTGCTCGCCGCAATCTGCGTCGCCATCGCGTGCCAGGTCTTCATTCAGACCGGCGTATTCGCGCAATCGTACGCGATGGTGGGACTGATCAATGGCGTGCTGGGGCTTCTGGCGCTGACGCTGGCGCGGGTGTGGAAGTAGGCCGTAGTAATCGGTACATCACTTATCTGGTGCGCTGGCTCTTCCGCGGAGCAATTCATTTCGGCCGGACGATCGACTTAATCTCCACCCAGCCGAAGGTCCCATGCCCCCTGATGGTCCCTTTGATCTCGCACCGATCTCCCAATTTGCACACGTTCAAGAGACGGCTCCTGTCCTTGTCATCGACATCGGCATCACACCACGTCAGCATGTTCTGGTCCGGTGTCAGCTTCAGGAAGCCCTGCTCTTCAGCCAGGACACCGCGGCAAGTGAACCGATTGTCCTTGGGCCAGACAAGTCTCGGGTCAAGTTTGTTTGTCGCTGCCGACGCTGCGCCGGTGCTGAGACAGGTCACGACCAATCCGCTCACGGCAAGCATTGCGATCCGGTTCATCGGTATTCCCCTTTCACGCAAGCCGCTTCAGCGGGTGCTGCCGTGGGTGAAGAAAACGAAACCTTCGCTTTGAGCCACGCAAGGCGATGGAGTTCGCAAGAGCTCAACCGATCCTACTTCCATCCGGCACGCAGGCGCAAAATCTATCGGGCCACACATCGTGCGGAGAAATAGATTCCGGGTTCGCGTGCCCTCCCGACCCGTCGGGCAAAACACCTCGTCAATCCCTCCCCGCAAAAATATTCCACTTTCCCGAATTTCGGATTTATGGCATAAACCCATCACCTCGGCCCTGCCAAAGGGGCGCTCGCGATCGTCACGGGATGCGGGCCGGGGTGCGGTGGACGCGGCAGCGCCGGCGCGGAACGTGTGATGACAGGGCGGGCAACCGTGAGTCTCACGCGACGCGGTACGACACGGCGCGGTTACAGCGGGCTCGTCGATTGTCGGGGGTGAGCACACGCGAGCCCCTGGCACGTTGGCGGGACCGTCCGCGGACGGAGAAGTCGTGTGGTCCTGACGCCCGGGGTCTGTGCGTCAAGGCTCGCGGTGATGTGGCGGCCCGACCGGGCACGTGCATCAACCATCTGCGAGACGACGGGGGCAATAGTGCATCGCTCCCCGGGGAGAGCACGAAGGACACCGTTAAAACCATCCGCGCAGGGAAGGCCGGGCGACCGGCATCACCTGTGGTCCACCCCGTGTGCACTCTTGTGGCGCACGGACTCGGGTGCCGCCGGCGCCCGGCCTTCCCTGCGCCCTTTGGCTTCCATCGGGCGGCGAACGACAGCAAGGCTCGGGCGAAATGCGCCGCGGGAATGCTTAGGTGTGTCTGCAAGGCGCATCGCAGTTCTGGGGACAATTTGGTGCAACATACTCCGTCATTGCGAGCGCAGCGAAGCAATCCAGGATCTTTCCGCAGAAGCAGTCTGGATTGCTTCGCTGCGCTCGCAATGACGACGGGACGAGAGCCTGCCATTGGACAATCGGCCGCGCCGAGGGACTTCCGCAGGGACATCACGCCGCTTTTCGCCCGCGCGCCTAGCTGGTAGATTGGCGTCATTGCTTTGCAGACGTTTGGCTTTGGGGATTTTCATGCACGCGAGATTTTTCAATCGCGCCCTGGTGCTGGCGACGCTGGTCACGGCCGCGCTCGCCGCCGTGACGCAGCCGGCATCGGCCGAGAAGCGCATCGCGCTCGTGGTCGGCAACTCCGCCTACAAGAACATCACACCGCTCGACAATCCGTCCAAGGACGCCAGCCTGATGGCGGAGACGCTCGGCGTGCTCGGCTTTACGCTGGTCGGCGGCAAAGCTCAGCTCGATCTCGACAAGGGCGCGATGGACATCGCGGTGCAAAGTTTTGGCCGGCAGGTGCAGGGCGCCGACGTCGCGCTGTTCTATTATGCCGGCCACGGCGTGCAGGTCGCCGGCTCCAACTATCTCGTGCCTGTCGGCGCCAATCCGACGCGCGAGGCCGACGTCGATTTCCAGATGACCGACGTCAATCTGGTGCTGCGGCAGATGCAGGGCTCCGGCACGCGGCTCAACCTCGTCATCCTCGATGCCTGCCGCAACAATCCGTTCGGCTCGCGCGGCCTGCGCTCCTCCGACGGCGGCCTTGCGCAGATGCGCGCGCCCGAGGGCACGCTGATCTCCTACGCGACACAGCCCGGCAATGTCGCGCAGGACGGCAGCGACGGCCACAGCCCCTACACCAAGGCACTTGCCGCGACGGTCCGGACCGCGGGCCTCGACGTGTTCCAGACCTTCAACCAGGTCGGCCTTGCCGTGAAGCGTGCCACCTCGGGCGCGCAGCAGCCCTGGGTGTCGTCCTCGCCGATCGACGGCACCTTCTATTTCGTAGCCCCGACGCAAGCCGCGCCGCCGCAGGTCGCGGCGATGCAGCCCGATCCGCTTCCGGCGGATCGGCTGCGCGCCGATCCCGATCGCGTCCCCTTGCGCGATGCCGCATTGCTCAGCGAACTCAACGAGCGGCTCTACGAACTCAATTTCGATCCTGACACGCCTGACGGACTCACCCGCGCGATCACAAAACTCCAGCAGCGGATTGCCATGGCGCCGAACGGAGAGCCGACCGAAGGCCTGCTGCTGCGGATGCGCAAGATGGAGGATCTCAAGCCGTGGGGCTCGATCGTCTACGGGCCCGATAGCAGCAAATGGGGCATCTCGTGGAACCACGCCTCGCGGCGCGCGGCGGTGGCGGATGCGCGCGGCAATTGCGCCGGCGCCAAATGTCCGATCGAGCTGTCATTCTATGGCAAGAGCTGCGGCGCGTTCGCGATCTCAGACAAGTCCTGGTCGCTGGTCCAGCGCGAAGGCGTGCAGCGTGCCAAGGACGCCGCGCTTGACGAATGCGGCAAGGCTGGCAAAGCTTGCCGCATTATCGGGTCCGTCTGTGCCGACGGCTCCGGCCGCTGATAGTTTTTCATTTTGGATCGTTTGCTCATGCTCAAAATTATCGCCCGCACGTTCGCCCTCGCCTCCCTCCTCATCGCCGCCCTCGCCTCATTGCCCGCCTTATCGCCCGCGCTGGCGCAGTCCGGCAGCGCCGGCGGCTCGATCGGCAATGACGAGAAATCGCTATCGGGCTCACGCTCCGACCGCTCGGCCGAACCTGCAGCCCCCGCGCGCCGGAGCAAGCCGGCGGCCGAGGAGCGTTCCTCACCGCCGCGGCGCAGCGGCGGTGGAGGTGGCGGCGGCGGCGGCTTCGACGGCGCCTGGGTGGTGGTCAGCGTCGGCTGCGGCGGCTCGACCTCGGGCGCGGTCGTGGTGAGCTCGGGCCGGGTGATCGGCGAAGGCGTCAGCGGCAGCGTCAGCGCGAACGGCGCGGTTCAGACCTCCGGCGCGGGCAATGGCACGACCTTCACCGGTGCCGGCCGCCTCTCGGGCCGCAGCGGTTCCGGAACCTGGCGCCGCTCCGATGGCTGCGGCGGAACCTGGACCTCGACCAAGCAATAGCCGTCGAAAAAGCCTGATTTCGCAGCGGAACGAACGGCCCGCAGGCCCAATTCAAGCCACATCCTCTCCGGATTTGCGGCTCATTGCCACCCAAGTCTTTGATGACAAAGGGCCGGTAAAGAGTTGCGTCATGCGTAACCGGGAGACCAGGATGGGCAACCGCACCGCAAAGTTCATATCCGCGCTCGTCGGCAGCATCATTGCCGGCATACCGCTGGCCGCCGTGTCGCAGACCACGCCGCCCGCCGCGAGCACGGCCAGTGCCGCTGCCGACTGCCTCGCCTCGCCGAAGGGCTCCGCGCCACAGGGCCAGCATTGGTTCTATCGCCTCGATCGCACGACCAAGCGGCAGTGCTGGTATCTGCGCGCCGAAGGCGGCAAGGCCACGCAGAGCGCGCAGGCGACAGCCGACACACCAAACACGGATTCAGCCGCATCGTCATCGGTGCAGAATGCGCGCGCCGAATACGTCGCGCCGCAGACCGGCGCCGCGCCGAATGTGCCGGCCGCAGCAAGTGCGCCGCCGGCCCCGCAGCAGCCATCGAGTACCGTCCCCGAAAGCAACGCGGAACAGCCCGCTATCGCCGCACGTTGGCCTGATGCCTCCGCGACGGCCGCTGCGCCCGCGCCTGCCCCTGTCGCAGCAGCCGCCAAGCCGGCGAAGCCCGCAGCTCCGGTGGCCCTCGCCGCGGCCGAAATTCCTGCCGACAAGCCGACCGGCTCACTCCAGATGCTGCTGCTCGTGATCGGCGGCGCGCTGGCGCTCGCCGGCATCCTCGCCAGCGTCGTCTACCGCTTCGCCGGAGGCCGCGTTCGCGTCCAGGCCAGCGACCACCGCCGCGTGAACTGGGACGATTGGGAGCCGCAGGACCTCGACGACAGCCGCGCGCCCTGGCTCGCTGCGACGCCGGTGGACGTGCAGCAGCCGCGCCCGGTGGACTTCGACGCCGAACGTCCGCAAGCCGCACGTCCGCGAGCCCGGCAACTCGCCGCATTCGCCGACGAGATCGGCCGGATCGCGGCACAAACCCGCTCCACGCACAACGAGGTCGCTGCCGATCTCGACGAGGCCGACATATTCAACGGAGAGTTCGAGATCGAGACATCAGCGCCTCAGCTCGTGGCGAACGAGGCCAACGACGCCGGCGATGAAAAGGATGAAGAGGCCACGAGCCGCGATGAGGACGCCGTCGACATCGACGTCATCACCGCGATGCTGGAACGGATGGCGCAGGAAGGGCCGCGGCTGTCGCAGCCTGAGCTTAACCCTGGAGCTGTCCTTGTAGACCTCGCACGAAGCCCACGAGGCCAATCCGCCGCTCGCGCTTGAGGCGCTCGGCCTTCAGGATCGACTGCACCTCGGCGAAGGCCTCGTCGACGTCGTGGTTGATCACGATGTAGTCGTACTCGGCCCAGTGGCTCATCTCGTGGCTGGCACGGCTCATGCGGTTGCGGATCACCTCGTCGGAATCCTGCGCGCGCGAATGCAGCCGCCTCTCGAGATCGGCTGCCGACGGCGGCAGGATGAAGACTCGAACCACGTCGACGCTGGCTTTCTGGTGCAGTTGCTGTGTGCCCTGCCAGTCGATGTCGAACAGCACGTCCTGCCCGGCCGACAGTGCCGCCTCCACCGGCGCACGCGGCGTCCCGTAGAGATTGTCAAACACGGTGGCCCATTCGAGCAGTTCGCCCTGCTCCACCATCGTCTCAAACCTGCGCTTGTCGACGAAGAAATAGTCGCGCCCCTCGACCTCTCCCGGCCGCATCTGACGCGTGGTCGCCGACACTGACATCTTCAGACCGGGCTCCCGCTCGAGCAACAGACGCGACAGCGTCGTCTTGCCCGCGCCGGAGGGCGAGGATAGCACGAACATCAATCCGCGCCGCTCGACACCGTCAGTACCGTGACCGCCAGTCGTCATCGATCACTCCAGATTCTGGACCTGCTCGCGGAATTGCTCGACCACGTTCTTCATGGCCAGCCCCGTGTTGGTCAGCTCGATATCGTTCGACTTCGAGCAGCAGGTGTTGACCTCGCGGTGAAACTCCTGTGCCAGGAAGTCGAGCTTGCGCCCGATCGGGCCGCCCTTGCCGATCAGCTCGCGCGCCTGCGCGATGTGCGAGGCGATACGGTCGAGCTCCTCGCGGATGTCGGCCCTGGTGGCGATCAGGATCGCCTCCTGCATCAGGCGGTCGGAATCGAAACGGTCGGAGGTGTCGAGCAGCGTTGCGATCTGCTCGGCGAGCCTGGCCTTGATCGCCTCGGGCTTGCGGCCGGGTGCAGCTTCGGCCTTCTTCGCCAACTGCTCGACCTCGTCCACCCGCTGGGTCAGGATCTGGGCGAGCGAGGTCCCCTCGCGCTTGCGCATCGCGACGAGCTCGTCGAGCGCCTTGTCGAAGGCTTCGGCCACAGCGGCACGCGCCGCCTTGTCCTCCTCCTCGTCGCCCTCGGGCTCGGCGACCTCAATGACACCTTTGATGGCCAGGAGCCCGTCGACGCTGGGCGCTACCGCATCGACCTTGCCGGCGATCACGGCGGCGGCCTTCAGGACGGCGTTGAGCACGTCCTCGTTGACGCGGACGGAGGCTACGGCATTGGCACGCTTGACGGTGAGATTGGCGTAGACGGTGCCGCGCGAGAGCAGCTCGCCGGCGCGCTTCTTGGCATAGGCCTCGAGCTCGTCAAACCCCTGCGGCAGCCGCACCCTGAGGTCAAAACCCTTGGCGTTGACCGACTTCAATTCCCATTCGAACGTGTACGGCCCGCTAGCGCCGTGGCTTCGGGCAAAGCCGGTCATGGACGACAGCGCCATCAGATCAAATTCTCCAGAAACACAGGATTCGCGAGGCCATCGGGCCGCGCGAATCTTAAGACTATTTTGCAGGAAAGTGGAATCCGCAAAGTCCCGCAAGCAGGTCTGCGCACCGCTTAGCGCTGGATCACCGGCGGCGTGGGCTGTACTGCGCCCTGTCGCGCCGGCGCCGGATTGGCCGGGCGAGCAGCTGGCGGCTTCTTCTGCTGGTTCGGCTTGGGCGTGGTCGCGGTCGGCGTGTCGGCGGCACCGGGCGCGCTGGCCGCCGGCGGCGGCGCGTCCTCGGCCGGCTCGACCGTGTCGTTCTGGATCTGCTTTTCCATGGCG
Source organism: Bradyrhizobium sp. GW821-FHT13H05 (assembly GCF_058804065.1). Lineage (NCBI taxonomy): Bacteria > Pseudomonadati > Pseudomonadota > Alphaproteobacteria > Hyphomicrobiales > Nitrobacteraceae > Bradyrhizobium > Bradyrhizobium sp. GW821-FHT13H05. The sequence goes on along the minus strand of NZ_JBXAPO010000016.1, from coordinate 140,054 downwards.
CGCAGCTTGGCGACGTTCTTCTGGTGCGCGTCGTAGGTCTCGGTGAAGGCATGCCCGCCAGTGCCGTCGGCGACGAAATAGAGGTCGCGGGTGCGGGCCGGGTTGGCGGCGGCCTCGAGCGAGGCGCGGCCGGGGTTGGAGATCGGGCCCGGCGGCAGACCTTCGATCACATAGGTGTTGTAGGGCGAAGGCTGCGTGATCTCGCTGCGCTTGATCGGGCGGCCGAGCGTGCCCTTGCCGCCGACGAGACCGTAGATGATGGTCGGATCGGACTGCAGCTTGATCCTCTGCTTCAGGCGGTTGACGAACACAGCGGCGACGCGGCTGCGCTCGTCAGGCTTGCCGGTCTCCTTCTCGACGATCGAGGCCAGCGTCACCAGCTGCTCCGCAGTCTTGACCGGAATGTCCTGGCTGCGCCGCTCCCAGATCTCGGCCAGCACGCGCTTGTGCGCCTGCTGCATGCGCTGGACGACCTGGTCGCGCGGCGTGCCGCGCGGGAACTTGTAGGTCTCGGGCAACAGCGTGCCTTCGCGCGGCAATTCGCGCACGCTGCCGGTGAAGATGTCGTTGTCGGTGAGCCGCGCCACGATCTGCTCGGAGGTCAGGCCTTCCGGTATCGTGACAGAATGCTGCACCACCTTGCCCTCGACGATGGTGCCGATGACGTCGCGCAAGGAGGCGTTCTTCTGGAACGCATATTCACCCGGCTTGAGGTCCGAGCTCGCCTTCAGCGCAGCGACGCTGGCGATGAACACCCATGGATTGACGTCGGTGACGCCCTCCTTATTCAGCGTCTCGGCGATGTCACGCTTGCCGGCACGCTGCGGGATGTTGACGATCTTGTCTTCCTTCAGCGGCCCCGGCGCCTCGAGCACCTGCCGGCCGTAGTAATAGACGCCGCCCGCACCGATCATGGAGATCAAGAGGAGTGTGATGATGGCGTTGCCGACGATCACGAAGGGGTTGCGTGCCCGCTCCGATCGCTTCGGCGGCGGCGGAACCTGCTCGGGCTCGAGCGCTGCCCGCGGACTCCGGGGCGAAATGGGCGGCCTTTCACTCATCGATGCAACCTGAATCCTGCCGGTTCAATCGCGGCCTGACAATCGTTTGCCCTGCCAAATGCACGCGCCCACTTCTATGACTATCGCCGAATACGGCAAAACGGTGGATTCGTCTCAAACGCAAGCTAACCGGCCAAACGTCGGACGATCACCGACGCGTTGGTACCGCCAAAACCGAAAGAATTCGACAACGCGACGTTGACCTCACGCTTCTTCGCAATGTGCGGCACGAGATCGATCGCAGTCTCGACCGACGGATTGTCCAGATTGATGGTCGGCGGCACGACATTATCGCGAATCGCAAGGACCGCGAAGATCGCCTCGATCGCACCGGCCGCGCCGAGAAGGTGGCCGGTCGACGATTTGGTCGAGGACATCGCAACCTTGGAGGCGGCGTTGCCGAGCAGGCGCTCCACCGCACCGAGCTCGATCTCGTCACCGAGCGGTGTCGAGGTGCCGTGCGCGTTGATGTAGTCGAGATCAGCCGGCGAGAGCCCGGCCCGTTTTAGCGCCGCCGACATGCTGCGGAAGCCACCATCGCCGTCAGGCGACGGCGAGGTGATGTGATAGGCGTCGCCCGAAAGACCGTAGCCGACCACTTCGGCATAGATCTTGGCGCCGCGGCGCTGGGCGTGCTCGAGCTCTTCCAGGACGAGAACGCCGGCGCCCTCGCCCATTACGAAGCCGTCGCGGTCCTTGTCGTAGGGACGCGAGGCCTTCTCAGGCGTCTCGTTGAAGCCGGTGGAGAGCGCGCGCGCGGCGTTGAAGCCGGCAATGCCGATGCGGCCGATCGGCGACTCAGCGCCGCCGGCGACCATGACGTCGGCATCGCCGAGCGCAATCAAGCGGGCGGCATCGCCAACGGCATGCGCGCCGGTCGAGCAGGCCGTGACCACCGAATGGTTCGGCCCCTTCAGCCCGTGCGCGATCGAGACATAGCCGGAGGCGAGATTGATCAGGCGGCCCGGAATGAAGAACGGCGACACCCGGCGCGGCCCGCGCTCCTTCAGAAGGACCGCGGTCTCGGCGATGCCGTTGAGGCCGCCGATGCCTGACCCGATCATGGTGCCGGTCGCGCACTTGTCCTCCTCGGACTCGGGATGCCAGTTGGCATCGTCGAGCGCCTGGCCGGCTGCGGCCATGCCGAAGATGATGAAGTCGTCGACCTTGCGCTGGTCCTTCGGCTCCATCCATTTGTCGGGATTGAAGCTGTCGTTCGACCCGTCGCCGCGCACGACGGTGCAGGCGTATTTGGTCTGAAGATCGGAGACATCGAAGCTCTCGATCCTGCGCGCGCCGCTTTCGCCGTTGAGGATGCGTTTCCAGGTCGGTTCGACGCCGCAGCCGAGCGGCGAAACCATGCCGAGACCAGTGACGACAACCCGCCTCATATCCGAAAACTCCGCATCGAAAGACTCACGGCCAATAACAAGAAACCGGCTGACCGCTGGGAAGCGGCCCGTCCGGTTTCAATGTTGTCCCCGCGAAAATGAAGAGCCTTAGCTCTTCGCGTTCTTCTCGAGAAACTTCGTGGCGTCGCCGACGGTGAGAATCGTCTCCGCGGCGTCGTCCGGAATCTCGCAACCGAATTCTTCTTCGAACGCCATCACCAATTCGACGGTGTCCAGGCTGTCGGCGCCGAGGTCGTCGATGAAGCTCGCCGCGTCGACAACCTTCTCGGGTTCAACACCAAGGTGTTCGACCACGATCTTCTTAACCCGCTCGCCAATCTCACTCATTGCATAACCTCGTGTTGTTCCCTGTAGACCCGACCCCCCGGGACGATACGAGCCGTCGTGGTCGTTTGACTGCCTTCGCTTACGAACTTTGATTTGGCCCCATCCTAACCGATGCAGGGCCCGGCGAACGACGGCCAAGGCTCCGCATCGCCAATATACAGGGTTTCAAAAACCTGCAATGGCGTTCTTTGCCCATCCGTTGGAGGTCCGGTTATCACACTTCAATTGCCTTGACTACAAGCCTCATTTCACACCGGAAACGGCCGTTTGCCGCATCCCGCACCGCCGATGTGGGCAGTGCGGAACGAGGCGTCAGATCATGGCCATGCCGCCGTTGACGTGGATGGTTTGCCCGGTGACGTAGGCCGCTTCGTTCGAACTGAGGTAGACGGCGGCGGCCGCAATGTCCTCCGGCGTCCCCAGCCGGGCAGCCGGAACCTTGGTCAGAATCGTCTCGCGCTGCTTGTCGTTCAGCGCATCCGTCATCGGCGTCTTGATGAAGCCGGGCGCGATGCAGTTGGCGGTCACGCCGCGCTTGGCGTATTCGGCGCCAAGTGTCTTGATCATGCCGATCAGGCCCGCCTTGGACGCGGTGTAATTGCCCTGTCCGGGATTGCCGGTGACGCCGACCACCGAGGTGATGGCGATGATGCGGCCGAAGCGCTTGCGCATCATCAATTTGGTAGCGGCACGCGCCAGACGGAAGGTCGAGGTCAGATTGACGTTGATGACCTCCTCCCAATCCTCATCCCGAAGTTGCACGAAAAGATTGTCGCGGGTGATGCCGGCATTGGCGACGAGGATGTCGACCTGCCCCATCGCGGCCTCCGCGGCGGGCACCAGCGCCTCGACCTCGTCGGCCTTGGAGAGATTGCACGGCAGCACGAAGGTGCGCTCGCCGAGCTTGCCGGCAAGCTCATCCAGCACTTCCTTGCGCGTCCCTGATATCGCGACGGTGGCACCCTGCGCGTGCAGCGCCTGTGCGATCGCGCCGCCGATGCCGCCGGTCGCGCCGGTGACGAGCGCCTTTTTGCCAGTCAGATCGAACATCGATAACAACTCCTCTAGCCCTGCTTCGCAGCGGCCAATGCATCCTTGGCGGCGGCAATGTCGTTCGGCCCGCCCACGGCAACACCGACGGCGCCGTCGGCGATACGCTTGACGAGACCCGTCAGCACCTTGCCCGCGCCGATCTCGAAGAAACGGGTGACGCCCTGCCCTGCCATATAGGCAACCGACTCGCGCCAGCGCACCGTGCCGGTGACCTGCTCGACCAGACGGCGGCGGATCTCATCGGGATCGGTGATGGCGCTTGCCAGCACGTTCGAGACCAAGGGCGCTGCCGGCGCCTTGATCGTGACCTTCGCCAGCGCCTCGGCCATGGCGTCGGCCGCGGGCTGCATCAGCTTGCAATGGAACGGCGCCGATACCGGCAGCAGCATCGCACGCTTGGCGCCCTTGGTCTTGGCAATCTCGACGGCGCGATCGACCGCCGCCTTGTCGCCGGAAACCACCACCTGCCCGCCGCCATTGTCATTGGCGGCCTGGCAGACCTGGTCCTGCGCCGCCTCATTGGCGACTGCCATGGCGGCCTCGTAATCGAGGCCCAGGAGAGCGGCCATCGCGCCAGCGCCGACCGGCACGGCTTTTTGCATTGCAAGACCGCGGGTGCGAAGCAGCCGCGCGGTATCGGACACCGTCAGGCTGCCGGCGGCAGCCAGCGCCGAATATTCGCCGAGCGAGTGGCCGGCGACGAAGGCCGCATCCCGCCCTACGGAAAAACCGGCTTCAGCCTCCAGCACGCGCAGGGTCGCGACGGACACCGCCATGAGGGCCGGCTGGGCGTTCTCGGTGAGCTGGAGGGTCTCGGCCGGGCCCTCCCAGATGATCGCCGTCAGCTTCTCCCCAAGCGCCGCATCGACCTCGTCGAACACGGCGCGCGCCACTGGGAAGGCGTCGGCCAGTGCCTTGCCCATGCCAACCGCCTGGGACCCCTGCCCCGGAAATGTGAATGCTGCCGTCATCGGCGCTCCCTGGATCGTTTGAGCAGTTGGTCTTCGAGAAGCCGACAGCCGACTACGTCCGGCCCAAGCCTTGGTTCCCGATCATGCTCCGAAGGGGGCCGTAGACAACGTCCGGGGCCGCGCTGTCAAGCCGCGATGGGCCGCGAAGGATAGGCGTCCCGTCCGAAAACCCCTTCGTTGCCGTGCACCAATCGGGCTTGCCGGCGTCGTTTCGCTGCAAAGCGTTTACGTTGTCGGGAACTTGGTTCCCCGACTTAAGCGGCCTTAAATACCGCCGGCCTAGGTTGCCGCCATGGCAACGATGGTCCCACAGAGATCGACGGCGTCCGCTTCTGCCGGGCAAGTGCAGCGGCCGTGGCTTCCGTTGCAGGCCTGCGTCGACTGGCTGCTCGCGGGCCCGCGTCCGCAGCCGGACGACATCCACAACGAATTGCTTCAGCAACGGACCAACAAGACCAGGACGTTGGTGGTGGCCGTGGCGGCGTCGCTGCTGATCGCCTCACTCTCGGCCGCGCTGACCGGCGCGGCGTGGGCCTATGCCTGGGTGCTGGCTGAGCTGGTCCTTGGCAGCACGCGCATCTCGCTGATGATGAGAGCGCTGGCAAAGGCGAAGCGGGATCGCCGGGCTCCGGTGAATGTCGCGCCGATCTGGGCCGGACTGACATCCGTCGTCCTGATTTCCGCCGGCTGCTATCAGTGCGTTGCTTCGGGAATCATGCCGCTGATCCTGATGGCCGGCATTGGCCTTGCCAATCTCGTCGGAGGCATCGCTTCGCGCAACGCCGCGACACCGCATTACGGCATCCTGCTGATCTGCATCCTGACGCTGCCGTTCGCGGTGGCGACGCTGCTGTCGCCGGTGCCGTTCCTGTTCGTCATCGGCCTGCAAACGCCTGTCTACACGGCGGGGATGATCTTCCTGCTGCTGGAGAACCACAAGATCCTGCTCGACCTCCACCATTCCGAGCGCAACAACCGCCTGATGGCGCATCACGACCTGCTGACAGGCCTGCCCAACCGCGCGCTCAACCAGAAGCTTTTCGCCGAGATGCTGGACGGCCCGTGGCCGGATGCGGCGTCGGCCGCCTCGAAGCTCACCGTGTTCTGCGTCGATCTCGACGGCTTCAAGGGCGTCAATGACAGGTTTGGACATGCGACGGGCGATGCCGTTCTCGTCACCGTGGCGAAGCGTCTCTGCGCCAGCGTACGTGACGCCGACGTCGTGTGCCGTATCGGCGGCGACGAGTTCGTGATCCTGCTGCCGGACATCACGGGCGACGAAGCTGTCGCAGTGGCCCGACGCATCATCGCGCGTGTGGCGGAGCCGTTCGAATTTGCACCGGCGGCCCGCGTCGGAGCCAGCATCGGCCTCGCGTCGGCGCCCCGTGACGGGATGACCGCCGACGAGCTGCTGAGCGCCGCCGATCGCGCGATGTACGAGGCCAAGCGCCGCGGCAAGGGCGCCTTCGTGATCCATGGCGACGCGGTCGGACCGGTCACACTCGTCCCGGACGCGACGGCGTTTCTCCCTGCTCCGAGAGCAGCAGCGCTGGCCTAGCTTCCAGTTTTGACGCGTTGTCTTGACGCGAACCGGCGCCGACTTCGCTCGAAAACGCTTTAGAAACCGCCCGCCTTCTGATCCGCGCCCACCTCGGCGCCGGCCCGCGCGCGGCGCGCGCTGCTGGCCAATTGGCCCGGCCGGTCGTCGTGGTTCGGCTTTGCCGTGGCGAGCCGCAGCACAGCGGCATAATTCGGCTGCACTTCCATGCGGCCGGCGTGCCGGCTCTCGCTGAGCAGGCGATGCACCTTCGGCAGATTGTAGCAGGGCACGTAGAACAGCAGATGATGCTCGAGGTGATAGTTCACGTAATAAGGTGCGATGAACAGGCGCTCGAGAAAACCGGCATGCGTGGTGCGGGTGTTGCGCAGGGGATCGCCGCTGTCGGGCACGACGGCGTGCTCGGCGATATTGCGGATGCGGGTGATGACCATCATCCAGGTCACGAGCGGCACCAGCCATAGCAGCGGATAGGCCCACCATACACCGGCCGCTGCAAGGGCTGCGAACATCACGGCATTGACGATGCATTGCGGACCGAGCTTGTCCCAGAAATGCGCCAGACGTTGCCGCCACGGCCAATCCTTCGGCCCGAGCGCGTTGAGCAGTTGCGCCTTGCGCTGCTGGTAGCCGGTCTGCCCGGTGATGTCGCGAATGAACTTGCGGCGATAGCTCAGCTGCGTGATCGGAAACGGCGCCGACAGCACCAGGTCAGGATCGTCCTCCTGCTGGGTTCGCGCATGATGCTGCAGATGATAGCGGCGATAGGCGCGCGTCTCCGCAAAGATCGGATAGGCGCAGAACCATTGGCTCAGCGTCAGATTGGTCTTCTCGTCGGCAGAGAGGCAACCATGCGCACCGTCATGCATCAAGATCGCAAGCCCAAGCTGGCGCGAGCCGATGATGGCGACAGCGAAAATATAAGTCAGCGGATTGGGCCACCAGGCGACCAGTGCAATCGCGCCAATGATCAGCGCCCAGGCGTGCGCGATCAATGCGACGCCCTTCCAGGTCACGCGCTGCCGCACGTCGACGAGCTGATCCTCGGTCAGGAAATCGCGGGCACGCATGCGAAGCGCGGTCATGGCCTAACCCTCCTCGTTCGAATGGCTTGATGCGTCGCTCTCGCCGACCAGACGCAGACGCGCGGTGTCGCCGGTGGATTTTGCCTGCTCGCCAAGCACGCGCAGCATCTCGGCGCACAGCGCCTCGGGCGAGCGGCCCATGGCGTAGCCTTCGAGAATGACTCCGATGGCGACGGCCCAGAACCGCCGCGAGCTTTCGTCGGGCGCGCGCAGAGAGCGCCAGCCATGCCGCGCGACCTGGCTCGCATAAGCGCGCGCGCCCTCGGCGTGCAGACGCTCGATGGTGCGCTCGACCAGCGGCGCGAGATCCTGGCGACGCCGCGTCAGCGTCAGCGCCTCGGCGAAGAAGGCGACCGAATCGCTCGCAGTGACCGTCTCGGCCAGCGCGTTTGTGTACTCCCGCGGTGTGTGCGCTTTCAGCGCGGCCTGCTCGGTCGCGCGGGCCAGATACAGCAGCTCGCGGCAGGCGCATTCGACGAACAGCGCCTCCTTGGTGCGAAAGTAATAGGTGATCTGGCTCGGGAACGCGTTCGCGGCAGCCGCGATGTCGGTGATCGCCGTGCCCGACAGCCCCCGCTCCCGGAACAGCGGGCTCGCCGCATCCAGCAGCAGCGAGCGCATTTTGCGCCCGGCCGACCGCGTGGCGCGGGCCGCATGCCTGGGGTCGCCCGCAGCCGCCTCTGATGGCGCATGGACAGATTTGTCTGTCATTGGATCCTCCCGCCGATTTATTTGTATGCTATACAAACAAATAAATCAAGCCGATATGGTATCCGGAGGTGGCTCTGCCCGCCTGGACCGGGACTGTCCGGGCCGAAAACGCGCCCGCGATCCTTGCAAAGCCGGCCAAAATCCGTATAAGGCGCGCATCCGCAGACCCCGGCCGGGAGCTGAACGGACGGTCTCAGCAAATCATTCGTGATTTTGATGTGGCAGGGCCAGTCGGCCCGTCGTCCCGTGTTTCCGCCTTCTGAGCTTAATCCCAGAGTCCTTTCCGAAGGTCTCTTAAGGGCTTGACGCCGGGCGATGCGCCAACATGAGGAAAGGACCACCATGGCTCTCTATGAGCATGTTTTTCTCGCGCGCCAAGACGCGAGCCCGCAGCAGGTCGAAGAGCTGACTGCGCAGATGACCGGTATCGTCGAGGGTCTCGGCGGCAAGGTCACCAAGACCGAGAATTGGGGCGTTCGCTCCCTCACCTACCGCATGAACAAGAACCGCAAGGCGCACTTCGTGCTGCTCAACATCGACGCGCCGTCCGCGGCGATCGCCGAGATCGAGCGCCAGGAGCGCATCAGCGAAGACGTGATCCGCTATCTCAGCGTCCGCGTCGAAGAGCTCGAGGAAGGCCCGTCCGCGATGATGCGCAAGGCGGATCGCGATCGCGAGCGTGACGACCGTGGCGGCGGCTTCCGCGACCGCGAAGGCGGCGGCGGTTTCCGTGGCGACCGCGAAGGCGGTTTCCGTGGTGGCGATCGTGACGGTGGTGGCTTCCGCGGTGATCGCGGCCCGCGCCGTCCGCGCGACGAAGCTGAAACCACCACGACGGATGGGGAGTAAGATCAATGGCTGAAGCTGGTGCACGCCGTCCGTTTTTCCGTCGTCGCAAGAGCTGCCCGTTCACGGGCGCGAATGCTCCGAAGATCGACTACAAGGACTCCAAGCTCCTGATGCGTTACGTCTCCGAGCGCGGCAAGATCGTGCCGAGCCGCATCACCGCGGTGTCCGCGAAGAAGCAGCGTGAGCTCGCCCGCGCCATCAAGCGCGCGCGGTTCCTGGGCCTCCTGCCCTACGTCATTCGCTAAGACGAATTCGGCCGGCGACGACATCGCCGCCGGCCGCGACTTATCTGAACTCATAAGGCTTCCGGGTCGTCCGGTTGCCGATGGTTGGGGCGAGATGCCTCTAACCGCTCGAAGGGAGCGGGACAGCTGATGATGGCTTTTGGACTGATAGCCCTGATCGCCGGCGCTGCGTCGGCCCTGATGTTCGCCTCGATCGTGTCGGGCGCGCTGATCTCGCTCGTCCTGTTCTATCTCGCACCGCTGCCGCTGATGGTCGCCGCGATCGGCTGGGGCCCGCTCTGCGCGAGCGTCGGCGGCATCGCTGCCGCGATCGGCCTCGGCGCCCTGTTCGGCCTGCCCTACTGCATCGCATTCGCCGTCACCGTCGCGCTGCCGGCCTGGTGGCTCGGCCATCTCGTCCTGCTCAGCCGGCAGGTCAGCCGCCTCGCGCCGGACGCCGCCACCGAGCCGCCGGCCGAGCCCCAGCTCGAATGGTATCCGGTCGGCCGCATCCTGCTGTGGATCGCGGGCTTCGCGACGCTGACCACCATCGCCGCCCTGCTCACGCTCGGCACCGACGCCGAGACCATCATCGGCACGCTGCGCCGCGGCCTGATGCGCCTCCTCCGCACCGCCGATCCGCAAGCCTCGGGCGAAACCGACCAGTTCGTCGACGCGCTGGTGCGCGTTGCGCCCGCAGCCGCCACCATCGTGGCGATGATGACGCTGGCCCTCAACCTCTGGCTCAGCGCCAAAGTGACGGCGACGTCAGGCCGGCTGCGTCGCCCCTGGCCCGATATGATGACGGCGGAGCTGCCGCCGATGACCCTGGTCGGGCTCTGCGTCGCGCTTGCCTTCTGCTTCACCGGCGGGCTGCTGGCGATCGTCGCGCAGATCATCACGGCGGCGCTGATGATGGGCTACGCGCTCACCGGCTTTGCCGTGCTGCATACGCTGACGCTGGCCCTGAAGAGCCGCACCTTCTGGCTCGGCTCGACCTACGCCGTCGTCGTGGTGTTCGGCTGGCCCGTCATTGCCATGGTGATCCTGGGCCTTGCGGATGCCGTATTCGGCTTCCGCGAGCGCTTCCTGCGCACGCGCCAGCCACCGCCGCTGCCAACCCCTTAAGTTCAAGTCCGAAAATCCCACTCACTCAACACTTCAAAGGAGAACGAAAATGGAAGTCATTCTGCTGGAACGCGTGTCCAAGCTCGGCCAGATGGGCGAAGTCGTGAAGGTTCGCGACGGCTATGCCCGCAATTTCCTGCTCAAGCGTGGCAAGGCGCTGCGCGCCACCGCCGACAACAAGGCCAAGTACGACGGCATGAAGGCCGATCTCGAGGCGCGTAACCTTGCGTCCAAGGGCGAGGCGTCCAAGGTCGCCGAGAAGATCCAGGGCAAGAACATCATCGTGATCCGCCAGGCTTCGGAAGCTGGCCAGCTGTTCGGCTCGGTCAACGTGCGTGACATCGTCGTCGCGTTCGAAGCCGAGGGCATCTCGCTGGCTCGCCCGCAGGTGCAGCTCGACGCGCCGATCAAGACCATCGGCAAGCGCTCCATCACCGTCGCCATCCACCCCGAGGTTGAAGTCGAAATCAGCGTCACGGTTGCGCGCAGCCAGGACGAGGCCGAGCGCATCAACCGCGGCGAGGACATCTCGACCCGCAACGAGGACCGCGATGCGGCCGCCGAGGCGATCGCCGCTGCCGGCGAGTTCTTCGATCCGGAAGCCCAGCACGACGACGAGCCGGCGCCGGCTGCGGAAGAGACCGAGAAGTAAGCCTCGCGCTCGCGCAAGCTGCGAAGCCCGGTCGCCTCAGGCGGCCGGGCTTTTCGTTTTGGCGGCGACGTCCTCGCTCAGCATTGCGATCGAGGCGAGTGCCGTTGCGGTATGTTTCTCGACACCATCGCTGACGCAGAACACGTCGGCGGCGACCACCGAGACCTGACGTCCCGGCTTGATCACCCTGGCGCGGCAGATCAGCTTGTCGCCGACCGCGGGCGACAGCAGATTGAGCTTGTATTCCGCCGTCAGCGCCGGCTGGCCGCGCGAGGTGGCGGCTGCGATCGTCGTGGCGTTGTCGACCAGGAAGGCGGTGACGCCGCCATGGAAGAAGCCGTGCTGCTGGAGCAGCTCCGGCCGGCACTCCACCGCAATCGTGCAGGTGCCACGCGACAATTCGGAGAGCTCGGCGCCGACCAGGTTCATGAAACCCTGGCGGCCGACATTGGCGTGGATGCGCGCGGCGATGGGTGCGAATTCGGGATCTGCTTCGTTTCGCATGAGGCCTCTCCTTATTGCTTGTTGATGCGATCGGGCGGCCGCAGCGCGCGGATGGCGCAGGCGATCAGTGTATCGGCATCAGCGCGCGGATCGGCGCGGTCGCGTCCCGAGAGGAAGGCGCGGCAAAAAATCTGTGCCGGGCCGATCAGCTGGCTGACGAACATCACCGGCGTCATCGGCAGAAGCTCACCAGCGGCGACCAGCGGCGCACGCCAGCGTTCGATGCCTTCGGCGAGGCGCGCATTCTGCGCGCGCTGGGCATCACGGACGTCCTCGCCCCATTCGCTGCGCGAGATCTCGAAGAGATAGCGCGCCTCACGACGGCAGGTCGCGACCCAATCGAGATGCGCCCGGATCAGGCGATCGATGCCCTGCTCCGCATTGGGGACAGGATCGAGCGCGGCCAGCACCGCGGCGTGATAGTGCCTGAGCACCTCCAGAAACAGCGCGCCGGCAAGCTCCTTCTTCGATCCGAACACGTGAAAGAAGCTGCCATTGGAGGCGCGCGCCCGGGTGCGGATGGCCGCCACCGTCGCAGCCTCGAAGCCGACGCGATCGAACACGGCAAGCCCCGCCGCCAACAGATCGTCACGCACGCTCGCCGTCATCGAGGCCTCCTAGAGTAATACTCTAGAGCATTACTCTAACTGCGGTCAAGACGACGCGAAGGCCGCGATGAACGCGGCCTTCGCATGTCGATCGGAAAATGTGGGGGCTTACCGCGAGATCGGCGGCGCGGGCGGACCGGAAGACTCTGCCGGCGGCGGGGCCGCTGCGGTCGCGGGCGGCGGTGCCTCCTGCGGCTTGGCCGCGGGTGCGGGTTCCGAGCTCGCGGCAGGTCCAGGCTTTGGAGCCGCCTCTTCCGCCGGCTTGGGCGCGGCGGCAGCCGGCGGGGCCGGCGTCACCTGCGGCACCGGATCGGGCCGCAGCGCCGGAGCTTCGCTGCCGCGCGGCTCGACCTTGGCACTTTCCGGCTTCGTCTCAGCGGGTTTCTCTGATGCCTTGCCGCTGTCGGGCTTGGCTTCGGGCTCGACCTTGGCGCTTTCGGGCTTGGTCTCGGTCTTCGGCTCGCTCTTCTTCTCGTCAGTCGCCGGTGCGGCGGCATCGACCTTCGGTGCTTCCTCGGTCCCGGGCTTGCTGCGACGCTTGCCCTTGCGGCCTTCTGGCGCTGCCTGCCCCTCGGACTTCACGCCTTCCCTGGCGCCCTCCTCGCTCGGCCGCGCCGCGCGCTTCTGGCGGCCCTCGGCCGGCGGAGCTGCGCCCTCGGCTTCCGGCTTTGCGGCGTCCTGCGGACGCTGGCGGCGACCCTGATGCTCAGGCGTCTGGCCAGGCGCGGTGCTCGCGTCCTTCTCCTTGGCGCCGTCCTTCTTGTCCTTGCCGTCCTTGCCACCGTCCTTGGCCTGGTAGCGGGCGTCGCTGGCGCCGTTGGAGACGAGATAGGAGGCGAGGATGCCCGCCATGTCCGAGCTCGTGGTGTAGTGCTGGCGCAGGAAGCCCGGCAGTGAGCCCGGTGCCACCGACTTCAACAGCCCGCGCGGACTCTTGTGGCATGCATTGCAGGTCTGCGCGAAAATCTGGGACGGGCTTTTGCCGGCCTCGAGGTTCGTCGCCTGCGCAAGAACGGTATCGGCCGCGCCGAAGCCGATCAGAAGCAATACCGTCGCGAGGCTGAGCGCTCGGCTCGACATTCCCATCATCTCCATTGAATTTCCGCGAATTGCTGCCGGCATAAGGCGCAGCGGCGGGTCACCTTTTAGCGGATTGAGCCGCGAATGGAAGCAGGCTCCACGCGCAAGGATGTGATTAAGCGCTTTTGGAATATCGGCTGTGATCACAGCGCAATAGCAGGGCCAGAACACCCTCCCTAAATTTAGATGCAAACGCATAGGAACCGGAGCGGGACCTGGGCGCGGGGGGTGAATGCTGGGTTGGTCGCATCTCTTCGGGTTCGCTCGAGAGGAAGGTGTCGATGGACCGTTTATTGCGTAGATTTCTGACTCAATTCATCCGCCGCGGGTCGATGACGGTGACCACGGCAAAGGGATCGAAATTCACCGTCGGCGACGGCTCGGGCAAACCGGTCGCAGTCCGCTTCGTCACCGCTGACGCGGAGCGAAAGATCCTCGTCAATCCCGAACTCGGGCTTGGCGAGGCCTATATGGACGGCGAGTTCGTCGTCGAACGCGGCACCATAGCTGATGCCCTCGCAATCCTGCTCGATCAACCCGACCTATTGCCGCAGTGGGCAAAGCCCTGGTGGCACCTGCGCTATCTGACGCGGCATTTGAAGCAGTTCAATCCGCGTTCGCGCGCCCGCAAAAACGTCGCGCACCACTACGATCTCGATGCGCGGCTCTATTCGCTCTTTCTCGACGCCGACAAGCAATATAGCTGCGCCTATTTCGAGACGCCGGAGGCAACGCTCGACGACGCGCAGCTCGCCAAGAAGCGGCACATCGCCGCGAAGCTGCGCGTCAAGGGGGGCCAGCGCGTGCTCGACATCGGCTCGGGCTGGGGCGGGCTCGGGCTCTATCTCGCCGAAATCGCGGGCGCCGACGTCACCGGCGTCACACTGTCGACCGAGCAGTTGCAGGTCGCGAGTGCGCGCGCGAACGAGAAGGGCCTGACCGGATCAGCACGCTTCCTGCTCCAGGACTATCGCGACATCGACGGCCCGTTCGACCGCATCGTCTCGGTCGGCATGTTCGAGCATGTCGGGGCGAGATTCTACGACGCCTACTTCCAGCGCTGCGCCGAACTCCTGAGCGAGGACGGCGTCATGCTGCTGCACTCGATCGGCCGTTCGCAAGGGCCAGATTCGACCAATCCCTGGATCGCCAAATACATCTTCCCCGGCGGCTACATCCCCGCACTGTCGGAGGTGCTGCCGGCGATCGAGCGCGCGGGCCTTCTGGTCTGCGACATCGAGATCCTGCGCCTGCATTATGCCGAGACGCTGAAGGCCTGGCGCGAGCGCTTCATGGCGCGCCGCGAGGAAGCCGTGCAGCTCTACGACGAGCGCTTCGCGCTGATGTGGGAGTTTTATCTGGCGGCTAGCGAGATGACGTTCCGCAAGCAGGACATGATGAACTTCCAGATCCAGCTCACCAAGCGTCAGGGCGTGGTGCCGATGACCCGTGACTACATCATGCACGAGGAAACGCGCCTGCGAGCGATCGAAGGCGGCGCCAGGCCTAGGCTGAAGCTGGCTGGTGAATAGACCCTAGTGACGCAAGGTCGAAATCGGGGATGACCGGAAAGAGGCCGTTAACGCCAATTGCGCCCGAAATTCGTCGAGAATCTCGGGTGCGACCGGCTGGCGTCTGACCTCGGGCTGTTCGGCGTGCTGCATGGCCGCGATCAGCCCGGACAGCCAAAGCCGGCTGCCTGCCTCGCTTCGCCAAATCTGGTGCTGCCGTTCTGGCCGCATCGCTTGCCTCGTTCCCTGTTGGCGGGTCTGGGACAATCCCCTGCCCGCCTGCCTGTTCCGGCTGTACCCCGAAAGAATCCGGAGAGATGTGATCTGCTTCACATAAGTCTGGTCGGCACTGGCTTAGACCGTCGCCATGAGCAAACAGACCCAAACCTCATTCGACGTGCAGGACGACCTCCGCACCGACTACGCCCTGATCGCCACCGGCGTCGGAGCGGCCCTGGTTGCGCTGGTCTACCTCCTGCTGGTTTGAATCCGAGCCGAAAGCTCCCGGCGCGTGCCTTTTGGCGCGCTATTCGATACGTCTTCGCGCCAACTCATTAGGTTCACGGTTTCAGGATTTTTCCGTGGCGTCGTCGCGGCCGCTTTCGCGGTCGGACGAGTTCCGCAAAATCCGTCAAGCGCGGCGCGTGCTGCGGCTGCTAATCATCCACCATTTTAACTGAGCGGTTGATAGCGGTCAGCTTTCGCTTCCGCTTTGGCTTGAGGCGGCGCTTTATCCCGGCCCCGCATCCGCCCCAGAAAATTGCTATCGCTCGACCATGGCCCTGACTGATTCGAACGTCCTCAAACTCGCGCCCGAAGCCGGAACTCCCGCCTATCGGAGCGCGCCGCATAATATCGAGGCGGAACAGAGCCTTCTGGGCGCGATCCTGGTCAACAACGACGCTTTCTATCGTGTCTCCGACTTCCTCGAGCCGAAGCATTATTTCGAGCCGCTGCACCAGACCATCTACGAGACCGCCGGCAGCCTGATCCGGATGGGCAAGATCGCCACGCCCGTCACACTGAAGACGTTCCTGCCCGCCGACACCGATGTCGGCGGCATGACCATCGGGCAATATCTGGCACGCCTGGCCGCTGAAGCGACCACCATCATCAACGCCCAGGACTACGGCCGCACCATCTATGATCTGGCGCTGCGCCGCGACCTCATCGGCATCGGCGAGGACATGGTCAATGTCGCCTATGACGCCCCGGTGGACTTTGCGCCGCGGGCACAGATCGAGGACGCCGAGCGGCGCCTCTACGAGCTCGCCGAGTCCGGCCGCTATGACGGCGGCTTCCAGAAATTCTCGCAGGCGTTGGCGGTCGCGGTCGATCTCGCGGCAAAGGCGTTCCAGCGCGACGGCAAGCTGTCGGGCATCTCGACGGGTATGCGCGACCTCGACACCAAGATGGGCGGCCTGCAGCACTCCGATCTCATCATCGTGGCCGGACGCCCGGGCATGGGCAAGACGTCGCTGGCGACCAACATCGCCTACAATGTCGCACGAGCCTACGTTCCGGAAATCCAGGCCGACGGCACCACGAAGGCCGCCAATGGCGGCGTCATCGGCTTCTTCTCCTGCGAAATGTCGGCCGACCAGCTCGCCACGCGTATCGTGGCCGAGCGCACCGGCGTTCCCTCTTCCCACATCCGCCGCGGCGGCATCTCGGAAGCCGATTTCGAGAAGATCCGGGAGGTCTCGATCGAGCTGCAATCGCTGCCTTTCTATGTCGACGCAACTGGTGGCCTGTCGATCGCGCAACTGATGGCGCGTGCGCGCCGGCTGAAGCGACAGAAGGGCCTCGACCTGCTCGTGATTGACTACATCCAGCTGTTGTCGGGCTCGGGCAAGCGGAGCGACAACCGCGTCCAGGAAATCACGGAGATCACGACCAGCCTGAAGGCGCTCGCCAAGGAGCTCAACGTTCCCGTGATCGCGCTGTCCCAGCTCTCACGCCAGGTCGAATCCCGCGACGACAAACGGCCGCAGCTCTCTGACTTGCGCGAATCCGGTTCGATCGAGCAGGACGCCGACGTCGTCCTGTTCGTTTACCGCGAGGAATACTACCTCGCAATGAAGGAGCCCCGCCCAGGCACGCCTGAACACGAGAAGTGGCAGCTCGACATGAGTCTTGCACACGGAAAGGCCGAGGTCATCATCGGCAAGCAGCGTCACGGCCCGACCGGCACCGTCGATTTGGCGTTCGAAGCCTCGGTCACCAGGTTCGGCGACCTCGCGCCTGACAGCCAGATGCCGGCTCGCAGCGGCAACGACTACTGAGTTCCTTGAACCAGGCCTGCCTCTTGCGTAAAACGGCGCCATGACAATGGCGTCCGACCCGAAAATGATCCCGCAATCCGGCCTTCTCTCAGCGGAGGCCAATCAGGCTGCCGCACTCGCGTCCTATGGCGGCGTGCTCACCGTCGATCTCGACGCCATCATCGCCAACTGGCGCAAGCTCGAGAAGACGGCGGTGCCGGCCGAATGCTCGGCGGTGATCAAGGCCGACGCCTATGGCTGCGGCGCCGCGCAGGTCTCGCGGGCCCTGAGCAAAGCCGGCTGCAAGACGTTCTTCGTCGCCACCATCGAGGAGGCCCGCAACGTCCGTGCAGCGGTGCCGGAAGCCGCGATCTACGTGCTCGGCGGCTATTTCCAGAACACCGGCGAGCACTACGCCAGCATCAACTGCCGCCCGGTGATCGGCGATCTCAACGAGCTCGCTGAATGGGACGTGTTCTGCCGCCGCACGGGCTGGAACGGGGGCGCCGCTGTTCACATCGACACCGGCATGAACCGGCTCGGGCTCACGTTATCGGAAGCGCAGGCCATCATCCCCCGCATCAATGCCGGCGATCACGGCATCACGCTGGTGATGAGCCATCTGGTCTCGGCCGAGCAGCTCAACAACCCGGTCAATGCAAAACAGCTTGCTGCCTTCCGCGGCATCGCCAGCGAATTCTCCGGCGTGCCGGCGGCGCTCGCCAACTCCTCCGGCATCTTCCTCGGCGCGCCCTTTCAGTTCGACCTGGTGCGGCCGGGCGCCGCGCTTTACGGCGTCAACCCGACGCCGGAGGCCGACAATCCGATGCAGCCGGTCGTCGACCTCAAGGCGCGCATCGTGCAGATCCGCAATGTCGAGCGCGGCGAGAGTGTCGGTTATGGCGGCACCTGGACCGCACGGCGGCCGACCAAGCTCGCGATCATCGCGGTCGGATACGCCGACGGCTATTTCCGCGCCGCCAGCTCAAACGACGGCACCCGCGGCGCCGAGGTGATCGTCGCCGGCAAGCGTTGCCCGGTCGCGGGCCGCGTCTCCATGGACCTGATCGCGATCGACATCACCGATCTGCCACCGAATGCGGCGCGGCGCGGCCACCTGGTGACGCTGCTCGGCGAAGGCATCACCGTCGACGAGCTCGCACATCATTTCGGCACGATCGGCTATGAGGTGCTGACCAGCCTCGGACCTCGCTATGCCCGCATCTACAAGGGCGGCAATGTGGTGGAGCCGCTGGCAAAGCCGGAGCCCGCGCAAGCGGCCGAGCAGCCGCCGATCGAGCAGCCCGCGAGCCCGCCACCGCTGCCGAGCTAGCAGGCGAATTCTCGTGCCCCGGACGCAGCGCAGTACGCCGCCCTTCGCGGGGTCGTGCGCTGCAGAGCCGGGGCCCAGCATTTGTGGTGAGGTGGGTCCCGGCTCTGCGCCGCACCGCTTCGCGCTGCGCCGCGTCCGGGACACGAGAGCGGTGCTTACTTCTTCTTCCTGCTGTCGAGCGCCGCCTTGCAGGTCGCGCTCAGCTGGTCGCGCTTGCCGTTGAGGCAGGCGACGATGCCGCCGCCTGGTGCGATACCGGCACAGAATTTGTCGTAATCCGCCTTGCACGCGCCGCGCGGATCGGACGATTGTGCCGAAGCCGCTCCGGAGATCGCGGCAACGACGACGAAAGCAGCAAAGCTCAACTTGGACATTGTATCTCCGGTGACGGAAGGCAGGAGCCGGTAGCTCTACATGAAGATCGCGACATTCAACATCAACAACATCAACCGCCGCCTGCCCAATTTGCTCGCATGGATGCGCGCGGCGAAGCCCGATGTCGTCGCACTTCAGGAGTTGAAGGCAAGTGATGGCGAATTTCCGGTCGCCGCCATCGAAAAGGCCGGCTACGGCGCAGTCTGGCGCGGACAAAAGACATGGAACGGCGTCGCCATCCTCGCCCGCAACGCCGAGCCCATCCTCACGCGCGACCGGTTGCCGGGAAAACCTGGAGATCACGAAGCCCGCTACATCGAGGCCGCCGTGCGCGGCATCATCGTCACCAGCATCTACCTGCCGAACGGCAATCCCCAGCCCGGACCGAAATTCGACTACAAGCTCGACTGGTTCGCGCGCCTCAAGCGTCACGCCAAAACCTTCATCAAGCAGGACCTCCCCGTCGTGCTCGCCGGCGACTACAACGTCGCCCCGACCGAGGCGGACATCTATCCGACGCGCTCATGGGACAAGGATGCGTTGATCCAGCCGAAGAGCCGCGCGGCCTTTGCCTCCCTCGTCGAGCAAGGCTGGTGCGATGCGATCCGCGAGCTGCACCCGGACAAGCGCATCTACACCTTCTGGGACTACAAGCGAAACCGCTGGCCGCGCGATGCGGGACTGCGGCTCGATCATCTGTTGCTCAGCCCCGCCCTCGTCTCACGGCTGGTCAAGGCCGGCGTCGACAAGAAGGTTCGGGGCGAGGACGGCGCGAGCGATCACGCGCCGGCGTGGGTGATGTTGAGGCCGCGATGACGGTGCCGTGGGGTGGATGAGCCGAAGTCGTAATCCACCACTTCTGTTTCTGCGGATACAAACAGTGGTGGACTACGCTGCGCTGATCCAGCCTACGAATTACCGCCCGTAATAGTCCTGCACCGTATCCCACGCCGCTTTCTGCAGCAGCTCCACCGTCGGCGCATCCAGGCCCATCGTGTAGGCGTTACCAACCGGCGAGCGGCCGGTCAGCGCGGCAAGCGTCACGCACGTCGCCAGATAGGTGCCGGCGGGACTCGGATGCCGCTTGTCCGGCGCATAGAGATTGAGCTCGGGCTGGAGCTTGCGCACGCGTGCAAAGGCGAGGCCTGCGGGAATGACCAACGCATCATTGGCATTGCCCGCCACCGTGTAGGCTTCGGCGAGCCCCTCCGTCATGTCCGGCTTGTCGGCATAGGCCCAGGACATGAAAAACACCGGCCGCATGCCGTGGGCGCGAACGATCTCGCTGTCCTTCCTGGCGAAGGTCGTGAACGCGTCCTTCAACTGCGGATGGATTGGGCACTGGCTGCAATCCATCATCACGACGGCGTCGAACTGCTTGCCCGGCTTGTTGAAGACGACGACGTTCTGGTCGTCGAAGGAATAGGCGCCGATGCCGCCCGGACGCAGCAGATTGTCCATGTCGTGCCAGTCGAGGCCGGAGCCGCCGATCGTCGCCATGGTGTTGCGATACGCCGCCTTGTTCTCGGCGTCGGCCGCCCGCTCCATGAAGGAGAGATGCCCGGGCATGCCGTTGTTGTAGTAGAAGAAGCTGTTGCCGACGAACAAAGCGGCCTTGGGGAAGTCAGGTCCTGATGTCGTGACCTTCGGCCTGGTCTGCGCCTGTGCATTGAAGCCCACTACAACGCTCAGACACATCGCGAGCATCACTCGCGCAAAAAGACGCATCATGGCTTCCTCCCTTTATTCTCGGGCCGGAACCAAATCAGCTTTTCAAAATGGCCTCAAGAGCGCGGACGTGCAGCAGATATGCGCGAGCCCCAAACGCTCACAACAAGTTCTTGCCGTCGATCATGTTGACCGGCACCGCGTCGAGATCGAAATCGTCGAACAGGCGCGCATTCACACCGACCTTGGGATTGTCGAAATCGGGCTTGCCGGTCGACCAGTCCGGCGACTCTGAATAGGTACCGCAGCCACAGCTCGCGCAGAAATGATGCTTGACGGTGCGGCTGCGCCAAAGATAGGTCGCGGCATTTTCCGGCGGGGAAATCAGACGGAATTGCGCCGGCTTGTAATATGCCCACAACACCCCACGCTTGGCGCAGAGCGAACAGGTGCAGCGCGTCACACTCGCGGGCGCCTCCGTCACCTCGAACACCGTCTCACCGCAATGACAGCTTGCCTCGATCGGCATGACCCGCACACTCCATTTTTGTCAGGAGGTGGTCGTAGTCGGCCGCTGCTGCCAACGTGCTGTCAGCAGCGAACCGCCGGCCGGAGACCCTATTTCGCGGACAGCCGCTTGGCGTTGGCCACTACATGCTCGCGATAGCGCTGGATGACCGTGGCCGGTGTCGCGCCTGCGAGCAGGCTCGCGGCGGCCTCGAAGGCTGCAGCGATCTTCTCGCTCACCATCAGCACGGCTTCCTGTCCGGCGGCCTCGTCGCCGTGGCTGAGCTTCTCGCAGCGCAGCCGCACCACTTCGCTGGCCTCAAACGCGAGCATGGCGCCGGCTACCCAAGGAAAGCCGTTGTCGGATCCGCCAAGCACTGCATGGCGGTCAAGCGCGGAGAAGGAGTGTTGGTCGGGCATCGCGGGCCTCAAATTCCTTGAGCGAACGCTTCGATCAATACGCTTCAAATTTGAAGGATCCGGCCGGGGAACCGGTCGGATTGTCGGCCGGCGCGGCACCAGCGGTTAACTACCGAACCGATGTCGATGCGGCTGGGCACGCTTGCCCGCCTCCGGCTACACTTCTCCGATTCCCGGAGCCCCTGCCCTTGGCCTTCCTCTTCGTCCTCATCGTCGGCCTCATCGCCGGCACCATCTCAGGCATTGTCGGCACGGGCTCGTCGATCATGCTGATGCCGGTGCTGGTCTACGCGTATGGGCCGAAGGAGGCCGTGCCGATCATGGCGGTGGCCTCCGTGATGGCGAATTTTTCGCGGATCCTCGCCTGGTGGCGCGAGGTCGACTGGCGGGCCTGCGCGGCCTATTCGGTCACCGGCATTCCGGCCGCAGTCCTCGGCGCGCGCACGCTGCTGGCGCTGCCCTCTCACGCCGTTGATCTTGCCATCGGCATCTTCCTGATCGCGATGGTGCCGGTGCGGCACTGGCTGGCGCGGCACGATCTCAAGGCCAACCTCTGGCATCTCGCGGTCGGCGGCGCCGTGATCGGCTATCTCACCGGCATCGTGGTCTCGACCGGTCCGCTCAGCGTGCCGCTGTTCCTGTTCTACGGCCTGTCCAAGGGCGCGTTCCTTGCAACCGAGGCCGCGGCCTCGCTCGGCCTCTACTTCGCAAAGTCGGTGACGTTCGAACGCTTCGGCGCGCTGACGCAGGAGGTCTTCATCAAGGGCCTGATCGCAGGCTCCTCGCTGATGGCAGGCGCGTTCATCGCAAAGCGCTTCGTGCTGCACCTGAAGCCGGACGCGTTCCGTGTGCTGATGGACGCGATCATGATCGCGGCCGGGCTCTCGATGCTCTGGAACGCGACGCAGCCCTGATCGCGCCGCGCTCAGGCGGCGAATTCGGGCGCTATCGATGGGCTGTCGATGTGGATCCGGCCCTCGGCAGCCTGCCCCTCGAGCCATTGCAGCACGGCCTCGAGCGGCTGCGGCCGCTGATAGAGAAAGCCCTGTCCGAACCTCACGCCCATTTCGCGCATCGCCTGGGCCTGCTCGGCCCGCTCGATGCCTTCGGCCACCAAGGTCAGCCCCAGCGTGTTGGCGAGCGAGGCAATGACGCCGACAATCGCCTTGTCTTCCGCGCTGTCTGGGATCTCCCGGATGAATGCCTTGTCGATCTTGACCTTGTCGAGCGGAAACCGGCGCAAATGGGCAAGCGAGCTGTAGCCCGTGCCGAAATCGTCGAGCGCGATCGTGGCGCCGAGCCGTCGCAGCCGATGCAGGGTCTCGGATGCGCTGGCGATGTTGTTGATCAGCGATCCCTCGGTGATCTCGAGCTCCAGCATTGATGCCGCGACGCCGAAGCGCAGGCAGGTCTCGCGCAGCTCGGCGGCGAGTGAATGATCGGCGAGCTCGGACGGCGGCAGGTTGATGGCGATCCGGATCTGCGGTCTGCCGGCGGCCGCCAGGCGTTGCAGCGCGCAGCAGGCGTCGGTCAGCACATAGCGCGTCAGCCGCGCGTTGTTGCCGCTGCGCTCGATCAGCGGCAGGAATTCGCCGGGACCGATCACACCATGCTCGGGATGGCGCCAGCGAATGAGCGCCTCGAGGCCGACGACAGCCTGGGTCTCGAGGTCGACCAGGCTCTGATACCAGACCTCGAATTGTCCCTCGGCGAAGCCCGCGGGAATGGCGAGCTCCAGATCCCGGCGACGGCGGTAGTCACGCTGGAGCGCTTCGTCCAGCACCGCCACGGTGCCGGGCGCCTTGCTCTTGGCATGGTAGAGCGCGATGTCGGCGAGCGCCGGCAGGTGTGACAGTTCGGGATCACCGGCGCGACGCACCGCAAGGCCGATGCTGGCACGCGGCACGACCTGCTTGTCGTGCAGCCGGATCGGCTCGGAAATCGCGTCCAGCAGCTGGCGCGCGAACGTCTGCGCAGTCGCCTCGTTGCTGACCTCGGGGCGGATGACGACGAATTCGTCGCCGCCGAGCCGCGCGACCCAGTCCTGTAGCGCGACCGCCTCGCGAAGACGCTCGGAAATGCGAACCAGGAACTTGTCGCCGGCATCATGACCAAAGGTGTCGTTGATGCCCTTGAAGTCATCGAGATCGATGAAGCAGAACGCGATCAGCGAGTCCGGCGAGCCGGCGTCCTTGCTCAAGGTCACCAGATGCTCCGACAGCGAGCGGCGGTTGGGCAGCCCCGTCAGTGGATCGTGCGCGGCCATGTGGCCGAGCCGGTCGAGCGCGCCCGATGTCGTGTGCTGCATGGCGTTGAAGGCGTGCGCGAGCTGGCCGAATTCGTTCGACGATGTGATGTCCGCCGGATAGGCCCGCCCATCCTGCTTGCTGCGCTGGATCGCGGACATGATGGCGGCGAGCGGCCGGCCGATGAAGGTGTTGGCCGATATCCGCATCGCAACCACGGTCGCGAATGTTGCGAGCAGGCCGACGACCAGCAGCAGCAGCAGCCGGCTGCCGGTGTTGGCGTAGACCGTCGCGTAGGAATAGGCGATCACGATGCGGCCGGCCTCAACGGCCATGTTGCCGTTGCGGTAGTCGATCGGACGGGAAACCTCCGAGACCGCCTGATCCGAGGGACGCGCGACCACGCGGGCGATCGCAACGCCGGTGTCGTCGTAGACCGCTGCAGCTGCGATGGTCTCGTCGTGCATGATCTCGTTCAGCACGCCCGTGACCTGGTCGTAACGCATCTTCCAGAGCGGTTCGGCGATCAGCTCGGCGCGGCTCTCGGCGGTGCGGGCAACGCGTGCGTCGAGCTGTTTGATCTGCGACCAGAAGCTCGACACCTCGACGCCCGCGGAGGCCAGCAGCTGCACCACCAGCAGCACCGGCACCGTGGCCCAGATCATTGCCCGGACCACCGAGCGCGAGCGTGAAGGCGTCGCCTGCCCGTTGCGATCCGGATCGGTCATGTCGCTATCGTTTCGCATCAGTCGGCGACACCTTCCAGGGGCGCCAGCGACGAGATCAGCGCATCGACGGAGAAGTCATACTGGCCGCAGCGTCCCGCCTTCGCCCTGAACCGCGCAAAATCGATCCGGTCAAAGGCACGGATCTTGATGAGGTCGCCGACCGAGCCGAGATTGGCGCGCGTGATCGCGGATGTCTTGGCCTCGATATGGGGCGTAACCGCCGCGAAATCACAACCGTCGGCATAGTCGCGCAGCAGCACGATCGACCAGCCGCCGAGCAGGAAGTGCCCGCCGTCGGTCAGGAGCAGACGGCCCGCCTTGATCTCGCGCAGCGCGTCGTCCGACCAGTTGAGGCCGACCACCTCGATATTCCGGCCCGGCACGAGGCCGGCAGCGGTTGCCGCGCGAAGCGCGCCGAGCGCCATCGGATCGTTTCCGGCCCATATGCCGGCGGGCCGGATCTCCTTGCGCGAGGCCCAGCCCAGATAATTCGCCGTGACCTGCTCGGCCTCGGACTGTGTCCAGTTGGCGAACAGCATCCGGTCCACCACCACATCGGGCGCGGCGTCCACGGCAAGCTTGAGGCCGGCATTGCGGGCGATCGAGGCCGGCGTGATCTCGTCGCCGCCGATGCCGAGAATGTGGATCTTGCCGTCCGGGCTCTGCCATTTCTCGGCACGCGCCGCGCTGATCAGCGCGTTGGCCATCCGCGCGCCCGCGGTTTGAAGATCGGTCGTGATGTCGCCGAGCCAGGTCTTGAGCTTCTGGCGCGGCGGTCCGAGCCGCACCGCATCCTCGCCGATCAGCGTGTTCGACAGCAGCAGCGTCTTGACCCCGGCGGCCTCAGCCGCCTCCAGGACCGGAACGGCGGCGGATTCCTCGTTCGAGAGAATGAGGAAATCAGGCTTGTCGGGACGTGCCACCACGCCGAGCCCGAGCTCCTGCATGGTGCGGTAATTGCGCTCGCTGGTCAGCACCTCGACATGCGCATTGAGATTGCGGCCAGCGGCCTGCATGGTCTGGGCGACCATGTCCCAATAGACCTCACCGGTCTTGCCGGGGTTCACGAAAACTATGTTGAGGGGTTTTGCGTCGGCCGCGACGGCGCGCCCGCCTGGCGCCAGGACGCCGCAGGCCATGCCCACAGCGAGCATTATGCGCAAAAATATCGTCATTCTTTTCGCCACCCCGTCTCGGTTCCGAAACTGGAGCTGCGTCCGCTAACATTTAGCAAAGTCGGGCGCAGCGCGACGGTCTAGAGCTAACAAAGCGTGTATCGATTGATGTCAATTGCGCTCATTGGGGCGCCGCCTTCCGTGCTATCAGCAATCCTGAAACCCTCGACTCGCTGTCCCCATGGCCAAGAACACACTTTCCTTCGTCTGCCAGAACTGCGGCGCGGCCTATAACCGCTGGCAGGGCAAGTGCGAGTCCTGCGGCGAGTGGAATACGCTCGCCGAGGAGGACGCGACCGGCAGCGTGCCGGTGTCGATCCGCTCCAAGCGTAAGGGACGAACGTTCGCGCTGGAGAGCCTTGCCGGCAAAAGCCCGGATGCGCCGCGTCTGTCCTCAGGCATGACCGAGCTCGACCGCGTCACCGGCGGCGGTTTTGTCCGCGGCTCGGTGCTGCTGGTCGGCGGCGATCCCGGCATCGGCAAATCGACGCTGCTGACGCAGGCGACCAGCCTGATGGCGCGCGCCGGCCACCGCATCGTCTACATCTCCGGCGAAGAAGCCATCGCCCAGGTGCGGCTACGCGCCGAGCGTCTCGGCCTGTCGGACGCGCCGGTGCAGCTCGCGGCCGAGACCTCGGTGGAAGACATCGTCTCGACGCTGTCGGAAGGCGCGGTGCCGCGGCTGATCGTGATCGACTCGATCCAGACGATGTGGACCGACACGGTGGAATCCGCCCCCGGCACGGTGACGCAGGTGCGTGCCTCGGCGCAGGCGCTGATCCGTTTCGCCAAGAAGACGGGTGCGGCCATCATCCTGGTCGGCCACGTCACCAAGGACGGCCAGATCGCCGGCCCCCGCGTGGTCGAGCACATGGTCGATGCCGTGATGTCCTTCGAGGGCGAAGGTTCGCAGCAATTCCGCATCCTGCGCGCCGTCAAGAACCGTTTCGGCCCGACCGACGAGATCGGCGTGTTCGAGATGACGGGCCTTGGCCTGCGCGAGGTCACCAATCCGTCCGAGCTGTTCCTGTCCGAGCGCGATCTCGGCACGCCCGGCACCGCCGTCTTTGCGGGCATCGAGGGCACGAGGCCCGTTCTGGTCGAATTACAGGCGCTGGTCGCCCCCACCTCGCTCGGCACTCCGCGCCGGGCCGTGGTCGGCTGGGATCAGAGCCGACTCTCCATGGTGCTGGCGGTGCTGGAGGCCCATTGCGGGGTCAAGCTATCAGGCCACGACGTCTATCTGAACGTCGCCGGCGGCCTGCGCATCCACGAACCGGCCGCCGACATGGCTGCTGCGGCCGCGCTGGTTTCGTCGCTGGTTAATGCGCAGTTACCCACCGATGCGGTCTATTTCGGCGAGATTTCACTCTCCGGCGTGATCCGCCCGGTGGCGCAGACCCCGGCCCGGCTCAAGGAAGCGGCAAAACTCGGCTTTCAGCGCGCCGTGCTTCCCGAATCGGCCCGCGGCGGTGATGCCGGCGGCGACGCCGGACTGACCCTGAACGCGGTCAACAGCCTCACGACGCTGGTCGCCGAGATCGCCGCCCGCGGCTCCCGCCGCGGCGACTCGGGCCCGCCGGCGGAGAAAAATGCCACACCGGCAAGATTCCGCCGTGGAGAGGGTTAGGTGGAGGTGACGCCGGAAGCCCCCACCGCTATACAGCCGTCACAAAAGCAGCATGGGATTGCGTGGTTGCGGCCTTGCCGGGAACGCCGTCTGCCCCTCTTTTAGGGCGGCGGCCAAACACCGATTCGCTGAGCACCTTTGAAGTACGAGCGGACCAGACCAGCCGATGCCAGTAACACTCCTCGACCTGATCCTGCTCGGTGTGATGCTGATTTCGGGCCTGCTTGCCATGGTCCGCGGCTTCATGCGCGAAATCCTCTCGATCGCGGCCTGGGGCGCCGCCGCGATCGTGACGCTGTATTCCTTCTCGAAGCTGCTGCCGACCGCAAAAACCTATTTCAACAACGACACCGTCGCGAGCGTGGTCGTGGTCGCCGGCGTGTTCATTGGTACCCTGGTCGTGGTTTCGGTGATCACGGTCCGGATCTCCGACATGATCCTGGATTCGCGCATCGGCGCGCTGGATCGCACCCTCGGCTTCCTGTTTGGCCTGGCTCGCGGGCTTTTGATCGTCGTGGTCGCCTTCCTGTTCTTCACCTGGCTGGTGCCGGACAAGCAGCGCCCGGACTGGGTCACGGGGGCGAAATCCCGCGTGGTGCTCCAGGGAACCGGGGATTGGCTGATGGCCCTCTTGCCTGACGACCCCGAGAACACCATCTTGAAGAGATTCAAGAAAAACAAACCAGATGATGATCAAGCTGATTCCGAACAGCCGCCTGCGGGCAGTGGCGACGGATACAGTAAACCTGCTCGTGACAGCCTGAAGAAGCTGATCGAGAAACCTGCGGCGCGTTGATTAGGCCCTAATAGAGAGGCGCGGACGAGATGCGACACCCTGACCAGGACGCCCAACGTGATCTCGGCCCAGCTGCACTAGAGCTTCAGGACGATTTGGACGGCGATACGCTCCGCGAGGAATGCGGCGTCTTCGGCATCTACGGCCACCCTGACGCCGCCGCCATCACCGCACTCGGCCTCCACGCCCTTCAGCACCGCGGCCAGGAAGCCGCCGGCATCGTCTCCTACGACGGCAGCCGCTTTCACTCAGAAAAGCGCCTGGGCCTCGTCGGCGACACCTTCTCCCGCCGCGAGGTGATCGACCGCCTGCCCGGCAACATGGCGGTCGGCCACGTCCGCTACGCCACGACCGGCGCCACCATCCTGCGCAACGTGCAGCCGCTGTTCGCCGAGCTCAATGCCGGCGGCCTCGCGGTCGCTCACAACGGCAACCTCTCCAACGGCCTGACGCTGCGCCGCGAGCTCGTCAAGAGCGGCGCGATGATGCAGTCGACGTCCGACACCGAGGTGATCCTGCACCTCGTCGCCCGCTCCAGGCGAGCCCGCTTCATCGAGCGCTATATCGACGCGCTGCGCGAGATCGAAGGCGCCTATGCGCTGGTCTCGCTGACCAACAAGAAGCTGGTCGGCGCGCGCGATCCGCGCGGCATCCGCCCGCTGGTGCTGGGCGACCTCGACGGCTGCCCCATCCTGACGTCGGAGACCTGCGCGCTCGACATCATCGGCGCGCGCTTCGTCCGTGAGATCGAGCCCGGCGAAGTCATCGTATTCGACGAGAACGGCCAGGACATCCACAAGCCGTTCCCGCCGATGGCGCCGCGGCCCTGCATCTTCGAATACATCTACTTCTCCCGTCCAGACTCCATCGTCCACGGCCGCTCCGTCTACGAGGTTCGCAAGAATTTTGGCGCGCAGCTCGCGCGCGAGAGCCATGTCGAGGTCGACGTCGTCGTGCCGGTGCCGGATTCCGGCGTGCCCGCCGCGGTCGGCTACAGCCAGCATTCCGGCGTGCCGTTCGAACTCGGCATCATCCGCAACCATTATGTCGGCCGCACCTTCATCCAGCCGACGCAGGCGATCCGCGAGTCCGGCGTGCGCATGAAGCATTCGGCCAACCGCGCCGCGATCGAAGGCAAGCGCATCATCCTGATCGACGACTCGCTGGTGCGCGGCACCACGTCGAAGAAGATCGTGCGCATGATGCGCGACGCCGGCGCCAAGGAAGTGCACTTCCGCCTCGCCTCGCCGCCAATCCTCTATCCCGATTATTACGGCATCGACCTGCCCGACCGCGGCGGCCTGCTGGCCGCGACGCATTCGCTCGAGGAGATGCGCGAGCTCATCGGCGCCGACTCGCTCGCGTTCCTGTCGATCGACGGCATGTACCGCGCAATGGGCGAGCCCGGCCGCGACCCCGCCAATCCGAAGTTTGCGGATCACTGCTTCACCGGGGCGTATCCGACCCACCTCACCGACCAGACCCAGACCGAACAGCAGCCGCGGCAGCTGTCGCTGCTGGCGGAGGCGAGCTGACGCCGAAGGCGTCATCCCGGGGCGCGCGATAGTGCGAACCCGGGATCTCGAGATTGTTTCGTAACCTCCGGATTCCGGCTTCGATGCTGCGCATCGCCCCGGAATGACGTCGTGGTGGGGGCTTGTCCCGGCCATCCACGCCTGTAAAACCCCGCCATGACAAAGCCCCTCGCCGACCGCATCGCTCTCGTCACCGGCGCCTCACGGGGCATCGGTTTTGCTACCGCCAAGGCGCTCGCCAGGGCCGGTGCGCATATCGTTGCGACGGCGCGTACGCAGGGCGGGCTGGAAGAGCTCGACGACGAGATCCGGAAAGACGGCGGCAGCGCTACGCTGGTGCCGCTCAACCTCACCGATTCCGACGGGATCGCGCGGCTCGGCGCTGGTCTGCACGAGCGCTACGGCAAGCTCGACATCCTCATCGGCAATGCCGGCGTGCTCGGCCCCTCCTCGCCGGTCGGCCATATCGAGCTGAAGGCCTTCACCGACGTGATGGCGGTCAACGTCTCCGCGAACTTCCAGCTGATCCGCTGCATGGAGCCGCTGCTGAAGCAGTCGGATGCGGGCCGCGCCGTGTTCATCACCTCGGGCGCGGCCAACAAGGCCACCGCCTATGTCAGCCCCTACGCCGCCTCCAAGGCCGCGCTGGAGACGCTGGCGCGCGCCTGGGCGCAGGAAACGGCGAACACGAAACTGCGCATCAATCTGTTCAATCCCGGCCCGATCCGCACGCGCATGCGCGCCACGCTGATGCCGGGCGAAGATCCGGCGACGCTGGAGACGCCCGAGCAGGTTGCCGAATTCATCGTGCCGATGTGCACGCCCGGCTGGACCGAGACCGGCAAGTTCTACGACTACAAGACCCGCAGCCTGATGAGCTTCCGCGCGCCGGCCTGATTGACTTGGCTGCCTCCCCGCGATTGACTGCCCGCGCTCAAGCGGCAGAAAAGCCGCAAGCCAAAAAGGGAGGTTGCCATGGCAACGTGGTGGAATCGCACAGGCCTCGACCGTGCGCTCGCAAATGGCTCTCACGTCTTCTCCATTCTGATTGCGGCAACCGCGTTCGCATTTCCAAACATTGCGGCCGCAGGCGATGTGCCGACCTTCGCCGTCGATCCCTCCTGGCCCAAGCCGCTGCCGAACAACTGGATCCTCGGCCAGGTCGGCGGCATCACGGTGGACTGGCAGGGCCATATCTGGGTGATCCATCGCCCGCGCTCGCTCACCGATGACGAGAAAGGCGCGAGCCTCAACCCGCCGCGCTCGAAATGCTGCATCTCGGCGCCGCCCGTGCTCGAATTCGACACCGACGGCAACCTCCTGCGCTCGTGGGGCGGTCCGGGCGAAGGCTATGAATGGGTCGGCCGCGAGCACGGCATCGAGGTCGACGAGCGCGGCTTCGTCTGGATCGGCGGCAATGCCGACAATGACAACGCCATTTTGAAGTTCACGCTCGACGGCAAGTTCGTCGCCCAGATCGGCAAGATCGCGCCGAGCCTCGGCAGCAACGACACGACCCAGCTGGGCAAGCCCGCCGAGACCACGATCGACAAGGAGGCGAACGAGATTTACGTCGCCGACGGCTACGGCAATCGCCGCGTCATCGTGTTCGACGCCAGCACGCTCGCCTACAAGCGGCACTGGGGCGCCTACGGCAACAAGCCTGATGACGCCAAGCAGCCGCCTTACGATCCCAAGGCGCCGGTCTCGCAGCAATTCGCCAACCCCGTCCACTGCGTGAAGCTCGCCAATGACGGCCTCGTCTATGTCTGCGACCGCATCAACAACCGCATCCAGGTGTTCAAGAAGGACGGCAGCTTCGTGAAGGAGTTCTTCTTCGAGAAGAACACGCTCGGCAACGGGGCGGTGTGGGACATCGCGATCTGGCCCGACCCGAAGCAGACCTATTTGCTCAGCGCCGACGGCGAGAACAACGAGATCCGCATCATCAAGCGCGAGGACGGCAGCGTGGTCGGCAGCTTCGGGCATAACGGCCGCAACGCCGGTCAATTCCACTGGGTGCATGCCATGGCGGTCGACGCCAAGGGTAACGTCTATACCGCCGAGGTCGATACCGGAAAACGGATCCAGAAATTCAAGCTGACGTCGGACGCGCTGAAATAGCGTCTTGACGCATTTTGCCCAAAAGTTAACCGACGGATGACGCTACGACGCAGCGTCATCCGGCTTTAGGCGCATTGCCGCAAGGCCTGGGACACGGTAGAGCCATCAGCCGGACCAAGGCTCCGCAAGAGAGCCGTTCGCATATTTCACAATGGAGGAAACCTTTTATGACGACGTTCGCGCGCCGCTATGCGGCCCTTCTGGCTTGTGCCGCTTTCGGTTTTGCAACATCCGCGTCCGCCCAGGACAAGACCGTCACCATCGGCGTGCTCAACGACATGTCGAGCCTCTACGCCGACATTGGCGGCCCCGGTGCGGTGGCGGCCATCAACATGGCGGTGGAGGATTCCGGCCTGCGCGCCAAGGGCTGGAAGATCGACGTCATCAGCGGCGATCATCAGAACAAGCCCGACGTCGGCGTCAACATCGCGCGGCAGTGGATCGACACCCAGAAGGTCGACGTGATCGCCGACACGCCAAACTCCGGCGTGGCGCTGGCCGTCAGCAACGTCGTCAAGGAGAAGAACGCCGTCCTGCTCAACAATGGCGGCGCCAGCGCCGACCTCACCGGCAAGGCCTGCAACGCCAACACCATCTCCTACACCTACGACACCTACATGCTCGCCAACGGCACCGGCAAGGCGCTGACCAAGGCCGGCGGCGACACCTGGTTCTTCCTCACCGCCGACTACGCCTTCGGCGCCGCGCTCGAGCGTGACACCAGTGCGGTCGTCACCGCCAACGGCGGCAAGGTGCTCGGCGGCGTCAAGCATCCGCTCAACACGTCGGACTTCTCGTCCTTCCTGCTCCAGGCGCAGAATTCGAAGGCGAAGATCGTCGGCCTCGCCAACGCCGGCGGCGACACCACCAACTCGATCAAGCAGGCGGCCGAATTTGGCATCGTCGAAGGCGGCCAGAAGCTCGCCGCGCTGCTTCTGTTCATCAACGACGTCCACTCGCTCGGCCTGAAGACCGCCCACGGCCTCACCTTCACCGAATCCTTCTACTGGGACCTCAACGAGGGTACGCGTGCCTTCTCGAAGCGCTTCCAGGAGAGGGTCGCCAACAAGGCGATGCCCTCGATGACCCAGGCCGGCAACTACGCCGCCGTGCTGCATTATCTCAAGACGCTCGATGCCCTCGGCGGCAACCCGCATGACGGCGCCAAGGTCGTCGCCAAGATGAAGGAAATTCCGACCGACGATCCGCTGTTCGGCAAGGGTCCGCTCCGCGAGGACGGCCGCCGTATCATTCCGGCCTATCTGTTCGAGGTGAAGAAGCCGGAGGAATCGAAGGGACCGTGGGACTATTACAAGCTGATCGCGACCATCTCGGCGGAAGATGCCGCCAAGCCGCTCAAGGACAGCGAGTGCCCGCTGGTGAAGAAGTGACCGCGTAGCGGTCATCCCGCGGCGATGCGACGCATCGAACCCGGGATCTCGAGATTCCGGGTCTGGTGCTAACGCACCAGCCCGGAATGACGCTCATCGGCCAGCGCCCGCATCGCGATTCCCACACACATCACCATCAACACACCCGCCAGCAGGAACGGCGCGCCGGGCAGATGCAGCGGCGCGCTGGCGCCGATGAAGTACGAAAACGTCAGCGTGAACAGGAATGGGCCGACAAGCTGCGACACGCTCTGCACGCTCGCGGTCGCGCCCTGCAGCTGGCCCTGCTGATCGGGCGCGACCAGCCGCGTCATCAGCGATTGCATCGCGGCGCCCGAGATACCCCACAGCGACATCACGGGAATACCGATCCAGAACAGCGGCCCGGTCGGCGCCGCGCCGAAGATCACGAAGCCGACCGCGCCACAGCACAGGCCCATCACCAGCGCGTTGCGCTCGCCGAGCACGCGCACGATCGGGCCGATCGCGAGCCCCTGCACCACCATGGCGCAGACGCCGACCATCGCGAGCGTCAACCCCACCGTCCTGGAATCCCAGCCATAGCGATAGGTCGCATAGAGCACGAAGGTCGAGGGCAGCACGACATGCGCGACCTGCGCGATGAAGTTGACGACCGACAATCCGGCCAGCGCCACGTTGGTGCGCAGCAGACGTAGCGCCCCGACGGGATTGGCGCTGGTCCAGCGGAACGGCGCGCGCTTCTCCTGCGCCAGCGATTCCGGCAGGACGAAGAGCCCATAGAGCGCATTGGCAAAGCTGAGAGCGGCCGAGGCCCAGAACGGCAGCCGCGGATCGATATCGCCGAGCAGCCCGCCGAGCGCAGGGCCGAGAATGAAGCCGGCGCCGAAGGCCGCGCCGATCCTGCCGAAGACCGCCGCGCGCCGCTCCGGCGGCGTGATGTCTGCGATGTAGGCAAAGGCGGTCGAGATACTTGCCGAGGTGATGCCCGAAATGACACGACCGACGAACAGCCACGCCAGCGACGGCGCCAGCGCCATCAGCACATAGTCGGCGGAGAGCCCGAAATTCGACAGCAGCACCACCGGCCGCCGTCCGAAGCGATCCGACAGCGCACCGAGCACCGGCGAGAACACGAACTGCATCAGTGCCCAGGCGGTACCGAACAGGCCGAAGATGCGCGCCGCATGCGCGGTATCGTTGCCGACAAAACTCTCGATCAGTTTCGGCAGGATCGGCATGATCACGCCGAGCGCGAGCATGTCGAGCAGGATGGTCACGAAGATGAAGGCGACGGCACCGCGCCGGACCGGCGCAGCGCCTTGCGCCGTCGCCTCGCCGGCATCGTTGCTCACGACGGCCGCTTGCGCTTGTGGGCGAAGGGGTTGGCCTTTTCACGGAGAGTGATGCGCACCGGTGTACCCGGCAGCTCGAAAGCCTCGCGCATGGAGTTGACGAGGTAGCGCAGATAGGACTGCGGCACCGCGTCCGCGCGCGAGCAGAACAGCACGAAGCTCGGCGGGCGGGCTTTGGTCTGCGTGATGTAGTTCAGTTTCAGCCTGCGGCCCGAGACGGCCGGCGGCGGATTGGCCTGGACTGCCTGCTCGAACCAGCGGTTCAGCGCCGCAGTCGACACGCGCCTGTTCCAGAGCGCGTAGGCGTCCTGGATGGCCTGCATCAGGCGATCGATCCCTTCGCCCATCAAACCGGAGACGGCCACGATCGGCACGCCCTTGACCTGCGGCAGCAAGTGGTCGGCATCGCGGCGCAGGCCCGAGATGGCGCCGCCACCTTTGCTTTCCATCAGGTCCCATTTGTTGACGGCGAGAACGACCGCGCGGCCCTCGCGCTCGATCAGATCGGCGATGCGGAGGTCCTGCTCCTCGAAGCGGTTCTGCGCGTCCATCATCATCACGACGACTTCGGCAAAGCGCACCGCGCGCAACGCGTCCGCAACCGAGAGCTTTTCCAGCTTCTCCTCGATGCGCGATCGCCGGCGCAGGCCAGCGGTGTCGAACACGCGAAATTCGCGGCCCTTCCAGTTGATCTCGACCGCAATGGAATCCCGCGTGGTGCCGGCCTCCGGGCTGGTCAGCAGGCGCTCCTCGCCGAGCAGGTGATTGATGAATGTCGACTTGCCGGCATTGGGCCGGCCGACGATGGCGACCCGGATCGGACGCGTCGCGGCCTCTTCCTCGGTGAGTGGCTCGTCGTCTTCATCCTCATCTTCGACGACGGGCTCCGGCATCAGCTTGGCGAGCGCGTCGTAGAGTTCGCCCATGCCCTCGCCGTGCTCGGCTGAGATCTGGATGGGATCGCCGAGGCCGAGCGCGAAGGACTCCATCGCGCCGATATCGCCGTGCTTACCCTCGCTCTTGTTGGCGACCAGCAGCACGGGCTTGTTGGCCTTGCGGGCGAAATCGGCAAAGGCGCGATCGTTAGGTGTAAGGCCGATGCGTGCATCGACGACGAAGAACAGCGCATCGGCCTGCGCGATCGCGGCCTCGGTCTGCTCCTGCATACGCGCGGTCAGCGAGCCTTTGGCGCCCTCGTCGAGGCCGGCGGTATCGATGATCGTGAATTCGAGATCGCCAAGCCTGGCCTCTCCCTCGCGGCGGTCGCGGGTGACGCCCGGCAAATCATCGACGAGCGCGAGCTTCTGCCCAACCAGGCGGTTGAACAGCGTCGATTTGCCGACATTGGGCCGGCCGATAATGGCAATCGTGAAGGACATCGGTCATTCGTGCGCTGCGAAGGCCGCGCCTGTCAATGCAATGAAGTTATTAGCGCGAGAAGCTGCCACTCGGCATCGGCGCCGGGAAGGCCCCCGATTGCTGCGTGGTTTGGGTCGGTTGCGCCTGGACCGGCTGGTCCGGCGGCGGCGCGGTGGTGCGCTTGCGGACGATCTTCTGCTTGGGTGGCGGAGTGGCCGCGGGCGGCGCGGCCTCGGGCTGGGTCTCGCCATCAACCTCGCCGGCGGGCGCCTCAGCCGGCGCGGCCGCAGCGGCTGGCTGCCTGGTTTTCCTTGCCTTGGCCCCCTTGGCGGGCTTTGCAGCCTCTGACGGCGGTGGCTCCGCGGGCAAGGCCGCCACGGCAGGCGCGTTCGGATCCGGCTGCTGCTGGGCGCCCTTATACATGTCTTTCGGCACGCCCTGCTCGAGGCCCGGCACGCCCTCCGGGAACACCGGCTTGCGGTCACCGGGCAGCTTCTTCTTGGTGTCGAGGAAGTCGAGCATGTCGCTCGGATCGAAGCTGGAGCAGCCGCCCAGGACGCCTGTGAAGGCGATCAGGACGGCGGCTGCGATCAAGCGTGACGTGCGGCGCATATTGTTGTCTCGTCTCAGCTCTCGGGACCGTCAGCTTTTGGCGACGGGCGGCAGCAAGGCCTGGAGCGCCTCCGCGCGCGAGCGCAGACCGGGCGGCGTTTCACCGTCCTCGGCGATCGCGTCGAGCCATTTGCGGGCCGCGGACGTATCGTTGTTGCGCCAGGCCGACAGCGCCAGCATCTCGCGGGCGCTGTGGCGGAAAGTCGATTTGGGTGCAGCAGAGGATTCCAGCCGCTGCTGCATGTCGGCGTAGCTGGCGCTGTCGACCAAGAGCCCGGCCGCGCGGATCTTCGCCAGATCCTGCAACTCGCCGCCGACGCCGCGGTCCGCGGCAATATCGTCATACATCTTGGCGGCCGCCTTGGGGTCGCGAGCCGCGGCCTCGGCTGCAGCGCGCAGCCGCGCCAGGCTGCGGTAGCCCGACGGCGCCTTGGCAGCGAGCTCGGTGAAGGCCGCCTCGGCCTCAGCATGCTTGTCCTGCTCGGACAGCTCCACGGCCTTCTCGAAGGCGGCGCCGGCCTCGGCGGCCTTCTTGGCCTCCAGATATTGATAGCCGCGCCAGCCGCCCACGGCGGCCACGATCAGCACCATCAGGGCGATGAAGTAGATCGAATATCTGTCCCACAGCTTCTTGAGCTGTTCGCGACGTACTTCCTCGTCGACTTCGTCAAATAATTCAGACACTTATGCTAATCCCATACCCGTCCGGGTGCGCGCGCCAAGGCATCCGCGTCAGGAATCCCGTCCCCCGTGTGGCGGCGAGGTACCCTAACGATATGGCGGTGGCAAGGCAAAGCGAGGCCGATCAAGGCGTTAACCACCCGGGAGAGCCCGGAGCCGCCTGCCGGCCTCAGGGTCCCAGGAGCTCCCGCAACTGCCGCTTCAGCACCTTGCCATTGGCGTTGCGCGGCAGCGGTTCGGCGGTGATCGCCATGGTCTCCGGGACCTTGTAGTCGGACAGCCGCTCGGCGCACCAGGCCCGCAGGGCCTCGCTGGCGACCGGCGCACGCGTCACCACCACGGCGTGAACCCGCTCGCCCAGCACCGGACAGGCCTTGGCAATGATCGCGCTCTCGATCACCGCGGGATGGCCCGCCAACACGGATTCGACCTCGGCCGAATAGATCTTCAGGCCGCCGCGATTGATCATGTCCTTCTGCCGATCGAACACGCGGACAAATCCTTCCGCATCGACCGAGCCGAGAT
Organism: Bradyrhizobium sp. GW821-FHT13H05; assembly: GCF_058804065.1. Classification (NCBI taxonomy): domain Bacteria; kingdom Pseudomonadati; phylum Pseudomonadota; class Alphaproteobacteria; order Hyphomicrobiales; family Nitrobacteraceae; genus Bradyrhizobium; species Bradyrhizobium sp. GW821-FHT13H05. The sequence goes on along the minus strand of NZ_JBXAPO010000016.1, from coordinate 102,617 downwards.
CGCCGGAATGCCAGAAGCCGGCAGTGAAACTCTCAGCCGTGGCCGTCGGGTTGTTCCAGTAACCCTTGATGACGGAGGCGCTCTGGATCCAGAGCTCGCCGATCTCGCCAGGGGGTTGCTCGCGCCCATCCAATCCCATCGCGACGATGCGCGCGCCGGGACACGGCAGGCCGACGCTGTCGATGTGGCTCGCCGTCAGCTCGCCCGGCATGATCGTGGACGGCGATGTCGTCTCGGTCGAGCCGTAGCAGTTCGCGAGTTCGAGGCCGGGAATCGTCGCCTTGAGCCTCTCGATGGTCGCGACCGGCATCGGCGCGCCGCCAAAACCGCCGATGCGCCAGCTCGACAAATCGTAGCTCTCGAAATCGGGCTGGAGCAGGCAGAGATTGTACATCGCCGGCACCATCACCGTGTAGGTGACGCGCTCGCGCGCGGCGAGCTTGAGGTAATCGGCCGCCTTGAACTCCGGCATGATGATCAGCGCGCCGGCGCAGCGGATCATGGTCGTGATGTTGGCGACGACGCCGGTGACGTGGCCGAGCGGCACCGCCGCGATCGAGCGGTCTGCTTGCGTCAATTGCAGGCAGGACACGAACACCATCGAGGAATGGACGATGTTGCAATGAGCCAGCATCGCGCCCTTCGGCTTGCCTGTGGTGCCGGAGGTGTAGAGGATCATCGCGGTATCCTCTTCGCTCACGTCGGCCGGCGCGGAGGCCGGTGGATTGTCGGCGAGCGCGGCAAAGCACGACACATGCGGATCGTCGTCGACGGCAACGCGATGGATCACATCGGGCACATCCCGCACATCGGGCAATCGCTCGGCAAGCCCTGCTTCGTGGATCAGGATTTTGGCGCCGCAATCGGCGAGCACATAGGCGATTTCGGGCTTCTGCTGGCGCGTGCTGAGCAGCACCGTCACGAGGCCCTCATGCGCGGCCGCGAACAGCAGCAGTGGAAATTCGATGCGATTGCCGAGCAGGATCGCGACACGATCGCCGCGCTGTAGTCCGAGCTTGCGAAAGCCCGCTGCGATGCGCACGGCCTGCTCAACCGCCTGCCGCCAGCTCAGCCGGACGTGGCCCAAGATCAGCGCCTCGCCGTCGGCGTTGCAGGCGCAGGCGTCAGCAATCATCGCCCACAGGCTTGCCGGCCGGTCGCAGAAGGCCGGGACCACCCGATCGCCAAAGCGCGCCTCGAACCGCATCGGCGGGATCTGAGATTGCGACCAGTCCATCAGAACGCCTCGGCTTGTTGCTCTTGTTACCTTCCGCGCACGGTCATGCGGCTCCGGTCTTGTGCCGATCGGCTAGACCCCCACGACGGGAACACCGATCACGACAGGATGGAACGCGAAAGCCAGCGCCAGATACGCGACGACGCCCACCGCAACCGCGATCAGGTCGTTGGTGACGCCGCCCACCGGAATCGGCGGACCGCCGCCATCGGTGCGATGCTTCAGCGAAATGCGGTCATACACCGCCCAGCCCAGGAACGAGCCGAACAGGATGATGGAGCCGAGATCGCCATTGGCGAGCAGATGCGCCGCCGCCCACAGCTTGATGCCGGCTAGCATCGGATGCTTCAGCGTCGCATAGATGCGCCCGCGCAAATAAGACGCGACGACCAGGATCACCGCAGGCAGCATCAGCGCGAGCGTGATGTGCTTCAGCGCCTTCGGCGGATACCAGATATCGATCCAGCCCGAGCTGCGATAGTGCACAAAGCCCCAGATGATCAGCGCCAGCCCCGCGAGCGAGACCAGCGAATAAAGGCCCTTGTAGGTCCCCTCGCCCAGCCTCGCGATCGCCTGCGCGCGCGCCTCGCGTTTCGTCGTGAAAACATGGGCCGCGAAAAACAGCACCAGCCCCAGGATCATGACCAGCAGACCCACGACATCCTCCCCTCAACCAGCGCCCCCGCTTATGGCGTATCATCGATTGGCCGCCGGTCGCAACTCTCACGCCTCATGGTGAGGAGGCGCGTCAGCGCCGTCTCGAACCATGCAGGCCCGGCTGTGCAACACCTCGGCCTTCATCCTTCGAGACGCGCGCAAGCGCGCTGCTCAGGATGAGGAGATGGAGCTACTTTCCAAGCCCGCGATTGTCCACATAGCGGATCGCGATCGGCCGCCCGGCCAGGGCACCGCCGAGTCCGCCAGTGAATTTCAGCGGCAGGCAGGCGTTCAGGGATGAATTGATCGCGGCCAGATACGTCGTTCGGGTATCGGCCGGAACGCCTGCGGTCGCGTAAGTGAGGCGCGGCGGCCCGATCAGGCCACCCGCCTTGTTGAAGCTGAAGCGAACCGCCATCTGCATGCCCGCTCGCGCATTGTCCGATGGCGGCGACCAGCAGGTGCGCAGCGCGGCGAAGAGATCGCCGATCGTATCGAGATCGTGATCGGGCTTCTGGTATTTGGCGCGGTCGGCGTCGGACGGGACGCTCTCGATCGTGAGCTGGAGATTCTGGCCGTAGGGATAGTCGATCTCGGGAATGCAGGGGCCGGGCTGGAGCGGGCTGCAATAGGACGGCGTGCAGGGCCGGTTGTCGAGCACGCTGCACGGCTCGTGCGCAAACGGGATCGGATTGATCTGCCGCGGCCGCGCGTCGGCGGCGACCACTGATATCGCCAGCAGGATGAAAACGAGAATGCCGCGCCACATGATGCGAGCCCACGATGTCACATGAACAAACGTGGCATCGCCAATGACCTCGTCAAGCCCACGCGCGTTCACATGCTCGCGCGCAAATGGCTGGAGCGGGCCCTAACCCTTCTTCTTCACGTCCTTGACGTTGGCGAACGCGATGCCCTCGGCGCGCTCGCGGGTGTAGCCGAGATAAAACTCGTTCCGGGCCAGATACACGGGATCGCCGTCGACATCGTCGGCGATGCTCGATGTGTTGGCGGCGAGGAAGGTGTCGAGCTTCTTGCGGTCGTCCGAGGAGACCCAGCGCGCCAGCTGGAACTCGCTGACCTCGAACTCGACCGGCAGCGAATATTCCGCCTCGAGCCGCGCCTTCAGCACGTCGAGCTGGAGCGCACCGACCACGCCGACCAGCGCCGGCGCGCCGTCGCGCGGACGGAACACCTGCACGACGCCCTCTTCCGACATCTGCTGAAGCGCTTCCTTCAGCTTCTTCGCCTTCATCGCGTCGGTCAGCCGCACGCGGCGGACGATTTCCGGCGCAAAGCTCGGCACGCCGACGAAGTTGAAATCCTCTCCCTCGGTCAGCGTGTCGCCGATGCGCAGCGTGCCGTGATTGGGAATGCCGACGACGTCGCCGGCGAAGGCTTCGTCCGCGACCGAACGGTCCTGCGCGAAGAAGAATTGCGGGCTCGACAGCGGCATGCTCTTGCCGGTGCGCACCAGCTTCGCCTTCATGCCGCGGCTGAGCTTGCCGGAACACAGACGTGCAAAGGCGATGCGATCGCGATGGTTCGGATCCATGTTCGCCTGGATCTTAAACACGAAGGCGCTCATGCGCGGATCGGTCGCCTCGATCTTGCGCTGGTCGCTCTCCTGCGCGCGCGGCTCGGGGGCGAATTTGCCGAGGCCCTCCAGCAGATCGCCGACGCCGAAATTGCGCAGCGCGCTGCCGAAATAGACCGGCGTCAGATGCCCCTCGCGAAAGGCTTCCAGCTCGAACGGCTTGGAGGCCGCAGTGACGAGCTCGAGCTCGTCCTTCACCGCGGAGACGTCGAGATTGGCGTTGAGCTTTCCGAGCTCGGCGATCTCGATCTGCTGCGCGGCGCCAGTCTTGGCGCCACCGCCTTCGAGCAGCCGCACGCCGCCATTGACGACGTCATAGGTGCCGAGAAAGTCGCGGCCACGGCCGACCGGCCAGGTCATTGGCGTGGTGTCGAGCGCCAGCGTCTTCTCGATTTCGTCGAGCAGCTCGAAAACGTCGCGGCTCTCGCGGTCCATCTTGTTGATGAAGGTGATGATCGGGATGTCGCGCAGGCGGCACACCTCGAACAGCTTTCGGGTGCGCGCCTCGATGCCCTTGGCAGCGTCGATCACCATCACGGCGGAATCGACGGCCGTCAGCGTGCGATAGGTGTCTTCCGAAAAGTCCTCGTGGCCCGGCGTGTCCAGCAGGTTGAACACCAGCCCCTCGAACTCGAAGGTCATGACCGAAGTCACGACCGAGATGCCGCGCTCGCGCTCGATCTTCATCCAGTCCGAGCGGGTGTTGCGCCGCTCGCCCTTGGCCTTGACCTGGCCGGCGAGGTTGATGGCGCCGCCGAACAGCAGCAGCTTTTCGGTCAGCGTGGTCTTGCCGGCGTCCGGGTGCGAAATGATCGCAAAAGTCCGCCGCCGCGCCACCTCGGCAGCAAGCGGGGAACGGGCCGGCGATTCGGCTGTGGTGGTAGCGATGTCGGACATGGCGGGAGCGTTTGGCAGGGAAAATGGGCCGGATCAAGCCTCATGTGGTGATTGCGGTGCCTTCCGGCCAGCCCCATATCGGCCATGGGAGGGACGGCCCTCCTATTCATCAGCAATGTCAGCCGCGGGGACGACCCTGCCTTGAATGGAGGGTCATCATGGCCTGGGGTATCCTGTTTATCGCCGGTCTTCTCGAAATCACCTGGGCGATCGGCCTGAAATACACCGAGGGCTTTACCAGGCTTGTTCCGTCCGTCATCACGCTCGCCGCCATGGCCAGCAGCGTCATCCTGCTCGGGATAGCCCTCAAATCGCTGCCCGTCGGAACCGCCTATGCGGTCTGGACCGGCATCGGGGCGGTCGGCACCGCCGCGCTCGGCATCGTCCTGTTCGGCGAGCCGGCCACGGCGTTCCGCCTCGCCAGCATCGGGCTGATCATCGCCGGCATCGCTGGGCTGAAGCTCGTTACTTGACGAAGATCTTGACCACCCACCAGGTCAGCGCCGCAACGATGGCCGAGGCCGGGATCGTGATCACCCAGGCATAGACGATCGAGCTCGCGACGTTCCAGCGCACTGCCGAGACGCGGCGGGCCGCACCGACGCCGACGATGGCACCGGTGATGGTGTGGGTGGTCGAGACGGGAACCCCGAGGAAGGTCGCCATGAACAGGGTCGCGGCACCGCCGGTTTCGGCGCAGAAGCCCTGCATCGGCGTCAGCTTGGTGATGCGCAGGCCCATGGTGCGGACGATGCGCCAGCCGCCCATCAGGGTACCCAAGGCCATCGCCGCCTGGCAGGACAGCACCACCCAGAACGGCACGGAAAATTCGCTGCCGAGATGGCCCTGCGAATAGAGCAGCACCGCGATGATGCCCATGGTCTTCTGCGCGTCATTGCCGCCATGGCCGAGCGAATAGAGCGAGGCGGAGGCGAATTGCAGGATGCGGAAGGCGCGATCGACCGCAAACGGCGTCGAGCGCACCGAGAGCCAGGACACGATCGCCACCAGCATCATCGCGAGCAGGAAACCGACCAGCGGCGACAGCACGATCGCCAGCACCGCCTTGGACAATCCGCTCCACACCGCCGCCGAGATCCCCGCCTTGGCCATGCCACCGCCGACGAGACCGCCGATCAGCGCATGCGACGACGAGGACGGGATGCCTAGGCCCCAGGTCACGAGGTTCCAGACGATGGCGCCGACGAGGGCCGCGAAGATCACATGGGCATCGACGATCGAGGGATCGATGATGCCGGTACCGATGGTCTGGGCGACGTGCAGCCCGAACACCATGAAGGCGACGAAATTGAAGAACGCAGCCCAGAACACCGCGAATTGTGGCCGCAACACGCGGGTCGAGACGATGGTCGCGATCGAATTGGCAGCGTCGTGCAGGCCGTTCAGGAAATCGAACAGCAGCGCGACGGCGATCAGTCCGACCAGGACGGGAAGACCCAACGCAGCATCCACGGCGAGGCCCCTGCCCTAAACTTGCTCGATGACGATGCTGTTGATCTCGTTCGCGACGTCGTCGAAGCGATCGGCCACCTTTTCGAGGTGGTCGTAGATCTCGACACCGACGATGAAATCCATCGCGCTGCCGTCGCGATGCTTGAGGAACAGCTCCTTCATCCCGATGTCGTGGAGATCGTCGACCCGGCCCTCGAGCTTGGTCAGCTCTTCCGTGATCGCGGTGAGCATGGCGACGTTCTTGCCGATCTCCTGCATCAAAGGCAGCGCGCGCCCGACCAGATTGGCGCATTCGATCAGCAGCGCGCCGATCTCGCGCATCGGCGGCTCGAAGGTGCGGACCTCGAACAGCATCACGGCCTTGGCCGTCTGCTGCATCTGGTCGATGGCATCGTCCATCGAGGTGATCAGGTTCTTGATGTCGCCGCGGTCGAACGGCGTGATGAAGGTGCGGCGCACCGCCGTCAGCACCTCACGGGTGATGTTGTCGGCGTCGTTCTCGAACTGGTTGACGCGCTGGCAGTAGACCGGCGTCTCCTCGCCCCCGTTGAGCACGCCCTGGAGCGCGATCGAGCCCTGGATCACGGTCTGGGCATGGCGGTCGAACAGGTCGAAGAACCGTTCTTCCTTGGGCAGGAACGCGCGAAACCATCGCATCATGGGAATAGGCTACCGGTTGGAAATGGCCCGACCCGAACGGGCCGTCATGAAACTGTCATAGACCATTTTCGATCCGCGCGCGTCTCACCTCACGCCCGCGGAGCCGGATCATCCACCGCTTTCAATCGGCGGTTAACCTTACGTTAAATCAATAACTTAGAGCGAGCGCCGGAAGTAATGCGCGATTTCACCGATGACGCCGCGGCGGAAGGTGAGCACGCAGATCACGAAGATCGAGCCCTGGATCACCGTCACCCATTGGCCGAAGCTCGCCAGATATTGCTGCATGGCGATGATCACGAAGGCGCCAACCACCGGGCCGAAGATGGTGCCGAGCCCCCCGACCAGCGTCATCAGCACGACTTCGCCCGACATCGACCAGTGCACGTCGGTGAGCGAGGCATTCTGCGCCACGAACACTTTCAGCGATCCGGCAAAGCCCGCGAGCGTGCCCGAGAGGACGAAGGCCAGGAACTTGTACTGGTCGGTGCGGTAGCCGAGCGAGATCGCGCGCGGCTCGTTTTCACGGATCGACTTCAGGACTTCACCGAAGGGCGAATTGATGATGCGGAAGATCAGCAGGAAGCCGGCGAGGAAGCCCACCAGCACGACATAGTACAGGATCGTCGGCTTGGACAGATCGAGGACACCGAACATGCGTCCCTGCGGAATGCCCTGGATACCGTCCTCACCATGGGTGAACGGCGCCTGGAGATAGATGAAATACAGCAGCTGCGACAGCGCCAGGGTGATCATCGAAAAATAGATGCCCTGGCGGCGGATCGAGATGTAGCCGGTGATGAGCGACAGCCCGAACGCCGCGGCGATACCGACGAGGATGCCGAGTTCGGGCGGCAACCCCCACACTTTCAGCGCGTGCGCGCTGCAATAGCCGGCGGTGCCCATGAACATCGCGTGGCCGAACGACAACAGGCCGCCATAGCCGATCAGAAGATTGAAGGCGCAGGCGAGCAGCGCGAAGCACAGCGCCTGCATCACGAAGAACGGATAGACGCCCGTGAACGGCACTGACGCCAGCAACAGCGCCATCACCACGAACACGATCATCTCGTCACGCATCGCGCGCGGGGTCACCGGCAGCGTGTCGTCCGTCAAGGCTGTCATATCAGGCTGCCCTTCCCGTCAATCCCGTTGGCTTCACCAAGAGCACCAGCACCATCAGCACGAACACGACGGTGTTGGAGGCCTCGGGGTAGAAATACTTGGTCAAGCCCTCGATCACACCGAGCGCGAAGCCGGTGATGATGGAGCCCATGATCGAGCCCATGCCGCCGATCACCACCACCGCGAACACCACGATGATGAGGTCCGCCCCCATCAGCGGCCGCACCTGGTTGATCGGGGCCGAGAGCACGCCGGCGAGCGCGGCAAGGCCGACACCGAGGCCGTAGGTCAGCGTGATCATGCGCGGCACGTTGACGCCGAAGGCGCGGACCAGCGTCGGGTTTTCAGTGGCGGCGCGGAGGTAAGCGCCGAGCCGCGTCTTCTCGATCAGGAACCAGGTCGCAATACATACCACCAGCGAGAAGATGACGACCCAGCCGCGATAGATCGGCAGGAACATGAAGCCGAGATTCATGCCGCCCTTGAGTTGGTCCGGAATGGCGTAAGGCAGGCCGGAGGAGCCGAAATAGTTCTGGAACACACCCTGCACGATCAGCGCGATGCCGAAGGTCAAAAGCAGGCCGTAGAGGTGGTCGAGCCCGGTCAGCCATTGCAGCATGGTCCGCTCCAGGATCATGCCGAAGATGCCGACGATGATGGGCGCGAACAGCAGCGCCCACCAGTAATTGATGCCGCCGAGGTTCAGCAGGAAATAGGCGACGAAGGCGCCCATCATGTAGAGCGCGCCATGGGCGAAATTGATGATGTTGAGCATGCCGAAGATCACGGCAAGCCCGAGACTGAGCAGCGCGTAGAACGAGCCGTTGATCAGTCCCACCAGTAGCTGAGCGTAAAGAGCCTGCATCGATCCCGCACCCGGTCCCTTCGGCGTTCCCCTGAAAGTCGCCCGCAGACCTTTTAGGCCTGCGGGCTGTTATCTCACTTCTTCAACAGCGCGCACTTGCTTTCGGAGAGCGGCGTGAAGGCCTGGTCGCCCGGCACCGTGCCGACCAGCTTGTAGAAATCCCACGGGCCCTTGGACTCCGAGGGCTTCTTCACCTCGAACAGATAGGCGCTGTGGATGGTGCGGCCGTTCGGCTGAATCTCACCCTTGCCGAACAGATCGTCCTCGGTCGGCATCGACTTCATCTTCTCGACGACCTTGACGCCGTCATGAGGATTGCCGCCGAGCGCGTCCAGCGCCTTGAGATAGTGGCGCACGCCCGCATAGACGCCTGCCTGGACCATGGTCGGCATCGCGCCGCTCTTCATCTTCTCCGAGAATCTCTTGGAGAAGGCGCGGGTCTGGTCGTTCATGTCCCAGTAGAAGGTCTCGGTGAAGTTGAGGCCCTGTGCGGTCTCGAGGCCGATCGCCTTGACGTCGGTGAGGAACAGCAAGAGCGCGGCAAGCTTCTGGCCGCCCTTGACGATGCCGAACTCGGCCGCCTGCTTGATCGAGTTGGTGGTGTCGCCGCCGGCATTGGCAAGGCCGATGATCTTGGCCTTGGAGGCCTGCGCCTGGAGCAGGAACGAGGAGAAGTCCGGCGTGTTGAGCGGATGCTTGACGCCGCCGACCACCTTGCCGCCGTTGGCGGTGATGACGGAAGTGGTGTCACGCTCGAGCGCCGCGCCGAAGGCATAATCCGCGGTCAGGAAGAACCAGGTGTCGCCGCCGGCCTTGACCAGCGCCTGGCCGGTGGTGTGGGCCAGCATGTAGGTGTCGTAGGTCCAGTGCACGGTGTTGGGCGAGCACTGCGCGTTGGTGAGGTCGGAGGTTGCGGCGCCCGAGTTGATATAGACGCCGTTCTTTTCCTTGATGACGTTGTTGACGGCGAGCGCCACACCGGAATTCGGCACGTCGACGATGATGTCGACCTTGTCGACGTCGAACCATTGCCGCGCGATCGCGGTGCCGATGTCGGGCTTGTTCTGGTGATCGCCGGAGATGATGTCGATCTTCCAGCCCTTGGCGGCAAGGCCGGAATCCTCAACGGCCATCTGCGCGGCAACCGTCGAGCCGGGGCCGCCGAGGTCGGCATAAAGGCCGGACTGATCGGACAGCGCACCGATCTTGACGGACTTGTCCTGCGCGAAGGCTACGCCAACCGTGGTGACGGCCAACGCCGTGCCAAGCAGAAACGACGCAATCGACTTTTTCATGTGACTTCCCTCGTGAATTTTCTCTTCGCCGTTTTCTCTTGGCCGTTTGACGCTTGGCCGTTCTAGACGCCGAGATAGGTGTGGAGCTTGTCCATGTTGGCGGCAAGCTCCGCGTTGGAAAATCCGTCAATGATCTTGCCGTGCTCGACCACGTAGTAGCGGTCGGCGACGGTGGATGCGAAGCGGAAGTTCTGCTCGACCAGGAGGATCGTAAAACCCTCCTTCTTGAGCCGTGCAATGGTGTGACCGATCTGCTGGATGATGACGGGTGCGAGGCCCTCGGTCGGCTCGTCCAGCATCAGGAAACTCGCACCGGTACGCAGGATGCGCGCGATCGCGAGCATCTGCTGCTCACCGCCGGAGAGCTTGGTGCCCTGGCTGTTGAGACGTTCCTTCAGGTTCGGAAACAGATCGAAGATCTGCTCGAGCGGCAGCCCGCCTGCGCGGACCACCGGCGGCAGCAGCAAATTCTCCCGCACATCAAGGCTGGAGAATATCCCCCGCTCTTCCGGGCAGAACGCGATGCCCATGCGCGCGATCTTGTCGGAGGTCGTGCGGATGATCTCCTGGTTGTTGAACTTCACCGAACCGGCGCGCTTGCCGATGATGCCCATGATCGACTTCAGCGTGGTCGTCTTGCCGGCGCCGTTGCGCCCGAGCAGGGTGACGACCTCGCCCGCATTCACGTCGAAATTGATCCCGTGCAGGATGTGGGACTCGCCGTACCAGGCTTCGAGGTTGCGGACTTGAAGGATGTTTCCGCCGGTCGCAGCCTTGGCCGGAGCCTCGGCGATCGCAGTGTCAGGCATGACCGGCTCCCAGATAGGCTTCCTTGACACGCTCGTCCTTGGTGAGCTCGCTGTAATGGCCTTGCGCCAGCACCTGCCCGCGCGTCAGCACGGTAATGATGTCGGAGAGATTGGCCACGACGCTTAGATTATGCTCGACCATCAGGATGGTGTATTTCGCGGAGATGCGCTTGATCAGCGCCGCGATCTTGTCGATGTCCTCGTGGCCCATGCCGGCCATGGGCTCGTCCAGCAGCATCATCTCCGGGTCGAGCGCGAGCGTGGTTGCGATCTCAAGTGCGCGCTTGCGCCCGTAAGCCATCTCGACCGCGGGCGTGTTGGCAAACTCGCTGAGGCCGACATCGTTCAGCAGCTCGCGCGCGCGATCGTTGAAACGGTTGAGCACGGACTTGGAGCGCCAGAAATCGAACGAGCTGCCGTGCTGGCGCTGAAGCGCGACGCGGACGTTTTCCAGCGCGGTCATATGCGGGAAGACCGCCGATATCTGGAACGAACGAACCAGCCCCAAGCGGGCCACGTCGGCCGGCGCCATCGCGGTGATGTCCTGCCCCTTGTACAGGATTTTTCCGGCAGACGGCTTGAGGAACTTGGTCAAAAGATTGAAGCACGTCGTCTTGCCGGCGCCGTTCGGGCCGATCAACGCGTGAATGCTCCCACGGCGGACCTTGAGCGCAACGTCGCGGACGGCGAAGAAGCCCGCGAACTCCTTGGTCAAGCCTTCCGTTTCGAGAATGAACTCATCGGCCAAACAGATTTCCCCCTGCCCGCGCAACGCGCATGGCTGTCCTTGTTGCTTCGGCTTTCCGGAGGCCTTGGAGCCCGCCCGGAACGCCGCCTCCGGGCGCGGAATATGCCGGAGGTGACGGGGGTTAGGCAAGGCGGAAAGCTGAGCAGATCAGGCCTCCGGCCGGGAGACTTATGCTCCCTTAGTCGGACGCGTTTTGATGTCGCCTGCCCGGCCTCCCGGTTCGCAAGGCACCGGTCATCAAGCCGTCGTTAACGGTCTTTCGTTCCGCACGCCAGCCTTCATAGAAAATTTTCCCGCAAGCCCGATCATGTCCGGGTTTTTATCGCCGGGAATATTGTCTTGGAATTTGCAAGCGCCGCGCCCTCCGTCGTCAAGTCGATCAAGCAGCGTGATCTCCTGAACACGTGGCTGCGACTTTATGCGCGCGAGCAGATCGCTCCGGCGATCTGGGAGTACCAGCCCGCGCGGCTCGAGGAAGAGCTGTCCGATCTCATCTATTATACGGTGGACCTTTCGACGCCAACGCCGCGCCTCACCATCCAGAGCGAAGGCACGCGCATCTCGCGCGCCTTTGGACATACCGGCAAGGGCGTTCTGCTGGATGAGTATATCGGCCCACGACTCGTGCCTGTCGTGATGCCGATCTATTATGAATGCGTGGCACGCGGGTTACCGGTCTACAGCGTCGCCGATGTCGACGACATCTACGGGCGCGTCGTCGCCTATGAGCGCCTGCTGCTGCCGTTCCTGACCGACGGCAAGGTCTGCCACATCATCGCCTCGCTCAAGACCTTCTGCGAGGACGGCGGCTTCGAGATCGAGAATCTGATGCGCGGAAATGACGCGCTGCCGCGTCCCAAATTAAGCGCGGTGATCGAGCGCGACCTGTTTCATCGCGCCCCCGGCCGCATCGCGGCCGCTGATGTCGTCGAGTTCGTCGATCAGCCCGGCGTCACCAACGAGATCATCGAGCTGAACTGACCGCGAACGCGATTTGGCGCCGACTTACTTGGCCTTGACTTCCTTGGCATAGATATCCGGCTTGAAGCCGACCAGGAGCTTGCCGCCGGCTTCCAGCACCGGCCGCTTGATCATCGATGGTTGCGCTAGCATCAGCACCAGCGCCTTCTTCTCGGTGAGGCCTTCCTTATCGGCCTCCGGCAGCTTCTTGAAGGTGGTGCCGGCGCGATTGAGCAGCGTCTCCCAGCCGACCTTGTCGCTCCACTGCTTGAGCTTGTCCTTCTCGACGCCCGCGGTCTTGTAGTCGTGAAACTCGTAAGCCACGCCATGGCTGTCGAGCCAGGCGCGCGCCTTCTTCATGGTGTCGCAATTCTTGATGCCATAGATGGTGTTGGACAAGACACGTTCCTCGCGCATGCGTGAAGCCTAGGTTGCAGCGTTGTACGAAACTCCGGTTCGCGCGACAATATTGCGAACGAAGCCAGCTCTCCGAACGGACACATGATGCACGTCACCCACGATCCCACAGCAGTCGCCTCGCCAACCATCGACTTCAACAGCTTCCTCGCGGTCGATATCCGCGTCGGCACGATCGTGGACGCGAAACCGTTTCCGGAAGCGCGCAAGCCGGCCTGGCGTCTCTGGATCGACTTCGGCCCCGCGATCGGCGTGCGCAAGAGCTCGGCGCAGATCACCGAGAACCATCCGCTGGAGACGCTGGTCGGACAACAGGTCGCAGCGGTCGTCAATTTTCCGCCGCGCCAGATCGGGCCGGTCGTGTCGGAGGTCCTGACGCTCGGCTTTCCCGATGCCGACGGCAAGGTCGTGCTGGTGCAGCCGAGCAAGCCTGTTCCGAATGGCGGGCGGCTGTTCTAGCCGCGCGCGATCGAGGGCCGCAGAGTCGCCCCGGTCGGCGCTCATGAGCTGCTTCATCCTCCTGTGGCTCGGCCCGGGACTCGCTCGGACTTGACCCAAATCCGCTCCGCGATTAAAACTGACTGATCGATCGTTTTTTATTTCAACTACCCTTTATGAGGTCATTCCCGACGAAACGTTAAAACGATCGATCTGTCAGTTATTTATGGACCGAGCGGATGCCCAAGATCAGCGACAAGCAGCGTGAAGGCCGGCGGCAGCAGATCCTCGAAGCAGCGCTTGCCTGCTTTGCCGAGGACGGCTTTCACCAGGCCGGCATGGCCGACATCGTCAAGCGGTCGGGGCTGAGCCACGGCGCGGTCTATCTCTACTTCCAGAGCAAGGACGATCTGATCGCGGCGCTGGCCGACGACCGGCATCGCCGCGAGGCCGTGCTCAACTCGGTCGCGCAAGGATCGGGCGATCCGATCGAAGGACTGTACGCCCTGGTCCGGGTCTACGCGCAATGGCTCACCGATCCAGCAGGTGAAGCGCGCCGCCGTGTCGGCATCCATGGCTGGGCCGAGGCCCTGCGCAACCGCCGCGTCCGCACCAGCGTCGTTGAAGGCATCGACATGCCGCGCGCTCTGATCGTGGCGCTGGTCGAGCGCGGCCAGCATGACGGCCTCATCAAGCGCGACCTCGGCGCAGAGGCGATCGCGCGCGTGCTGATCGCGATCTTCCAGGGCTTCGTGCTGCAAAAGTGCTGGGGCGAGGACTTTGACGTCGAGGCCTGCATGACCGCTGTCGCCAGCGTGATCGAAGGGTTCCGCACGACCAAGCCAGACGTCAAGCGACGAACCAGGGTTTGAGCGATGTCCTGGATTCATGAACTCCTCGCAGGTATCGGCGTCGGCCTCGTCGGAGGACTGGCATCGGGCTTCACGGGCACAAGCCCGGGCGGCGGCCTCGTGATCTTCTCCGTGTTGTTGCTCGGGGCCGAGCAACACGTTGCTCAGGGCACATCGCTGATCGCGCAAATCCCCCCAACCGGTCTCGCCGGTGCGCGCCGCTACTGGCAGGGCGGCAATCGCAGTCCGCTGCAATGGATCGTCTGGATCGGCATCGGATTTCTCGTCGGTGGCGCGGGCGGCGGCTATGCCGCGGCCTCGGTGTCCGACGCGGTCCTGCAATGGACTTACGTGGTCTATCTCGTCGCGCTGATCGCTCTGCTGATCCTGCGCCGCGAGCGCAAGGACGAGAGCAACGAGGCGAGCGACCGCAACGAACTGCCCTGGCTCCCGCTGCTCCTCATCGGTACGCTGGCCGGATTTTCCTCCGGCTTCATGGGCATCGGCGGCGGGCTCGCGATCACGGTCGGCCTCGCCGCCGGCCTGCGCGTGCCGCAGCATCAGGCGCAACTGGTCAGCCTGATCTTCTCGGTGATCCCGACCAACATCCCGGCGGCCTGGATCTACTGGAGCAAAGGCCTGATGGTCGGCTGGCCGGCCATCATCGGCATCGTTGCCGGCCTCTGGATCGGCACCGATCTCGGCGCCCGCATGGCCAACGGCGTCAGCAAATCGGTGCTGCGCCGGGCCATGATCGCCCTCGTCTCGTTGATGGCGCTCTACATGACGCATAAAGCGCTGACCTGACTTTACGGCCGCTTCGGAATATTCAGCCCCCGCTGCACGGCGGGGCGCGCGAGGCCGCGTTCGAGCCATGCACCGACCGATTTGAACTGGGTGAACTCGACGAGATCGCCGGCGCCGTAGAAGCCGATGAGATTGCGCACCCAGCCAAGCATCGAGATGTCGGCAATGGTGTAATCGTCATCCATGAACCATTGTCGGCCCGCAAGATGCGTCTCCATCACGCCGAGCAGGCGCTTGGCCTCGCTGACGTAACGGTCGCGGGGACGCTTGTCCTCAAAATCCTTGCCGGCGAATTTGTGGAAGAAGCCGACCTGGCCGAACATCGGCCCGATGCCGCCCATCTGAAAATGCAGCCACGCGAGCGTCTGATAACGGCGCGCGGCATCTTCGGGCAAAAGCTTGCCGGTCTTCTCCGCGAGATATTGCAGGATCGCACCTGACTCGAATAGCGGCAGCGGTTTGCCGCCGGGCCCATTGGGATCGAGGATCGCCGGGATCTTGCCGTTCGGATTGAGGGAGAGGAACTCGGGCGTCTTCTGGTCGTCCTTGCCGAAATCGACGAGATGGACTTCGTAAGGCAGCCCGATCTCCTCCAGCATGATCGAGACCTTGACGCCGTTCGGCGTCGGCAGCGAATAGAGCTGAAGCTGCTCCGGATGCTTGGCCGGCCAGCGCTTGGTGATGGGAAAGGCGGAGAGATCGGACATGAGGACCTACAATCTGCTGTTGAGGCGCATCTAATCTAGGCGAGGAGCCGTACGGCGCAAGGCTCAATAATTGATCTCCATCCGCAATCCACGCGGATCGACCTCCTCGCCGCCGACACGCCGGGTGCTATCCCGTGCCGCGACCGCGCAGGCACAGGCATCGATGAGATCATCGCGGCCGATGCCGGTGCCATGACGCTGCGCCAGCCACTTTCGCACACGCGTGAAGCCACGCAGCTCCAGGAGAGCGATGCGCTGTTGGCGCCCGCGCGCCGACGTCTTGCTGTCGAGCCGCACGCGTCCGGCCAGATTCCAGAAGATCAACTCCGGATGCGCTTCGCCGATCGTCGCCTGCCGTGCCGGTGTCATGATCTCGTCGACGTCTCTGATCTTGTCCCTGATATTCCAGAGCTGCGCCGACACACCCCTGCCCTTGCCTTCATGCTTCCAGTAGTAGCGATTCGCCGCCACCATGTCAGGAAATGTCCAGAGGTCGCGACGCGCGCCGAGAAACACGGCGGGGCCGACCAATTCGCGCGCGCGCAGGTCGCACACACGATAACCGCTCGACTTCAATCCAATCGGCATGTCGATCATCGCGCGCGCATGCGGCAACGCGAGCAAGCGCGCGAGCCCCGGTGAATAATCGAAGCCATGGTCGCCGCGCTCGTCGATCCACGCCGCGACCCAGCCGAAGCGAAATCCATCGAGGCCGAGATAGGTCTTCACGCGCGCGATCCGGCCCGTAACCAACGCTCGCTCATCCCGAGGCCTCATCTCGATGTCGCTCGAACAGGCGTTGCGCCAGCAGCGCATGGCCGAGCGTGCCACCGGCGCGCACCGCCGCGGCGATCAATGCCGCTTCCGCGACTTCCTCGCGCGTCGCGCCGGCTTTGGCCGCCTGCGCCGTATGCACATCGAGACAGTAGGCGCATTGCGTGGTGAGCGCGACAGCGAGCGAGATCAGCTCGCGATATTTGGCCGGTATCAATCCGTTCTTCCGCTCGACCGCGTGGTTGAACGCAAGGAATGCGTTGGCCTCGACCGGCGCCAGCGCCACGAAGGCCGGGACAGACTTCAGATCGTCAGGCGTTTGGTAATCGGTCATGTCTCACCTCGTCAGATATTCGCGCATCAGGGCGCGGGCGCGATGCAGGCGTGCCTTCACGGTCAGCCTGGTCGCGCCGAGCGCGTCAGCGATTTCGTCGATGGTCATCTCCTTGACGTCGCGCATCAGCGCGACATCGCGATAATGCGGCGGCAGTGCCTCGAAAGCCGCGGCCACGTCGAGCCGCAGATCAGCCTCGGGCCGCGACAGCAGTACGGCCTCCCCCTCACTGGCATCGACGGCCGGCGCAAGGCCGGCCTTGCGCGCGAGCCGCAAGCATTCGCGGCGGACCACGCTGAACAGCCAGGTGGACAGGGCCAGCAGCGAGCGGATCGTTCCGACATGGCGGAACAGGATCCACATCGCCTCCTGCGTCGCGTCCTCGACATCCGCCGAGCTGCGGCAGGTCGCACGCGCGTAGCGGCGGATATCCGGCTGTGCCGTCGCGAGCAGTGACGCGATCGCCTGGGGATCGCCGAGCCGCGCGGCTTCGAACAGGTTTGGCGAGATTGCAGCCGCACTCACGACACACCTCCTCGTCCGATGCCCGCCACAGCGCACATCGGACAATAGCCGACGAGCCCGGTCAGCGCGAAGCCTGCGCCGCCGAGGGCCACCAGCCACGCGGCAGCGCCGGCGAGGTAAACAAATGCCGCGACTGCCACCGCAATCCCTGTGGCGATCCGCACCGCCTGGTGCAGGCCGCCGATGTTCTTCCTGTAAAATGCCATCGCATCCTCCGAGATAGACCGAGGCTGATCGCCTCGACTACAAAGAGGGCGCGATGGCCGCAAAGGATTCGCGGGCGCGCGCAATTTTTTCGCGGTGAGCCTCTTTTCGCGGTCAGCTTTGGACCGCCTGATAGGCCAGGCGCTTGAACTCGAAGAAGAACGGATTCCAGAAGCCCATGTAGCGCTGGGCCATCAGGACGCCCGCGGTATTGGCCTCGGGGCAGATCCACCAATGGGTGCCGGCAAGTCCGCCCCACTGGAATTCGCCGGTGGAATTCGGCGGATCGAACGGCGTCGGCGCGAAGGTGACGGCGCCGCCGAGGCCAAAGCCCTTGCCGGGGATCGGCCCGAGATTGGCAAAGCGGATGGTCCGCCCCGCGGGCAGCTGGTTCGTCATCATCTGCCGCAGCGTCTCCGGCTTGAGCAGCGCGTCCGAGCCGGGCACCAGCGCGCGCACGAGTGCGAGCATGTCCGGCAGGGTCGACACCAGACCGCCGCCGCCCGAGAGCCGCGGGAACGGCCGCCGATAGGCTTGCGGAAAAGGCAGATTGTCGGCTCGCGTGAGGCCGGGCTTCGTGGGATCAAGCGGGTCAGCACCATTGTAGAGCGCGACCAGCCTGCCCTGCTGCGCCTCCGGCACGTAGAATCCGGTATCGGTCATGCCGAGCGGATCGAAGATGCGCGCCTTGAAGAAAGCATCGAGGGATTTTCCCGAGACGACCTCGACGACGCGGCCGAGCACGTCGGTCGCCACCGAATATTCCCAGGCCGTGCCAGGCTGATAAGACAGCGGCAGATCGGCGAGCTTGTCGATCATGTCGGTCAGCGGCGTCAGCGGATTGAGCACGCCCGCCCCGTTGTAGCCTTTGAACAGCACCGAGCCGGGATCGAAGATGCCGTAGCTGAGGCCGGAGGTGTGGGTCAGCAGCTGGCGGATCGTGATCGAACCCTTAGCCGGCTCGACATCGGCAAGGCTTGCCGCGCCCTGCTTCAAGACCTTGCGATTGCCGAGCTGCGGCAGGAATTTCTCGACGGCGTCATCGAGCCCGATACGCCCCTCTTCCATCAGCAGCATGATCGAGCAGGTGACGAAGATCTTGGTGTTGGAAAACGCGCGAAAGATGTGATCGGGCCGCAGCGCCGTCTTCGTCTCGCGATCAGCGAAGCCGACGCATTGCTGGTCGACAATTTCGCCGCCGCGCAGCACCGCCCAGGACGCGCCGGGGATGATTTCCTGATCGACGTAGCGCTGCATCGCCGTCCGCGCGGCGGAAAAATCAACCGTCTTGATGTCTGCCTTGGCGTCCATGACGTGCTGCCTCCCTGAATTGGTTGAGATGGATATAGCGACAAATCGGCCGCGGGGAAGCCCACCCTTCCAGGGCCGGGTCCGCGCCGGTCACATCGGCATTTTTGTTTCGCCGCGTGTTCATCAGGGCGCGAGCAACACAACGAAAACCGCTGCAATCCTTGCGGCAAGACCTCGTTAATCGGGCGACCTTTAGCCTCACACCCATGTTCGGCGTATTCCTGACCTCATCATGGGTAACCCACAATGACCTCGATCTCCGCAACCTCCGCCAGTTCGTACTCGCCACTCGACCGCCTTAAGAGCGAGCTCACCAAGGAAGTCTCGGCGGGCACCGTCAGCTCGAGCGACGAATCGGCGCTCTCCTCCGCGCTCGACGACATCGATTCCGCCCTCAAGAGCGGCGCATCCAGCTCCTCGTCACCGCCCTCGTCCGACGAGATGCAATCCAAGATCGACGACCTGATCCAGAGCGAGGTGTCGAGCGGCAAGCTGACCAGCGACCAGGCCAGCGAACTGAAGAACGTCTTCGCCAACACGTTCTCCGGCGGCGCCAGTGGTGCCGGCGGCCCGCCTCCGCCGCCGGACGACAGCAGCGACTCCTCGAGCACCGACTCGACCTCCTCCACTTCCTCGTCCAGCTCGTCCTCCACCACCACCGAGGACATGATGAAGGAGTTGCTCGCAATGCTTCAGAGCGCGACCAGCCAGTCGACCTCCTATAGCGCCAGCGGCAGCAACAATTCCTCCGCGTCGAGCGCGCTGCTGGTCGATTACAAGACCTGATCGCAGCGGCCCGGTGCGCGCCACCGGGCCGTCATCCCTGCTTCATCAGCCCAGTGACGTGCAGGCGGCGGCGGATGCGCATGCCCTGCCGCTGATAGAGGGCGATCGCGGACGCGTTGCTCGAGAACACGTGCAGGAACGGGATCTCGCCACGCGCCTCGATCCGGCGCGCGACCGCCGCAAGCAGCGCCTGTGCGTAGCCGCGCCCGCGATAGTCCGGATGCACGCAGACGGCCGTCATCTCGACGAACTTTCCCGGCTTCATCCGCTCGCCCGTCATCGCGACCAGCTCACCGCCGGCGCGGATGCCGAGGAAGGTGCCGAGCTCATGGGTCCGCAGCGCGAATGGACCGGGCTTGGTCAGCTCTGTCAGCGCCATCATGGCGGGAACGTCGGCGGCGCCCAGCGTGACGATCTCGGCATCGCGGAGCGAACTGTCGGCGGGGGAGCCGATCATCTGCTCGCCGGTCTCGGCGAGCACCACCTTGAAGCTGGCGGGCACCTCGACTGGCTCGGGTGTGAACAACGCGGCGACCTGCGAGCCCGACAAGAGATCGCCGAGCGCGGCAAAGCTTGTCGCCGACATGTCGACCATGTCGGCAAACGGCGTCATGTCCACGGGATAGCGCAGCGCGCGTGGGCCGCCCTCCGCCAGATGCTTCTGGCTTGTCGTCAGCGCGCTCCAGATCGGACGATCCAGCAGCCGCTCATCGCTGTCGGACACTGGCCTAGTCCTTGTCGAAGCTGACGATGACGGCCGCATTGGCGATCAGGATGGGGTCGTTGGCCACTTCCGTGGCCGAGGGAATCTCCAGCCCGCCCTTGACCGCATTCACAGTCACGGTGCCATAAGGCAGCTCCTTCGCAACGGCTTCCTTGTCCACGGCTTCCGGATTGGGAACGGCGATCGTGACATCGACGAACATGTCGTTCGCGGTCTTGCCGATCATCCGGAAGAACCCGAGGCTCGAATGCCGGATGGCATCCGACACGGCACGTTTCGCCGCCTTGGTGGCGTCCCTGCCGTGGACGTCGACGCCCATGCCCATCTCGGTGATACAGCGAACGCGAGTCATTTCATATTCCTGTGGTTGGTTGGGTGATTGGGAGTGTCGATGATCGTAGGGCGCGACACAAGTCGTTGCCTCGTGTCCCGGACGCGCTGCAACGCTTTTCGCGTTGCTGCGCAGAGCCGGGACCCAGGAGGCCGCAGAGCTCGCTGATGCATGGGCCCCGGCTCTGCAGCACACCGCTGAAGGAGCGCTGCGCTGCGTCCGGGGCACGAGACCGTAGCCCTCACGCTTTCGCCTTCTCATGCGCGCGCAGCTCATCCACCAGCACCCGCACATTCTCCGAATAGTCGATCGGGATCACGACCAGATGCACGCCGCCCTCCTTGAACGCGGCATCCAGCGTCGGGCCAAAGCTGTCGATGCTCGCGATGCGATGGCCCTTGGCGCCGTAAGCCTTGGCGTACAGCGCAAAGTCGGGATTGCCGAAGGTCATGCCATAGTCGGCGAAATGATCGACGGCCTGCTTCCAGCGGATCATGCCGTAGGCGTTATCCTCGAGCACCAGCACGACGAGGTTGAGCTTGAGGCGAACGGCGGTCTCCATCTCCTGGCTGTTCATCATGAAGCCGCCGTCGCCGGCGACCGCGAGCACGCGGCGATCGGGATAGAGCATCGCGGCCATCATCGCCGACGGCAGGCCTGCGCCCATCGTCGCCAGCGCGTTGTCGAGCAACAGCGTGTTGGCGACGCGGGTGCGATAGTTGCGTGCGAACCAGATCTTGTACATGCCGTTGTCGAGCGCGACGATGCCGTTCTCCGGGATCACCTGGCGGATGTCGTGCACGATCCGCTGCGGCGTCGGCGGCCAGCGCGCCTCGGTGGCGCGATCGGCGATGCGGCTGAGAATCTTTTCACGCAACGGCAGCAGCGCCGCGGCCTGCGGCAGCTTGCCCTCGAGGCGATCGGCGAGCAGCTCCAGGCTCGGGCCGACGTCGCCGATGACCTCGGCGTCCGGGAAATAGACCTGCTCCACGCTGGCTGACGTATAGCTGACGTGAATCACTTTCGGCCCCGACGGCCCCATGATGAAGGGCGGCTTCTCGATCGGGTCGTGACCGATCGCCACGATCAGGTCGGCGGCGTCGATCGCGTCGTGAACGTAGTCGCGCTCGGACAGTGCCGCGGTGCCCATGTAGAGATTGGTGCCGCCGGGCACGGTGCCCTTCCCCATTTGCGTCGTGAAAAACGGAATGCCGGTTCGCCGCACGAAGCTTGCGATACCGTGCGTCGAGCGCGGCCGGCTGGTCGCGGCACCCATCATCACCAGCGGGCTCTTTGCCGCCAAGATCATCTCGGCGGCGCGGTCGAGCGCGGCACGATGGGCGACAGGGATTTCGATCGGATGGATCGGGATCACGGGGGTGGCAGGCACCTCATCGCCCGCGATGTCCTCGGGCAGTTCGAGATGCACCGGCCCGGGCCGCTCCTCCATCGCCACGCGAAAGGCGTCGCGCACCACGGTCGGGATGCTGGAGGCGCTGATGATCTGCCGCGACAGCTTCGTCAGCGGCTTCATGGTCGCGACCACGTCCACGATCTGGAAACGCGCCTGCCGGCTGCTCATGATCGGCTTCTGGCCGGTGATCAGGATCATCGGCATCGCGCCGAGATGCGCATAGGCGGCACCGGTGGACAAATTGAGCGCGCCGGGGCCGAGCGTAGAAAGACAGACACCGGGCTTTCCGGTCAACCGGCCATGCGTGGCGGCCATGAAGGCGGCGGCCTGCTCGTGGCGGGTCAGGACCAACTCGATTCTGGACGTGCGGAGCGATTCGACCAGATCGAGATTTTCCTCGCCGGGCACGCCAAAAATGCGGTCGACGCCTTCGTTCTCCAGCGCCGCGACAAACAGGTCCGATCCTTTGACTTTGTGGTCCTGCCCGCTCATGTCGCCTCCGCCTGCTGCTGGCTCCCGTGGTCCACGAGAACGGGCGCATGGTAGCCATCCAGGCCGCATGCACAACTCACAAAGAGGCGCGCAAATGCATCAGCACCGTCATTGCCAGCGAAGCGAAGCAATCCAGAGTCCATCCGTGGATACGTTTCTGGGTTGCGTCGCTGCGCTCGCAATGACGGAGTGTGGAACTACTCCGTTCGCCACTCTCGTGTCCCGGACGCGACGCAGCGCGCAGCGGTGCGGCGCAGAGCCGGGACCCGGCAGACTGCGGCACTCGCTGCAACATGGGCCCCGGCTCTGCGCAGCAACGCGAAGGGCGTTGCAGCGCGTCCGGGGCACGAGACCGTTGTTGAATGGCTGATATGGGTTCGCGGCCTCGCGGCGTGGTTCGCCCGAGCTTTGCTTCGTCGCGACACCCTCCGATGTCAGAGGGCGCAGGGAAGACCGGGTGCCGGCCGGGCACCCGCGGTCCACTGTGCGAAACGTGTGCTTGGAAAAGCTGCACAGCGGCATACAGGTGAAGCCAAACATCCGGCCTTCCCTGCGCAGTGGTTTGACGGCTTATGCCGAGCTCTCCCCGGGGAGCGTTGCACTATTGCCCCCGTCGCCTTGCGGATGACTGATGCGCGTGCCCGGTCGGGCCGCCACATCACCACAAGACTTGGCGCACAGACCCCGGGCGCCAGGACGACACGGTTTTGCCGTACGCAGATCACACCGGTCGTGTGCGCGACGTCTTTCGCTCACGGTTGCCCGCCCTGCGAAACCCTTCGCGCCGATGTGACGAGCGTCCACCGCAGCTCACCCCGCGTTCGTGACGATCGCGATACGCCCCTCTGACAGGGATGAGGTGGCGCATGAATACGCCAAAGCCGAATTTCGGTAAAGTGGAATATTTTCGCGTGCGCGGATTGACCCGTCATTTGTGTGTTTTGCCCGACGGGCAACACAAGGTCTCGTAGCCTGGATGGAGCGAAGCGTAATCCGGGAATCGTGCCCGCGGAAAAGAGGCCCCGGATTGCGCTTCGCTCCATCCGGGCTACGAAACGCCCCCTTACAGCTTCGCCTCGGCAAAAATGCCCGCTATCCAGTCCAGGAACACGCGCAGGCGCAGCGCGAGCTGGCGGTTCTGCGGATAGAGCGCCGAGAGCGGTGTCGGCGACGGCGGATGGCCCGCTAGCACCTCGACCAGCGTGCCGCTGGCGAGATCATCCGCAAAGCGATAGCGGGGCGCCTGCGCGAGGCCGAAGCCGAGCCGTGCCAGATCCGCCATGGTGTCGGAATTGTTGACGCGAACCCGGCTCGGCAGCACGATTTGCCGCAGCGCGCCGGCGACGGAAAATTCCAGCGGCAGCACATCGCCGGTGCGCGAGGAGACGAAGGCCACCATCTGATGGCCGTCGAGCGCATCAGGCGTCGCGGGCATCCCATGGCCAGCGATATAGGCCGGGCTCGCGACCGTGATCTCCGCGATGGTGCCGAGGCGGCGCAGGATCATCCCGCTGTCCTCGGGCTCGCCCGACCGGATCACGCAATCGATGCCCTCGCGCACAAGATCGACCAGGCGGTCGCCCTGCCCGATCTGCAGGTCGAGCTGCGGATAGCGCGCCAGGAAAGCCGGCAGATGCGGCAGGATGAAGGTGCGGGTCAGCAACGGATGCGCGTCAATGCGGAGCAGGCCACGCGGCCGCGTATCGCGCATCGCGGTTTCGGCTTCCTCGACCTCCGCCAGGATGGCGACACAGCGACGGTAATAGTCCTCGCCGTCGAGCGTCGGCGTCACATGACGCGTGGTCCGTTCGAGCAGGCGCGCGCCCAGCCGCGCTTCGAGGCTTCGCAGCACCTCGCTCGCTGTCGAGCGGGGAATGCCGAGGTCGGCCGCCGCGGCTGTAAAACTTTGCCGTTCCACGAGGCGGACGAACAGGCGCATGGCGTCAAAACAGTCCATGGCCGATTGTTCACCACAGCCGACAAGTGATGGCAAGTCTTGGGCGATTATCCGGCCCCAACGATCAGGTATCTCCCAGCCAGAAGACATCGAGGAGATCCGCCATGACCAACCCATCCCAGCGCACCGCCATCGTCACCGGCGGCTCCCGCGGCATTGGCGCCGCGATCGCCCGCCGGCTGGCGCAGGACGGCATCGCGGTCGCGATCAACTATGCGAGTGGCAAGACGGCTGCCGACGCACTCGTTGCCGGGATCGAAGCCGCCGGCGGGCGCGCCATCGCCGTGCAGGCCGATCTCGCCGATCCCGCAACCCCGGCGCGGCTGTTCGATGCGGCCGAGCACGCCTTCGGCAGCGTCGACGTCCTCGTCAACAATGCCGGAGTGATGGAGCTCGGGCCGCTCGCCGAGGTGAGCGATGAATCATTCGCGCGGCAGATTTCAATCAACCTCGACAGCGTGTTCCGGTCCCTGCGCGAAGCGGCGCGGCGGCTCCGCGACGGTGGCCGCATCGTCAATTTCTCGTCCAGTGTCGTCGGTCTCTATCAGCCCGGCTACGGCGTCTACGCCGCAACCAAGGCCGCGGTCGAAGCCATGACGCACATCCTCGCCAAGGAGCTCGGCGGCCGGCGCATCACCGTCAATGCGGTGGCCCCCGGTCCGGTCGAGACCCGGCTGTTCCTGGAAGGCAAGAGCGAGCAGCAGGTGCGCGCCATTGCCGCCATGAACCCGTTCGGCCGCCTCGGCCAGCCCGACGACATCGCCGGCGTGGTCGCCTTCCTCGCCGGCCACGACAGCGGCTGGGTCAACGGCCAAATCATCCGCGCCAATGGCGGCGTGGTCTGACGCACCGCACGACACATCATACGGAGACATCCATCATGCCGTTCGCCAACATCAAGATCCCGCAGGCCGCATTGTCGCAGGCGCAGAAGGCGGAGATCGTACATAACCTCACCGCGCTGTTCGTCCACTATTTCGGCGAAGCGGCGCGGCCGCACACGATGGTGCTGATCGAGGAAGTCCCCGACGGCGGTTATGGCCGCGCCGACGAGGTGTTCGTCGTTCCCGACGCCTATCGCGCCCGCGACAGCGTCACGCCAGCTTCAGGCTGAGCTCGGTGCCGCCCTTGAGCGGCAGCGTCATCGAGACGAAGCCGTTTTGGGGATCGCGGATGAAGTCGAGATAGTCGGGCTCGGCATTGTCGTTCATGACATAGCCGCCGACGCGCAGCTGCGGCGCGACGATCTCGATCACCTCGCGCGCCAGCGAGGGACCTGCCTCGCCCGGCCAGCCATCGATCAGCACGAAATCGACGGGGCCGCCGAGATCGCGCAAGGTTTTGCGCGCATCGCCCTCCCGGATCTCGGCGTAGTCGGCAAGGCCTGCTTCGGCGAGATTGCGTTTGGCGGTCTCGACCTTGGCCGGCACGATCTCCGAGCCGATCACGGTGCCGCCGCCATTGTCGCGTAGCGCCGCCGCGAAATACAGCGTGGACATGCCAACCGAGGTCGCGAACTCCGCCACGCGCGTGGCGCGCAGGCCGCGACACAGCAAGTAGATCAATTCGCCCTGCTCAGGATGGATGGAAAATCCCTGCTCGGCATAGGCGTGGGGATCGCGGCTGTTGAATGCGCCGCGCGGGCCGCCGCCTGACGGACGCTGCCGCGCGCCTTGCATTCGCGCGAGCACGGCGTTGACGCGCGGGTCGGCAATCGGGCTGTGGGACCGATCGTTCATGCGTTGCTTCCCTTGCTGCCCGTCACTTGCCGAGGATTTCGGCGGCGGCGCGATCCAGGATCGCGGCGATGCGGCGTGCTTCGGCGGAATCGCTGTCGTGCTTGGCGCGCAGCGCACGCTTGAGGTTGTGGCGGGCGCGGTGCAGCTCGTCCGAGGCGCCGCCGTCGAGATCGCTGACGCCGGCGAAGGCCTCGCGCACCTCGTCCATGCGGCGGCCGATCCGCGACAACGCTTGCAGGATCGCATCCGCGGTCGCGCGGTTCTCGGCCAGATGCGCCTCTCCCTGCGGGGTGATGCTGTAGAGCTTGCGGCCGCCATCCTGCTGGACGCTGCTGTGCCCGACCTCTTCGAGATAGGTCAGCGCCGGATAGATCACGCCCGGGCTCGGTGTGTAGAAGCCGTCGGATCGCTCCTCGATGATCTTGATCAGCTCGTAGCCATGCGCCGGATTCTCGGCCAGCAGCGCCAGGACCACCAGCTGGAGGTCCTGCGACGAGAGCCGCCGGGCGCCCGGAAAATCGTCGCCGCCGCGCCCGAAGAAGCCGTGGCCGCCGCGGCCGAAGCGGGGCCGCCCGCCGTGCCGGCCCATGGCGAAGTGGGCGAAGTGTCCAAAATGGAAGTCTCTGTGGTCTCGTCCGTGCTTCATATCGTAAGTCCTTTTGTAAAACATATCTTACGATATAGTTTGCGATAGCCTTTCCCGCAACCCACAACTCTGTGATCGGGCCCCCGGACGCCGGTCCCCGGCCGGAACCCGGCGCAGACGCCTCGCCGTTACTCGGCGGCTTCGCTATGAGGGACGCCCTGCTCGACCTCGAGCTGAAGGATGTCGTTGAAGCGGTTGAAGGCGCCGCACAGTGCGATGCGCCAGGTCAGCTCGACGATCTGCGCTTCCGAGAAGTGCGCGCGGAGGCGGGCAAAGATCTCGTCGCGGGTCTTGTTCCAGTTGTTGGTGACGGCGATGGAATATTCGACGACGAGCTTGTCGAGGTCGTCGAGCTCGGGATGGTCCTTGTAGTCGATCAGGCGCGCGGCGCCCTGCTCCGAGACGCCCTGCACGGCCAGCTTCGGCGCGTGATGCGAGACGCAATAGTCGCATTTGTTGAGCAAGGAGACCGTGACCAGCGCAAGCTCGAGATGACGCTTCGACAGATTACCGTCCTGGGCAAGATCGACCAGCAGCGACCACATGTGCTTGAAGATCGGCAGGCGGTGCGCCATGACACCGGCCTGGTTCTCGAACGCGCCGTAGGTCGTCATCTTGTCCCACAGCGGCTTCAGTGCGTCCGGCAAATCGTCCCTGGTCTTGATCGAAACGCGCGACATGGCAATTCATCCCTGGTTGGAACGCCTATGCTGCCATAAAGGCCCGCCTTGCGTCCCGGTCGCGATCGCATGACACCCAAGACATTTGAAGCACGCTGCCTGCGCCTGCCCGCCGCCACCAAGGTGGTGCAGTGGGAAGGCACCTCCGTGTTCAAGGTCGGCGGCAAGATGTTCGCGCTCGGCGGCGGCTTTGCGGCAGGCACCGGAGGCTACATGTTCAAGGTCTCGGACATGGCCTATGCGATGCTGATCGAACATGGTGTCGCACGGCCCGCGCCCTATCTGGCGCGGGCGAGATGGGTGCAGCTCGCCAGCAACAACGCGTTGCCTGATGCGGAGCTCACCGGCTATCTGGCGCAGGCCCATGCACTGATCGTGGCGAAACTCACGCGCAAATCGCGCAAGGCGCTGGGGCTCGATTGAGGCCCCTCTCCACAACGTGATGAGATGACCATCATCCTCCCATTGGATCGATGCTGCACCGCAACTAGCTCAGCGGAAACCCCATGTCCGATGGAGAGTTCCATGACCAAGTCCAGCGCTGCAGCCACCAAGACCCATCGCTACGAGCTGATGCACGGTGAAGGCGCCGATTTCGTCGCCTATCAGCGCCGCGAGAGCGGGATCTGGCAGACCGTTGCGACGTGGATGATTCCGCGCGCAATCTGCAATTAGATCGGCGCTGATTTCAGAAATCGACGGCAACCTCGCCGAAACCTTCGAGACGCGCACGAACGCTGGCCCCCTCACGTGCGAAGATCATGCCGGTGCACGAGCCTGTCGTGACGATCTGGCCCCGCGCGAGCGGCGTACCTCGCTCGGCACAATGGCGAACGAGCCAGCGCAGCAGACGCCAGATGTCGCCTGCCGGATTGCCGCCTGTCGTTCGCTTACTGATGTCGTCGCCGATCAAGATGTGCGCCTCGACTTTCCTCAGATCGATGGAAGCAGGGCTGACTGTCGAGGCCGGTCCCATCAGCAGCGCGCCGTGGCTCTGCAAATCCGCAAGCTGGGCCAAGGCCGCGCTGTTGGTCCAATCCGCAAGGCGCGTCTCGACCACCTCGATGACGGGATACGCGGCATCAAAGGCGCCAGCCAATTCGCGATCGGGCAATGCGGCATCGTCGATCGTGAGCGCGCGCCCGACCCGGAGTGCGACTTCCGCTTCCACACCGCGCAGCAATCCCGTCCCCAGTCGCGCACCGGAAGCGAGCAGGCCCGACACAGGCAGCGGCGCGCAGTTCGGCTCGGCCTCCGCGTTCGACGCGCCGACCTTCCAGCCGCCGATCGGGCCGATCCGGGCCAGCGTGGCATCCTGGATCGCGTAGGCGGCGGCACGATCCGAAGGCAGAACATCATGCCAGGAGACCGGCCGCCCGCTGTTGCGGGCTGCGACCAGCCGCTCCCCCACTTCATTCGCATTGCTCACGATGTTCTCCCGTAGTGTATTCCAGCTCCGCCGACAGGCGCTCCAAGCAGAAAGTTCTGCTCGAATTCCCGGCCCAATGCCAGCCTCTCATCGCTCCAAAATTAATGAGCAGCCAAAGCGGCCGCCGACGGCCGATGTGGCGATGCGCTAATCATCGGCTTTCGTTGCGCGCAGCAGATTGTCGCGCAGGCGGCCCAGGAGCGGCTGCCATTTTCAGGCAGCGGATCTCGCCGCAATTGAAAGCCCGGCCTTGTTCAGTCCTTCGACGATGAGATCGGCCACCTCACGGTCAAAGCCCATATCCTCAAGCCTTGCGCGCGTCTTCACGGAGAAGTGCGGACGGACCTCCAGCAAACGAGCAAGTTGCGACTGCGCCAAGGCAAGCTCGCCGAGCTGGCCATAGCAAGCCGCGGCCAGCATCGGGACCGGATAGATATGATCCGGCATTCGCTTCAAAAGTTCGAGCGCCTTGCCGTATTCGCCATTCACGTAATCGTCCATGGCCAGCACCAGCGCGTCGAGGGGCGCCGGCGGGCGCGAAATGCCGATACCGCGCTCGATCACGGCACGCCCCTGCTCCCGGCTTCCGCTCAACCACAAGCGGTTACCCGCAAGAATGAGCATCTTTGGATCCGACGGGCTGATCTCGAGCGCGCGTTGCGCGGCGTCCTCGAAGGCGTGGTGGTTTCCAGCCACGAACTCGACGACCATTATTCCCATATAGGTCAGCGCCGAATAGGGCGCGAGCCGCAAGGCATTGCCCGCCGCCTCCCTGGCAAGGGCGACCAATTGCTCGCGAGAACGGGTGGTATCGTAGTTGTGCCGGATCTCGTCCGTATAGACATAGGCGAGATACGCCCAAGCCTCGGCATAGTCGGGATTTTCACCGACTGTTCGCTCGAGAGCCTTCCGCACGCCGGCAAAGGTCTTCGGATCGAGCGTCATCGTGTATTGCTGCGCGCGCAGCACTGCGGGATAGCCCGCAGGCGGCGGGTCCGCGAACGAGCGGGCGACGAACGAGTTGATGATGCCGTTGCGCTGCGCGACGACGGCCGCGACCTTCTCCGCGATCTCCCCCTCGATCATCTTCCCCGACAACTGCCGCCAGGGCCCCTCCTCGCTGCCGCTGCGGTAGACCTCCAGCGTACGCTTGTCGCTCAGCGACCACCACAGATACACGGTATCGCGCTCGATCTGCACCTCGCAGGATAAACGATAGACCGCGCGATTTGGGCTTGCCTCGAGCACGCGGTCGACCACGTGCCTTCCTTCGATCGGCTTTCGCGACACAGCAATGCTGTCATACTGCCCGAGCGCCGTCACCAGCGACTGGCTGAGTGTGCGGGCCAGCAGCGTCGTCGACGCATCATCCGTCAGCGCTTCGACCGGATCGACGAACAGAATCGGCGCCTGCATCGTCGCCGACCGACCGAACGGACGAGACAAGCGCGCGACCAGGCGTCTGAGAAACGACGGCCGCCACACCGCTCGTCCGAGGCTCTCCGCGTCGACGGCGCGCGTTTCCCGTCGCACCGGCGCCGTCGACTGCGGACGGACGGACTCACTGGCCGCGAGCGGCTCGTCCTGGTTTGATGCAGCTGCGCCGGTCAATGTGAACTCGGGAATGTAACCGCCTTTTGGCAGGGAGAACCTGATGTGCGAATTGGACGAAACATTGTTGTAATAGTTCGACAAGGCCGTCCGCAAGCGACCGGCCTCGATCCTGACGATGGGATCGATCGCCCCGTCAAAATCCGCCGGACGTCCGAACACATCGACCGCGATCGTGTATGACTTGATGCGCTCGCTGCGACCCGCCAGCGTCTCTTCGACCACGAAGCGCAGAAACCGCCTGTTGCGTGCCGACGCTTGAAAGGCTGGATCATCCAACAATCCGTTCAGCGCCGCCAAAACCCGTGCGGGGTCGTCCATCGTGGTATCGAGCACCAAAAACCCTCCAGAAATGCATTCCTCCTCCGGACGGTCCTCTTGATGCGGGCCCTTACCGTATCCCTGCTACGTCAAATATCGCTTGCGAATCACAAATTACAGACTCGGCTGGGCAATGCACGAAAAGGTGTACATCGACCAGCCCTTTCAACTGGAATGAATCCAAGTCGCGGACAGAAGATCGCCGCCCGCAGCACGTTTCATTCGCGATGATCCTGCGGCAAAAAGTTCCGTTGCGGGACCATTGTCCTTTCAAGGATCGACATCCTCGGGACAGCAACGCTGCCCTCCACGGCTCGTCAATCACGAAGGAACCATCGTGAAGCCGAGTCGACCGGCGCTTCATAGCAGCATCGACGGGTAACAGCGGCGGCTGTTACCGCAACATTACCCGCAAGCTATCGCGCGCAGCGCGGCCCGGATGCAGGTCCCTACCGCAACACGCCATCGCTTAACGGTTACATGGCCGCGAACGATCGGCGAACTGCCTGGCTTCGCTTCTGAATCGGGGGGTCTGCAAGCCTGCGGCAGATCGAATTTCGGCAGCGCAGCCGGCCAGGTAACGGAGGGCCGGATTTGCGGCTGCTGACAGCACGTTGTCAGCGAGGCGCCGGCACAGGCATTCCAATCCTTTCCATCCTCACCCAGTTCAATCACCTCGCCGTTCATCGAACCGCGCGGATTCACTCCGTTCGAGCACAAGGACAATCACAATGCGCTTTCGCTATGGCCCCGATCATCCCGACCGGACGTTTGTCTCGCATGCCTATCCGGAGTCGACGGTCGATCTCGGCGAGGTCGTGCTGAACTTTGTCGTGACCGGACCGAAGTCGGCGCCGGCCCTCGTGCTGATTCCCGGCCTGGTCGAATCGTGGTGGGGCTACGAATCCGCCATCAAGCTGCTCGAACGAGATTTCCAGGTCTACGCGGTCGACGTGCGCGGTCAGGGCCGATCGAGCCGGACCCCGGGCCGCTATACCCTGGACAATTGGGGTAACGATCTCGTGCGGTTCGTCGAGCAGGCCGTTGGACGCCGAACCATTGTGGCCGGCAATTCGGCTGGCGGCTTGATGGCGGCCTGGCTCGCGGCTTATGCACCACCCGGACTGATCCGGGCAGTCTATCTGGAAGACGCACCGCTCTTCAGCTCGGAACTCGTTCCGGCCTGCGGCGCCGGTATCCGCCAATCGGCCGTCGGCTATCTCTTCGACCTGTTCACCACCTATCTCGGCGATCAATGGTCTGTCGGCGACTGGAAGGGCCTGCTGGAGCGGGCTCCTTCCGTGGTCCCGGACTGGATGAAGCCCTGGATCCCGGCGTCGGACGAGCCCCCGCAAAACCTTAAAGAGTTCGATCCGGAGGGAGCACGCGCCTTCCTCACCGGCACGGCAACAGCCAGCTGCAGCCAGGAGCGAATGCTGCGATCGGTGAAGGTGCCCATGCTGTTCTCACATCATTTCCACGGCATCGCGCCCATCACCGGCATCGTGCAGGGCGCCACGACCGATCATCAGGTCCAATATGCGCGCACGCTCATCGAGACGGCCGGACAGCGCTTCGACTACAAGCCCCTGCCCGACAAGGCGCATGCTCTTCACGAGGAAGAACCAGAGCTTTATGTCTCGATCCTCCGGGAATGGGTGCAGAGCCTCACGTAGCGTCACCAGCGATTTTCCTAAGATTTGATTATCGGGCAGCGCGAAATCCGCGGTGTAACGGATAATGCCGGACATGTTTCGGTCCGGAACTGCTGTCGACGGCCGAGATGCAACAGTCTCGCGCGAACGACGACGATGATCGCGCGTGTTCGCGAGGCCGTTTTGGCTTCAGCTCGGGGGACACCACGTTGCCGGAATTGACCAATTGACATCAGCATTGATTGAGGAAAACCAGATGTTCGGCCGTAGACCCAACAACGATGCCGTGGCGCAGCTCGCCGCCATCAACCGCTCGCAAGCCGTGATCGAGTTCAAGGTCGACGGAACGATCATAACGGCCAACCAGAACTTCCTGGATGCGTTTGGCTACCGGCTGGAAGAGATCCAGGGCCGGCACCATTCCCTGCTCGTGGCGGCGGACCAGCGCGACAGCGCCGCGTACCGTGCTTTCTGGGAAGCACTACACCGGGGCGAGTTCATATCGGGCGAGTTCCTGCGGATATCCAGGAGCGGTGACGACGTCTGGATCGAAGCTTCCTACAATCCCGTTCTCGATGCCGCGTCAAAGCCCACCAGGATCGTCACGTTCGCGAACGTCACGACGAAGGAGAAAATCCGAAGCATGACGGATGCTTCCAAGATCGCCGCCGTCGAGCAGGCGCAAGCGGTCATCGAGTTCAAGCTCGACGGCACGATCGTGACGGCCAACCAGAATTTCCTGGACGTCACGGGCTACTCGCTCGCCGAGATTCAGGGGCAGCATCACGGCATGTTCGTCGAGGCGACCGAGCGCAACAGCGCGGCCTATCGCGAATTCTGGGAGAACCTCAATCGCGGACAGCATCAAATCGCCGAGTACAAGCGGATCGGCAAGGGAGGCAAGGAGGTGTGGATTCTCGCCTCCTACAATCCGCTGCGCAACGAAGCGGGCAAGCCATTCGGCGTCGCCAAATTCGCGACCGACATCACCCAGCAGAAACTGAAGAATGCCGATCTTTCCGGTCAGATCGACGCAATCTGCAAGTCGCAGGCCGTGATCGAGTTCAACATGGACGGCACCGTCATCACCGCGAACGAGAATTTCCTGAGAGCGATGGGCTATTCGCTCGACGAGATCGCCGGCCGGCACCACAGCATGTTCGTCGCCCAGGCCGAACGCAATTGCCCTGACTATCGGGAGTTCTGGACCAGCCTCAATCAAGGTCAATATCAGACCGCAGAATACAAGCGGATCGGCAAGAATGGCAGGGAGGTGTTCATCCAGGCCTCCTACAATCCGATCTTCGATCTGAACGGAAAGCCGTTCAAGGTCGTGAAATACGCGACCGACGTCACGCGGCAGGTCCTGATTCGTCTCGGCAACGAGCGTGTTCGTGCCATGATGGAATCCGTAGCGGCCGGCGCGGAAGAGCTCAACGCGTCGGTTCGGGAGATATCCGAAGCGATGGTGAAATCGAGGAATACCGCACTCGGCGCCGTCGAGAGCGTTTCCTGCGCAGACGCGCAGGCGCAGCGCCTGACTGACGCTGCCGACTCGATGAGCGGCATCGTGGAGATGATCAATTCAATCACCGGCCAGATCAACCTGCTCGCACTGAACGCGACCATCGAGTCCGCAAGAGCGGGCGAAGCCGGCAGAGGCTTTGCCGTCGTCGCATCGGAGGTCAAGAGCCTCGCCAATCAGGCGAAGCAGGCTACCGACAAGATCGGCCGGGAAATCGGCAGCCTCAACACCATATCCGGCGACGTCGTCGGCGCGCTGGGTGCCATCAAGCAGGCGATCAACGACGTCAGTCACTACGTCACGTCGACCGCAGCAGCGGTCGAGGAACAGAGTACCGTGACCAACGAGATGTCGACCAGCATGCAACGCGCGGCGGCAGAGGCAGCAGCGATGGCTGCCGCCTGATGGCCCGGTCGACATCTCGTTGAGAATTCGGGAAGCATTCAAGGGGGGAGCGGAAGACGCTCCCCCCTTGCGTATGGGAGCCGGGACCTCATGTCCCGGGCGTCGTCTGCGAACGTGCCTTCAATTCCCTTGGCGCGGCCTGCCCGACAATCGTTGTCAATGGCCAGCAGCCTGCTTGCGCATCTTCGTCTCCGACATCGCTTCGCCTTCGTTCTCGCTCTTCGACACATGCTCGCATAGCGACTGCCGATGTTACGGTAACCGCAGCGGCGGCTGTTACGTTTTATTAGGATGCGATTAACCACGCGCGATCGAAACCATCCATGACCGGTTGGGATCAAACGACTAGCGCGACCAGTAAGGTCGATCGGATGGAGCGCGACATGCGTGGAATGTTATTGATCGGCCCGCTCTGTTCGCTGGTCTCCGTCCTCGGCCTGTCCGCATCCTGCCAGGCAGGAACCGCGACCGCGAACCTCACGGTGAGCATCACGATCACTGCGGGATGCACCGTCACCGGGACGACGCTGAACTTCGGATCGCAGACCGTGCTCGCTGCAAACATCGACCAGACCGCGACGATCAGCGTCACCTGCACCAATTCGACGGCCTACAATGTCGGCCTGAACCAGGGCGCCAACGGGTCGTCGGTTACTGCTCGGAAGATGCTCGGAGGCGCCTCCAACAACGAGTATGTCAACTACACGCTCTACAGCAACTCAGGGCGAACGACGAACTGGGGCAATACGATCAGCACCGACACCGTCACCGGCACCGGGAACGGCAGTGCCCAGTCGCTTATCGTATACGGCCGCGTTCCGTCACAGACGACGGGCAGTGCCGGGAGCTATACCGACACCGTACTCATCACCGTGACATTCTGAGGCTGTGCGATGAAACACCTCACTCTCGCATTTGCGCTGGCCGCAACCGCATGCATCGCTCTTTGCGATCTTGCCCGTGCCGGCTCGATCGCGGTGACCCCCAACACGCTCGATATCGTCACGGTCGGCAGCGCCGCGAACAGCCTCACCGTGACCAATGCCGGAGCAGCGCCGGTCCATGTCCAGATTCGCGCGCTGCGCTGGACCCAGCGCGATGGCCGGGATCAGCTGGACCCGTCCGAGGACGTGGCCGTCAGCCCTCCAATCGTCGAGATCCAGCCCGGCACGGAGCAGGTGATCCGGGTGGTCCGGACCAGCCGGCAGCCCGTGGTTGGCGAGGAGGCCTACAGGCTGCTGGTGGACGAGCTGCCAACGTCGGCCCGGTCGCCGTCAGCCAACGTCAACTTCGTGATCCGGCAATCGATCCCCGTCTTCTTTCGGTCGCCCGCGGCGGTGGTCGAGCCGCTTGCCTTCGAGCTGGCGCGGACCGGCGCCGTTTCGTTCGCAACAGGCATCAACCGCGGCGATGTCCATCAGAAGGTCACCGCACTCGTCATCAAGGGCACCGGTGGAGTTGTGCACTACGCGAGAAGCGGCCTCGTCGGCTACGTGCTGGGCAGGTCGTCCTTTTCCTGGAAGCTCTCCACGATGACCGCCGGGCCTGCATCGGTCGAGGGGCGTACCGACCGAGGTCCCATCCAGACGAGCGCCTCCTGGAGGCCGTGACTGACCGAATGATGCAGGCATCGATTCTCAATGCGAGGACATTCCAGACGGATCATATTTGCAGTCTGCCTGGTCGCGGAGGCGTTGCTTCCCGATTTCGCCGGCGCGGCCCCCGAGCAGACGAGCCTGCTCCTCGATGTCACCCTCAACGGCGAATCGCGGCTGATGATCGGGCATTTCATGCGCGGCACCAACGGAACCATCGGAGCAAGTTTGCGCGAATTGAGAGAGATCGGCCTGCGAGCGCCGCGGACGGCGGACGATAGCTTCGTCCTGCTCGACGCGCTGCCGGGCGTCACCTACGTGCTGGACGAGCGGCGGCAGACGATCACGCTGACGGCCACTTCGTCCGCATTGGCGACCAGTGAATACGATCTGAGCCCGCTTCGCGGCAGCATCATGCCGGATGAAACGCCGAGACCCGGCCTCGGTGCCGTTCTGAACTACGATGTCTATGCCGCCTCATCGAGCAATGCCGGCAGCAGCACATTGGCTTTCAATGGCGCCTCAGCGACACTCGAGGCGAGACTGTTCGGCCCCTACGGAACATTTCGTCAGACCGGAATCGTCGGCAACACGCTGCTTTCCTCGGAGCTCTCAGGGGTTCGCCTCGACTCGACCCTGACTTATATCGGGCCCGACCGCGAGCGGGTTTACAATGCCGGCGATTTGGTCTCGGGTGGTCTTGCCTGGACACGCTCGGTTCGCCTGGGCGGCCTTCAGGTCGAGAAGGATTTCGGACTCCGTCCGGACCTGGTCACGTTGCCACTGCCGACCGCGTCGGGGACCGCCGCGGTCCCATCGGCATTGAACGTCTATGTCAACGGCGTCCAGACCTACGCCCAGCAGGTTCCGGCGGGGCCGTTTCAGCTGAACAATATTCCCGCCATGACCGGCGCTGGCACGACACGCATCGTGCTGCGTGACTCGTCGGGGCAGCAAACCCAGCAGGAAGTACCCTATTTCGTCTCCACCAAGCTGCTTCGAGGTGGATTGTACGACTATTCGGTCGAGGTCGGAGCCGCGCGCCTCAACTACGGTGCGTCGTCGTTCGACTATGACGACCACGCCGCGGCGTCCGCCAGCGGACGGCTCGGCGTCACCGACTGGCTGACGCTCGAGGGACACGCCGAGACCACCAGGTCCCTGGTCAATCTGGGCGGCGGGTTCGACTTGCGAACGGGCTCGTTTGGTGTGCTCAGCGTGGCCGCAGCTGCAAGCACGCAGGACGCCAACCGCGGAGCATTGCTCTATGGCTCGTATCAGATGCAGGTCTGGGGCCTCAACTTCAATGTCGACGCGCAACGCACGCTCGGCGCCTATCGCGACCTCGCGGCGGTCACGGCTCCGTCCCAGCTGGGAGGAAACGGCGAATTCCTCAATCGGTACGGAGTCGCACGTCCATCGTTCGGCGCGAGCGGGTATTTCAATTTCGGCTCGGTCTTGCCTCCAGCGGCGATCGATCGCCTGTCCGTCGGCATCCCGCTCAGCCGCGTCGCCTCTTCGCTGAATGTATCCTTCACGAACTACGTCGACGCGGACTATCGACGTTCTCGTATTGCCGCCATCTCGTACAGCGCACAGGTTCCTCTCAATGGCACGTTCTTCGCGACCGCGCTGCGGGACTTCGGTACGACGAAGAGCAAGAGCATCGTGGCCGGCCTGTCATTCCCGATCGGCAAGGACATCAGCCTGTCCACATCAGCGCAATCCGCCGGCGGCGCGACGCGTATCACGACGCAGGCATCGAAAGCCATGGAGCTCGAGCCCGGCAGCTTCGGCTGGAACATCGCGGACTCCGAAGGCGGCAATCCGCTCAGGAGCGCCGGTGCGAGCTATCGAACGACCTACGGACAGATCGGCGCGCAAGTCACCCAATCAAACGGCAACAACAGCGCGCTGGCGCAAGCCAGCGGTTCGATGGTGCTGATGTCCGACAGCAACGTCCATTTCGGCCCGCGGATCGACGACGGCTTCACCATCGTCAAGACCGGCGCACCGAACATCCCCGTTCTGGTCGAGAATCGTCCCGCCGGCGCGACGGGCTCGGATGGCGAATTGCTGGTCACCGGATTGAGATCTTACGGCGCCAACAAGATCAGCATCGACGAAACCAACCTGCCCGTGACCGCCTCCATTCGAAGAACAAAGGCCAATGTCACGCCACTTGGTGGTGCAGGCACCGTGGCCGATTTCGGCGTCGACGTCGCCGCCCGATCCGTGATCGTTCGTTTCGTCGATAAGGCCGGCAAGACCATTCCTCCGGGCACCGAAGGCTTCGCCGGTGCCCAACGCTTCGTGGTCGGATATGACGGCGAGGCATTTCTTCCCGAGCTCGCTCAGCAAGCCACGGCGAGACTTCAGCTCGGCACGGGCGATTGCAGTGCGACGATCACAGTCGATCCGGCAAGACAGATGCAGAAAATCGGGCCGGTTCGTTGCCTTTGAGAGCGGGAGCACGTTTGCCATGAGATGGAATCGATACCCGCAAGCGGGATTGCGCAGCCTTGCGTCGTCGCTCGTGGTCGTTTGCGCGAGCCTTTTGGCGCTGACATGCATGACCCAATCCGCCAGCGCGGCGGTGTCCTGCAGCTTTTCACCGGCGGCGATCGCCTTCGGATCGATCGCGACGAGCACAAATCAGAACTACGACACTTTCTCCACGACGACCATCAGTTGCTCCGGCGGCACCGCCAACGGAACGACCTATATCTGCCTCTACAACCAGGGATCCAACAATGGTGGCGGCGGAAATTCCGGACCTTATCACATGGTCAACGGATCCCAGAATTTGGACTACAATGTCTACCTGGACGCAGGCTACAGCTCTCCCTTTACACTCACGACTCCCATCGCCATCACCATCCCCCTCAACTCCAGCGGCGCCGGCAGCACGACCTTCACGCTCTACTATCGCGTTCTCTCGGGCCAGGCCGCGGTGTCGCCCGGCAGCTATTCGACGTTTCTCTCGCTGGCGCTCGACGTGTTCAGCGCGACGTCCTGCAGCGGGTTCATACAGGCATCGGCCCGTAACGTGACGATCTCTGCGACCAACCAGGCCCAGTGCACAGCCACGGGCGCAATGCTGAATTTCGGATCGGTCAGCCTGCTCACCAGCAACGTGGATCAAACCGCCACGATCTCGGCAACGTGCAGCTCGGGCACGAGCTATACGATATCGCTCGACGGCGGCCAGAATGGCGGCACGAGCGCGACCAACCGAAAGGCGGTGAGTGGCTCGTACGCCGTGACATATGGACTCTTTACCGATGCGGCGCGTTCCTCTGGCTGGTATGGCGCGTCCGTCGGCAGCACCGGAACGGGCTCCGCACAATCGTTCACCGTATATGGACGGGTCGCTCCACAATCGACGCCTCCGCCGGCGACATACACCGACACGGTCGTGATCACCCTGACATTCTGATTGGGGCCCACCGTGGGCCCGCCTGGGGTTTCGCCTCTCCAGGGAGGCGGCCGCAAGGTGCAGCGTGAGCCGCGCGCGTTTTGCTCAGCCCCTCCCCGTCTGATCGGAGAGCGGCGCGCGCAGCAGATTGTCGCGCAAGCGGCTCACCGTCTGCTGCACCACCGGAAAATCATCGCCGAGACCGGTCGCTTCGACCAAGCCGCTGCTGACGCTGGTGAAGTGAGGTCCGACCGCCTAGATTGACTTGACGATATTATCTGACTAAAGTCAGATATCATGCTCGATCCTATCTCCCGCGTCCGCCGCTTCAATCGTGCCGTCACCTCCGCCGTCGGCGCGCTCGACACCTCGTTCCTCGGGCGGGGGCGGCCGCTCGGCGCGGCGCGCGTGCTCAACGCGATCGGGCACGGGCGCACGGATGTCGCGGAGATCCGCGACTATCTCGGCCTCGATTCCGGGCTGATGAGCCGGCTGCTGCGCAGCCTCGAGGACGAAGGCGTGATCGAGACCAGCGCGCATGAAGACGATGCGCGCCGCCGCGTGGCAAGGCTGACCCCTGCGGGCCGACGCGAGTTCGCGGCCTATGAAGCGCTGTCGAACACGCAGGCCGAAAGCTTCCTTGCACATCATTCGCAGCGCGACGCGCTGCTGGCGGCGATGGACATGGTCGCTTCCGCATTGGCGCGCGAGCGCGTTGCGCTGGAGGAGATGGATCCGCGATCCGAGGAGGTCCGCTACTGCCTCGGCGAGTACTATGCCGAGCTCGGCCGCCGCTTCAAACAGGGCTTTGACGTTTCTCTTTCGAGAGATCCGGATGCCAAGGACATGCGCCGCCCGCGCGGCACCTTCATCGTCGCGATGTCGGATACGCTGCCGATCGGCTGCGTCGGGCTGAAGGGAACCGATTACGGTTATGCCGAGATCAAGCGCCTCTGGGTCGCCCCCGCCGCGCGCGGTCTGCGCCTCGGCCGTCGCCTGATGGACGCGGCCGAGGCCGCGGCGCGCGAGCTCGGCATCTCCCTGCTGCGGCTCGACACCAACAGCGCGCTGCCCGAGGCCGGCCGGCTCTACCGCGCCACGGGATGGAGCGAGATCCCGCGTTTCAATGACGATCCCTATCCGGATTTGTTCTTCGAGAAACGCATCCAGTCTTAGACCTCCTCACGCCGTCGCGGCCGCCGCCTCGCCTTGCGGCTTGGCGAACGGCCGGAAATTCATCGCCATCAGGAACGCACCTAGGCCCATCGCCCAGGAGGCGATGTAGAGCCAGGCGTAGCTGGAGAACGCATCATAGATCAGGCCGCCGGCGAGCGGGCCCGTCGCCATGCCGAGGCTGCCGGCCATCGCGGTGCCACCGATCACGGTGCCCATCATCCGCAGCGGAAAGTTCTCGCGGATCAGCACGGCATAGAGCGGCATGGTGCCGGCGTAGATGAAGCCGAATACGGCGCCGACCGCATAGAACGTAGCAAGCTGATGCGCGAAGACATAAGCGAGCGCGCCGAACGCCTGGAGCAGCAGGCCCGAGACCAGCACGCGCTTGGCGCCGAAACGGTCGCCCATCAGGCCGAAGGCGATGCGCCCGCCGAGGCCGGCAAAACCCTCGATGCTGTAGATCGTCACCGCCGCGACCAGCGGGATGCCGCAGCTCACGGCGTAGCTGACGGTGTGGATGATCGGGCCGGAATGGGTGGCGCAGCAGAAGAAATTGGTCGCGAGCAGGATGAGGAATTGCGGCGAGCGCAGCGCCTCGCCCATCGACATCTCGTTGTGTCCAGTGTCCTCGCCCGTTGGTGCGGCCGCTGCGTTTGCGAGCGCGGGCGGACGGCGCACCAGAAGCGAGACGGGAATCATGATGGCGCCGACCACGAGCGCGATAATCTGCATCGAGGTCCGCCAGTCGTGGCCGGAGACGAGCCAGGCCGCGAGCGGCGCCATCGTCATCGGGGCGATGCCCATGCCGGCCGACACCAGTGACACCGCGAGGCTGCGATGGGTGTCGAACCAGCCTGTGACCGTCGCCATCATCGGCGCGAAGATCGCGGCGCAGGAGGCGCCGGTGAGCAGGCCGAACACGAACTGGAATACGATCAGCGAGGTCGCATGACTGGCCGCGAACAGGCTGAGCGCCAGCACGATCGAGCCCGTCAGCACCACCGGCCGCGGCCCGAACCTGTCCGTCGCCGTGCCCCAGGCCATGCTGGTGAAGGCCATCGCGAGAAAACCGATGGTCATCGCGCTGGAGATGCCGGTCACCGACCAGCCGGTGTCCTTTGCGATCGGCTGCAAGAACACCGGCAGCGAAAACATGCCGCCGATCGCGACGCAGCCGAGCAGGCCGCCGGCGGCGACGATCACCCAGCGATAGGGGGAAGCGTTCATTGTGGTCTCCCGTCAGGTCTGTCTGGGTGGAAGACGAACGGGAACGAAGGAAACCGACAGCCCCTCCAACCTATTTTCCGGCCCGATGGAACTCACTCGCTGCCCTGCCCCATGCCCAGGAGAGAGTTGATGATGCCCCGCTTCTCTTCCGATAGTCCGCCGAGCATATCCTCGTTCAGATGACCCATTCTGATGAGGCGCGCGAAGACGAGAGGGAGCTGCGAATAGCGATAGTCGAACGTCTCATCGATCTCCCGCCGCTGCCGCCGAAGATAATCCTCGAGCTCCCACATCTGTGCAGGCGTGGACGCTGCGTTCGCCTTTGTCTTGAATTCGGCCATCGCCTTGGCCAACGCCCGTTCCAACGCGGCATCGAAGGCCTTGCGTGCGATCTTCTTTTCGGTCGGAGACCAGTCGAGATCGAACATCCTGACGCTCCTCCATGGGTCAGCTCACATGTCGCCGCAGCATCGCAAAGGGAGTGGGCCGAGCCCGAACCCGGCTCAATTCGCCAGTCCCTGCTTCCCGATCCAGTCGCTGATCAACTTTGCGATGTCGTCGGAGTTGCGGTCCATCATCATCATGTGGGTGTTGCCCCTGATCCCCATCTTCGGCAGCTCGAACGTGTCGACCTTGCCGCCGGCGGCCGCAACCGCCTGCCCCCATTTGGTCGGGTTGACCACGAGCTTCGACCACACCGGGACCTTGTCGAGGAAATCGCCCCACACGATCAGATGCGGCACGCCCTTGAGCTTTGCGGCGTCTGCCTTGGCGGGATCGGGCGCGCCTGATGGCTCGACGGTGATCAGCGCCTTCACCTTGTCGGGCGCATTGAGCGCGGCGGTGAAGCCGAAATTGCCGCCCTGGCTGTGCACCACGATGATGCACGGGCAAACCTTCTGCACCAGCGCGTCATAGGCTTTTTGCGTGGCGGCATCATTCGTCGCCCAGCGCGGAATGCCCTGCTTGGCGAACTGGTCGAACGCCTCGATCGGGAATTGCTCGCCCTCGAACGCCTCGCGCTTGCCGCCGACCTCGTAAGCAGGCCCGATC
Source organism: Bradyrhizobium sp. GW821-FHT13H05 (assembly GCF_058804065.1). Classification (NCBI taxonomy): domain Bacteria; kingdom Pseudomonadati; phylum Pseudomonadota; class Alphaproteobacteria; order Hyphomicrobiales; family Nitrobacteraceae; genus Bradyrhizobium; species Bradyrhizobium sp. GW821-FHT13H05. The sequence continues at coordinate 59,742 of NZ_JBXAPO010000016.1, read as the reverse complement.
CGGAACAGCTCCCACGCCTCCTTCTTGGGCCGGAAGAACGGCTCGCTCTTAAAGATTTCAGGGTAGCGTGCCCAGGAGGCGCGGCCGCGCTCGACCGCATCGGAGACGTAGACGTCGTAGCCGGCATTGAGGAAGAACTGCTGCCAGCCCGGCTTGCCGTCGGGCTTCGTCTCCCACGTCACGCCGGACAGGCCACCGCCATGCCAGAGCAGCAGCGGCAGCTTCGACTTCGGCTGAGCCTGCTTGACGAACTGGACATACATCTGCTCGACCTCGAACTCGCCGTTCGGATCGACCTTGATCGGCGGGGCGCCGGGCGAGAACACGATCTCCTTCGACGGCAGTCCGTTCAGCGTCTCGGTGTGCCCGCCAATGTGGAAGCTGCCGACTTCTTTCACCAGATAGTCGGCCGCAGCCGGCGTTGCCGCTGCAAGGGCAGTTGCCAGTGCGATCACGATCGTGCGCATGAAGTTTTCCTCCGCTATCAATGCTTCTTGTTGGGAGCATTGTTAGGGCATGCGCCGATGCGGGGCAATTCCCGCCTCGCGCTGACGCCGAGGCGACGCCGATCGACCGGAGATCATCGACCCTGGCGAGACGTCCGCGCGGCACCGTCGGCAAGGCTTGGTCGCGCAGCGGTGGCGCAGGCCTGCTCGACGCACCGGCTCGCGCGCAGGATAGTCTCCTCGGCGAACATCGGCCCCACGATCTGCAGCCCGATCGGCAGCCCCTCGACGAATCCGCAGGGCACCGAGGCCGCAGGCTGGCGCGTCAGATTGAACGGCCATGTCAGCGGCGTCCAGTCGAACCATTGCGGGAAGCGCGCCGCGTCGGGCGTGTCGATGCCGGCCGCGAAAGCGGTGATGGGAACGGTCGGCGTCAGCAGCAGATCGTAATCCCCGTGAAACGCCTGCATCTGCTGGCTCAGCGCGCGCATCTCGACATGGGCGGCCTGCAATTCGCTCGCGGACATATCCTGGGCCGCGATGATCAAGCTCAGCAGGCCCGGATCGAGCGCCGCCCGTTGCGCGCCGGTGAAATCACGCACCAGCGCAGCATGCGAGGCGCCCCAGATCACCTCCAGCGCATGCTGCGCGCCGGACAGATCGAGAGCAACATTCTGCACGTCGGCGCCTGCCTCCACCAGCGCGTCGAGCGCCGGCCGCATGCCGGCCACCACGGCGGGGTCGGCGACCGGAAAGCCGAGATCGGGCGACCATGCGATCCGCAGGCCCGCGACGCCGCGATCGAGGCCATCGAGATAATCGATGCGGCGATAGGGAATGGCAAAGGAGTCACGCGTGTCAGGGCGCGTGAGCGCGTTCAACAACAGCGCGCTGTCGGCGACATCGCGCGACAGGCCGCCGTAGACCGCGAGCGTCCCCATGATGCCGGGGAGGTTCGGCACCACGCCGTAGCTCGGCTTCAATCCGAACACGCCGCTGAACGCCGCCGGGATGCGAATGGAGCCGCCGCCGTCACCTCCGGTGGCAAGAGCAACCACTCCGGCCGCCACCAAGGCAGCCGAGCCGCCGCTGGAGCCGCCGGGCGTGCGGGAAATATCCCAGGGATTGCGGGTGATGCCGGTCAGCGGGCCATGCGTGATGCCCTTCCAACCGAATTCAGGGGTCGTCGTCTTGCAGAAGAACACGGCCCCGGCCTCGCGCAGCCGGGCCACACCGGGCGTATCCTGCGTGCTGGGCGCGGTCGCAGTGGCGTGGGAGCCGATGCGCATCGGCCATCCCGTGACCTGCGCGGTATCCTTGATCGCGACGGGCACGCCGTCGAGCGGCCCGAGCGGCGTTCCGCGACGCCAGCGCTCCGCGGATTCTGCCGCCAGACGCCGCCCCAGCGGCTCGTCCAACAGGCACACCGCGTTCAGGACGGGATCGACCGCATTCAGCCGCGCCAAGGTTGCGTCCAGCACATCGACCGGCGACAGCTCGCCGCTGGCGAAGCGGCGGCCCAACTCACGAGCGGAAAGCCAGTTCAGATCATCAGACATGGCGTGCACTTTGGCATTGGAGAAGCCTCACGTCATAAACCAACTCTCGATCACCCCACCTGCAAATGTCGAAACAACCCCATGCACCGCCCTCACGGCGCCTGCCACCCTGCGCCCGGCTACACATCGAACAGCGCGTTCACATCGTCCTCCGTGAGGGCCGACGCGATCCCGCCGTCACGATCGAACAGGCCGTCGGCGAGCGCCCGCTTTCTGGCTTTGAGCTCGTCCATTTTTTCCTCAATCGTCCCGGCAGCCACCAATCTGTAAACGAAGACCGCTTTGTCCTGCCCGATCCGATACGCCCGATCGATCGCCTGTTCCTCGACTGCCGGATTCCACCAGGGATCGAAAATGATGACGGTATCGGCGGCGGTCAGGTTGAGGCCGACCCCGCCGGCCTTCAGGCTGATCAGGAAGATTTCGGCCGGGCCGTCCTGGAAGGCTTCAATCGCCGTCTTTCGGTCCCTGGTTTGACCGGTGAGAAGGCTGTATCGCAAGCCTCCCGCGTCGAGGCGCTTCCGGATCAGATCGAGCATGGAGGTGAATTGCGAGAAGACGATGATCTTGCGCCCCTCGCTGCGCAGTTCCTCCACCATGTCGACCAGGCGATCGAGCTTGGCCGACGGCCGTTCGACGCCGTCATTCAATTTCAGCAACGCCGGATCGCAACAGGCCTGCCGCATCCGGAGCAGGGCCTCGAGCACCACGATGTGGCTCTTGGCAAGGCCGCTTTTTGCGATGGCCTCGCGAACCTTGCGCGACATCGTGAGCCTTATTGAATCGTAGAGATCGCGCTGCGGCCCATCCAGCGCGATGGTCTCCACCATTTCGCTCTTGGCAGGCAGCTCGGTCGCCACCTCCGTCTTGGTACGTCGCAACAAGAAGGGCTTGACGCGCCGCGCCAACGCCGCGGTCCGCACCTTGTCGGCGCGCTTTTCGATCGGCGTGCGCCACTGGCGCGAAAAGGCCGCCTTGTCACCGAGATAGCCCGGGTTGACGAAGCTCATGATCGACCAGAGTTCGCCGAGATGATTTTCCATCGGCGTGCCCGTGAGACAGAAGCGATGCTGCGCCTTCGTCTCGCGCAGCCATCGCGTGGTGGCGGCATCGGGGTTCTTGACCGTCTGCGCCTCGTCCAGGACGGCCATATGCCACTCCCGCGACAGCAAAACCTCGCGGTCCCTTGCGATCAGCGGATAGGTGGTGAGGATCAGATCGTGCTCTGCAATGGCAGGAAATTTGTGCCTGCGATCCGCTCCGTGCAGCACGAGGACCTTCAGCTCCGGCGCGAATTTCTGCGCCTCGGCGGACCAATTCGTCATCAGGCTGGTCGGCGCGACGACCAGCACAGGATTGGCGAGGTGACCTCGCGCTTTCTCCAGCGCGATCAAAGCCAAGATCTGGACGGTCTTGCCCAGCCCCATGTCGTCGGCGAGAATCCCACCCAACATGCTCTCGCGGAGCAGATCAAGCCATGCCACGCCCTGCGCCTGATAGGGCCGAAGCGTGCTGCCAAAGGTGGGCGGCAGTTCCGGTGCGGTCAGCCCTCTCGCCTGAAGCAGGCCTGCGAGGCGGCGAAGACTATCGGCGCCTCGAAAGGCGAAGCTCTCGTTCTCGACATCGAGCAACGGAACGACGTCCGCACGCGACAGTCTGATCTTCCTGGTGGCGTCATCGAAAGCCCCGCTCATGTGCAGGCCATGCAGCGCCAGCACGAGCGGCAGGAAGCGAGCGGCAGCCAGCGCGACGTGCCGACCGTCGGCCAACGGCAGAAGGAAACGTTCGCCCTTGTCTGCGAGTGCCGTCAGCCCTTCGGGGGAAAATCCAGGCGTCGAAACCAATGCGGCCAGGAGCGGTGCGAGATCGCGCCGCTCACCGTCGATCTCGATGCCGAGCGCCAATTCGAACCAGTCGATGCCGCTGGACTCCAGCGTCGCGTCGAAATCGCCTGACGACTCCGCCAAACGAAACGGAAAATCGTCGTCGATCAGGATCTCGAAACCATCAGACCGCAGTTGATCGGCGTGCAGCGCGAGAAAATCAAACCAGCCGCGCTGGTCGCTCAGCGTCAGATCGGTCACATGGCGGTAGTCGAGCATCGGAAACGCCGACCTTGCATTGGCGAGACCGACCTCGGCAAGGCGCTTGCGTGCCTGCTTCTCCCTCGCCAGGCGGCGTGCGATCGCATAGACCTGCCCGCCCTGGAACAGCTCCAGCCGGCTCGCGCGCTGGCTCGGATCGATGTCGAACCCGCCGTAGCGGAAACCGAGGCTGGCCACACCGGCGGGACCGGGACGTTCGCTCTTGGTCTGATAGTAAGAATAGCTTGCGACATGCCCCAGCTTCAGCCGCAGCACGGGACGCGGATCCTCGTCGACGAGCACCGCAGCCGCCGGCGGCACCGGCAGCAGGCCGTGGTGAAGCTCGGGCAGCCTCTGGCTCAGGCGGCGCGACACCTCTTCGAGCTGCGCGCGGGGAATGGAGGGTGCCGCCAGAAACTGGCAGGCGAGCCGAGGCGGCAGGCCTAGTTGCACGGGTCCGATCACACCGCTGGCTTCGTCGACATAGACCGGCGGTTCGGCATTCAACGCGATCCCCCCCGACACGACGAGGTTCGGTGCCATGCCCCTGCGCCCCGGGCGCCATTCGATCCGGCCCTCGCGCGCTTCGCCCCAGCTCAGCGGCGCCCGCTTGTGGTCGAGCCAGAATGCGCGGCCTGTCGCGACAATCCGGTGCAGCAGCTCTTCCGAATACGGCCCTTGCTCGTAGTGGCTGCGGATGCGGCCGTTCACCTCCGTCACGATGTCGACGTCGACATCACGGAAGTATTTGGGCGCCCGTTCCGGCTTGAATTCGTACAGACTCGGACTGCTGTAGTTGTCGGCATACGCTCCACTCTTGCGCAGCTGAACCGATCGCAGGGACACCTCGGCAAAAGGCATTGGGTGATCCGACGGGCCCAGGCAATAGAGCAATCGCGGACTCTCGTCCGCGGCATAATCGCTGCCCCGCGCCGCGCGACCAACAGTGTCGATCCAGCTATTGACCTCGACAGCCAAAACCGGCGGAGCCGATAGGGCTTGCACCTTGGCGGGCTTGGCTGCCTGCGGAGATGGCACGGGGGCCAACTCCGACGGCTCCTTGTCGCTCAGTGCTTCCAGCAGGGTCGCCGCGACATGCTTGCAGTTAAGGGCCATCGGACAGCTGCAATCGCTCTCCATGTCGATGAGCCTGCCGTGGTCGAATTCCAACTGGATGTCGACGCGGTAATCCTTGGCCGCGCTGCCTCGCACCCGGGACGTGACGCGCGTGAGGTCGTCACTGACATCCACTGCCGAGACCCGGCCCTGCGCCTGATAGACATGCGCCTTCTCCATCGCCGATCGGCTGAAGTAACTATAGATTTCCTTGCGCTTGAGAACGTCCGAGAGCACTTGCAGCGATTCCGCGACTGGCTTGTCTGGATTGTAGCATAGCCGTCTCGAACGGGCATTGTAGTCGCGAAATTTGCGTCGTCGCGTAAAATCCCCGGGGCGCGACACGACCGCAACGAGCGCTTCACTACGCCAAGTCTGGATTGCTTCGCTGCGCTCGCAATGACGGCATCCCGGCCCCGTCATCTTCATCGTACGACGCGAGGCCGGGACATGATACTATCACCCCAACCGAGCCCGCCTGGCGCGCTGACGCCATTCGCTGACGGCGAGCCAGATAGCCGAGACCAGGAAGTAGAGCGCGCCGACCGCCGCATAGCCTGTGACGGTCGCGATCGACGGCACCGCGGGCGTCGAGGCCTGAAAGATGAAGAAGCCGCCGGCCAGCGCCGACTGGCCACCGCTGAGCACCATGGCCCATTGCGCACCAAAACTCCTCCAGCGCCGGATCGCCGTCCCGAGCTGGAGCAATCCGGCCACGATCGCCCAGGCCCCGAACACGGCGAGCACTGGGTTCATGCCCATCTGCAAGGCGATGAGGACGGCGACAGTGGTCGCCAGGCTGACGACGACGTTGAGCGCCTGCGTGCGATTCTGTTTCAAGCCGCCGCTGCGGAGCGCGTCCACGACATTCGCCGCCGCGTCCCAAGCGGGATAGAGGACGAGCAAGGCACTGGCGATTCCCGACGACGGCCCGACAGCAAAGGCGGCAGCGACCCAGGCGACGGAGAACGCCGCCCGGATGAAGTAGTATTGCTTCAGCCATCGCTCGCGATCGGCCCGAACGAGATCCAGTTGACCATGCACCATTGTCGTCTCTCCATACCTACTAGTTGGTCGTTTTACGCGCAGCAAATCGCCCTCGCCCCCAGTCTGCCTGCGGGCGTGTCGTTGTCGTCTCACCGGTGTGTCTCAGTGCTTGGTTGACAGCCGCTCCAGCAGCGGGGTGGTGATCACAGCGAACATTTTGGGATCGCCATAGGCGCGCGCCGACAGCATCGCACCGTGAACCGTCGCCATGAAACCTTCAGCCTCGACCCGGGCCGTGCAGGAGAATTTGAGCCGCCCTTTCCGCTTGCCGCGCTCCATCACCGAATTCAGCCACGAAGCAAGCGACCGGAAATGCGCGCGGACCTCGAGCGCCACCTCCTCCGGCAGGATCGGAAGCTCGCTGGCCAGCAGCGCACAGACGCAGAAAGGCGCCGTCGCGTCCGAGATGCATGCCTCCCAATATCCGACATAGCTTTTGAGCTGGTCGCGCGGATCGGGGATATTGCGCTCAAGCGCCGCTAGTCCCGCCTCGGCTTCCGCGCGGTAACGCGACACGAGGGTGCGGACCAGATCGACCTTGCTCGCGAAATGGTGGTGGATGCTCGGCTTGCGGATGCCGACGACTTCGGCGACGTCGGCGTAACTGAAGCCGTTGTAGCCGCCCGCGATGATCAGACTGCGGGCGCAGGCCAGGATGTCGTCGGCGGTAGAGGAAACGTTAGTCATGGACGTTGGCTACCTTCTAGTTGGTAGAGCGTCAAGAACGGGATGCTTCAACCATCCGTGAGTGGTAGGAGGCTGCATGGCCATCCGTCCGATCGTCCGTTACCCCGACCGCCGCCTCGCGATCCCCGCGGGCCCCGTCACCGCCTTCGATGACGGCTTGCGCGCGCTTGCAGCGGACCTGCTCGAGACGATGCGCGCCGCGCCCGGCATCGGCATCACCGCGCCGCATATCGGCGTGCCCCTGCGCGTCGTCGTGCTCGAGCTCGATCCGAAGGACGGCCCGCGGACCTATGTCAATCCGGAGATCACATGGGCCTCACCCGAGATGATCATGCACCGCGAGGGCAGCGTCTCGATGCCCGGCGTCAACGACGAGGTGCAGCGCCACGCCCGCGTGCGGATCAGCTATCGGGATCTCGACGGCACCGTGCAGACCGAAGAGTCGGAAGCGTTGCGCGCCGTCTGTCACCAGCACGAGATCGACCAGCTCGACGGCATGTTCTGGATCCAGCGGCTGTCGCGGCTGAAGCGGGATCGGCTGGTGAAGAAGTTCGAGAAGATGGCGCGCACGTAGGGTGGATTGGCGAAGCGCAATCCACCAGCGGCGGGAGAGATGATAAATTGCGCCAACGGCGTGCGCTTTCGCGCAGCCGCTGGCGCCACTTGAAACCTCGGTCCCCCGCTCAGATCATCTTGCCTTGCTGGGGACAGGCGTATTGAGCAGCTGCTGCTCCCAGAGGAACGCGATGCCGCTCCCGCCGGCATGCTGCGTGATCACCTCCGTCAGCGCGGCAGCCTGCTCGGTCCTGGCCCAGTCGCGCTGCCATTCGGCCGCAAGCGCCAGCCAGGTCATCATGTTCGCGCCCGCCGCGATCATGCGTTTGATTGCGACCTCGTGGGCCTCGACCGAAACGGCGCCCGAGGCATCGGTGATCACCGTAACATCCCAGCCTTCGCCAAGGGCCTGAATCGTCGGCATCGCAACGCAGATTTCGGTCCACAGGCCAGCGATGATCAGCTGCTTGCGGCCCGTTGCCTTGACCGCGTCCACCACCTTGCGGTCCTGCCAGGTGTTGATGAACGTCCGGTCGATCACCTCCCGGCCAGGGAAAACATCCGTGATCTGAGGAAAGAGGAGACCGCCTCGCTCAGCGATCACGGTGGTCAGGATCGTGGGGACGCCGAAGGCCTTGGCGGCCTTTGCCAGGCCAGTCGTATTGTTGATCACCATCTGCGGCTCGTGGCTGTTCACGTTCGCGAGCTGGTACGGTTGGTGGTCAATCAGGACGAGTACCGAATCTTCAGGACGAAGAAGCGAAGCAAGGCCGTTACGGAAAGTCATTGTTACATCCTTTATTGCCGTTGTGAGCGGCACTGGTTTTTCGGAGACATACGCCTGCGACGACGTTGCCTCGGACGGACATTGGCGTTCCCAAATGCGATGCGGTAGCATCTTACTGCGACACACTGTGTCGCAGAATGAGGAACGTTGAATTGGATATCGAAGAGATCCGGACATTCGTCGAAGTTGCTGACGCCGGCGGGATTTCGTCCGCTGCCCTCCGGCTCGGTGTCTCCAAGTCGATCGTCAGTCGCAGGCTGTTCCGGCTTGAAGCGGAACTCGGCGTTCAGCTCCTTGCACGAACGACCCGCGGGGCTGCTCTCACGGAAGCCGGGATTACTTTCCGAGACTATGCAGCTAGGGTCCGCGCCGAGATCGACATGGCCAGGGAAGCGATCCTACCTGCCGGTGACCTTCGTGGCCGCTTGCGGGTTGCAGTGCCGCTTTCTTTCGGCCCGACTCACTTCGCTCCAATCCTGGCGGAAATGGCCCGACGCCACCCCCAGCTCCAGATTCACACCTGCTACAGCGATCGCTTCGTCGATCTCATCACGGATGGTTATGATTGTGCGATACGGATCGGCTATCTCCAGGACTCCAACTTGATCGCAAGACGCATCGGACCGATCCACGGGAAGCTTGTCGCGAGCCCGGACTACATCAACGCGCACGGGTCGCCTGAGACGCCAGAGGAACTCGTGGCCCATGAGGCCCTCATGCAGGGCACCGAAGCGTGGCAGCTGACGGACGGCGACAAGATCATCACAGTTCATCCGCAGGGGCGCTTCAAGGCCGACAACGGCACGGCTTTACTCGCCGCCGCAGCAGCGGGACTCGGGATTGCCTATCTCCCCGACCGCCTCACCTATGAATATATAGAATCCGGAGCGCTTGTGCCGATCATGACAAATTATCCCCCACCGCCGGCGGGTGCCTATGTGATCCGCCCGCCGGGCCAGCATCCCGCTCGGAAGATACGCGCGCTCACCGAACTACTGATCGAGTATTGCGAACCGGCTCCGCAACCTGCGTGAGCTCCTCGCTGGCGGGTGAATTAGCGGCCTAGACACGGCGATAGAACAGTGCCCGACCGGCGGGCACCATTTGAAGCAGAATGTCATAGTCGCCAATGTTCGTCGTCAGCACCACGAGACCGAGCTTTTTCGGGCCTGGAGAAACAGCACGCTATCCCAGAGCGCCCGGAATTTAAGGTCGTTTCCGTAGCCTTGGAGCCGGCAAAGGATTCCCGACAGCAACGCTGCTCTGCCCAGCACCTCGATATCGGGCGTGAAGATGCGATGGGGTGGCATCGCCTTGATCCGCTTGCCAATCTCGGTGGCCACCCGTGGGGTCCGCTTGTCAACCGGGTCCAGCACACCGACCGTGTGCATCAATTCCTGAATTGCCCCCGTCGAATGATTGACCTACCGCTGCGCGATGAGCTCTTCCAGCAGAGCTGGCGACCGCCCCTGCATCTGGTCGATGTAAACGCAGGTGTCGAGCAAAGCGCCTGCCCGCCGATCTTCCCGGCGGCAACGAAAGGAAGATCGCCATCATGGCGACGAGAAAGCGTTCGCTTGGGGCTGAACCGAGCCCACCTGCACGCGGCCTCGAAATCGAACTCGACCACGTCAGAATCCGAGTTTCAGATCACGATCAACCTTGCCTCGTGACTTCCGAAAGTCCTCGGCGAAATTGTCCTCCAGAGCGACGCTCGCCAGTGCAAACTCGATCAAATCGGTATCGGTAGCGATTCCGGCCTGCCGCTTGGCCTGCCTTGATCAGCGCTGGACTGACCCTGCCTGCGATGCGGCCGCTCCTCCTGCTGAGGAGACCGGATTGCTCGGCAGCCCGCATCACCGCCTCGAAGCGTACGCTGCCCGGTAACCGCTGTAGCCCCCGCGTTGTCGGCTCTTTTGTCGGAGCTCTTGCCACGGCAATCCTCATGTTGAACCAATTGACTTATTGTTGAACATGCAACTCCATCTCGTCAGCTTCAAGACGCTGTGCCTATCGAACGGTCTCAATCCCGGCCAGGATGAGATCGACGCCGGCAAGAAACTGCGCGCGGTCGTCGTGATCGCGCAGCTGGGCGGCCATCTTTCGCACGAACGGATATTTTGCGGGATCGAGCCCAGCCCATTGCGCCGCGACGGACGTGAGGAACGCCGATCGATCCATGCCGGCAACGTGGACGCGGGCGTTCGCGGCGTTCTGTCCGGCGACGCCGAGGATGTAGTGCACCAGCGCAGATGCTGAATCGAATTGCGCGGCCCGGGGCACGCCGAGCGCCTGGAGCCGTCCGCCGACGCTCTCGATGATCTCCAGCATCGCTGGCCGCCACGGCTCGCGGAACAGCTGGGCGCCGACCCAGGGATGCACGTCAATCGCGTCGAACACGCCGAGGGCGACCGCGCGGATCGCCTCGCGCGGCTTTACGCTGCTGACGATCTCGCTCATGACACGCGCGATCACCGCGTCGGTTGCCGCAGCCAGCAGCTCGCTCTTGTCGGCGACGTGCCAGTAGATCGCGCCGCTTCCGGTCGCCAGATGCGCCGCGAGCGCACGAACGGTCAAGGCACCCTCGCCGCCGGCGTCGAGAATCTCGATCGCGGCCTTGATGATCCGCTCCCGGGAGAGTGCGTCGGTACGCCGTTCGGTCCGGTGAATCTTCTTCGCCATGACCGCCATCTTGACATGAATGGAACGACGTTCCAATACTATGGAACGATGTTCCAATAACTACTGGTGAAGGGCCCTCCGATGACACCGCCGGTCACGATTATCGGTGCAGGCCTCGGTGGCCTCACCCTCGCCCGCGTACTGCACCTTCATGGCATTGCCGCGGAGGTCTACGAAGCGGAGGCCTCCGCGATGGCGCGGACGCAGGGCGGAATGCTCGACATCCACGACGACAGCGGACAGCTGGCCATGAAAGCGGCTGGCCTGTTCGAGGAATTCCGCGGTCTCATCCACCCGGGCGGCCAGGCCTCGCGCGTACTCGACCAGCACGCTCAGGTGTTGCTCGACCAGCCCGACGACGGCACAGGCGGCCGGCCCGAGGTGCACCGCGGCTCCCTCAGGCGAATCCTGCTGGACTCCCTGCCCGACGGGACGATCCGATGGAGCAAGAAGCTCACCAGCGTTGTCACGCGCGGCGACGGTCGGCATGAACTGACATTCGACGACGGCTCCAGCGCGAGCACAAACCTTCTGGTGGGCGCCGACGGCGCATGGTCGAAGGTGAGACCGCTACTGTCGAATGCCGTGCCCGACTATGTCGGCACCTCCTTCATCGAGATGTATCTCAACGAGGCCGACGCGCGGCACAAGGCGACGGCTGACGCCGTCGGTGGTGGCGGACTGTTCGCGGTCGCGCCTGGCAAAGGCATCTTTGCGCATCGTGAGCCCGGGAGCACGCTGCACGCCTACATTGCGCTGAACCGGCCCGCCGAATGGATCGCCGGCATCGACTTCACCGACGTCGGCGCCACGACGGCGCGCATCGCGGCCGAGTTCGACGGCTGGGCGCCGGCCCTCACCGCGCTGATCACCGATGCCGACACCCCGCCGGTGTTGCGCATGATCCACGCGCTGCCGAACGACCATCGCTGGGACCGCGTGCCCGGCGTCACGCTACTCGGCGATGCCGCGCATTTGATGCCGCCCGCCGGCGAAGGCGCGAACCTCGCAATGCTCGACGGCGCCGAGCTCGGCAAGGCCATCGCCGCGTGCCCCGACGACATTGAAGCTGCGCTTGCGACTTACGAAGACGTTATGTTCTTGCGCAGCGGAGCAGCCGCGGTCGGCGCGCATCAGATCCTGGAGCTCTGCTTGGGTGAACGCGCGCCGTTCAGCCTGGTGGAGTTCTTCACGGGCATGCGCGAGACGGCGCGCGGTTGAGCCACGCAGTCTCGACAAAACCGCCCGCTAAGGACGGCGCACTTCGAAGTAGGTTTTGCCACCGCGAACAAAGCCCGCGCCCTCGTAGAAGCGCAGGGTGGTCTCCCGCTTCGACCCCGTTGCCAGCAGGACCTTGTAGCAATCGGCCTGCCATGCAATTTCGAGCGCGTGGACAAGAACCCGCCGGCCGAGCCCCAATTGGCGATAGTCGGCGTGCGTGACGACGTTCTCGATCACCCCATAGGATCGGCCGCCTCGGGACAGGTTCGGCACGAGCGCGAGCGTGCACGAGGACACGAGCCGTTCCGCCGCCTGCGCCACGATCACGGTCATGAAGCCCGATGTCAGCAAATTGGACCAGACGCGCTCGGCAGCCGCCGGCTCCAACTGAGGATCATCGGGGTGAAGGTGCCGGTAGAGGTTCAGCGCTTCGGGCAGATCAGGCTCCGCCGCAGCGCGGATGATGGCTTCGGTCATGTGGTGGCACCAGGGATCAGGGTCTCGCAGGGATACTATCAGATCGCAGGGTGCGTTCGCGACAAGTCTGCCGAAGCTGAGATAGTAGGATGGGCGCTATTTCAGCGGCAGAAAAACATCCGCGACCGTCTCATGCTCCGGCACCTCCGGGAAGAAGCTCAGGCGCTGGCAATAGATCGGGAAGTCGCGGGGTTCCTCGCCGCTCGCGGGAAGCCAGTCGCGATAGAGGTAGAGCGCGGCGGGCTCCAGATTGTCGGTGTAGCCGACGACCCGCAGCACCGCGCAGCGGCCGCCAGGGATCTCGCCGACCTTGATCTCTTCGCCATTCGCCTCGATCGGCTGGTCGGTCCCGACACAAATATCCGTGCTGTAGACGGCCGGCGACGAAGGACGCCGTTCGGACCGCCAGACATTGAAGGTCGGACTTGTCCTGGGGTGCAGGCCCGCGGCCTTGCGCCAGGCGATGAACCGCCGGATGGTGTCGCCGAGCGTCGCCGGGTCGCCCCGATGCTCCATGATCGCCACCCGCGTCGGGAGCACATCGCGTATCGTCACGTCGTCAGTGGTAAAAGTCCTCATCAGCTTGCTCCTCGCAATATCGAGAGGCCCGAAGGCCACAAGCCACGGCTCCCAGTCGGGAGAGTTGCGGAACGACGACGGCGATTGCCCGAACCGTTGCCGAAAGGCGCGGGCGAAGGCGTCGGGCGCGTCGTAGCCGGCATCCATCGCGATGTCAGTGACGCTTTCGGCGTCACTATAGGCCAGCCGATGCGAAGCGCGCTTCAGACGGGCCAGCTGGACATAGCGATGCACCGACAACCCGAAGGTCGCCGTGAACTGCCGGTGGAAATGGAATTTCGAGAAGGCGGCGACAGCGCTCAAGCTGTCCAGGTCCAGATCGGCGTCGAGATGCCGGTCGATATGATCCAGCACCCGTCGCATCCGGTCCTGATAGTTTTGCAGCGCCGCCTTCATCGTCCCTCCTCCGTGGCAGCTCCAGTTAGGCGATGGCGGCCGTGATGCGCTCGACCGATCTTGCGGTTTGGCAGGGCCCCGTAGCCCGGATGGAGCGCAGCGCAATCCGGGCTACGAAGATCGTGCGCGTTTACCCGCCCGCCATCAGCTGCTTGGCCAGCGCCATATAGGCCGGCAACGTCACGGGATCGTTGGCGGCGTTGCCGGCGACGGGGTGCGAGGCGTAGCGCGCGATCACCATCTCGGCCCTGGGATCGACATAGATGCCCTGGCCGTGAACGCCGCGCGCCATATAGGCGCCGTGGGCGTTGTGCGTGACCCACCATTGGTTGCGGTAGGACGCGCCAGGCAGGGTGGTGTAGCCGGCCGGCTTGAATTTTTCGGGGTCGCCGCCGCGCGCGATATCCTCGATAACTTGTGACGGCACGATCTGGCGGCCATTGAAGCGGCCGTGATTGCGCATGGTCTCGCCGAAGCGGGCGAGATCGCGGAGCGTCGTGGACAGGCCGCCACCGCCGCTTTCGGTGCCGATGCGGTCGACGTGATAATGCGCGTCTTCTTCCGCACCCATCGGCTGCCAGATGCGCTCGGAAAGAAGATCCGACAGCGTCATGCCACTCGCGCGCCTGATGATCCAGGCGAGCACGTCGGTGTTGACGGTCTTGTAGGCGAACGCCTTGCCGTGCTCGCCCTGCTTTGTCTGCGCGACGAGGAAATCGAAGATCGTGGTGGCACCGTCATAGTCAGGCGGAATCGGCGCCATGCCGTTGGCGCGCCGCAGGCTCCACACGTGCGAGTTCTTGTCGGTGTAGACTTCGGTGTATTCGAGCCCCGTGGTCATATCCATGACCTCGTGCACGCGCGCGTCGCCGAACGCACTCGCCTTCAGCTCCGGCACGTAATCCGTCACCGGGGCCTGCGGATCGATCTTTCCCTCGGTGACCAAGATGCCGGCGAGTACGCCGGTGAAGGATTTCGTCACCGACATCGCGATATGCGGCTTGTGCGGCTTCAAGGCGCCAAAGTAGCGCTCATAGATCAGCTTGCCCCGATGCAGCACCGCGATGCCGTCGGTGTAGGTTTCCTCCAGCATTTTTGCGAACGTCATGGGTCGGCCGTCCATGGTGGTCGAGGCAACCGCGCCAATGTCATGGTCCTTCCGCGGCAGAGGCGACGCGGGCCCTGCCCCGCGCCAGACATTCACGGTCGGCACCAGCTGTCGCACATTGCTCCAGGCCCAGCGCAGCTCGGGAAAGCTGCGGAACGAGCCGTTCTGAAAGGTGATGGTGCGGTCGGGTGCCGGCGGGAAGCCCTTCATCCAGCCGAGCGCTTCGGGATCGGTCTCGGCGGCGGTCGCGGGTGATTGGCTCGAGGCGGTCGCGACAGACATGAACGGCGGCTCCGGAGGGAATGATGCGAACGGCGTATCATGGGGCGGCGCAACCCGCATCCCGCGTTTGTGCCGGGGTGCTGTGCAGTGAACCCTAAGGATGACCCGCCCCGGCGACCGGCCGCGCGCTCCGATCGCTATCTCGTGAACGGCGTCGAGGCGTGCCGATTGACCTGCCTCAACGTGACGAACTCCATTGTGATCCATCGTTTCGTCAGCACTGGCGAAAGGAACGACGACGCATGGCCTACGCAACCACCTATCCCTACACGGGCGAAACCCTCAAGACATTCCCCGCCGCGAGCGATGCCGAGGTCGCCCGCGCGATCGACGCGGCGCATGCGGCCTTCCTCGCCTGGCGGGAGACCTCCTTTGCTGCGCGCGGCGCGATCCTGCAGAAGGCGGCCGACCTGCTGCGCAAGGATGCCGACGACTACGCGAAACTCCTGACGCTCGAAATGGGCAAGCTGTTCGCCGAAGCGAAGGCCGAGGTCGAGCTGTCGGCGAAGATCTTCGAATATTACGTCGAGAATGCCGAACGTCTGCTCCAGCCGGAAAAACTGCATGTCGCCGATCCCGCCGAGGGCGAGGCCGTCATCGTCTGCGAGCCGCTCGGCGTGCTGCTCGCCATCGAACCCTGGAATTTTCCCTACTACCAGATCGCCCGCATCATCGCCCCGCAGCTTTCGGCCGGCAACACCATGCTGCTGAAGCACGCCTCCAACGTGCCGCAGAGCGCGGCGGCGTTCGAACGGCTGATGCGCGAGGCGGGACTGCCCGAGGGCGCCTTCATCAATCTCTACGCGACACGCTCGCAGGTCGAGACGATCATCAACGATCCGCGCGTCCATGGCGTGGCGCTCACGGGTTCGGAAGATGCCGGCGCCGTCGTTGCCGCGCAGGCCGGCAAGGCGCTGAAGAAGTCGACCATGGAGCTCGGCGGCGCCGACGCGTTCGTCGTGCTGGCCGACGCCGACATGGCCAAGACGACCAAATGGGCGGTGTTCGGCCGTCACTGGAACGGCGGTCAGGTCTGCGTCTCGTCCAAGCGCATGATCATCGTCGATGCGGTCTATGACGAATTCCTTGCGCGCTACCGCGAGGGCGTGGCCGGCCTCAAAGCGGGCGACCCCTTCGCCCCCGAAACCACGCTCGCCCCGCTCTCCTCGCAGGCGGCGGCCGATGAAATCAAGGAAAAGATCCGCCAGGCCGTCGCCCATGGCGCCAAGGCGGAGCAGGTCGGCCCGCCCGTCCCCAACCAGGGCGCCTTCGTGCAGCCGACGATCCTGACCGAGATCGACGACGACAATCCGGCGCGCTACTGGGAATTCTTCGGCCCCGTCTCGATGCTGTTTCGCGCCAGGGACGAGAATGATGCCGTGCGCATCGCCAACGATTCCCCGTTCGGCCTCGGCGGCTCGGTGTTCACCTCCGACACCAAGCACGGCGCTGATGTCGCCAGGAAGATCTCGACCGGCATGGTGTTCGTCAACCATCCGACCAAGGTCGAGGCCGACCTGCCCTTCGGCGGCATCCGCCGCTCCGGCTATGGACGCGAATTGCTGGGGCTCGGCCTCAAGGAGTTCGTCAATCACAAGCTGATCGACGTCGTCGACATCGACGCCCCGTTCTGACAGCGCATCGCGCGTCACCCGCGCCGTGCATGGCGCGGGTGACGCACGATGATACTGATCAATCCGGCCTTGACTTACCTCTTTCGCCCAGCGCCACCCATTTGCCGACATCGGGATGCAGCACGAGATTGGCCGAATGGTTGTCGGCTGCGCTGGTCGGGTAATCGACGAACACGTCGATGCCCGACTGCACACCCACCATCACGCCCTGCGCCGACCACGACACGGCGACGTCGACGCGGTAGCGGCCCGGCTTCTCGAAGGCGAAGCCCGCGGTGCTCCAGAACACTTTTGCTGACGCCGTGACGCTTTGGCCGGGCTCGAGCTCGCTCAGTTTGGCGTGCTCGCACAGGATCACGAAGGGCCGCACCGGGCGCTCGCGCCCCTCATCGTCGGTGACGGTCATCAACGCGAACAGCATTCTGCCATGCGCAATCACTGCAGGTACTCTATCGCAGGATCCATGCGAGCGAGCGTGTGAGATGCTTCACACCGAAGGTGTGGCGATTGGAGACGGGCGCACGAAGAGAGTTTCGGCGGCTGGTATGGGCGATTGATTCGGCGCGGTCGGGCACCCACCTCGCTGCAGCTTGCAAACTCGGCATTTCCAGGTATATTACTGGAAATATGTCAGTGGACCGCATGGGAAATTCACAGAAGCGCGCAATTCAGAACTACCGATCCCGCCTCGGCAAGCGCGGTTTGGCGCGCTTCGAAGTGCTCGGCCGGGATACCGACCGCGATCTCATCCGCTCGTTCGCCAGACATTTGTCGGAGGATACACCCGAGGCCTCGGAGCTTCGTGCGGCCGTGAGAAAGTCGATTGCGGGCGAGCCGCCCAAGCCCGGCGGAATTCTTGCAGCGCTGCGTCGTTCGCCGCTCGCGGGGGCCGGCCTCGATCTTTCCCGGCCTCGTGAAAAGGGGCGCAAGGTCGACCTGTGACGCGCTATCTCCTCGACACCAACATCATCAGCAACGTCGTCAAACCGCGGCCATCGGAATCGCTGCTGTCATGGATGTCGATGCAGCGCGACGAGGATTTGTTCATCGCTTCGTTGACCATTGGAGAAATCCGCCGCGGCATTCTGGAGAAGCCGCGCAGCAAGAAGCGCGACATCCTCGACAGATGGTTCTCCGGGCCTGACGGACCGCGGGCGCTTTTTGCGGGCCGCATCCTGTCCTTCGATGACAAGGCAGGACTCGTCTGGGCACAGCTGATGGCCGAAGGCAAAACGGCGGGCAAACCGCGAAGCGCGCTTGACATGATCATCGCCGCGGTGGCCGATGCAAACGAGTGCGTCGTGGTAACGGACAGCGAAAAGGACTTCGCCGGAATCAAGGTCTTCAATCCGGTACGCGGAGGAGTCTGATGCAGCTTGCAGGATGACTGGATTGCAGCGGCCCCGTCGATCTCATTTGTAATCGCCACGGGCCCCGCTACGCTCGATCTCCCCTGCGCTCTGTTCGCGGACAGCCTTAGCAGCCTTCATTGAATGCACTATCACCGTAACGCTGCCGCGCATCAGTCGCGCGATGCGGACAGCCCCGCGAGAAGCGGCGCGTACGCGGCGAGCCTGCGGGATATGAACTCCGTGAAGAGCTGCACGCGCTTGGTCTTGCGTGTCTCCCCCTGTGTGAGCAGCCAGAGCGTTCCGTACATGTGCAGGTCGGTGCCCGGCACCCTCACCAGCAGGGGGTCGGCATCGCCGACGAAGCACGGCAGTGTCGTGATCCCGAGCCCCTGCCGTACAGCAGCGATCTGCGCTCCGGCATCAGTGACCCTGAACGGAACCTCGGCGGCGCGAACCTCACCCGCGCTGGCCCAATCCGGAATGCCATGCATGCTGATGACGATCCACCTGACAGGATCAGGCGCGCCGGCACGCCACGCGGCCAGTCGATCCCTGGACATGTAGACGGCGCCGAACAGCTTCGGTCCCTTCAGGCCATGAAGATTGAGCGGCAGGGTTTTGCGGTCGTAGACGACGCGGATCGCGACGTCGGCCTCCCGATTGGTCAGATTTGCCAGCTCGCCGAACGACAGGATGTCCATCTCGATATCAGGATGCAGGCGCGCGAAATCGGCGAAGTCAGGCATGAGCAGGTGTGTTGCAAGCGGCGGCGCCAGCGTCACCCGCAGAAGCCCGCGCACGCCCTGGTCGCGCCCGAAAACGCGCGTCTCCAGCTGGTGCGACGACGCTTCCATCTGGTCCGCAAACTCGAGGACCTCCTCGCCCGCAGCCGTCAGGCGGTAGCCCGACGGCAGCTTTTCGAACATCTGGACCCCGAGGCGGTCTTCCAGCTGGGCGATGCGTCGCAGCACGGTCGCGTGGTTCACACCGAGGTGCTCGGCGGCAGCCCGCACCGAGCCGCCGCGCGCGACGGCAAGAAAATAGCGAACGTCATCCCAGTCGATCATGGTGCAATCCCGCACCGCGCGGTGCGCCTTCCAAAGCCCGTGTCCAACCCATCGAACAGCATCCCGTATGTGGGGGGCGCGGGGCGAATATTGTAGCCCATGCCGAAAAGCGCCCGACTCTGAACGGCGAACACCGATCGTCGCGGCTGGCGTCAATCGTCCAGCCGGATCGATTTCGCACCACCGATGTGCGCGATTCCGCACTCCACGCCGGACGCCGGCGGCCCCATCTCGGGGTTCTCGGGGGCAGATGCTGCCCCGACGCCACGAACGGAGAAGTTATGGGAAAGCTTGAAGGTAAGATTGCAGTCATCACGGGTGGATCGAGCGGCATGGCGCTGGCGAGCGCCAGGCGGTTCGTCGAAGAAGGCGCCTATGTCTTCATCACAGGCCGGAGGCAGGAGGCGCTGGACGAGGCCGTCAAACTGATCGGCCGGAACGTGACCGGCGTGCGCGGCGACGCGGCCAATCTCGACGACCTCGACCGCCTGTTCGACACGGTCAAGCGGGAAAAAGGCAGCATCGACGTCCTGTACGCGAGCGCCGGCACGGGCGAAGCCGTCCCGCTGGGCGAGATCACCGAGCAGCATTTCGATGCGACCTTCGGCCTGAACACGCGCGGCACGCTGTTCACGGTGCAGAAGGCGCTGCCGCTGTTTCGCGATGGCGGATCGATCTTCATGACCGGGTCGGTTGCTTCGATCAAAGGTTTTCCTGGTTACAGCGTGTATGCGGCGAGCAAGGCGGCGCTGCACGCATTCGCACGCGGGTGGCTCAACGAACTCAAGGGCAGGAATATCCGGGTGAACGTGCTGCACCCGGGGCCGATCGCCACACCGATGCAGGACCAGGTTCTCACCGAGGAAGCGAAGCGGATGTTCGAATCCCTGATCCCGCGGGGAAAGATGGGGCGTCCCGAGGAAATTGCGACAGCCGCGCTGTTTCTTGCGTCGGACGATTCGAGCTTCGTGAACGGGGTGGAGTTGTCCGTCGACGGCGGCTTCTCGGCCATCTGAAAAACGGAGAAGCATGATGAGCTATGCGATTATAGGATTCGGCAAGATAGGCCAGGCGCTCGCCCACGCCTTCGCCCGCAAGGACATCGAGGCCACGGTCGCGAGCCGCCGCCCGCCCGAGGCGTTGGCGCCGCAGGCGCGGGCGATCGGACCCACCGTCGTCGCCAAATCACTGCGGGACGCCCTCGAGGCCGACACCATCATCCTGGCGGTCCCGTTCGCCGAGCATCGCGAAGTTGCGAAGGCCCTGCCGAGCTGGAAAGGCAAGACGATCATCGACGCGACGAACGGGTTTGGAGAAGAGCTGGACGGCCTTCTGTCCTCCGCCGTCGTCGCGAAGGCGTTCACCGGCGCCAGGCTGGTGAAAGGCTTCAATCATTTGGGTGCGACCAAACTGGCGGCCGATCCGGTCGTCGAGGGCGGCCATCGGGTCGTCTTCCTGTCTGGTGACGACGAGGACGCGATCGCTCCCGTGGCGGCCCTGGCCAAACAACTCGGCTTCGCACCCGTCAAGCTGGGCAAGCTCAACGAGGGCGGCGCGCTGGTGCACGCACGCGGCCGCGTTTGGGGGCCGCTGATCTTCCAGGATTTGTTTCGGAAGGAGCAGTAATCGATCTACGACCGTGTGATCGACGCCAAGAGCCGGTCGCGCGCGCTGACTTCTTCGAGCAGCGCGCGACCGAATATTTGAAGGCCACAAAGTCGCGAAGGTTGAGGGCTAGCGGCGTATGGGCGCCGTTCGAAGAGAGATCGTAGGGCGAATTAGCGAAGCGTAATCCGCCATCTTGTGCGCGACCCGGCGAGATATGGCGGATTACGCCTTGCGGCTAATCCGCCCTACGCGACGGCTGCGGGTCAATGACAGGTCTTGAGCTTTCGGTGCAGCCGGATCACTTTTTGGTCGTACCATCAGATGGATGCTCTGCCGACCCGCCGATTTTGTTCGAGACCACGTAGACGTCGACGCCGCTCATCGAGCATTCCTCGCTTGATGCCTGGCTTTTCGTGACGACCTCGATCGTCTTGCCATCCTTGGTGTGAAACGTGATGTCGTAAACCTGCTGGTAGAGGTCTTTGCCGATCTTTTCGGATGCGAGACGAACCGCCTTGGTCTGCGCCTCGATCACGGATGGGATATCAATCAGGCCGGCGTTCTTGAGGTGCACGAGGGCCATGTTGGTGGGCCAACTCGCGCAGTCCGGAGACTTCGCCAGAGCCACCGCAGCCGGCATGGCAAATATTGCGGCCATCACCACTTTCAACGCGGCGCGCATCAATGCACTGATGGTGTGGTCGCCACTTTCCCCGCCGCACTTGTAACGCTTCTCGCCAAGCTTGAGCCTCTGAAGTCCCGTATCGGTCAACAACGTACTCTCCGTTCTGTCACGGCGCGGAGGCCGATCCTCGACATCGGATGATCAGGTGCGCCAGTCCTCGAGCCCGAGGCCGCCGACGCGACCGAACTCCCGCGCATTGTGCGTCACGATCTTCAGTCCACGCCGCAAGGCAGAGGCTGCAAGCAGCAAATCGTAGGCCCCGATGGGAGTCCCCTGGCTGTTAAGGCTCGCTCGCAATTGCGCCGACACGCGAGCATCCTCACGCTCGAATGGCAGGACGGAGATCGTGTTCAGCAGCGTCCTCATCACGTCCCGCACACGTGGCGCCAGGTTGGGATTGCGGACGAGCCCATACTCGATCTCCATCTCGGTGATCACCGAGACGGCCAGTTGCGATGGCGCTTCCTGACGGAGCCGCGCCGCCACGGCCTGCTCGCCACGCGCGAAATCGCTCAGCACGTTGGTGTCGAGCAGATACTTCACGACAATGCGTCTTCGCGCGGCGGCAGCAATTCGTCGCGATGCGACTCGAAGGGTTGAATGTCGGGAGCGCCCTGCCATTCCAGGATAGCCGGCGGCCAGCCGGGACTGCCGAGCGTCTTCTTGTCCAGCCACTCGCGCAGCGCCTTGCGGATCAATCCGCTCCGGGTCTCGCCCAGCGTCTTCGCTGTCTCGTCCAATTCCGCGGCGGTCTTGTCGTCGAGATAAAGGTTGAAGTTCATCAGGAAGCGCCCTCCATGATATAACCTGCATTAGGTTATATCTAGAGACCGATCCTGGGCAAGCAAAATTCCGGCAAGTTGGCCAGGCTGGGCGCTTGCTTGAACTGCGCGCGCAAGGGCTCGACGAGCTTCATGTTCGTGCGCTCGGGCGGTCCGCCGACATTGTGGTGCGACTTGTTCGTGACAGAAGGTCCGCCAGTGGAGGAGACGCTTCCGATCACTTCCGCGACGAAGCGAAGGTGCGCGACCTCCTCAACCGGGCCCGCATCCGATGCTGGATGACAGTGATGGGACGAGCGGCTCTACGGGCGGCGGCAAGGCGGTGGCCGCGAGCTGGCATGACGGATCGGACATTACGTTTTGTGCACTGGACTGCACCCCTGAAGTGAGACACGATAATTACAGTGACAGTGCGGTTGCCATGATGCGTTATCGTGCCTTGTTCTGCGCGAACGCGGTTTCGAACTCAAGGGGCGATTGGTAGCCGAGCGCCGAATGCAAGCGCTCCTTGTTGTAGACCTCGGCGATAAAGCAGTCGATCCGACGCCGGGCGTCCTTGAGATCAATGAAGGCTCTGCCGTTGATCTCTTCGGTCTTCAACGTCTTCATGAAGCTTTCGGCCTTGGCATTGTCGAACGGGTTTCCCGGCCTGCTCATGCTGATGGTGATGTCGCGATCGGCAAGCCGCTGGCGATAGGCGATGGAGGCGTATTGCACGCCACGATCGGAGTGATGGATCAGGCTGCCGGGGGCCGGTCCCCGGGCCACGATGGCTTTCTCCAGTGCGGCAATGGCAAGCGAGGCATCGAGCGTGTCCTCAAAGACCCAGCCAACAGCCTTGCGCGAGAACGCGTCAAGAATAACGGCGAGATAGGCAAAGGTCCTGGCGAGGTGCACATAGGTGATGTCGGCGACCCAGACTTGATCGGGGGCTGACGGCACGAGGCCGCGCACCAGATTGGGGACGACGAGAACGCCCGTTGGCCGCGCCGCAGGTGGCTTCAGGAATGGCGCCTTGCGCTGCGCGAGAAGATTGTCTTCGCGCATAAGCCTCAGGACTTTCTTGGCATTTACGACCATACCTTGGCGCCGGAGAGTGGCCGCCACGCGTCGGTGGCCGTAGAAGGGATGCTTGAGGCAAATACGCTGAAGCTGGTCGCGCAGCTCGCACTCGGCGGTCTCACGACTGCGCCTGTTGAGATGCCGGTAATAGGTCGCGCGCGGCAAGCCCGCCAGATGGCAAAGGCGGCGCACGTCGGCGTGAGCGTCGGTTGCCTCCGATGTCATGGCTTGGATGACTTCGATGATGCGGATGCGGGCTTGCCTTGCGCTGCCGGCCGCTCCAATGCGCGCAAGGCTTGCCGAAAAAAATCGAGGTCCATCTGCTGGCGGCCCACCAGCTGTTCGAGCTCGGCGATACGGGCATTCGCGCGCGCGAGGGCGGAGCGCTTCTCGTCGTATGTTGCGAGCGGCTTGAGCTTGCGGGGACCGGGCTTAGGCCCTGGCTTCCGGTTCAAACCATCCGGCCCATCGGTGTTCCAGGCCTTGATCCAGTCATGGAGAATCTTGCGCGAGATACCAAGATCGCGGGCCACAGGGAGGACGCCTTCGCCCCGCTCAACCCGCTTGATCGCCTTCAATTTGTACGCCGTCGGAAACTGACGCTTCTTTCCTCGTCCTGCCACAGGTCATCCTCGAAATGCCTGTCACTGTAATTATCGTGTCTCACTTCAGGGGTGCAGTCCAGCACTGTCACTGTAATGACAGATACCATCATGGACCATGATGGTACAGAACCGACCGAAACGGAGCCCCTAAAAACGTGCCCTCGGCGAACACGCCGGTGAATGACTTTGTCACGAACATGCCGATATGCGGCTTGTGCGGCTTCAGCGCGCCGAAATAGCGCTCATAGATCAGCCTGCCCCGATGCAGCACGGCGATGCCGTCGGTGTAGGTCTCCTCCAGCGTGTTTGCGAACGTCATGGGCCGGCCGTCCATCGTGATGGAGGCCACCGCGCGGATGTCCTGGTCCTCGCGCCGAAGCGACGACGCCGGCCCTGCCCCGCGCGAGACGTTCACGGTCGGCACGAGCTGGCGGATGTTGCTCCAAGCCCCAGCGGAGTTCTGGGAAGCTGCGGAAAGAGCCGTCCTGAAAGGTGATGGCGCGGTCCCGCGACGGCAGGGGCGCTTGTCATTGTGCCGATGAGTTGCACTGTGCTCGAACGATCCCACGCGCTGGCATCAATTGGATAAAACTGTCGCGCGGCGGAGTCGCGCCTCCTCGTGCATATTGACCGGTGTGGCGTCGAGGACTCGCATCACCATCCCAGCGAGAAAACGGCTAGGCGAGAGTTCAGCTGGAGTGCGATCTTTAAGAACTGTCACCTTCGGAAGGCCCTCGATGTCTTGATCGACTTTGGCATCCGGCATGGATGCGGGTAGGTCCTCCTCCTCAGGCTCCGGCCCGGGCTCCAATATTCCTGCTGAGGATTGTTCTATCTGCGCTTCTGGCGATGCGACATCGTCTGCATATTCCATTAAGATGAGACATGTCGCGTGGTACGCGTCATCTTCTCGCCCA
This sequence comes from Bradyrhizobium sp. GW821-FHT13H05, assembly GCF_058804065.1. Classification (NCBI taxonomy): domain Bacteria; kingdom Pseudomonadati; phylum Pseudomonadota; class Alphaproteobacteria; order Hyphomicrobiales; family Nitrobacteraceae; genus Bradyrhizobium; species Bradyrhizobium sp. GW821-FHT13H05. The sequence continues at coordinate 35,004 of NZ_JBXAPO010000016.1, read as the reverse complement.
AGCTTAGCGAGTAGGTCGAACAACCAATCCGCAGTCTTAGGCTCCTTTTGAAGAATGTCAGAGCGGAGCCCAAACACGAAACCAAGAGCTGCGAGTGGATGCCGTAGCCGGAGATTCTTGGCGTCGCCGTACGACTCCTCGATCCTATTCGGGGCATTCTTGCCGTACGAAGAATCCATCCGCTTTGTTGATACAAGCAACTCGGGACCGGTCGCCCAGTCTGTAACAATTACATCAACTTGCTTTAGGTAATTCTTTCCGAGTATGGCTGCCGACGATGAGGTGACGTTGGGGATCGACGTGTTCTTTGACACGCGATCCCTGACTTGCTCACGGAGCTTCCCCGGTAGCGCCTTGATCAAGGCTGCTACCGCGGCAGGAAGGATGCGCGGATTGCTGGGCCTAGGCCAAACTTTATCTGGTTCAAAACCCGCCCTGCGAAGTTCATAGCTGAGCCATACGTCGAGAGCTAGCGCAGGCACTCCAGATTGAGTTTCCGCGTTGAGGTGAAGGGGAACGTCAAGTAACCGCTCGAGCGTCTCGTAGTCCGGTTCGAAGCACAATTTCCTGTCTGGACTAATGATCCAAGGATTGCTGTGCTTCCCGCCAGGCGCTGCGCTGGCGACAATACGGTCGAAGAAGACCCATGCTTCAGCTTTCTTAGACGGTTTGGCGGCCACTAGCTGCTCTCGCGTTGCGGCGGCTGGCAAATCTGCCCGTGTACTTGCCGAATGCTGTTGCACTCGTGACCGCGAAATTAATCAACATAATGCCGCCAACGCTGAAGCGATCCGATTGCACCTTCCAGCTCGTCGCAATTCATTTTCCCAATCGCCGCGATCGAAGGAAAGACAATCCGCCCAGCCTCGCGAGGCTCTAACTTCAACATTCCTCCACCAAGTGCATGACCTTCGAGCTCGCAGCTCAACCTCACAAACGGCGATGACCATTGCGGCAACCGCTTGCGCGCTAGAGCCTGGTCTCTCACACGGACCGAGTGAACGCTATTAGTGCAGGATACACCAGCGGCATTCCCAACAAGATTAACGTTGCGTCCAGACATGTAGCTCATGACGAAGTCAGGAATTTGGACATCGGGCACCACGTACCATGGCGCACGGTTGCGGCACTTATACCCTTGCCTTGCCTCGCGGCCAGCACTGCTGTCGAGATAGTTGCTCACCGAGGTCGGAAGCGGCTGATCGCGCGGCAGCTTCAACAGCAGCATCGGATCGTCGTTCCGTTTCCAGTTGTCAACCGTGGCCTTTGTGATCTGCTTGTCTGGCATTGCCCGACCATTGCGGAGCGACGGCTGCAGAAATGCAGACGGGATACGCAGGAGCTTTGCATCCGATGGCCTGAGATGAAAGAATTCGTTGTCTCCGCTAACGTAGCCAATCCCGACCGCCGCAAAATCAGCCAGCCGATGCGTTTGAGGATCAGCAAGCGCTGCGGCATACAGGCTGCGTACCGACGCGGGCAGTAAATAGGGACGCAGGCGCTGATTCCAGACGCTACGCCATTCTTCCAAGTCGACCCTAACGGTCGGCTTCGGCCGCACCTTTCCCGGCACGAAAGTATCGACAACGGTCAGGTCAATTGCCTCGGCCTTGCCGCCAAAGCCCTCGGCATAAAGCAGCCAGCAGTCCTCCGAGAGCGTCGGAAATAACTTCCTACGTACGGCAATGATCTGCACGATAGAGAACGACGCGATGAGATAGTCGAGCAGCGGCGCCGCGTAAGGCGCATGACCAATCTCCGCTGGCACGACAAATGCCATACGGCCGCCGCGCTTCAATAGGCCGGCGGTCGCAACGATGAACGGCGCCCAAGAAGAGGTCAGCCCGCTGAAGCGTGCACCCAAATTGAGGCACATGTCCAATGCACGATGCCGCACCTCGCCCTTGAACGTCTGATAGCGAATGAAGGGAGGATTGCCCACCGCACACTCGAACCGTTCACGAGTTTCGACAGCCCAGGTGAAGAAATCGCCCTCGTGCACCTGCGCACCAAGTGCACGCTGAATCGCGCGATGGGCCGAGACAGGGTTCTGCTCGACGCCGACGCTGTTTCGGTGAAGGGCCAAGAATTGCCCATCGCCACAAGAGGGGTCGATCATACGGTCGGTGGATTTGCGGCAAGCCCAGGCGACCAGTGCTGCACTTACATCACCGGGGGTAAAGTAAGCCCCCGAGCGCTTCTGCGAAAATTCAGGAGAAGTCCCCACTATCGTACTCCACCCTATTCAGATCGACCGTCCGCAACCGGAAAATGTGGGAACATAACAAGAACAAAATCGATCGGCAACCACAATCTGGAATATTCGGATTCGCAAGGTTAAACAATGCCGCTAGAGGCCAAGCAAACCGAAGAGCCGCGGTTTTGGGCGTCAGTCTCTGCTTTGACTTGACTAAGCTTCCACTCCGGCAGCCACCTCACTCCCACTCGATCGTCCCGGGCGGCTTGCTGGTCACGTCGTACACCACCCGGTTCACGCCCTTCACCTCGTTGATGATGCGCGTGGCGGTCTCGCCGAGAAACTTCATGTCGAACTGATAAAAATCCGCGGTCATGCCGTCGGTCGAAGTCACGGCGCGCAGGCCGACCACAAAGTCATACGTGCGGCCGTCGCCCATGACGCCCACCGTCTTCACCGGAAGCAGCACGGCAAAAGCCTGCCAGATGTCGTCGTAGAGGCCGTGCTTGCGGATCTGGTCGATGTAGACGGCGTCGGCCTTGCGCAGGATGTCGAGTTTTTCGCGCGTGATGTCGCCGGGGCAACGGATGGCGAGGCCGGGGCCCGGGAACGGGTGGCGGCCGACGAAGATTTCGGGCAGGCCGAGCTCGCGCCCTAACTTGCGCACCTCGTCCTTGAACAACTCGCGCAAGGGTTCGACGAGCTTCATGTTCATGCGCTCGGGCAGACCGCCGACATTGTGGTGCGACTTGATCGTCACCGAGGGGCCGCCGGTGAAGGAGACGCTCTCGATCACGTCGGGATAGAGCGTGCCCTGCGCGAGGAAATCGGCGCCGCCGATTTTCTTGGCCTCCGCCTCGAACACCTCGATGAAGAGACGGCCGATGGTCTTGCGCTTGGTTTCGGGATCGGTGACGCCTTCGAGCTCGCCCAGGAACTGTTTTGAGGCATCCACGTGCACGAGCGGGATGTTGTAGTGGTGGCGGAACAGGTCGACGACGGTCTTGGCCTCGTCGAGACGCAGCATGCCGTGATCGACGAACACGCAGGTGAGCTGGTCGCCGATGGCTTCGTGGATCAAGACGGCCGCGACCGCTGAATCGACGCCGCCGGAGAGGCCGCAGAGCACCTTGCCCTTGCCGACCTGGGCGCGGATTTTTGCGATCTCCTCCTCGCGGAAAGCGCGCATGGTCCAGTCGCCGGAGAGGCCTGCGATCTTGCGCACGAAATTGCGGATGAGCTTGGCGCCGTCGGGCGTGTGCACCACTTCGGGGTGGAACATCAGGCCGTAATATTTGCGCGTCTCGTCCTGGATGATCGCGAACGGCGCGTTCGGCGAGGTGCCGGCCACCGAGAAGCCCGGCGGCATTTTTGTGATGCGGTCGCCATGGCTCATCCAGACCTGGTTCTTGCCGCCGGGCGACCAGACGTCCTCGAACAGCTTGCTCGGCGCCTTCACCTCGACATCGGCGCGGCCGAATTCGCGGTGATGGCCGCCCTCGACGGTGCCGCCGAGTTGCTCCGCCATGGTCATCTGGCCGTAGCAGATGCCGAGCACCGGCACGCCGGAGGCGAAGATCAGTTGCGGGGCGCGGGGCGAGCCGGCCTCATGCACCGACTCCGGCCCGCCGGAGAGGATCACCGCTTTCGGCTTCATCTCCTTGAAGGCCTCTTCGGCCTTGTTGAACGGGACGATCTCGCAATAGACGCCGTCCTCGCGCACGCGACGCGCGATCAGCTGCGTCACCTGGCTGCCGAAGTCGACGATGAGAATCTTGTCATGCGCCGAGGCCACGGAGGGCGTCGACGCGGAGCGGTCGTGCTGTGCTGCTGTCATGGCAAGCAAATACGCGACGTGCGACCTGCCCGCAACCGCGCGGGGCACGCACCCACATCCTTCTTTGGGCATGGACAAACGGATATAGGTAAGTATTATTGACCTAATTTGCCCGGCTGACCAAACAGGGGCCAATCAGGGAGAACGTCATGTCACAGCACCATCAGCCAGCAACGCTTGCCGCGCTTGGCCGGACCTGGGTCGAGGCCTGGAATGCGCGCGATCTCGAACGCGTGCTCACGCTCTATGCCGAGGACACCGTGATGACCTCGGACCGGATTCCGGTGATGGGGTTCGATGCCAGCGGCACCGTGCGCGGCAAGGACAGCTTGCGGGCGTATTGGAGCAAGGCGCTTGGGCTGCTGCCGGAGCTGCACTTCTCGCTGATCGATGTGTTCGTCAGCCCTGACAGCGTCGTGGTGTTTTACGCCAACGAGCGGGGGAAGAAGATCTGCGAGTATCTGCGGGTGAATGATGCGGGGCTGATCGTGCAGGGGTCGGCGAACCATTTGGTGCATTGACGCTTGCGCGCGTTGCTGTCGACGCCCCGCTTGTCGTGTGCAGACGGTGCCGCCTCGCCCACCGCTGTCATTCCCCGCGGAAGCGGGGAATCCAGTACGCCGTGGCTTCCCCGTATCACGGCGCGGCCTCTGGAATACTGGATCGCCCGCTTTCGCGGGCGATGACACCGTGAGTGAGGCGTGACCGTGCCACAAGCGTCATTGCGAGGAGCTCTTGCGACGAAGCAATCCAGACGGCCGCCGCGGATGCATTTCTGGATTGCTTCGCTGCGCGCGCAATGACGGAGACTGGGGCGAACGCGTGCGCTAACAACGGCGCCGCCGGCTCTGACACAGGATACCCCGATGAAACTCCCCACCCACCCCTTCACCGTCACCGACTGGAGCAAGGTCGAGCCGACCATTCATGCCGGCGAGACCGGCCAGGCGCTGTGGCGCACGCTCAACATCGGCGATCTCCGGGTGCGGATGGTCGAGTATTCGCCGGGCTATGTCGCCGACCATTGGTGCGACCGCGGCCACGTCATCTACGTGGTCAAGGGCGAGCTCGTCTCGGAGCTGCGCGACGGGCGCAAGTCCACGCTGACGGCCGGGATGAGCTACCAGGTCTCGGACTTCGGCGATGCAGCCCACCGGTCCTCGACGGCGTCAGGTGCCACACTTTTCATCGTCGATTGAGGTGCGCCGGAGAGGTTAATTTGCACCGCAAAATAGAAAACCGGCACGACGTACCGGGTAACGGGTGGTGCCTTGAAGTGGCCCAAAATTCTCGCTATATTGTGATCATCGATACTTGGCCGAACGACTGGGCCGCTTCGCTTCGTTGCAGACGGGCGCGCACGCTTCCAGATGAATTCTCCAAACATCGACTCATCAGGGTTATGGGCGCAGCGATGCGTACCGGCCCGCGTGCGTACCCTCATCTAACTAACTAAAGGAAATTCCCATGGCTATGGGCACCGTGAAGTGGTTCAACACCCAAAAGGGTTATGGTTTCATCCAGCCGGACGACGGCCAGAAGGACGTGTTCGTTCACATCAGCGCCGTCGAGCGCGCTGGCCTCTCCTCCCTCAACGAGGGTCAGAAGGTCTCGTTCGACATCGTCGCCGATCGTCGCAGCGGCAAGTCCTCGGCTGACAATCTCCGCGTCGGCTGACGCCCGCGCACCGTTCTGACCACGGACGTACCGGCAGAACGCTAGAAAAAGAAAGCCCCGCGAACTTCGGTTCGCGGGGTTTTTGTTTTGGGCGGGCGCCCCGGAATGACAACGTTGATCAGCCGCCCTTCTTCAGCACCGAGACGAAGAACCCGTCCGTGCCCGTCCGGCGAGGCGTCAACAGCCAGCCTTCGGGCGATTGCAGCGCGGCATCCGCAAACGCCTCTGCCTTGTCCCAGAGCACGCTGGCGGTCTGCTCGGGCGGCACGACCGCGAATTCCGGATGGCGGGCCGTGAACGCCCTCACCTGCTCGCCGTTCTCTTCCGGCAACACCGAGCAGGTGATGTAGGCGATGCGGCCTCCCGCCTTCACCAGCGGCACGGCGCGGTCCAGCACCTCGGCCTGGTCGCGCAAGCGGATCTCCAGCGCGCCTGGCCGCATCCGCCATTTGGCGTCGGGGTTGCGGCGCCAGGTTCCGGTTCCCGTGCAGGGCGCGTCGATCACGACGAGGTCGGCCGAAGCGTGGATGTCGGCAAGCGTATCGGCCTCCCCCTTGGGCGTGCGGACATCGGCATTGTGGACGCCGGCGCGCGACAGGCGTTCGTGGATCGGCGCAAGCTGGCGCTTGTCGCTGTCGGTCGCGATCAGGCGGCCCTTGCCCTGCATCATCGCTGCGAGCGCCAGCGTCTTGCCGCCGGCGCCGGCGCAGAGGTCGATCACCTGCTCGCCGGGTTTTGCCGCGGTCAGGCTTGCTGCAAGCTGAGATCCCTCATCCTGCACTTCAACGGCGCCCTTGATGAAATCCTCCTCGGCCTGGATGCCGGGGTTGCGCGCATCGGCCGAAAGCGCGATGCGCAGGCCGGTTGCGGACCAGGGCGTCGGTTCTGCATGAAGATGAGCAAGCGCCTTCAGCACCTTGTCGCGATTGGATTTTAGCGTGTTGACGCGCAGGTCCAGCGGTGCCCTGCTCGCCATCGCCGCCGCTTCCGCCGCGCGCTCCTCGCCGAACGCTTTTGCCAGATGGGAATCGAGCCATTCGGGATAGTCGCCGGCGATGGCGGCGGGCGCGTCCTTGAGGGAGCGATGGCTGAGCGCCGCCTGCTCGGCCTCGGTCAGCGGCGCCGGCGCGAAGCGGCTGCCGTCGAACAGAGCGGCCATCGTGGCCGCATCCATGTTGCGCTCGAGGCGGAGCATGCCGATCAACCGGGCGCGTGCGGTATCGGCGTCCATCAGATAAGCGCTCGAGGCGTAACGGCGCAGCACGTCCCAGACGAGGCCGGCAATGGCGGCGCGGTCGCCGGAGCCGGCAAAGCGGTGCGCGGTGCCCCACTCCTTCAGCGCCTTGGCCGCGGGCACGCGGTCCTTCTCGATGGTGTCGATCAGTTCGATGGCTGCGGACAGCCGGGCAGCGGGAGTCATTTGAATCTTTCAGATGAAATCGGACTCGCAAGAGTCAGATCAGCAAGAGCATTTTCAGTGCGAAGTAGATCCACATCGCCAGCAGCACCAGCACGCCGGCGAGCCAGATCATGGAGCGGCGGCCGAGATCGTTGGAGGAGACGAACACGCCGGCATGGGCAAACCGCGTCACCACGAACACCCAGGACATCAGCACGATGAAGAGATCAGCATGACGCAACGGAAGCGCCAGTGCGATCAGGGCGTAGAACAGCACCGGCAGCTCGAACTGGTTGCGGTAGCAATTGGCGATTTGTGTGGCGCCCTTCGGCCAGTTCGGCTCGCCCAGCGCAATGTCGCGGATCTTGGTCTCGCCGGAGACCAGCGCCTTGCGGCGCCCGAACACCATGCCGATCAGGAGCGCGAAGGTGAGACCGACCTGCACGAAGACAGGCAGCAGGATCATTTGGACAGACATCGGAACTTTCCCGTATTGCGGAACGCCGCGGACCGTCATTAGCCGCGACCGTTGGCGCTGACAATCGACGAGTTGAACCGGCGTTCCCGATCCGGCGACCAAATGTCGATAGTTAAAGCGATTCAGCCCGTTTGGGCGCAAGGCGAGCTACCGCCATGAACACCCTCTTCAGCCCGGCCGCCAGCCTGATCGGCGCGTGGTCCGAATCCGCTGACGGTCAGCTCGGCATGCTGATGTCGGCGCTATCAGGCATCGCGGCGGCCCTCGCGGTCGCGCTGGCGATGACGGTCTACTTCCGCCTGAGCTACCGGAGCTGGCGCGACGTCGTCAGGCATGGCCTCGCTGCGCTCGCCGCCGTCGCCCTGTTCACCTTTGCCGCCTACGACATGCGCCATGCCGCGCTCGCCTATCTCGGTCTCAACCCGACCAAGCCCGCGGTCGAGTTCGAGATCCGCATGCCCCGGGAGACGCTGACGGCTGTAACCGATACCCAGATCGAGCTGCACACCGACCGCAACCAGACGCTGGCGCTGGTCGACGGCGTGCGCGACCTCGCCGACGGCCGCGCGCTGCTGCGCGGCGCAGTCGTGCTCAATTACCGCACCGTCGACCGCGTGCTGGTGGTGAACCTGCCCAGCAAGGGCACGTTCGAATTCCGCCTCCGCCTGCCCGCCGAGCCGCATCGCACCGAGCAGTTCGGCCCCTGGCATCTCGCCGATCGCATTGCATCGCCGGTGACAGGCGCGGTCGCCCCGCAGGACGCCTTCACGATCCGCTATCGCGTGCTTTAAACTTTGTTTCATGGCGATGCATGCCCGCGCCGTCATCGTTCCGACGTGTGACAATGCGTATCCTGATCGCATGTCCGAATTTCGCCTCACCCAGATTTCCGACACCCATCTCGGCCGGCGCTTTCCCGGCCTGATCGCAAACTTCGATCGCGTCTGCGAACACGTCGATGCGAACAGACCCGACCTCGTCATCAACACCGGTGACGTCTCCTTCGACGGACCGACCAGCCGCGATGACGTCGCATTCGCGAAAGGCCTGCACGACGCCCTGCCCGTTGCCTGCCGCTATTTGCCGGGCAATCACGACATCGGCGACAATCCGACCGCGATCGGGCCGGCGCCAAAACCGCCGGTCATGGAAGCGCACCGCCGGCAATTCTGCGACATCATCGGCGAAGACCATTGGTCGTTCGAAGCGGCCGGCTGGCACTTCATCGGCCTCAACACGCTGGTGATGAATTCCGGCCTTGCCTTCGAGGCCGAGCAGTTCGACTGGCTGTCTTCCGAAGTGTCGCACGTGAACGGCAAGCCGGTCGCGCTGTTCCTGCACAAGCCGCTGTTCCTCAACCTGCCCGACGATCCAGAGACGCCCGAGACCTCGATCCGCTACGTGCCGCAGCCGGCGCGGGCGCGATTGATCGAGATGTTTGCGTCTATCGATCTGCGGCTTATCGCCAGCGGCCATGTGCACCAGCGCCGCGACTTCACCTGGCGCCACACCCGCCACGTCTGGGCGCCGTCGGTCGGCTTCAAGATCAACGACCAGCGCCAGGACCGCATCGCGATCAAGGAGACCGGCCTCGTCGAGTATCGCTTCCGGCCCGACAGTCTCGAGGTCCGCCACATCAGGGCAGCCGGCCAAGCGGACATCGATATCGAAGAGATCCTCGCCCAGATGGGACCGCACTAGCTCAATCCGCGGGCAGTATTCCTTACCATCATACCTTAGTGCATCAAGTTTGACTTGAGGATGGCTGGAAAGGCCTGATGACAACGTTGTCATTCCGACATATCGTTCTCTTGGCGGTCGAGGGCCGCTGAGGGAGCGACGATGCAGTTCTTGTCCCGGTGGGATGGAAAACGCCTTTCGACGACGATTAGGGGCATTCCCCTGGTCGATGGCCTGGCCACTGAGGACATCGGCAGCCAGCGCTGGTCACCTTCACGCGGCGATCTTGCCCTGCCCGCCCTCACCCTGGATGAAGCCGCCTTCGCGGCCAACCGCGACCTCTTCCTGACATGGTGCGCGAGCGCCGGCGTCGCCGTCGCGCCCCACGCCAAGACGCCAATGTCGCCGGAGCTCGCCCGCTCACTGCGTGCGGCCGGCGCCTGGGGCACGACGGTCGCCAACATCCAGCAGGCCGCCGTGCTGCTCGCGAGCGGCGAGCGGCGCCTGCTGCTGGCCAACGAGATCGGCGGGCTCGCGGCCGGCCGTCGGCTCGGCGCGCTGCTCAGCGCCTATCCCGACGTCGAGTTTCACGCTTTTGCGGATTCACCGGCTGCGGTCGCAGCGCTCGCCGAGGCGGCGCGGATTGCGGGCCGCAGTGAATTGTCCGTGCTGGTCGAGCTCGGCGCAGGCCGTGCCGGCGCGCGCGATCGCACCGCGATCGAGGCGACGATTGCAGCCGTGCTCGCCGCCGACCGGCTCGTGCTCGGCGGCGTCGCGACCTACGAGGGCGCGGCCGCGACGTCCGACGCCGACGAAACCATGCGCGCGATCACGGCGCTGATGGAGCGTACCATCGAGACTTTTGCGCTGGTGCGCGCCGCCGCGCCGCAGCGACGATTGATCATGAGTGCGGGCGGCTCGGCCTATTTCGACGTCGTGGCCCGCGCGCTCGCACCCAGCGCGCAGGTCGACGGCAATGCCACCGTCCTCCTACGCTCCGGCGCGCTGTTCTTTGCCGATCACGGCATCTATGCCCGCGCCTTCGCCGAAATTGACCGGCGCGGCGGCCTGCTCGTTGACGGTCTGCGCCACTCCGCCGTGGACGGCTTTCGCCCCGCGCTGACGCTCTGGGCCGAAGTGCTGTCGCGTCCCGAAGACGGGCTTGCGATCGCCGGCTTCGGTATGCGCGATGCCTCTTTCGATCAGGGGCTGCCGGTCCCGTTGCGGGTCTTCCGCGACGGCGTCGAGCAGCAAGGCCTCGCCGAGAGCCTGTCGGTCGCTCGTCTCAACGACCAGCATGCGTTCCTGTCCGTCGCGCACCATTGCGCGCTTGCGGTCGGCGACATCATCGCCTTCGGCATCTCGCATCCCTGCACCTGCCTCGACCGCTGGCGCGTCATCCTCGGCCTCGACACCGACGGCGTCGTGACGCGCGCCCTCCCCACCCAGTTCGGCTGAGGGCAGCGATGAATTTCCTGCCGCTCTGGCGCTATCAGAACCAGCTCATCGACGGGGCCATCGTCACGCTCGAGCTGACGGTGATCGCCGCGCTGGCCGGGCTCCTGATCGGAATTGCCGGCGCGGTCGCGCTGAACGGCCGCATCGCGCCGCTGCGCTGGCTGGTGCGCGGCTACATCGAGCTGTTCCGCAACACGCCGTCGCTGATCCAGATCTTCATCATCTTCTTCGTGTTGCCGAACTTCGGCCTGAAGCTGCCGGCATTCGAATCTGCCGCCGTCGCGCTGTCGCTGTATTTCGGCGCCTATTCGGTCGAGATCATCCGCGCCGGTCTCGACTCCGTGCCGAAGAACCAGATCGAGGCCGGCCAGTGCCTTGGACTATCAGGCTGGCAGGTGTTCCGTCACATCCTGCTGCCGCCGGCGCTGCGCAACGCCTATCCGGCCGTGACCAGCCAGTTCGTCCTCCTGTTGCTTGGCACCTCGCTCGCCTCGCAGGTCGCAGCCGACGAGCTGTTTCATGTCGCGGGCTTCATCGAGAGCCGCACCTATCGCAGCTTCGAGGTCTATGCGGTGATCTGCGCGGTCTATTTCGCGATGGCAATGTCGTTCAAGGCGCTGTTCGCCGTTATCGGTCTGGCGGCCTTCCGCTGGCCGCGGCGGCGCTGAGGGGACGGCGATGCGATCCTTCACCCTCATCGATTTCGTCTCGCTGGTCGAAGCCCTGCGCTGGACCGTCGCGCTGGTCGCACTCGCGCTCGCCTTCGGCGCGCCGCTGGCGCTTGGCCTTGCGATGGGTCGCATCAGCCGCTTTGCGGGCCTGCGCTGGACCATGGCGGCGCTGATCCAGATCATCCAGAGTGTGCCGCTTCTCGGCCTGCTGTTCTTCTTCTATTTCGGCATGCCGGTATTTCTGGGCATCCAGGTGCCGGCACTTGTCGCCGTCACTGTCGCCTACACGCTCTACACCGCCGCCTTCCTCGGCGAGATCTGGCGCGGTGGCCTCGAAGCCGTGAAGCAGGCGCAATGGGAAGCCGGCGCCTGCCTCGGCCTCTCCGCCTGGCAGCAGTTCCGCCATATCATCGCGCCGCAGGCGCTGCGGCTGTCGCTGCCGCCGACCGTCGGCTTCCTGGTGCAGCTCATCAAGGGCACATCGCTTGCCTCGATCCTCGGCTTCGTCGAGCTCGCCCGCGCCGGCCAGGTGGTGAGCGCGGCGACGTTCCAGCCACTGCTCACCTACGCGCTCGTCGCCGCGATCTATTTCGCGCTGTGCCTGCCGCTCACGCTCTGGTCCCGCTCTCTGGAGGCCCGCCTCGATGGCTCTCGTTGAAATCCGCGACGTGCACAAGACATTCGGCAAGGTCGAGGTGCTCAAGGGCGTCTCGCTCGACGTCGAGGAAGGCGAGATCGTCACGATCATCGGCCGCTCCGGCTCGGGCAAGTCGACGCTGCTCCGCTGCATCAATGCGCTGGAGAGCGTCGATACCGGCGATATCCGCGTCGAGGGCGAGCGGGTTCATGCTGGGATGCCCGACCTGAAGAAATTCCGTCAGCGCGTCGGCATCGTGTTCCAGGCCTTCAACCTGTTTCCGCATCTGAAGGTCGAGCGCAACATCACGCTCGCCCCGCTCCTCACCGGCCGCATCGACAAGGCGAAAGCACGAGCGCTGGCCGAGGACGTACTGACCCGCGTCGGGCTCGCCGACAAGATCGACGCCTGGCCCGAACAGCTCTCCGGCGGCCAGCAGCAGCGCGTCGCGATCGCGCGCTGCCTCGCGATGGCGCCTCACCTCATGCTGTTCGACGAGGTGACGTCCGCGCTCGACCCGGAGCTGGTCGGTGAAGTCCTGAAGGTGATGGAGGCGATGGCGAAGCAAGGCATGACCATGATCCTCGTCACCCATGAGATGGGCTTTGCCCGCAACGTCGCCAACCGCATCGTCTTCATGCACCAGGGGCGGGTCTGGGAACAGGGCCCGCCGGCAAAACTGTTCGCCAACCCCGAGACCCCCGAGCTCGCAAGCTTCATCGCTTCCGCAAGATAATCATCCACCCATCCGCCACCAGGAGAGAGACATGAGACAACTGAAATCCCTCTTTGCAATCGCAGCGACAGCGCTTGCCGTCATTGCCGCGCCGAACCTCGCGCAAGCCGACAAGCTCCAGGACGTGCTCGGCTCCGGCAAGCTGCGCGTCGGCCTGCTGACCGATGCCGCGCCGTGGGGCTTCAAGGACGACAAGGGCGAGATCGCGGGTCTCGATGCCGACCTCGCCAAGCTGATCGCCGCCGACATGGGCGTGAAGCTCGAGCTCGTGCCGGTGACGGGCGCCGCGCGCATCCCGAGCCTGCTCTCCGACAAGATCGACATCCTGATCGCGGGCCTCGGCGCCACGCCCGAGCGGGCCCAGCAGGTAATGTTCTCGCAGCCCTACGCGGTGGTGAATCTCGGCGTCTACGGCGCCAAGTCGATTCCTGCCGCCACCGGCAAGAAGCCTGACAATCTCGACGGCCGCAGCGTTGCGGTGGCCAAGGGCTCGACGCTCGACGTCTGGCTCACCGACAATGCCCCGAAGGTGAAACTGGTGCGTTTTGAAGACACGCCGGCCGCACTCGCCGCCTTCCTCGCCGGACAGGCCGACACCTTCGCCGAGAACAGCGCCATCGCGCTGAAGGTGCAGGACCAGAACCCGACCAAGGAGGTCGAGCTGAAATTCCTGATCCGCCAGTCGCCGGCCCATGTCGGCGTCCGTCAGGGCGAGCAGAACCTGCTCAACTGGATCAACACCGACATCTTCTTCAACAAGCTCAACGGCAAGCTCGGCGCCCTTCAGCTGAAATGGTTCAAGGAAGAGCAGACGCTTCCGACGCTGTAAGCTCGCACACGGCTCCCGCATCATGCGGGAGCCGACCTTCACCAGGAGAATTTTGAGATGATCAAACGTTACGTCGTGGGATCGCGCATGAGCCAGGCCGTCGCCGCCGGCGGCATGGTGCACATCGCCGGCCAGGTCGCCGATGACCGCAAGGCCGGCATCGTGTCGCAGACCCAGCAGGTGCTCGCCAAGATCGACGCGCTGCTGAAAGAGGCCGGCTCCGACCGCTCCAAGCTGATCGCGGTCAATGTGTTCCTGCCGCACATCACCGACTTCGACACCATGAACTCGGTCTACGATTCCTGGATCGATCCGGCCAATCCGCCGGCGCGCGCCTGCGTCGAAGCCCGCCTCGCCGATCCCGATCTGCGCGTCGAGATGACCGCTGTCGCCTTGCTCTGACGGCGCCGCTCTTCCTTCAACCTTCGGCCGGCGTCGGCGACGACGCGGCCATGAGGCCTCCCATGCATACCGGACTGTTTCACGACATCGATTTCGGGAAGGACCAGAAATGGTCCGGCCATCTCGGCATTCCCTTCTCGATCGATCGCTCTCCCTATTACCAGCTCAATATCCCAATCTTCCGGATCAAGAACGGCGCCGGCCCGAAGCTGCTTCTGATGGCCGGCAATCACGGCGATGAATATGAGGGCGAGATCACGCTGACGCGGCTGTATCGCCGGCTCGATGCGAACGCCATCAAGGGTGAGATCACCATCCTGCCCTTCGCCAATTGGCCCGCCGTGATGGCGGCGCGCCGCCGCTCGCCGCTCGACGAGGGCAATCTCAACCGCGCCTTCCCGGGCGATGCCGCGGGCACGCCAACGTTTCGTCTGGCGCATTTCCTCGAGCACGAGCTGTTTCCGCGTCACGATGTCGTCTTCGACATCCATTCCGGCGGCACGTCGATGGCGCATGTGCCCTGCGCATTGATCGAGCGGCAGGGGCCGCCCGAAATGTTCGCCCAGGCGTTGCGCCTGATGGAGGGGCTCGGCATGCCCTTCGCCTTCGTCGCCGAGAACGGCGCCACGGCGCCGACCTCGATGGCGGCGGCCGCGCGCGCCGGCGCAATCGGGCTGTCAGGTGAGTTCGGCGGTGGCGGCACCGTCACGCCGCAGACCATGGCGCTCACTGCGCGCGCGGTCGATCGCCTGCTGCTCGCGCTCGGCATCGTCCAGGCGCCGGTGCTGGGGCCACATGCGCCGGTCGAGCGCGCCACCGAACTGCTGGCGCTGCAAAGCCATGCACAGGCGGTGTTCGCGACGCGGCGCGGCTGGTTCGAGCCTGCGGTCATGGTCGGCGCGCGCGTTGCGGCCGGCGATATCGCCGGCTGGTATCACGATTTCGAGCGCCCGGAGTTGCCGGAAGAGGTGCTGCGCTTCCCCGCCGACGGCATCGTGATCTCGCAGCGCCTGCACACCGACAGCCAGAGCGGCGACTGCCTCGTCCAGGTCGGCCGCGCGCTGTCGCGTGACGAGTTGCCGGCGCGCTAAACTTTGGAGACGATACCGACTGCGATTACACTCGGGATTCGATGACCGATCCGGCAAAGCCGACCTATGACGACGTGGTGCGCATTCCGGCGCCGCGCGGCCGCAGCAGTGCGACCGGGCGGCCGCCGCGCATCGAGGAGGTGGCGGAGCGCGCCGGGGTATCGCCGATCACGGTGTCGCGGGTCCTACGCCACCCCGAAAAGGTCAACCGCGAGACTCGCGAGCGCATCCTCGAGGTGATCGAGGCGACCGGCTACGCCTCCAACCCGCATGCGCGCGCGCTGCGCTCGGGCCGATCGAACGTGGTCGTCGCCTTCGTCTCCAACATCCTCAGCCAGCAGTTTGGCCTCGCGGTGCGCAGCTTCGCCGCGACGCTGGAGCCTGAGGGGTTCGAGGTGCTGGTCGGCCAGACCTCCTACTCCTATGCCAAGGAAGTCGCGATGATCCAGTCGCTGCGCGGCATCCGGCCCGCGGCAGTGATGTTCACCGGCGTGATCGAGCTCGAGGAGAACCGCGCAGCGCTTGCCGAGCTCGGCATTCCCGTGATCGAGACCTGGGCGTTTCCGCGCGATCCCATCGACATGCTGGTTGGCCTGCCCAACGCGGATGCCGGCGCGATGGCGGCGCGCAGGCTGGCCGCGGCCGGACATCGGCGCGTCGCCTTCATCGGCCGCAGCAGCGGCCGTGGCGCGCTGCGCCGCGACGGCTTTCGTGCGGCAGCGGCGCAGCTCGGCCTCGAGATCGTCCACGAGATCGGCGTCGGTGAGATCACTGGCCTCGTCGACGGCCGTGCCGCCTTCATCGCCCTGCTCGAGCGCGGCGGCGACGTCGATGCCGTGTTCTGCGCCAATGACCTGCTCGCGACCGGCGCGCTGATCGAGGCCCGCGCCCGCGGCCTGTCGGTGCCGCGCGATCTCGCCGTGCTCGGCTTCGGCGACAACGACGTCGCCGACCAGATCACGCCCGGCCTCACCACCATCTCGTTCGATGCGGCGGCCGTGGGACGTATCGCGGGCGAATTGCTTTTGGCGCGCCTCTCCGGAGCGTCGGCTGCCGAGCAACGGCTCGCGGTCGATCTGTTCCTGGTCGAACGCGGCAGCGTCTGAGCGTTGCGACTTACGCGACGCTCTTGAGGTCCTGCTGGATCGCAGCCAACAGGGATTCCAGAGCGGCGCTGCTCACGGGCGGAGCGTCGGCCTTCGCGGGCTGGACACTGGCCGGCTGTGCAGCCTTGACCGGACGCTTCGGAAATGGGGGCGGAGGCACCGGCATCGAGGGCTGGGAGAAATCGCCCACGTCTTCGGCGTGAATGAACTTGCCATGGATGACGTCGTCGCGCCGGCCCATGACGAACATGGTCGCCCAATAGCCGGCGGCCAGAAGAATGACGCAGAAAATACCGATCTCTAACATCGCAACACCCGAAATATGTGCGATGATTCAATGCCTTCGCTTTTTCGTCAATGAACCGACGGTCACACCTGCGGCTTTTGCGGGCTGGTGTGGCCAATCGGTGACTCTTTTTTAACCAACCAGCGCCCTGAAGGGGGCTGGTTGTGCCAAATCAGGCCTTGTCCGGTCCGACCCGCACCAGTTGCTTGCCGAAATTGGCGCCCTTCAGGAGGCCCATGAAGGCGCCGGGGGCGCTCTCCAGGCCCTCGGTGACGAACTCCTTGTACTTGACCTTGCCGTCGCGGACCCAGGTGGACATGTCGCGCAGGAAGTCGCCATGCCGGCTGGCGAAGTCCGAGACGATGAAGCCGCGGAAGGTCAGGCGCTTGGTCAGGGTGGCGCGCATCATCGATGCCGCCCATTTCGGCGGCTTCGCCTCGGTGTCGTTGTAATGGGCGATCAGGCCGCAGACCGGCACACGCGCGAACGGGTTGAGCAGCGGGAACACCGCCTCGAACACCGCGCCGCCGACATTCTCGAAATAGACGTCGATGCCCTTTGGACAGGCGTCTTTCAGCTTGGCGGCGAGATCAGGGTCGCGGTGATCGATGCAGGCATCGAAGCCGAGCTCTTTCACCACGTAATCGCACTTGTCCTTGCCACCGGCAATTCCAACCGCGCGGGCGCCCTTGATCTTGGCGATCTGGCCGACGGCCGAACCGACCGCGCCGGAAGCGCCGGCGACAACGACGGTCTCGCCCGCTTGCGGCTTGCCGATGTCGAGCAGGCCCGTATAGGCGGTCATACCGGGCATGCCGAGCACACCGATGGAGGTCGAAATCGGACCGAGCTTGGGATCGACCTTGATCAGGCCCTTGCCGCTGGAGATCGCGTGCGATTGCCATCCGGTACGGGCTCGCACGATGTCGCCTGCCGCGAAATCAGGATTGTTGGAGGCTGCGACCTCGCTGACCGCCTCGCCTTCCATCACGCCGCCGATCGGCACCGGTGCGGCGTAGGACGGACCATCGCTCATGCGGCCGCGCATATAGGGATCGAGCGACAGCCAGACGGTGCGCAGCAGCACCTCACCTGCACCGGGCGAAGGAATCGCGAATTCCTCGATGCGGAAATCAGACGGCTTGGGCTCGCCGACGGGACGCGCGGCGAGAACGATGCGTTTTGCTTGGGACATGATGGCTTCCTCCTGAATGCTTGTTGCAATCATTTAGGAGGTGCGTGGGAATGAAGCAAATCCCACACTCGCTGTCATCGCCCGCGAAAGCGGGCGATCCAGTATTCCAGAGGCGACTGTGATTAAACCGAGAAGCCGCGGCGTACCGGATTCCCCGCCTTCGCGGGAAATGACAGCGGAGAAAATGGCGAGCGCGCCGAAACCGACGCGCAGCAGAGGGCGACCCTAACCCCCGCCCGGATAGTTCGGGCTTTCGCGCGTGATCGTCACGTCGTGGACGTGGCTTTCGCGCAGGCCCGCACCGGTGATGCGGACGAAGTTCGCCTTCTCGTGCAGCTCCTTCATGTCCTTTGCGCCGACATAGCCCATCGCGGCGCGCAGGCCGCCGGCGAGCTGGTGCATGACGTTGCCGACCGGGCCCTTGTAGGGCACCTGGCCCTCGATGCCCTCAGGCACGAGCTTGAGCGTATCCTTGATGTCCTGCTGGAAGTAGCGATCCGCCGAGCCGCGCGCCATCGCGCCGACCGAGCCCATGCCGCGATAGGCCTTGTAGGAACGGCCCTGCCACAAGAATACTTCGCCCGGTGTCTCGTCGGTACCGGCAAGCAGCGAGCCGACCATCGCGATGTCGGCACCGGCGGCGAGCGCCTTGGCCAGATCGCCGGAGAACTTGATGCCGCCGTCGGCGATGACGGGGATGTCGGACTTCTTCGCCGCTTCCACCGCATCCATGATCGCGGTGAGCTGGGGAACGCCAACGCCGGCGACGATGCGCGTGGTGCAGATCGAGCCCGGGCCGATGCCGACCTTGATGCAATCAGCGCCCGCGTCGATCAGCGCCTGCGCGCCCTCCGATGTGGCGACGTTGCCGGCAACGACCTGCACGGAGTTGGACAGACGCTTGATGCGGTTGACGGCGTGCAGCACGTGGCGGGAATGGCCGTGCGCGGTGTCGACCACGACGAGATCGACGCCGGCGTCGATCAGCCGCTCGGTGCGCTCGAAGCCGGTGTCGCCGACGGTGGTGGCGGCGGCGACGCGCAGGCGGCCCTGCGCGTCCTTGCAGGCGAGCGGATGGGCGACCGCCTTCTCCATGTCCTTGACGGTGACGAGGCCGACGCAGCGATACTGCTCGTCGACCACCAGCAGCTTCTCGATGCGATGCTGGTGCAGCATCCGCCGCGCTTCGTCCTGGCTGACATTCTCGCGCACCGTGACGAGGCCTTCATGCGTCATCAGCTCGGAGACTTTTTGCCGGCGGTCGGTCGCAAACCGCACGTCGCGGTTGGTGAGGATGCCGACCAGCTTGCCCGGCGTGTTCTTGCCTGCGCCGGTGACGACGGGAATGCCGGAGATGCCGTGGTCGCTCATCAGCTTGAGCGCATCGTCAAGCGTCGCATCGGGGCTGATGGTGAGCGGGTTCACCACCATGCCCGACTCGTAGCGCTTGACTTGCCGCACCTGAGCGGCCTGCCCTTCGGGATCGAAATTGCGGTGGATGACGCCGAGGCCCCCGGCCTGCGCCATGGCGATCGCCATGCGGGATTCGGTGACGGTATCCATGGCGGACGCCATGATCGGGATGTTGAGCGGAATGGCGCGGGTGACGCGGGAGCGGATGTCGACCTCGCCCGGCATGACGTCCGACAGGCCCGGCTTCAACAGCACGTCGTCGAACGTAAAGGCTTCGCGAATGCTCTGTTGCACCGTGGCCATGTGCCAACTCCTTCCTGCGGCCCTGCCGCAAATAGCTATGGATGAGCGCCGCCCTCGGCGTACCTTGCGGCATCACCGGAGAATCGGAGCCCATCAGTGGGGTTGACGCGGGTCGATAGCACGGCCGCGTGACGAATCAAAGCAATTCGGCCCGCTGGCCAGCCATGCACAGGCTTTTTAGGTAAATTCGCCGTGGACAGCCGGGGCGGCGTCCCATCCCACCGTCACTCCGGGGCGCGACGCTCGCGCCAAGTGGCGCGCCCCGGAGTGACGACGGCGCGGAACGACGTGTCCGGCCATCGAGCGCAACCCGGAAGAGAGGGTCACATCGTTGTTACGCAGGATTTAGGTGCTATGCGTTGATCCGCAATGGTCCCGGCCGAGTCGTGGTGTTAAGCCGCAATTGCCGCCCCTCCTTCCGATTATCATTACCAATCCGTCATGGTCGACAAGCAACGCATCATTCCGCTGATCGTGGCCACTGCTCTCTTCATGGAGAACATGGACTCGACTGTCATCGCCACCTCGCTGCCGGCGATCGCAGCCGATATTGGCACCAGCCCGCTGACGTTGAAGCTCGCCATCACGTCCTATCTGCTCTCGCTCGCCGTGTTCATCCCGGCGAGCGGCTGGACGGCCGATCGCTTCGGCGCGCGGATGGTGTTCGCGATCGCGGTCGGCGTGTTCATGGTGGGCTCGCTCGGCTGCGCGCTCTCGACCTCGGTCACCGATTTCGTGTTCGCGCGCATCCTGCAAGGCATGGGCGGGGCGATGATGACGCCGGTCGGGCGCCTCGTGCTGCTGCGCTCGGTCGACAAGAGCGCGCTGGTCAATGCGATGGCCTGGGTGACGGTCCCTGCCCTGATCGGCCCCGTGATCGGGCCGCCGCTCGGCGGGTTCATCACAACTTACGCCTCGTGGCACTGGATCTTCCTGATCAACATCCCGATCGGCCTGCTCGGCATCTTCATGGCCTTGAAGTTCATCGATCCCATCAAGAGCGAGGAACGCGAGCCGTTCGATCTCTACGGCATGTTGCTCGCAGGGCTCGGGCTCGCCGGCATTGCGTTCGGCCTGTCCGTGGCCGGCCTCAACCTCTTGCCCTGGAGCACGGTTGCAGCGCTGGTCGTGGGCGGTTCGATCTCGATGACGCTCTACGTCATCCATGCGCGACGGACGGGATCACCGGTGCTCGACTTCTCGCTCTTGAACCTGCCGACGCTGCGCGCCGCCATCCTCGGCGGGTTCCTATTCCGCCTCGGCATCGGCGCGCTGCCTTTCCTGCTGCCGCTGCTGATGCAGATCGGATTCGGCCTGTCGCCATTCAAGTCCGGCCTCGTCACCTTCGGCTCCTCGCTCGGCGCCATGGGCATGAAGGCGCTGGCCGCGCGCCTTATCCGCACCTTCGGTTTCCGCAATTTGATGACGGTGAACGCGATCGTCAGCGCATTCTTTCTCGGCATCTGCGCGCTGTTCACGGTGACGACGCCGCTGCTCATCATCCTGGTCATCCTGGTGGTTGGCGGATTCTTCCGCTCGCTCGAGTTCACCGCGATCAACACGGTCGCCTATGCCGACGTCGAGCCGCCGCAGATGAGCCGCGCCACCACGCTCGTCAGCGTCAACCAGCAGCTCGCGGTCTCCGCCGGCGTCGCCGTCGGCGCGGCTTCCGTGGAGACGACGATGTGGCTCAGCCATGTCAGCGAGCTCAACGCCACGGTATTCGCGCCCGCCTTCGTCGTGGTCGCGTTGACCTCGGCGGTCTCGAGCTGGTTCTTCTGGCAGATGCCCGCCGATGCCGGCCATGAAATCTCCGGCCGCAAGGCGGTCGACATTTCCAGCCGCAAGGGTGCCGCGAAGAGTGCCGCAAGCGCCGCCGTCAAGACCGCGACGGAGGATACCCAGGACGTGCGGGATCAGCGGCTGGGGTAGCGCCTCTTCTCGTCCGCGGCTACGCCTTCGCTTCGCCGCGAAACCCCGTCGCCAGCACGTAGCGCTCCGACGAATCCTGCCGGCTCGCGGCCGGCTTCACATGGCGCACCGTCGCAAAGTCGCGCTTGAGCTGGGCGAGCAGCTCGGCGTCTGCGCCGCTCTGGAACGCCTTGGCCAGGAACGTCCCACCGGGCTTGAGCACGTCGCAGGCGAACGCGGCGGCGGTCTCGATCAGGCCGACGATGCGGAGCTGGTCGGTCTTGCGGTGACCGGTGGTGTTGGCGGCCATGTCGGACATCACGATGTCGGCGCCACCCCCGAGCATCGCAGTAAGCTTCGCGGGTGCGTCATTGTCCATGAAGTCGAGCTGCGCGAAGTCGACGCCGGCAATTTCGGGCATATCCAGCAGATCGATCGCGACGACCTTGCCTTTGCCGTCGATCGAGCCGACGCGCTTGGCGGCGATCTGGCTCCAGCCGCCCGGCGCAGCGCCGAGGTCGACCACCGCCATGCCGTGCTTCAGCAACCGGTATTTGTCGTCGATCTCGAGCAGCTTGAAAGCAGCGCGCGAGCGATAACCCAACGCCTTCGCCTTGACCACATAGGGATCGTTGAGCTGCCGCTCCAGCCACAGCTTCGACGACAATTTGCGCTTGCCGCCAGTCTTGACCTGAACGTGCAAGCGGCCGGTGGTATCCTTGGCCATCTCACCAGCTCCTGAGCGCGCCGTCCTCGCGCATCATCTCGACCAGCATGCCCTCGCGCAGGCCCCGGTCGGCGACGCGCAGGCGCGGCAGCGGAAAGGCACGGCGGATCGCATCGAGGATGGCGCAGCCGGCGAGCACGAGATCGGCGCGCTCGACGCTGATGCAGCTGTTGCCGGCGCGCTCCTCGTAGCTCATGCCGAGCAGCTTGTTGATGGTCGCGGTGATGTCGGTATCGTTCATCCAGATGCTGTCAATGCGGCGGCGGTCGTAGCGCGCGAGATTGAGATGGATGCCGGCGAGCGTCGTCACGGTACCCGACGTGCCGAGCAGGTGCATGTCCGTGAGATCGTGGCCGTGCTGTTCGGCGAACGGCGCGACGTGCCGTGCGACCTCGCTCTCCATCGCGGCGTAGATCTCCGGCGTCACGTCGCGGCCGCCGAACTGTTCGGCAAGCGTGACCACCCCATGGGGGATCGACATCCAGGCTTTGATGCGCGGCTCCGGATTTGCGGGATCGCGCTCGATCCGCACCAGCTCGGTCGAGCCGCCGCCGATGTCGAACAGGATCGCGCCCCGGCCCCTGGGGTCGACCAGCGGCGAGCAGCCGAGCACGGCCAGCGCGGCCTCGGTCTCGCGGTTGATCACCTCGAGCTCGATGCCGGTCTCGGCCGCGACGCGGCTGCGGAAACCTTCGGCGTTGGAGGCCGCGCGGCAGGCTTCGGTCGCGATCAGCCGCAAGCGGCGCGCCTTGCGCAGATTGATCTTGTCGCGGCAGATGCTGAGCGCCGCAATCGCGCGCTCGATCGCGGCTTCGCTGATGCAGCCGGTCGCCGAGACCCCCTCGCCGAGCCGGATGATGCGCGAGAAGGAATCGACCACGCGAAAGCCGTCGCTGGTCGGACAGGCGATCAGCAGCCTGCAATTGTTGGTTCCGAGGTCCAGCGCCGCATAGACGCCGGTTCCCGGCGCTTGCGCGGCGACGGCCGGTTCGGGGGCCAATGCCACCGCCGCCATCGACCCCTCGAGCTCACCGTGCGGCCCATGATGCGTACCATGGCCGTCGCGGAGCCGCGTGTGGTCATTCATACAAATTGTCTTTCCGCGGCCCGCTGGGGCCGAGCTGGAATTGCTTTTTCGCCTGAAACATTAGCAGCGCGGCAGGCCTGCGCAACAACGCATCACATGGGACCATGCCCATTCGTGCGTTGTCGTGAACGGGGCGGTGGGTTATTTTTAGAGGGTCCGGTCCTCTAGGCGCCCCCCAAAACGCGCAATTGCCGGCTTTTCAGGTCAATTCCATGCAAGAACACACCAAATCGTCCACGCTCGAAAACGCTATTGCACTGCAAAAATATGGCGTCGGGCAGCCCGTCCGCCGCAAGGAGGATGACACCCTGGTGCGCGGCAAGGGCCGTTACACCGATGATTTCAACCTGCCCGGCCAGGCCTATGCCGTGGTGGTCCGCTCGACCCATGCCCATGGTCTCATCCGCGGCATCGGCACCGACACCGCCAAGGCGATGCCGGGCGTGCTCGGGGTGTGGACCGGCAAGGACCTCGATGCCGCCGGCTATGGCCCCTTCACCTGCGGCCTGCCCCTGAAGAGCCGTGACGGCTCGCCCCTGCTCCAGACCAACCGCCAGCCGCTGGCGACCGACAAGGTCCGCTTCGTCGGCGATCCCGTTGCCTTCGTGGTCGCCGATACGCTGGCCCAGGCGCGCGATGCGGCCGAGGCCGTCGAGCTCGATATCGAGCCGCTGCCCGCCGTGACCGATCCGGAAGAGGCGACGAGGCCCGGCGCACCGCTGCTCTACGACCACATCCCGAACAACGTCGCGCTCGACTACCACTACGGCGACATGGACAAGGTCAACGCAGCCTTCGCCAGCGCCGCCCACGTCACCAAGATCGACATCGAGAACACCCGCGTCGCGGTGGTCTCGATGGAACCGCGCGTCGGGCTCGCCTCCTACGACAAGAAGACCGAGCGCTACACCATCCAGATGCCGACGCAGGGCGTCGCGGGCAACCGCGCCAACCTCGCCAAGAACCTGAAAGTGCCGAACGAGAAGGTCCGCATCCTCACCGCCAATGTCGGCGGCTCCTTCGGCATGAAGAACGTCAACTATCCCGAGTACATGTGCATCTTGTACGCGGCGAAGGCATTGGGAAAGCCGGTGAAGTGGCTCGACGAGCGCTCGACCAGCTTCCTCTCGGACAGCCACGGTCGTGCGCAGAAGATCCATGCCGAGCTCGCGCTCGATGCCGAGGGGCACTTCCTCGCGGCCAAGCTCTCTGGCTACGGCAATCTCGGCGCCTACATCACTGGCGTCGCGCCCGGGCCGCTCTCGCTCAACACCGGCAAGAATTTTTCCAGCGTCTACCGCACGCCGCTGATGGGCGTCGACATCAAGACGGTGCTGACCAACACCACTCTGATGGGCGCCTATCGCGGCGCCGGCCGGCCCGAGGCGAACTACTACATGGAACGGCTGATCGACCGCGCGGCCGACGAGATGGGCATCAACCGGCTGACCCTGCGCAAGCGCAACTTCATCAAGCCGAACCAGATGCCGTTCCCGGCCTCCTCCGGCGTCACCTATGACAGCGGCGATTTCCAGGCCGTCTTCAACAAGGCGCTCGAAATCTCCGACCACGAGAATTTCGCCAAGCGCAAGAAGGAGAGCAAGAAGGCCGGCAAGCTGCGCGGCATCGCGGTCGGCTCCTATCTCGAGGTCACTGCGCCGCCGAGCCCTGAGCTTGGCAAGATCGTGTTCGATCCTGACGGTTCCGTGCAGCTCATCACCGGCACGCTCGATTACGGCCAGGGTCACGCCACGCCATTCGCACAAGTGCTGTGCGCGCAGCTCGGCGTTCCCTTCGAGAGCGTGAAGCTCGTGCAGGGCGACAGCGACATCGTCCATACCGGCAACGGCACCGGCGGCTCGCGCTCGATCACCGCGAGCGGCCAGGCCATCGTGGGGGCGGCCAAGCTCGTCATCGAAAAAGGCAAGCGCGCCGCCGCGCATATGCTGGAGGCGTCCGAGGCCGATATCGAATTCGCTGACGGCAGCTTTACGATCGCCGGCACAGACCGCAGCATCGACATCATGGAGCTCGCCAAGAAGCTTCATGACGGCAAGGTGCCGGACGGTGTGCCCGACAGCCTCGACGTCGATCACACCAGCGACCCGGTCGCCTCGGCCTTCCCGAACGGCTGCCACGTCGCCGAGGTCGAGATCGACCCCGAGACCGGCGTCGTGCAGATCGTGCGCTACAGCGCGGTGAACGATTTCGGTACGGTGATCAACCCGCTGCTGGTCGCAGGCCAGCTCCATGGCGGCGTCGTCCAGGGCATCGGCCAGGCGCTGATGGAGCACGTCCGCTACGACGAGAGCGGCCAGCCGATCACGGGCTCGCTGATGGACTACGCCCTGCCCCGCGCCGAGGACGTGCCGTTCATGGCGATCGGCGATCATCCGGTACCGGCCACGACCAATCCGCTCGGCAGCAAGGGCTGCGGCGAAGCCGGCTGCGCCGGCAGCCTGTCGACAGTGGTGAACGCGGTGGTCGATGCGCTCGCCGACTACGGCATCAAGCACATCGACATGCCGCTGACGCCTGAGCGGGTGTGGCGGGCGATCCAGGATGCGAAGGGCAAGGCGGCGTAGGGCTGCGCTCGCTTCCGTTTCCACAACAATGCTGTCATCGCCCGCGAAGGCGGGCGATCCAGTACTCCGAGACTTTAGTGATTGACCGATGGGCCGCGGCGTACTGGATGCCCCGCCCCCGCGGGGCATGACACCGTCTTTGGGGCGAGCGCTTGTCGCCCGATCGCCATCGGTGCCTACGCCGCCGCCTGCTCGCGCGGCTGGTAGATCGCGGTGTGCTGGCAATGCGCGACCGGCGTGGTGCCGTTGGCGACGACCAGTGCGTCGAGCTCGACGAAGCGGTGGCCCTTCTTCTCGTAGTTCGCGGTCACCTTCGCTCGCGCGGTGATCTCGTCGCCGGTGCGCGCGACCGACAGCAGCTGCATGCGACTGCCGACGTGGATCCACGGGCCCAGAATCGTATTGTCGACCAGCACGCGGTTCATGACGCGCTGGATCAGGCCGGGATGGCCGAGCCCCTCGCGCGCGAAGATCGGATCGGCTTCCCTGACATCGGCGAGATAGTCAGTCGCGTCCTGGCCGGCCCAGCGACGGGGCATCGTGCCGAGCCATTTGCCGGTCTCGAAGGTCGCCGGGCTGACCGGCTTACGCTCGGCAACCACGGGGACCTCGACATAGTCGTTCAGCGAAACCGCCGGCGCGGCCGCCGGCAGCGAGGCCGTCCCGGTGGCGCAGAGTTCGGTGCGGCTGAACACTTCGATCGTCAGCAGGCCATTGTGCTCGGTCGCATCGACATCGGCGGTCTCGCCGTCATAGACCGGCTTGATGAAGCGGGCTTCGACCAGCCCGCGCGACAGGAAATCGCGCCCCCAGCGGGCGACCGGCACGTGCATCATGTAGGCGAAGACGTCGACGCCCGGGACCAGCCCGCCGGAGAAGCCGAAGCGCCGCGCCACCGTGTCGTCATGCATCTTGTTTTCGGACTGCTTTGCGGTGTTGTAGGCCTCAACGCGGTAGGTTTCGAGCCGGTTCGGCATGGCTGGTCTTCCCCAAAATTCTTGTTGTTTCGGACCGATCGTAGGCCCCGGGGAACACCGGTCAATCCCCTCGCCTTTGCGGCCCGAATGGGGTACCACGCCGCCGATGACTGACACGCCCACCCGTATCTATGTCGACGCCGACGCCTGTCCGGTGAAGGACGAGATCTACCGCGTCGCGACCCGGCATGGCGTGCCCGTGAGCGTGGTCGCCGGCAATTTTATTCGCGTGCCGCAGGATCCGCTCATCGAGCGCATCGCCGCCGGCGCCGGCATGGACGCGGCCGATGACTGGATCGCCGAGCGGGCCAAGCCGGGCGATGTCGTCGTGACATCGGACATTCCGCTGGCCAGCCGCTGCGTCAAGGCGGGGGCCGACGTGATCGCGCCGAACGGGAAACCGTTCACCGAGGAGTCGATCGGGATGACGCTCGCCGTGCGCAATCTGATGACGGATTTGCGCTCGGCGGGCGAAGTCACCGGTGGGCCCCGATCGTTCGCGCCGCGCGATCGCTCCGCATTCCTCTCGGCGCTCGACCAGACGCTGCGCCGGATCCAGCGCCGCCGCGCCGATCAAGCCGCGACAAGTCAGGGTTGACGATGGCGCCGCCACTGATCCAACTCAAGGACATCAAGCTGACCTTTGGTGGCACGCCGCTTCTGAGCGGCGTCGAGCTCAATGTCGCGCAAGGCGAGCGGGTCTGCCTGATCGGCCGCAACGGCTCGGGCAAGTCGACGCTGCTGAAGATCGCGGCCGGCTTGGTCGAGCCCGATGGCGGCACCCGTTTCGTGCAGCCGGGCGCCACGGTTCGCTATCTGCCGCAGGAGCCTGACTTCGGCGACCACAAGACCACGCTCGCCTATGTCGAGGCCGGGCTTGCGCCGGGCGACGATCCCTACCAGGCGCGCTATCTGCTGGAGCAGCTTGGGCTGACCGGCGACGAGAACCCCGCAAACGTCTCCGGCGGCGAAGCGCGCCGCGCGGCGCTGGCCTGCGTGCTGGCGCCCTCACCCGACATTCTGCTGCTGGACGAGCCGACCAACCATCTCGATCTCTCCACCATCGAATGGCTGGAGAAGGAGCTCGACAGCCGCCGCAGCGCGCTGGTGATCATCAGCCATGACCGCCGCTTCCTCTCCAATCTCTCGCGCTCCACCGCCTGGCTCGACCGCGGCCGGATCAAGCAGATCGACCGTGGCTTTAGCGCATTCGAGGCCTGGCGCGACGAGGTGCTGGCCGAGGAAGAACGCGACCAGCACAAGCTCGACCGCAAGATCGTCGACGAAGAACATTGGCTGCGCCACGGCGTCTCCGGACGGCGCAAGCGCAACGTCAAGCGGCTCGGCAATCTGCATGCGCTGCGTGACCAGCGGCGCAACTATCGCGGCACAGCCGGCACCGCCAGTCTCGCCGCGGCCGAAGCCGAGCAATCCGGCAAGCTGGTGATCGAGGCCAAGGGCATCACCAAGGCCTTTGGCGAGCGCATCATCGTCGACAATTTCTCCACGCGTATCCAGCGCGGCGACCGGCTCGGCATCGTCGGGCCGAACGGTGCCGGCAAGACCACGCTGGTCAATCTGCTCACCGGCGGCGCGCAGCCTGACTCCGGCACCGTACGGTTGGGAGCCAATCTGGAGACGGCCACGCTCGACCAGCACCGCGAAAGCCTCGATCCCAAATCGACGCTGGCCGAGGCGCTGACCGGCGGCCGCGGCGACCAGATCATGGTCGGCGGCAAGCCGAAGCATGTGGTCGGCTACATGAAGGATTTTCTGTTCGCGCAGGAGCAGCGCGGCACGCCGGTGGAGGTGCTCTCCGGCGGTGAGCGCGGCCGGCTGATGCTGGCGCGCGCGCTGGCAAAGCCATCGAACCTCCTGGTGCTCGACGAGCCGACCAACGACCTCGATCTCGAGACCCTCGACGTGCTTGAGGACATGCTCGGCGACTACGAGGGCACCGTCATCCTGATCAGCCACGACCGCGACTTCCTCGACCGCGTCGTCACCTCGGTGATCGCGCCCGAGGGCAACGGCAGGTGGACCGAATATGCCGGCGGCTACAGTGACATGCTGACCCAGCGCGGCGCGGACCTGAAGCGCGAGACCGCGAAGGCGCAAACCCCTGCCGAGAAGAAAGAGGAGCGGCTAGCTGCGCCCGCCTCCGCACCCAAGCGGCGCTTGAGCTTCAACGAGAAGCACGCGCTGGAGACGCTGCCGAAGAAGATGGAGACGTTGCAGGCCGACATTGCAAAGCTGCAGCGTGTGCTGGACGATCCCAACCTCTACATCAAGGATCGCAAGAAATTCGACGATACGTCGGCCGCCATCGCCAAGGCACATGACGAACTATCCGCCGCCGAAGAGCGCTGGCTCGAACTTGAAATGCTCCGTGAAGAAATCGAACAGGCCTAGCGCGCATTCCGCAAAAGTGGGCACCGGTTTTGCGATCAGAATGCGCGCCAACTAAGAGACTCCCATGACCACACCCCTCGCCGCAAAGATTGCCCGCGAATACGGCACGCCCTGCGCCGTCATCGACATGGACAAGGTCGAGCGCAACATCGCGCGCATCCAGAAGGCCTGCGATGACGCCGGCATCGCCAACCGACCGCATATCAAGACGCACAAGAACCCGACGATCGCGAAGATGCAGGTCGCAGCGGGCGCCAAAGGCATCACCTGCCAGAAGATCGGCGAGGCCGAGATCATGGCCAATGCTGGCATCGACGACATCCTGATCAGCTATAACCTCCTCGGCGAAGAGAAGATGGCGCGGCTTGGCGCGCTCCAGGCCAAGGCGAACATGACGGTTGCCGCGGACAATTCGACCGTCATCGCCGGTCTGCCCAAGGCGGCAGCGGCGTCCGGCCGTCCGCTCTCCGTCGTGGTCGAATGCGACACTGGCCGCAAGCGCGCGGGCGTCGAGACGCCGGCGGAAGCGATCGCACTCGCACGCGAGATCGCAGGCTCCAAGGGGCTCGAGTTCGCCGGTTTCATGCTCTACCCGACCGAGACCGGCTGGGGCGATGCGCAGAAGTTTTACGACGAGGCACTGGCCGGCGTGCGCGCCCACGGGCTGGATGCGAAGATCGTCTCGACCGGCGGCACGCCGAACCTCGTCAACATCGGCAAGCTCAAGGGTGGCACCGAGCATCGCTTCGGCACCTATATCTACAACGACCGCATGCAGGTCGCGGCCGGCTCGGCGACCTGGGACGACTGCGCGCTGCACATCTATTCGACCGTGGTGAGCCGGGCCGCCCCCGAGCGCGGCATTCTGGATGCCGGCTCAAAGACGCTGACGACGGACACCGGCGGCCTCGACGGCCACGGCCTGATCCTGGAGCATCCCGAAGCCAAGATCGCGCGCTTCGCCGAGGAGCACGGCTTCCTTGATCTGTCCCGCAGCAACACGCGGCCCAATGTCGGCGACGTCGTCCGGATCGTGCCGAACCACGTCTGCGTCGTCGTCAACATGATGGACGAGGTGCTGATGGTGCGCGGCGAGGAAATCATCGGCACGCTGCCGGTGGCCGCGCGCGGGAAACTGCGGTAGAGGCCACTACTGTCCCAGCCGTCATTGCGAGGAGCGAAGCGACGAAGCAATCCAGACTATCTCCGTCGAGGGATTCTGGATTGCTTCGCTGCGCTCGCAATGACGGTGGTTAGCTGCTGAGCCATTCCAGCACGCCCCTGCCCGCCGCAGCCCCCGTCGCAAACGAGGCCTGCAACAGATAGCCACCCGTCGGCGCTTCCCAGTCCAGCATCTCGCCGGCGGCAAACACGCCGGGCAGCTTGCGCAGCATGAAGCGCTCGTCGAGCTCGTCGAAGGTGATCCCGCCCGCAGTCGAGATCGCGCGATCAATCGCAGCGATGCCGGTGAGCTGAACCGGAATGCCGTTGATCAAATGCGCAAGCTCGGCCGGTGAGAACGCTGCGAGCGGCCGGCCGGATGCGATGGCGGCCTCCTGCATCAGACCGATCCCGACCGGCGACACTTGCGCCGCCTTGCGCAAGAAGTTCGCGAGCGACTGCTTGCCGCGCGTGCCTGACAGGCGTTTCGTCAGCGCCTCAGCCTCGAGGTCGGGCCGCAATGCGATTGTGAGCGTCGCCTGTCCGAGACCCAGCACCGCCTCGCGCAGCTCCGCCGACAGCGCGTAGATCGCACCGCCCTCGATGCCGCTGCGGGTGATCATCGCTTCGCCGCGCACCGTGTGCGCGCCGATCGTCAGCGCCACGCCCTTGAGCGGCTGGCCCTCGAAACGATCGCGGAACACGTCGGACCATGCGACGGTGAAGCCGGAATTGGCCGGTCGCAACGTTGAGATGGCAATGCCCTTTGCGGCGAGGATATCGGCCCAACCGCCGTCCGACCCGAGCCGCGGCCAGCTTGCGCCTCCGAGCGCGAGGACTGTGGAGTTAGCTGCGATAGCGATCGGGCCGTCGTGTGCGTGAAACAGCAACCGCCCTTCCGCATCCCAACCGATCCAGCGATGTCGAAAGGCAAACCGCACGCCGGCCGCATCGAGCCGCCGCAGCCAGGCGCGCAGCAAAGGCGAGGCTTTGAACGCTTTCGGAAACACGCGGCCGCTGGTGCCGACGAACGTCGGCTCGCCCAGCGCCTCGCTCCACGCGCGCAGCGCCTCGGGTGAAAACGCTTCGACCGCCGCGCGCAGATGCGGCATCGCCTCCCGGTAGCGCGCGAGAAACTCCGGCAGCGGCTCACTGTGGGTGAGGTTGAGCCCGCCGCGGCCGGCCATCAGGAATTTACGGCCCGCGGACGGCATGGCGTCGTAGACGGTGATACGGGCGCCGCCTTGCGACAGCACCTCCGCCGCCATCAGCCCGGCGGGACCGGAACCGATGATGGCAACATCAGTCAGAGCTTGATCCCCGCCCGCGCCGCGGCCTGCGCGACGTATTTCTGCGTCTGCTCGAACGCGCCCTGCAAGGCCTTGGCCTTCGACATGTCGCTGATCTCGGCGAAATGCGCGGCGATCGCATCCGGCGTCCATTCGGATTCCGGCAGGTTGATGCCTTCGCTCTCGAGAATCTTGATCACCGCGAACGAGCCGGCGCCGGCACCCATGATGGTGCGGGTCGGCGCGTCCTCGCTCAGCATGTACTCGACGGCCGGCGTGATCGCATTCGGCTTCATCAGTTGCAGCGCCTGCGGCGGCAGCAGCTCTTCGGTCATGCGGGTTGCAGCCGTCGGTGAGATGATGTTGACGCGGATATTGGCCTTGCGGCCCTCTTCGGCCAGCACGTTCATCAGGCCGACCATGCCGGATTTCGCCGCGCCGTAATTGGCCTGGCCGAAATTGCCGTAGAGGCCGGAGGACGACGTCGTCAGCACGATGCGGCCGTAATTGCGGTCGCGCATCCCGGCCCAGACCGCCTTGCAGCAGTAGAAGGTGCCGACGAGGTGCACGTCGAGCACCTTCTGGAAATCGGCGGCTTCCATCTTGCCGAACGATTTGTCGCGCAGGATGCCGGCATTGGCGCACATGAGGTCGACGCTGCCCCACTCCTTGGTGGCGCGCTCGACCATCGCGGTGACCTGCTCGAAATTCGAGACGTCGGCACCATCGGCCATCGCGGTGCCGCCGGCTTTGCGGATTTCCTCGACCACGGCTTCCGCAGGAGAGAGCGAACCGCCACTGCCGTCGCGCGCGCCGCCGAAATCGTTGACCACAACCTTTGCACCACGGCTGGCGAGGCCGAGCGCGTGCGCGCGCCCCAGACCATTGCCTGCCCCGGTGACGATGGCGACGCGTCCGTCGAACCTGATTGCCATTGTGCTTCCTTTCTTCCTTCTCCCCTTGTGGGAGAAGGTGGCGCGAAGCGCCGGATGAGGGGTATCTCTCGGCAGCGGAGCTCGCGGAG
The DNA here is from genome assembly GCF_058804065.1 of Bradyrhizobium sp. GW821-FHT13H05. Lineage (NCBI taxonomy): Bacteria > Pseudomonadati > Pseudomonadota > Alphaproteobacteria > Hyphomicrobiales > Nitrobacteraceae > Bradyrhizobium > Bradyrhizobium sp. GW821-FHT13H05. The sequence goes on along the minus strand of NZ_JBXAPO010000016.1, from coordinate 2,436 downwards.
AGATACCCCTCACCCGGCTTCGCGTTCCGCGAAGCCACCCTCTCCCACAGGGGGAGAGGGTAAGAGCACTCCGCGAGAGATTTCGACACGCTTTTGAGCAGCGATGGAGGACCGGGTCAAGCCCAGCCGGACTTACGCGAAATAGATCAAGCCGAGCCAGTCGGCAACCAGCGCCGGCTTGTCCTCACCTTCGATTTCCACTGTAACGTTGGTGCGGGACTGCAATTCGTTGGGCTTGCGCAGCTTGGCTTCAGCCAGCACGAACCGGCCGCGGACGCGTTTTCCCGAGCGCACAGGCGAGATGAAGCGCAGCTTGTCGAAACCGTAATTGACACCCATCGTGGTGCCGGCGATCACAGGCATCACCTCGTAGGACATGATCGACAGCAGCGACATCGTCAGGAAGCCGTGCGCGATGGTGGTGCCGAACGCGGTTTCTTTCTTCGCGCGCTCAGGATCGACGTGGATGAACTGGTGATCCTCGATCACGTCGGCATAGGTGTCGATGCGAGGCTGATCGATCAGGTGCCACGAGGATACGCCGATCTCCTTGCCGACCATGGCCTGATAGGCCTCCAGCGTGATCGGCGGCTTCTTCCAGACTTCGTTCACTTAGGTCTCACTCCGTGTTTTCGGCAGCTCCGGAAAATCCTCCTCGCGGAACTCCCGGCCACGCAGCGGATCGTTGCGATCATCGTCGCGCTCCAGCCGTCGTAGCTGCACGCGCCGGATTTTGCCAGAGATCGTCTTCGGCAGCTCGGTCACGATTTCGAGGCGGCGGATGCGCTTGAACGGCGCAAGGCGCGTGTGCAGGTGCTTGAAGATCGACAGCGCGGTCTCGGGCGTCCGCTCGGCGTCTGCCGTCAGCAGCACGAAGGCCTTGGGAATCGCGAGCCTGATCGGATCCGGGCTCGGCACGACAGCAGCTTCGGCGACGAGCTCATGTTCGAGCAGCACGCTCTCCAGCTCGAACGGGCTGATGCGATAGTCGGAGGATTTGAAGACGTCGTCGGAGCGGCCGACGAAGGTAAGATAGCCATCCGCGTCAGCGAATACGACGTCGCCACTGCGATAGAGTTCGCCTTCCGCACCGGAGAGCTGGCCGTCATCGCCTTGGTAGCCCTGCATCAGGCCAGCGGGACGGTTCGCACCGAGCACCAGCGCCACTTCGCCTTCCTTTGCGGGGTTGCCGTCGGCGTCGCTGACCTGGACGCGATAACCCGGCAGCGGCCGGCCCATCGAGCCGACCTTGATCTTCTGTCCGGGCGAGTTGCCGGCAAGCGCCGTGGTCTCGGTCTGGCCGTAACCGTCGCGGATGGTGAGACCCCAGGCCGCCTGCACCTGGTCGATCACTTCAGGATTGAGTGGCTCGCCCGCGCCGCAGACCTCGCGCAACGCGACCTTGAACGACGCAAGGTTCTCCTGGATGAACAGTCGCCACACCGTCGGCGGCGCGCACAGCGTGGTGACGCCACAGCGGCCAATAGTTGCAAGCAGAGCCTTGGCATCGAAGCGCGGCTGGTTGACCACGAACACGGTGGCGCCGGCGTTCCACGGCGCGAAGAAGCAGCTCCACGCGTGCTTGGCCCAGCCGGGCGATGAGATGTTGAGATGGACGTCGCCGGGCTTCAGCCCGATCCAGTACATCGTCGAGAGATGGCCGACGGGATAGCTGCGCTGGCTGTGCAGCACGAGCTTCGGCTTTGCGGTGGTGCCGGAGGTGAAATAGAGCAGCATCGGGTCGTCGGCATTGGTCGCACTGTCAGGCGCAAAACTCTCCGAGGCCTTCGCCGCCTCGTCATAGGCAAGCCAGCCGTCAGAGACTGCGCCAACCACGATGCGCACGACATTCTCGGCACCAAGGCTCGCGAATTTCGCGACCTGATCTTGCGCTGCGACCACGGCTTTCGCCTTGCCGCGATCAAGCCGGTCGCGCAGTTCGTCGGCGGTGAGCAGCGTGGTCGCGGGAATCACGACGACGCCGAGCTTCATCGCCGCCAGCATGGTCTCCCACAACGGGACGACATTGCCGAGCAGCAGCAACAAATGATCGCCGCGCTTCAAGCCCTGCGCGCGGAGGAAGTTCGCAACCTGATTGGAGCGCTTCGACAGCGCCGCAAAGGACAGTTTTGTCTGTTTGTCCTGCGCGGCATCGACGATCCAGAGCGCGGGCCGGTCCTTGCTGTCAGCATTCGTCGCCAGCTCGGCGTCGAACCAGTCGAGCGCCCAGTTGAAGGGAACCGGATCGGGCCAACGGAAGTCTTTGACCGCTGTCTCGTAGTCCGTGCGGTGCTTTAGTAGAAACGCACGCGCTTCCTGAAAGGTGGTCATGGTTCGAGCCCGTCGAATTGATCTTCGAACGTAGATGGGGTAACGGGCCCCCCGGCCTTCCATCCAAGCCGCGCTCGCTACGGCGCAATTTGATGGCGCGCGTCG
>NZ_JBXAPO010000015.1:0-185244 GCF_058804065.1 Bradyrhizobium sp. GW821-FHT13H05 | reverse complement strand
CCGGTGACTTCGGCGGATTGCGCGACCTGACGGCTGATCTCGGTGATCGAGGAGGACAGTTCCTCCGCGGCGGAGGCCACGGTCTGGACGCGCTGGCTGGCTTCGTTGGCGGCCGAACCGACCACGGCGGCGCGGCGGTTGGTGCCTTCGGCGGTGGACGACATCGACTTGGCGGTGGTCTCGAGCTCGCCGGAGCCGGAGGCCATCAGGCCGACGAGCTGGCCGACGGAGGCATCGAAGCGGTCGGCGAGCGAGATCAGGGCGTCGCGCTTCTCCTGTTCGCTGCGAGTCTTGTTGGCGGCCTGCTCAGCTTCGAGGGTCCGGGCCGTGAGTGCGGTCTGCCTGAGTACTTCGAGCGTCTCGGCCATGCGGCCGATCTCGTCGCCGCGATCGGTTTCCTCGACCGGCTTGTCAATCGAGCCGTCGGCGATCTCCTGCATGCGGGTCTTCTGGCGATCGAGCGCGCTGAGCACGTCGCGGGCAATCAGCCAGGATAGCGTGGCCATCAGCAGCATCAGGCCGACACCGATCGCGGCGAGCTCCAGCGTCAGCGCGCGCACGTCGGCATCGATGTCGTCGACATAGAGGCCGTAGCTGATTGTCGCATTCCAGGGCGCGAATTTGCGCGCGAACACGGTCTTGCGCACCGGTTCGGTCTGGCCGGGGCGGGGATAGAGGTAGGAGGCCACGCCTCCGCCATTCTGGTCTCCGGCCTTGAGGATCGCGTCGGCGATGAGGACTCCGTTGGAGTCGATCGCGCCGGTGATCTTGCCTTCGAGCTGCTGATTGGCGCCGTTCACGAACAGTGAGGTGTCGGGATTGTAGACCACGGGATAGCCCTGGCCGCCGTTGAAGCTCATGCGCCGGCCGCGCTCGTGGAAGCGGGACTTCGCCTCCGGCAGCGTCAGCTTGCCTGCGGTGACATCTTCCTGGAGTGATTGTGCGTAGTTGTAGAGGAGCTCTACCGCGGTCCGCATCTGCTGGACGCGGTCTTCCATCATGCGGCTCTTGCTGAGCACGGCCGATACGCCGATGATGGCTGTGACCGTGAGTGCCGCGAGACAGACCATGCTGGCGAGCTTGGTGCGGATCTTCAGATGGCTCAGCAGCTTCATCACAGCCCCTAGAAAATGGTTGTTATTATCAACATTGGTAGCATGAAGTGCTTACCATTCATGAACATGGCCATTTGGCGGCCGGCCGCCCGCATGACGGTACGCAGCCTCATGCGCAATCGTGCAGGCAAACGGACATGCGCCGCCGCGCCTCAGCACGCATGCTGGAGCAGATCGATCTCAGACTTTGGTGGTCATCAAGCCTGGCCGGACCCGCAATGAACCGATTCGTTCACCGCCTCATCATGTCCGTGCTGCTCGTCGCGGCCCTCGTTCTCATCTGGAACGTGCTGGGGACGCGGTAGGCGGCACCGGCAAGGTTTGCCGGTGCCATCCGTTATTTGTGCGTCAATTGCGCGCGCGTCAGTGCCAAGCGAACGCAGGTCGAGTCGCTAGTCCTTGCCCATCGCTGCATCGGCGCTGACCGAACCGCCGCCGGCTGCCGAGAGATAGAGGCAGGCGAAGCAGAACAGGATCGCCGCGGTGCCGCCATTGAGCAGCGGCAGGACTACCGGCGTCTCGCCCTTGAACATGTGGCCCATGAAATAGGCGAAGGCCATTTCACCGGAGAGGATGAAAGCGGTGAGGCGGGTGAACAGGCCGATCATCAGGAGTGCGCCGAGCACGAGCTCGATTGTACCGGCCGCGTAGATGATCGGCGGGATGTTCGCGAAGTACGGCAGCACCGGGAACTTGAACAGCTTTGCGACACCGTACTGGAACAGCAGCAGCCCCGTGATGAAGCGAAACAGGCTCAAGAGAACCGGTTGAAAGCGAGTGAGATAAGGAAAGTTCATTGGTTTGCCCTCCATCCAATGCTTGCGACTAGGACCGTATTCAGTTCCAGCCTGCAAGCTGCCCGAGGTCAATTCGAGCTGACATTTTTGTCATGTCGGACAAAACACCGCAGGCAGGACTTTCAGCCGCGCCGACCCTGATTTTTTGCGGCTGTTCGCGCCATCCCCATCCGTAATTTCCCGGTGACGCGAATGCGCTCAGGTTACCTCCGGGAGACCTAGCGCCGCAAGGCGGGGACGATCAGGAATGGAATCATTCCGAGGATCACGCTCGCAAGTGCGAAGGCAAGCAGCGCGTTGTAGCCGTGCGTCGCATCGTGGATCAGGCCGCCGCTCCAGGAGCCGAACGCCGAGCCGAGGCCACTGCCGATCGAGATCGAGCCGTAGATGGTGCCCACCCGCTTGCCCCTGAAGATCCGCATCGCGGTCGCGCTGATCAGCGGGCCGCGCGAGCCCATCATGCTGCCGAAGCAGACGACGAAGCCGGTGAGCAGAAGGATGCTCGGCGAATATTGCAGCAGCCAGAGCAGGACGATGCCGAGGATCGAGATCGCGTAGCTCAGCAGCACCGATGGCCTTCGCCCGATCAGGCCGTCGAGCGCGGAGACCCCGAGCATGCCGAACACCAGCACGACGCCCGAGAAGCCCCAGGCTGTCGCGGCCTGGAGCGGCGGAAAGCCGGCATCGATCAGATAGGCCACGATCTGGGCGGCGATCGCATACATGCCGACGGCGGTGAAGAAGAAGGTCGAGAACAGTGCCCAGAAGGCGTGGTGCCGCATCGCGCCGAGGAGCGTCCAGCCATTGTCGACGAAGTCAGGATCGGTCTTCTTCACGACATGCGGCGAGCCCGACGCAAACAGCTGCCACGGCAGCAGCATGAGCGGCACCAGCAGGCCCAATGCTGCGAAGCCGAACAGCTGGTAGGTGTCGCGCCAGCCGATGTGGTCGATCAGGAGCTGCGAGGCCGGCAGCAGCGCCAGCACGCCGCCGCCCATGGCCGAATACACCACCGACATCGCGGTCGGCAGGCGCGGCCCGAACCAGCGGCCGAGCAGGATCGAGTTCGGCACGATGCCGATGAAGGCGACGCCGATGCCGACGCAGAGGCCGATCGAAAGCTGGAATTGCCACAGATGCTGCGCGTGCGCCGCAATCAGGAAGGCTGCGCCAAACAGCAATAGCCCGAGCGCATAGACGATGCGTGGTCCGGAGTGGTCGAACAGGCGCCCGACAAAGGGAGCGGTGAGGCCGCTCGCGAGCCAGGTGAGCGAGTAGACCGAGACGATCTGTGCGCGGTCCCAGCCGAAACTTTCCGAGATCGGCTTCAGGAACACCGTAAAGCTGTCGCCGAGCCCGCGGCCGAGAACGGCAAGCGTGAAGCAGAGTGCAAGCACGGTGAGTGCGACGCGCACGGCGCCCCGCGTCGTCGTCGCGACGCCCGTCTTGCTCGTTTCCTTGCTCGCTTCCCTGGGCGCGTTCTGATCCATTTCTCATCAGGGAGCGCGTTTCGGCGCGCCCTGACAAGCATCAAAAGCTCATACGCCTATGCAGGCCTGATGAGGACGTGCTTCTTCTTGCCGAACGACAGCTTGACCACGCCCTCCGGCGTGAGACTTGCCGGCGTCAGCGCCATCTTCTCGTCGGTGACCGGCTCGTCGTTGACGCGCAGGCCGCCGCCCTTGATCTGGCGCCGCGCCTCACCGTTGGAGGCGACGAGACCCGCCTTGACGAAAGCGTTGAGCACGCCGAGGCCGGCGTCCAACTCGCCGCGCGGAATTTCCACGGTCGGGAGACTCTCCGCGAGCGCACCTTCCTCAAAGGTGCGGCGCGCGGTTTCGGCCGCTTCGTTTGCTGCGTCGCGGCCGTGCAGCAGGGCGGTCGCCTCGGTCGCGAGCACCTTCTTGGCCTCGTTGATCTCCGAGCCGCCGAGCGCCTCGAGCTTTTGGATCTCGCTCATCGGCAGCGTCGTGAACAGCTTCAGGAACTTGCTAACGTCGGCGTCCTCGGTGTTACGCCAATACTGCCAGAAGTCGTAAGGCGAGAACTGGTCGGCGTTGAGCCAGACGGCACCTTGCGCGGTCTTGCCCATCTTGGCGCCGGAGGCGGTCGTCAGCAGCGGCGTCGTCAGCGCGAACAGCTGATGCGTGCCCATGCGTCGGCCGAGATCGACGCCCATGATGATGTTGCCCCACTGGTCCGAGCCGCCCATCTGCAATTTGCAGTCGGTGCGCTTGGCAAGCTCGACGAAGTCGTAGGCCTGGCAGATCATGTAGTTGAACTCGATGAAGCTCATCTCCTGCTCGCGCTCGAGGCGCAGCCGCACGGAGTCCATGGTCAGCATGCGGTTGACCGAGAAGTGCCGGCCGACGTCGCGCAGCATCTCGATCCAGTTGAGCTTGGTCAGCCACTCCGCATTGTCGAGCATGATGGCGTCGCTCTTGCCATCGCCGTATTTCAGCACCTTGGCGAACACACCGCGGATCGATTCCTTGTTGGACTCGATCTCGGCAACGGTGCGGATCGCGCGCGTCTCGTCCTTGCCGGAGGGATCGCCGACCATGGTGGTGCCGCCGCCCATCAGGGTGATCGGCTTGTTGCCGGACTGCTGGAGCCAGTGCAGCATCATCATGGTCAAATAGTTGCCGATATGCAGCGAGCGGGCGGTGCAATCGTAGCCGACATAGGCGGTCGCCTCGCCCTTGGCGGCGAGGGCGTCCAGCCCCTCGAAATCGGAGCATTGGTGGATGAAGCCACGTTCCTGCAGGGTATTGAGGAAATCCGATCTAAATGCAGTCATCTGTCGGCGTGCCTGACAATTCTTGGTTTACTGTTTTGGGAGCAATTTAAGGGTCTTCCGTTGGAACTCGACTGCTGCCCGCCACTTGGCGCTGTGGCATTATAAGATGTGTCCCTCTGGCACAAGATCGGCATGCCGGAGGGGGCCTTTTGAGGACGCTGATCCATGATGTTGACGGCACTCGGTTTGATGAGCGGCACCTCGCTGGACGGGGTGGATGTCGCGCTGATCGAAACCGACGGAAAGCAGGTAAAGGCGTTCGGGCCCTCCGGTTACCGGCCGTATAATCCGGCCGAGCGCAGCCTGCTGCGCCAGGCCCTGAGCGAGGCCGTGCATTTGCCGCAGCGCGATGCCCGGCCGGGGGTTCTGGCCGAGGCCGAGCGCGCGGTGACGCAGGCGCATGCCGAGGCGGTGGCCGCCTTCGTTGCCCAGAACCGGATGAAGCCGGAGGACATCGACATCGTCGGCTTCCACGGCCAGACCGTGCTGCACCGCCCCGAGCGGCGGCTGACGGTGCAGATCGGCGACGCGCCGGCGCTGGCGAGAGCGATCCATATCCCCGTGATGCACGATTTCCGCGCTGCCGACGTCGAGGCTGGCGGGCAGGGCGCGCCGTTCGTGCCGGTCTACCACCGCGCGCTCGCCAATTCGCTGGAGCGCGAGGGGCCGATCGTCGTGGTCAATATCGGCGGCGTCTCCAACATCACCTATATCGACGGCAACGATACGCTGATCGCCTGCGATACAGGGCCCGGCAATGCGCTGCTCGACGATTTCATGTACCGCACCGTGAACCAGGCGTTCGATGCGGAAGGCAAGTTCGCAGCGCTCGGAAAGGTGGACGAGGCCTGGATCGCACGCGCCCTGGAACTGCCGTTCTTCGCAAGCCCGCCGCCGAAATCGCTCGATCGCAACGACTTTGCCGCGCTGAAACTCGGTGACGTCGCACCGGCTGACGGCGCCGCGACGCTCACCGCCTTCACCGCGGCGGCCATCGCCCGCATCATCCCGCTGTTGCCGCGGCGGCCGCGGAGCTGGATCGTCTGCGGCGGCGGCGCCCGCAACCTCACCATGCTGCGGATGCTGCGGGAACGGGTGGGCTCGGCCACCGTCGAGGCCGCCGAGGCGCTTGGCTGGGCCTCCGACGCCATCGAGGCGCAGGCCTTCGGCTTCCTCGCCGCCCGCGGCCTGAAGGGCCTGCCGCTGTCCTATCCGGCCACCACGGGGGTGCCGATGCCGATGACCGGCGGGGTAATCGCGCGGCCCTGAGGTCTTGAGATCAATGGAGGTTAATGCAAGTGCATGGATCTTGACGAGTCCATGCAAATGCATCTATCCTGGTGGCCGTTGCATCCAACCTCCGGGATCATTGCCATGACCGCCTCGCTCAAACTGATCAGCCACAAGCTTTGCCCCTATGTGCAGCGCGCCGTGATCGCGCTGAAAGAGAAGGGCGTGCCGTTCGAGCGGATCGACATCGATCTCGCGAATAAGCCTGAGTGGTTCCTCAAACTGTCGCCGCTCGGCAAGGTGCCGGTGCTGGTGGTGACGACGGACAAGGGCGAGGTCGCACTGTTCGAAAGCAACGTGATCTGCGAGTACATCGAGGAGACGCAAGCTGGCGCGAAGCTGCATCCGGCCGGTGCGCTTGAGCGTGCCGAGCACCGCGCCTGGATGGAGTTCGGTTCGGCGATCCTCGGCGACCTCTGGGGTCTGGAGACGACAAACGATCCGGCGACTTTCGAAAGCAAGCGCCAGGCGCTTGTCGCGAAGTTCACTCGCGTCGAAGCCGCGCTAAGCGCAGGTCCATTCTTTGCTGGCGATGCGTTCGGTCTGGTCGACGCCGTGTTTGCCCCCGTCTTCCGCTATTTCGATCTGTTCGATGAGCTGACCGAGCACGGCATCTTCAAGGATCTGCCGAAGGTGCGAGCATGGCGCGTCGAGCTTGCGAAGCGCCCGAGCGTGCGCAACGCTGTCGACTCGCATTATCCGGAATTGCTGCACGCCTTCCTCGTGCGCCACGACGCGCATCTGCTCAAGCTCGCGGCCTGAATGGCGCCTTGGTTTCGTCGCCCCGGATTTCGCTTCGCTCCATCCGGGCTACAAGGTCTTAGCCCGACAAGGCCTCAGCGCACGTTGGCCAGGCGCATGTCGAGATAGGCCGTGATGGTCTCCATCAGCGGCTCGAGCTTGGCGTCGAAGAAATGGTTGGCGCCGGGGATGACCTGCTGGTCGATCACGATGCCCTTCTGCGTCTTCAGCTTCTCGACCAGCGTGTTGACGTCCTTCGGCGGCACCACCGCGTCCTTCTCGCCATGCACGATAAGGCCCGAGGACGGGCAGGGCGCGAGGAATGAGAAGTCATAGAGATTGGCCGGCGGCGCGATCGAGATGAAACCTTCGACCTCGGGACGGCGCATCAACAGCTGCATGCCGATCCAGGCGCCGAAGGAGAAGCCGGCGACCCAGCAGGCGCGCGCTTCGGGATTGATGGTCTGCGCCCAGTCGAGGGCCGCTGCCGCATCCGACAGTTCGCCGGTGCCGTGGTCGAACGAGCCCTGGCTGCGGCCGACGCCACGGAAATTGAAGCGCAGTACCGAGAAGCCGCGGTGCGCGAAGGCGTAGTAGCATTGGTAGATGATCTGATGGTTCATCGTGCCGTGAAACTGCGGATGCGGATGCAGGACCATCGCGATCGGCGCGTTCTTCTGCTTGGCCGGGTGGTAGCGGCCTTCGAGACGGCCAGCAGGGCCGGTGAAAATGACTTCAGGCATCGGTGATCTCTTGATTGATTTGCTGGAGCGAGGATGCTTGGAGACGTTCCTTGGCAATCAACCGATTATGGCCTCGTCGACAGCGATGCCGACGAAAGCGCGAATGGAAGGGTGAGAAGGCGTGCGCCTCGCGGTGATGCGCAAACGGCGCGCGGTGACTTGACGCGCGCGTTCTAACATGAGGCGTGGGTCAAAAAGCAAGCATCTTGAACATCCGGCAATCGGCTCAAGATGTTAGCGCGTCACCGCCGTGTCGTGGCCAGGATGGATCGGAATCACGGTTGCCAAGTGCGCGGCAGGAGCCCATGTCGGGCGGTGAGGCGGGCGGAGCAGGTTCCGTCATAGGGTAATATATTACTTTCATGCCGAGCCGCGTCTATCTCGACTGGAATGCGACCACGCCGCTGCGCGCCGAGGCGCGCGCAGCGATGCTGGCTGCCTACGAGCTGATCGGCAATCCGTCCTCGGTCCATGCCGAGGGACGGGAGGCGCGACGGCTGGTCGAGGACGCGCGTGCGGCGCTTGCGGCGGCGGTCGGGGCACTGCCGCGGAATGTCGTGTTCACCTCCGCCGGAACCGAGGCCAATGCGCTGGCGCTGTCGTCCGGCTTGCGGGGGCCGTCCGGCGGGCCGGTGGAGCGGCTGCTGGTCTCGGCCGTCGAACATGCTTCAGTGCTGGCAGGTGGCCGGTTCCCGGTCGACAAGGTCGGTCATATCAGGGTGACACGCGCCGGGGTGGTGGACCTCGATCATCTGAAGGTGTTGCTCGAGGACGGTCCGCCGGCCCTGGTCTCCATCATGGCGGCCAACAACGAGACGGGCGCGCTCCAGCCTGTTGCTGAAGCCGCCCGGATCGTTCACGAGGCCGGAGGCCTCCTGCACGTCGACGCGATCCAGGCGTTGGGCAAAATTGCGTTCAATATGAATGCGGTAGGCGCGGACCTTGCGACCTTTTCTGCGCACAAGATCGGCGGCCCCAAGGGCGTCGGCGCACTGGTGATGGCCGAGGGGCTCGCTGGACTGGATCCAGTTCTGCGGGGCGGGGGCCAGGAGCTGAACCGGCGCGCGGGAACCGAGAATGTCGCCGGCATCGCCGGCTTTGGCGCAGCGGCGAAGGCCGCGCTTCAGGCTCTGCCGGAGGATGCGGAGCGAATGATAAGTCTAAGAGATCGTTTGGAAAACGGCATCCGTGGCATTGCCGGTGCGACCATCTTCTCGGATGATATCGAGCGGTTGCCGAATACCATCCTGTTCACGGCGCCCGGCCTGAAGGCCGAAACGGCCGTGATCGGCTTCGACCTCGCAGGCGTGGCCGTGTCCTCAGGCTCGGCCTGTTCCTCGGGCAAGGTCCAGCCGTCCCACGTGCTTTCGGCCATGGGGTTCGACCCCGCAATGGCCCAGGGAGCGGTGCGCCTCAGTCTGGGCTGGTCCACGGAACCGGAGGACATCAATCGGGCGTTAGAGGCTTGGCGAAAGCTCGGTAATACCCTACTTAGAGGCTAAGCGACGAAACACGGCTTGAACGGTTCTAAGCCCGTGCTTTCTGCCGAAAAACATCGTAATACTCGTCCGAGTTTGATCCACCGCGGTCCTTGAAACCGCGAGCGGAGGATAGAATGCCAGCCGTGCAAGAGACGGTCGAGCGCGTGAAGCGCATCGACGTCGACCAGTATCGTTATGGGTTTGAGACCCTGATCGAGTCCGACAAGGCCCCCAAGGGGCTGTCGGAAGAGACCGTCAAGTTCATCTCCGAGAAGAAGAACGAACCCGCCTGGATGCTCCAGTGGCGGCTTGAGGCCTATCGGCGCTGGTTGACCATGCGTGAGCCGACCTGGGCCCGCGTCGACTATCCCAAGATCGACTTCCAGGACCTCTATTACTATTCGGCGCCGAAGCCGAAGAAGACCATCACCTCGCTCGACGAGATCGATCCGGAGATCCTGAAGACCTACGAGAAGCTCGGCATCCCCTTGCGGGAAGTCGCCATGCTCGAAGGCGTCGAGCCCAAGCCCGGTGAGGAAGACCCCAACAGGCGCAAGATCGCGGTCGATGCGGTGTTCGACTCGGTCTCGGTTGCGACCACCTTCAAGGCCGAGCTGAAGAAGGCCGGCGTGATCTTCATGCCGATCTCGGAAGCGATCCGCGAGCATCCCGAACTGGTGCAGAAGTATCTCGGTTCCGTGGTGCCGACCTCCGACAATTTCTACGCGACGCTGAACTCGGCGGTGTTCTCCGACGGCTCGTTCGTCTACGTGCCGCCGGGCGTGCGCTGCCCGATGGAGCTGTCGACCTATTTCCGCATCAACGAGCGCAACACCGGCCAGTTCGAGCGCACGCTGATCATCGCCGACAAGGGGTCCTACGTCTCCTATCTCGAAGGCTGCACCGCGCCGCAGCGTGACGAGAACCAGCTGCACGCCGCCGTGGTCGAGCTCGTCGCGCATGACGATGCCGAGATCAAATATTCGACGGTGCAGAACTGGTATCCCGGCAATTCGGAAGGCAAGGGCGGCATCTATAATTTCGTCACCAAGCGTGGCGACTGCCGCGGCGACCGCTCCAAGATTTCCTGGACCCAGGTCGAGACCGGCTCCGCCATCACCTGGAAATATCCGAGCTGCATTCTGCGCGGCGACAATTCCAGCGGCGAGTTCTACTCGATCGCCATCTCGAACGGCTATCAGCAGGTCGACTCGGGCACCAAGATGATCCACCTCGGCAAGAACACGTCGAGCCGGATCATCTCCAAGGGCATCGCCGCCGGCAAGTCGCAGAACACCTATCGCGGCCTCGTCACCGCGCATCGGAAAGCGACCGGCGCGCGCAACTTCACCGCCTGCGACTCCCTGCTGATCGGCGACAAATGCGGCGCGCACACCGTGCCGTATATCGAGGCCAAGAACTCCTCGGCGACGTTCGAGCACGAAGCGACGACCTCAAAGATCTCCGAGGACGTGCTGTTCTACTGCATCCAGCGCGGGCTCAGCCAGGAAGAAGCCGTCGGCCTCGTCGTCAACGGCTTCGTCAAGGACGTGCTGCAGCAACTGCCGATGGAATTCGCGGTGGAAGCGCAGAAGCTGATCTCGATCTCGCTTGAAGGGTCGGTCGGCTAGCTCGGACCTCATCCTGAGGAGGCCGCGGAACGCGGCCCTCTCGAAGGATGGAGACCGGAAAGATTGGTGGCCTCAATCCTTCGAGACGCGCCTTCGGCGCTCCCTGGGATGAGGGGATAGATGGAAAAACAAGATGGCTTTGCTTGAAGTGAAAGACCTCCAGGTTCGTGTCGAGGAGCGTGAGATCCTCCACGGGCTGACGCTGACCGTGAACGAAGGCGAGATCCACGCGATCATGGGGCCGAACGGCTCCGGCAAATCGACGCTCTCCCATGTCATCGCCGGCAAGCCCGGTTACGAGGTCACCGGCGGCCAGATCCTGTTCAAGGGCGAGGACCTGCTGGAGATGGCTCCCGAGGAGCGCGCCGCCCAGGGCGTGTTCCTGGCGTTCCAGTATCCGGTCGAGATTCCCGGCGTCACCACCATGAATTTCCTCCGGACCGCGCTGAATGCCCAGCGCAAGGCGCGCGGCGAGAGCGAGCTGATGGTGCCGGAGTTCCTGAAGAAGGTCCGCGAGGTCTCGAAGTCGCTGAACATCCCGCAGGACATGCTCAAGCGCGGCGTCAATGTCGGCTTCTCCGGCGGCGAGAAGAAGCGCAACGAGGTGCTTCAGATGGCGCTGTTCGAGCCGAGCCTGTGCATCCTCGACGAGATGGATTCCGGCCTCGACATCGACGCGCTGCGCATTGCGGCCGACGGCGTCAATGCGCTGCACTCGCCCAAGCGCGCGATGGTCGTCATCACCCACTATCAGCGGCTCCTGAACTACATCGTGCCCGACATCGTGCACGTGATGTCGAAGGGCCGGGTCGTGAAGAGCGGCGGCAAGGAACTGGCGCAGGAGCTGGAAGAGTCCGGTTACGCCCAGTTCGAGGACGCTGCGTAAGGAATTTTGTGATGAACGTTGCTGTGGCAAAGACCGGAAAGGGCCGCGCGGTGAGCGATCTCTTCACCAGCGCCGAAGCCCGCTTGCCGGGTTCGCCTTCCGTGATCGCGGCGCGCCGCGAGGCGTTCGAGACCTATGAGCGTCTCGGCCTGCCGCACCGCCGGATCGAGGAATGGAAATACACCGATCTGCGCGCGCTGGTCGGCGAGGTGCTGCCGCTCGCAGCCGTGCCCGATGCGGCTGCACTGAAGCGCGCGGCGGACGCCGTGAAGGCGAATGCGATCGAGGGTGCCCGCAAGCTGGTGCTGGTCGATGGCGTGTTCGTCGCCGATCTGTCCGACGTCAAGGCGCTCGCCTCCGAGGCAGGCTTCAAGACGTTGCGGGAGACGCTGGACAAGGATGCGGGTCTCCTGAAGACCGCATCCACCGATGCCGTAATCGCGCTGAACGCGGCGCTTGCGACCGACGGTGTGGCGCTGTCGATCGCGGACGGCGCGCAGCTCACTGCGCCGATCCAGATCATCCATGTGGCGACCGCCGCGTCGGCCTCGGCCATCACCCGCTCGCAGATCGTGGTCGGGAAGGGCGTTCGCGCCACCATCATCGAGAGCTTCGTCGCGGCCGGTGCCAAGGCCTACCAGGTCAACGATGCCGTCATCATCTCGATCGGCGACAATGCTGACGTCGCGCATATTCGTCTGATGGACGATGCGCCGGACGCGGTGAACATTACGTCGCAGTTCGTCACGATCGGCGCGAACACGAAGCTGAATGTCTTCAACATGACCACCGGCGCGGCCGTCAGCCGCCTCCAGGGGTTCATCACGCTGGCAGGCGAGGGCAGCGAGCTCTCGGCCAACGGCGTCAACCTGTTGCAGAAGACCGAGCATGGCGACACCACGCTGGTGGTCGACCATGCGGTACCGAACTGTGTCAGCCGCGAGATCTTCCGCGCCGTGCTCGACGATCGCGCCCATTCGGTGTTCCAGGGCCGCATCATCGTCCGTCCCGATGCGCAGAAAACCGACGGCAAGATGATGATCCGCGCGCTGCTGCTCTCGGATGAAGCCGAGGCCGACAACAAGCCCGAGCTGGAGATCTTTGCCGACGACGTCTCCTGCGGCCACGGCGCCACCGCCGGCGCGCTGGACGAGAGCCTGCTGTTCTATCTGAAAGCGCGCGGTCTGCCCGAGAAGCAGGCCCAGGCGCTGCTGATCCAGGCCTTCGTCGGCGAGGCAATCGAGCAGATCGCCGATGATAATTTGCGCGAGCACGTGATCGGCATTGCCGAGCGCTGGCTGGAGCGTCGCCAATGAGCACGCATCCCGCAGTCAAGAACGGTGCCTACGACGTCGCGCGGGTGCGCCAGGACTTTCCGGCGCTGGCCATGCAGGTCTACGGCAAGCCGCTGGTCTATCTCGACAACGCAGCGTCCGCGCAGAAGCCGAGCGCCGTGCTCGACCGGATGACGCAGGCCTATACGAGCGAATATGCCAACGTGCATCGCGGCCTGCATTACCTCGCCAATGCCGCGACGGAAGCCTATGAGGGCGGCCGCGCCAAGGTGGCGCAATTCATCAACGCGCCTCGCACCGAAGAGGTGATCTTCACCCGCAATGCGACGGAGGCCATCAACCTGGTGGCCTCGTCCTGGGGCGGGCCGAACGTCAAAGAGGGCGACGAGATCGTCATCTCGATCATGGAGCACCACTCCAACATCGTGCCATGGCATTTCCTCAGGGAACGCCAGGGCGCCGTGATCAAATGGGCGCCGGTCGACGACGAAGGCAATTTCCTCATCGACGAGTTCGAGAAGCTGCTGACCGCCAAGACCAAGCTGGTCGCGATCACGCAGATGTCGAACGCGCTCGGCACCATCGTCCCGATCAAGGACGTCGTGAAGATTGCGCACGCCCGCGGCATTCCCGTGCTGGTCGACGGCAGCCAGGGCGCGGTGCATCTGCCTGTGGATGTCCAGGACCTCGGCTGCGATTTCTACGTCTTCACCGGCCACAAGGTGTACGGGCCGACCGGCATCGGCATCCTCTGGGCCAAGTACGACCACCTCGTCGCGATGCGTCCCTATAACGGCGGTGGCGAGATGATCCGCGAGGTCTCGCGCGATGTCGTCACCTACGGCGATCCCCCGCACAAGTTCGAGGCGGGCACGCCGGCGATCGTCGAGGCCGTCGGCCTGGGCGCGGCCATCGACTACGTCAATTCGATCGGCAAGGAGCGCATCGCCGCCCACGAGCACGATCTCACCACCTATGCCCAGGAGAAGCTGCGCGAGATCAACTCGCTGCGGCTGATCGGCACCGCCAGGGGCAAGGGACCGGTCATCTCCTTCGAGCTGAAGGGCGCCCATGCCCACGACGTCGCCACCGTGATCGACCGCCAGGGCATCGCGGTGCGCGCCGGCACCCATTGCGTGATGCCGCTTTTAGAGCGGTTCAACGTCACGGCCACATGCCGGGCCTCGTTCGGCATGTATAATACGCGGGAAGAAGTCGATCATCTGGCACAGGCGCTGTTGAAGGCGCGGGATTTGTTCGCATGAGTGACACGGCCGAAATCAAAGCCAACCCGATGGAAACCCAGTCGGCGCTGCCGCCTGAGGAGACCGAGCGTCTGACCACCGAGATCATCGCGGGTCTCAAGACCGTGTTCGACCCGGAAATCCCGGCCGACATCTACGAGCTCGGCCTGATCTACAAGGTCGAGATCAAGGACGATCGCTCTGTCGACGTCCAGATGACGCTGACGACGCCGAACTGCCCGGCCGCCGGCGAGCTGCCGACCATGGTCGAGAACGCGGTCGCCAGCGTTCCCGGTGTCGGCGTGGTCGACGTCAAGGTGGTCTGGGAGCCCGCATGGTCGCCCGAACGCATGAGCGACGAGGCCCGCCTCGTGCTCAACATGTGGTGACGCGTAACGCTTGCTTTGACTCCTCGGCATTGAATTGGCGCCGCAACGGACCACATCATTGACATGACCCAGATTTCGTCAGGCTCGACACCAGCATCCACTCCGAAGCCGCGGCGCCCACGCCCGCAGGTGATGCGGCTCACGGACGCCGCCGCCCAGCGCATCAGCGAGCTGACGAGCCGCGCCGATTCCGAGATCGTCGGCCTGCGCGTCGGCGTCAAGAATGGCGGCTGTGCCGGCCAGTCCTACACAGTCGAATACGCCCATGATGTCCGCCCGACCGACGAGGTCGTCGAGGACAAGGGCGTCAAGATCCTGGTCGACCCCAAGGCCGTGCTGTTCCTGCTCGGCACCGAGATGGACTACAAGGCCGACAAGATGCAGGCCCAGTTCGTCTTCAACAATCCCAACCAGGTCTCCGCCTGCGGTTGCGGCGAGTCGGTTGAGCTGCGCCCGGCCAAGATCGACGGGTAACGCCTTCCCACTACTTTCGTGTCCCGGACGCGCTGCGGCGCGTGTGCGCCGCTGCGCAGAGCCGGGACCCACGCTATAGTTTCAGTCCGTAGAGCGACTGGGCCCCGGCTCAGCAGCGCCATAGCGAGTCGAAGACGCGCGTAAACGCGCTTCTGACACGCTGCGCTGCGTCCGGGGCACGAGAGGGCGTGCCATGGACCGCGAATTCCTGATCGACCTGTTCGCCGATTTTGGCCTCGTCACCATCCGAAAAATGTTCTCCGGCTACGGCATTTCCGCCGATGGCATCAACTTCGCGCTGTCTCTCCGCGCCGGCCTGTTCTTCCGCGCCGACGAGGTGACCATCCCGGACTTCGAAGCGGAAGGCTCAAAACCGTTCCAGTATTCGACCCGCGCCAAGACCGTGACGGTCAACTCCTACTGGGAGTTGCCGGCGCGCCTGTTCGACGATTCCGAGGATTTCGTGAGATGGGCGAGGGCTGCGCTCGCCGCCGCCCAGCGCGCCAAGGTGAAGAAGCAGCCGAAGGGGAAGAAGGCAGTGAAGCAAGCTGCAAAGCCTGCGAAAACGCCCAAGAAGGTGATCAAAACGAGCCCGGCGCGAAAGCGCGCCAAACAAAAGGCTTGAGGATCACTCCACGGCCTTGGTCAGGCCAACCCGCATATCCTTCGCCGTAAAGACGCAGGTGCCGTCGGCGAGCACCCGACCGTCGGCAATTCCGAGCACCAGCTTGCCGCGGCGGACCATGCGCATGGCGACCTCGTAGCGTACGCGTTCCGTGTCCGGCGTGATGAAGCCCGTGGCTTCGACCTCGCCGACGCCGATGGCGCGGCCCTTGCCCGGGGAGCCCGACCATCCCAGCCAATAGCCGATCATCTGCCACATCGCATCCAGGCCAAGGCTTCCCGGCATCATCGCATCGCCGCGATAGTGGCAATCGAAGAACCAGTGGCCCGGCACAATGTCCAGTTCGCCAACGATATGGCCCTTGCGGAATTCGCCGCCGTCCAGGCTGAGTTCGGTGATGCGGTCCATCATCAGCATCGGCGGTGCCGGCAATTGCGCGTTGCCTGGGCCGAAATAGCCGCCTTCACTCGATCTCAGCAGATCGTCCTTGCTGTAGGACGGCTGTGGCGTGTGAAAATCATGGGGATTGGGCACGACGACAAATCCTCGATGCTCAGGCGGCGAGGAAGATGTCGTTCGTCAGATCAGAATGTCAAGCGCACGCGGTTCGGCGCGCTGCTTCCGTCACGCCACGCGGCTGTGGCTCTCGATCGCGAATTCCGGATCGGCCTCGCAGATCACGCGGTTGCGGCCGTTGCGCTTGGCGGCATAGAGGCAGGCATCCGCGCGCTCGATCAGCGCCTCGGTATCGTCACCCTGCTTGAGCATGGAGACGCCGACGGAGATGGTGACGCGGCCAAGGATCTCGCCGGTGGATTTCTTCTTCAGTTCCTTCGCCATCACCGCACGGCGGATGTGATCGGCAACCGTGAGGGCCTGGCGCAGCGCGGTGTTGGGCAGCACCACCGCGAATTCCTCGCCGCCATAGCGCGCGGTGATGTCCTGGCCCTTGATGGTTTGCTTCAGCGAGAGGCCGACGAGCCGCAGCACCTGGTCGCCGGTGAGATGGCCGTAGGAATCATTGAACGACTTGAAGTGATCGATGTCGAACAGCAGCAGCGACAGCGGCTCGCCCGATGCGAGTGCGTTCTGCACGGCCATGCCGATCATGCGGTCGAAATATTTGCGGTTGCCGAGGCCGGTGAGCGGGTCGGTCAGGCTCTCGGCGCGGATCGCCTCCAGGCTCTGCTGGAGGTTGCTGATCTCGTTCTTCGACAGCGTCAGCCGGTCTTCCAGCGCCTTGTTGGTCTCGCGCATCTCGCTGGTGGAACGCAGCAGCGTCTCGACGATCGCCTTGATCTGGTCGCGGCTCTTGGCGGACGACAGTCTCTCGCTCGCGCCCGACAGGCTTGCGTCATAGGTGCCGGTCATGCCGAGCGCGTCGGTCAGGACCTTCATCACGTCGTCAATCTCGCCGATGACGCGCGCGCCGACCTTGTCGATGCGGTCGGTGGTCTTGATGTGGGAGAGATAGGTCTCGTAGATCTGCTCGAGATCGCCTTCGGTCAGCTTGCCGTGGCGGGCCAGCGTCTCGTTGATGATCTTGTTGAGCGGCGCGTTGTAGCCGGTGGCGTAGACGTACCAGATCTCGTAGTTGCGGGGAATTGCCGTCTGCCGAAGCGACCGGATCTGACCGAGCGCTACTTCGGCGAACGCCATTGTGCGTTCGTGTTCGTCGAGAACCTTGACCACGGAACATACCCCACAGCGGTCGATGCGCAGTCGACCGCAGCAATGCTTAAATTATGTTCGTAGGCTAACGGGCGTTTGTGAACGGCCAGTAAATATACGGTCGCAATACATCATAAAAAGTGTCGCGGCGATCCTGCTCAACCGCGACTCCTGGTGCATCGCAGTTCAGGCGCCCGCGGGAGAGCGCACCGGCCGGAGCAGAAACGCCGGCAGATGCGAATGATCGCCCGGCTCGCTGTCGGCCTCGCGCTGGCGGCGCGGCTCGGGGCGGCCGATCGAGGGCACATGCGACGCATTGGCTTGCTGGCGCGAGCCGTGACGTGGTTCGGATGATGGTCTGGCCTCGCGCGGAGGCCTCGGCTCGCGCGCAGGCTTCGCCTCGGGGGCGGGCCGTGCTTCTGCTGAAGGCCTTGTTTCAGAAGCCTGTCTTGCCTCGCCACGCGGTTCGCGCGGCTCGTGGCTGCGTTCACGGTCGCGGCCGCCGCGCTGCGGCTTGCCGCGTCCGCCGCGGGAGCGTTCGCGATCCCGTCCACGCTGCTCGCGCGGTCGCTCGCTCGCGTCGCCGGCTTCTGCGCTCACTTCGTAATCGCCCTCGGCGCGCGGAATGCTCTGGCCGATCAGCTTCTCGATCGCCACCATCGACTTCTGGTCGAGCGGCGTCACGAGTGAGATCGCCATGCCGGACCGGCCTGCGCGGCCGGTACGACCGACGCGATGGACATAATCGTCGGGATGGTGCGGGACGTCGAAATTGAAGACGTGGCTGACCTCGGGAATGTCGAGGCCGCGGGCGGCGACGTCGGAGGCGACCAGCAGCGGCAGCTCACCTTTGCGGAACTGTTCGAGCGCCGCCATGCGGGCCGGCTGGTCCATGTCGCCGTGCAGCGCGCCGACGCTGAAGCCGTGCTTCTGCAGCGATTTGTGAACGATCGCGACCTCGCGCTTGCGATTGCAGAAGATGATCGCGTTCTTGAGATCCTTGGCCTCGCGCAGCAGGCGGCGAAGCAGTTCGCGCTTCTCATGCGCTTCGCGCCCGGCAGGCACTTGCGACTGCGTGACGGTCACGGCGGTGGTGGCGGGCTTGGAAACCTCGACCTTCTGCGGATTGTGCAGGAAGGTTTCGGTGATGCGCCGGATTTCCGGCGGCATGGTCGCGGTGAAGAACAGGGTCTGCCGCGTGAAGGGGACAAGCTTGCAGACGCGCTCGATGTCCGGGATGAAGCCCATGTCCAGCATGCGGTCGGCTTCGTCGATGACGAGCAACTCGACGCCGGTGAGCAGGAGACCGCCGCGCTCGGTATGGTCGAGCAGGCGGCCAGGGGTGGCGATCAGCACGTCGACGCCGCGCGTCAGCTTGGCATCCTGGTCGCCGAAGGAGACACCGCCGATCAGCAGCGCGACGTTGAGCTTCTGGCCGGCGCCGTAGCGGTCGAAGTTTTCCTTCACCTGCGCCGCGAGCTCGCGGGTCGGCTCGAGGATCAGCGTGCGCGGCATGCGCGCTCGCGCTCTGCCCTTTTCGAGGATGGTAAGCATCGGCAGCACGAAGGCCGCCGTCTTGCCGGTGCCGGTCTGGGCGATGCCGAGCACGTCCTTGCGTGCGAGGACGTGGGGGATCGCCTGTTCCTGAATGGGGGTGGGGGTGGTGTAACCGGTGGCCGCTACTGCGGCGAGGACTTTTTCGGACAGTCCGAGATTTGAAAAGGACATTGAGCCTCTGGTCGAAACCGCCGTTCGGAATCGAGGGTAATAAGGCTGGTCGCGTTCCACCCCGAAACGGCGCGCTCCTCAAAGAAGCTGGGGGTGCTGACTCACGCGAACAAAGCGCAAGGCTCAGGAATCGCTCTTCGATCCGAGCCGCGTCGACCCGGAACATAGGCGGGAATTGGCCAAAGTCAATGGAGCAGGCGCGGGAACACCCTAAAAACCCTGAGGTTTTGCCCAAATCACGGGCGCGGCTCATCTTTTCCGGCTCGGCCATTGGTCGGGCCGGCGGCTGGGGGGACTTCGAGGCGACAATGCCTTCGTATGCCTAGCTCGTCATCATCCTTCCTGCGGAAGATTTCCTCTCGGCGCACGGCAAAGACAGATCATGCGGCCTGCGCTAGCTTCGGGATAGGGAGCGCTTTCGCCTCTACAGGGGATCCCAGTAAAATATTCACGAATTTTGTCGTGCCCTCTTAGCAGAGCAAAAAGGAGAGCAGAGTTCTCGCTTCCAGGTCGCGCTGACCAAAAGCTACAACCATACTTGATGCTTGATTATCGATTGACCATATCAGTTCGGCGGGGAGGTTCTTGCATATGCGCGAAAGCGAATTCCAGCGCCAACGCCGAGAACAAAATTTTCAAAAACGAGTTCTTGCTGCTGTCGAGAAGCCGACGCCGGGCGCGAAGCTCACGAAAATTATAAACGCACCAAGCTTTCTGTGGTTGCTGACCGCGGTGCTACTAACCTTTGGTGGAAGTTACTATGGTAACTATCAGCAGTGTATCCGCGAGTCAGACCGGGTAACAGACTCTCTACAACGCCTAGGACAAGAAATTTCGTCACGACTGAATTTTGCTGAGACATCGATGAATAAGAATTCCGACTTTACTTCGGTGTATAGGTCTCTCCGGAGCGCACCGTACTATTATTCTGATGTTCAGCACTGGACCATTGGTGAACTGAAGGAGCGGTACTATGCACTTCAGCATCGAATTGATTCCAGCGCGCGTACGATGGAGACGTACGGGCCGAGTCAGCGCGCTCGAAGCGAGGATCCCGAACTTGACAAGATACTATCGGATTATTTCGACGCTCTTATAGGGGATGCGCAGCGATCGCCCGACGTTATAGACGGGAACGAGCAATCCTATCTGCGGGCTGCTTTAAGCGACGCGACAATTCGATACAAACTCGACTACCTGAACGATTTTCTGTTTGAGTTCGAGCCGAACTGCTCGCCATCAACGGTTATTCGTAGTGTCTTTTCCGGGCGGAGCCCACAGCTGATCGCGCGCAGGCGCGGAAATGAGGATGTCGGCATTCCCGAGAAGAAGGCTCCGGAACCCAAAAGGCCGGAGGCTGCTTCGGCAAGTGAAGGCGAGCTTACGTCTCAAGTTGGTACGACGAAGTGAGTTCAACTACAAACCGTCACCAAGCATTCGCAAGTTGTATATTCAGTTCTTTTCTCGGCGCGGCCTCTATTAGATTAACGCCCCTCAGAACCCTGGGCCCGGAAGTCGCCGGGGGCCATGCCATAGGCGGCGTTGAAGACCCGGTAATAGGTCGCCAGACTCTCGAAGCCGCAGGAGGTCGCGATGTCGGCGATCAGCCGCTCTGGCGCCTCGCGCATCAGGCGGCGGCTCTGCTTGAGACGTTCGTCGGTCACCGTCTGTGAGAAGCTCTTCTCGGCGGCCTCGAACAGCATGTGCAGGTGACGCACGGAGACGCCGAGCTGGTCGGCCACCATCGCCGGCGCGAGCTCAGGGTTGTGGAGGTGGCGCGCGATCAGGCGCCGCGCCTGCGAGAGGCGGGCGGTCCGCAGCGCAGCCTGTCCGAGCCGGCTGCCGGGCCGCACGATGCCGCGCTCGATCAGCGCCAACTGGGCCAGCGCCTGGACGAGGGAGGTCGCATCTGCTGTCCCATCCTCGGCCGCGGCGGCCTCGCCGAGATCGGCAAAGCAGGCACCGAGCAGCGGCGCCAGGGTGAGGTCGTCGAAGGTCCGCGGCGTCAGCTCACGGACCCGCTTGTCCTGGGTGGGGAGGGCGCCGACGGGGATCTTCAGGATCCGCAAGTGGAAGCCGCCCGCACCGAGCGGCGCGGTACGATAGGGCAGGTCGGTATGGCTGGTGGCGAAGCCGCCATTGGCAATCGCGAAATCGCTTCCGCGCATGCCGCCGAACCAGCCGCCGCTACCGAGCTGCTGGTAGACGCAGATGCTGTCGCCGGGCGCGTAGGCGATGTCGGAGGTGCTGCGCTCGACCGTGTAATGCGAGGCCTTCAGCTCGACGAGGCCGCCGCCGCCAAGCTGGCGCAGCGAGAATTCGCCGTAGAAATCCGCGCGCCGCTCACGCTCAAGTTCGGCGGTAACGCCGAACAGGCCCTTGGATCGGACCTCGCGCCAATAGTCGAAGCGGTCGTGCGGTTCGACTTCGTCAGTACACCAGCGATACACGGCAGCCCCCGCTTCCAGTGCAATTGCCCAAGAAAATCGTCCAAGAAAAAGCAGATTCCAGCGCAACCTGCCATAGCCCAGATGATGGAACCGAAGGCCCATACCTGTTCGTGAGCCTGTTCTTGCCCCTGTTCTTGGCCTTGAACCGTCGATATGGCTGGGCCGACTATCACATCAACGGCAGAGGGTTCCATGAACCCCGGTTCAAGGGACTGGCGCGGTGCCGTTCTGCAACGGGAATTTTTCGATGATGCGTCGGCTTTTCAGAATTCTGGCGGCTCTTGGCCTCGTGGCGAGCCTGGGCGGCTTTGCGCTTCCCGCTTATGCCGAGAAACGCGTCGCGCTCGTCGTCGGCAACAACGATTACAGAAACGTTCCGAAGCTGCTCAAGGCCGTCAACGACGCCCGCACCATGGGCGACACGCTGAAGCAGCTCGGCTTCTCGGTGATGGTTGCCGAGAACCAGAGCCGGCAACAATTCTCCGAGACGCTGCTCGCGTTCGACCGGGCGATCGAGCCCGGCGACACTGCATTCTTCTTCTACGCCGGCCACGGCTTCGAGATCGCGGGCCAGAACTATCTGCTGCCGACCGACGTGCCGGCGGCGACGGAAGGGCAGGAAGAGCTGGTGCGCGACGCCTCCATCCTCGCCGACCGCATCGTCGAGCGCCTTCAGAACAAGAAGGCGCGGACCTCGATCCTGGTGTTCGACGCCTGCCGCAACAATCCGTTCGAACGTTCCGGCACGCGCGCGGTCGCCGGTGGCGGCGGGCTTGCCCCGATGGTGCAACTGCCCGAAGGCGTGTTCTCCGTGTTCTCGGCGGGGCCCCGCCAGACCGCGCTCGATCGGCTCTCCAATGACGATGCCAATCCCAATTCGGTGTTCACCCGCACCTTCGCCAAGGAGCTGTTGCAACCCGGCGAGAACCTCGTTCAGGTGGCGCAGCGCACGCGTCGTCTGGTCAGCGAGATGGCCGACACCGTCAAGCACAGGCAGGTCCCGGTCTATTTCGACCAGATGGTCGACGACGTCTTCCTCAGCGGCATCACGAAGGATACGGCCGCGCGTCCGGCCGATCCGCCCGCGCAGAAGCTTGCGGCGCTGCCGCCGGTGTCGGTGCCGCGTGTGCCGAAGGAGGAAACCACCAACGCGCCGATCGCGAGCTTCTCGCGCCACAATGGCGGCTGGAGCGTGGTGTTCTCCTTCGCCGATCCGACGCTCGGCATTTCCTGGCGCATGGCCGGCAACGGTGATTTCCGCGAGACCGGATTCATCGACACGCTCGACCCGCGCACGCGCAAGCGGATGCCGAACCCCTCGATCGAGCTGCCGCCGGATGCTGCGGCCGGCACCATCGAGGTCCGTTATGTCGATCAGTCCGGCGACATGCAGGGGCCGTTCCCGATCAAGTTCGATCCCGAGGCCGCGCTGATCCGCGACCAGCGCAAGATCCTCGACATGACCGCAACGAGCTGGCTGTCATTCCGTGAGTTCAACGGGCTGCTGGTCTACTACACGCATCTCGTCTCGTATCGCTGCGCCATCCGCGAGGTGCGCATCGGCATCGACACCGCCGTGCCCAACCAGGTGCTGAAGATGCCTGCCTGCGATATGCGCGACCCCAGCGCGATCACCGCCGGCATGCCGCTCTACATGAAGCTTGCCCCGGCCACCCAGTCCGTCTCGGTGGAGCTGACCTATCGCGACGGCAGCGTGTCTGAGATCAAGAGTTTTCGCACGGCGAACCGCAGCAACAATTGATGACCCCTGTCATCGCAGAGACGTGACGCTCGGACATTTATCTGCAATGCCTTGATCATTGCGGCCTCCGTCCCATTCGTCATTGCCGTCGCGTTCACTGGCGGCGCGATCTTATTCCTTTCTACAATTTTTAATTGTGATCTTGGCTTGAGTCGAGTCTTAGGTAGAATCGGCGGTCCGGGAACTGCTCCGGTCCGTCAAATTGAGACTGCAGTCGACCGTGACTGGCGCTACAATTATCCGCCGATTCCGAGCGACGGAGCGCGTTGTAGCCGCAATGACATCCGATCAACGGCCGATCCGAGTTCGGTGTTGCATCGTCGGTGGTGGGCCCGCCGGCATGATGCTCGGCTATCTGCTGGGGCGCGCGGGCATCGATGTCGTGGTCCTGGAGAAGCATGCGGATTTCTTCCGCGACTTCCGCGGCGACACCGTGCATCCCTCGACGCTCCAGGTGATGGACGAGCTCGGCCTGATCGACGGATTCCTGAAGCTGCCGCATCAGCGCTTGCAGACGATGGACGGCCTGTTCGGCGGCACTAAGGTGCGGATCGCCGATCTTCGCCGGCTGCACACCAAGTACCCGTTCATCGCCTTCATGCCGCAATGGGATTTTCTGAATTTCCTGCGCGAGGCCGGCAAGCGTTTCGCCTCGCTCAAGGTGATGATGGATACGGAGGCCGTCGATCTGATCCGCCGCGGCGAGACGATCGCCGGCGTGCGAGCAAGGACACCCGACGGCATCATCGACATCGAGGCCGATCTCACCATTGCCTGCGATGGCCGGCATTCGACCGTGCGCGAGCGTGCGGGGCTCGCGGTCGAGGAGATCGGCGCGCCGATGGACGTGCTCTGGTTCCGCGTCGGCCGCAAGGCCGATGAGACCGAGAATCTGTTCGCGCGCATCGAGCCGGGCAAGATGATGATCACCTTCGATCGCGGCGACTATTGGCAATGCGCCTATGTCATCGCCAAGGGGCAGCACGATGCGGTGAAGGCGAGGGGACTCCAGGCGCTACTCGACGACGTCGTGCGCATGGCGCCGGTGCTCGGAAGCGGCATTGCGGATGTGAAGAGTTTTGATGACGTCAAGCTGCTCACCGTCGCGATCAACCGTCTGCCGCGCTGGACGCAGGCAGGCCTGCTTTGCATCGGCGACGCCGCACATGCGATGTCGCCGGTCGGCGGCGTCGGCGTCAATCTTGCCGTGCAGGATGCGGTCGCGACCGCCAACCTGCTTGCCGACAAGCTTCAGCACGGCTGCCCGTCCGAGAGTGAACTCGATGCCGTGCGCCGACGGCGCGAGTTCCCGGTGAATATGACACAACGCATGCAGATGATCGTGCAGAACAACATCATCAGCGGCGCCTTGCAGGGCGGCGACCGGCCGCTGAAGGTGCCGCTGGTCGTGCGCCTCATCACCGCGCTGCCATGGCTCCAGGGCATACCGGCGCGCCTGCTTGCGCTCGGCGTGCGGCCCGAGCACGTGCATTCGAAGGTCGCGCCGGCGCCATAGCGCTACAATTCGGTAGGGATAATGCCGCGTTAAATCGCGCGCGACGCGTTGCGGGCATGCAACAGCGCAGACGGATTCAGGGACCGCGTCCTGCCAATCCGGCGTCTTAACTTTGTTGATTCAAATTTGAGTAAGAACTGCGTGTGAGCGTGCACCCATCAAAGGACACGGGGTGTACCATGCGTAACAAATTGATTGCCGCCTTCGCCTGCACGACCGCTCTGGTTTCGACTGGCGCTGCGTCCGCCGCCGATCTCGGTGCGCGCTACACGAAGGCGCCCGCTTATGCCGAGCCGCTGTTCAACTGGACCGGTTTCTATGTCGGCGGTCACATCGGTGGCGCCTGGACCAATGAGCAGTTCATCAACAGCGCGAACACCACGATCTTTGGCGATCTGGCGCCAGGGCAGGGCTACCGCCAGCGCGGCGCCGGCATCATGGGCGGCGCCCAGATCGGCTACAACTGGCAAGCCAACAACTATGTGTTCGGCATGGAAGGCACCATCTCCGGCCTCGATAACAAGGGCACCGTCGTGAACACCGTGTTTGGCGCGGGTGACGACGTGTTCTCCTGGCGCGCCAACGTGCTCGCGACCGTTGTCGGTCGTGCCGGCTTTGCCGTGCAGAACAACCTGTTCTACATCAAGGGTGGCTATGCTGGCGTGAACAACCGTCTCTCGGTCAGCGACACCGTTCCGAACCCGGCGACGGGCTCGGGTGGTCAGACCCACTGGGCCAACGGCTGGACCGTCGGCGCCGGCTGGGAATACGGCATCACCCGCAACTGGATCGTCGGCCTCGAATACAATTACGCGGCCTTCGGCAGCCAGACCTATCAGCTCGGCGGCACCGGCGGCAGCTACACCTTCGACGCCAAGCCGCGCGACATCCAGTGGGCCGTCGTGCGCGCGAGCTACAAGTTCGACGCGCCGGTCATCGCGCGCTACTGAGCAACGAACGACCAAGCAGCAAAAAAACGATCACGACCCAAATTCAAAGCCCCGGCATTGCCGGGGCTTCTTTTTTGCGTGCAACTTTCCCGCGTGCGGGATGAACTCAAGCCATCACCGAGAACCCGCCGTCGACGGGGATCGCCGTACCCGTGACGAAGTTCGAGGCGGGCGAGGCGAGGAATACCGCGATGCCGGCGAAGTCGTCGATGTCGCCCCAGCGTCCTGCGGGCGTGCGCGCCAGCACGCGCTCGTGCAACCCCGAGACCTCTTTCCGCGCGCCGCGGGTGAGGTCGGTGTCGATCCAGCCCGGCAGGATGGCATTAACCTGGATGTTATCAGGCGCCCAGGCATTGGCGCAGGCGCGCGTGTACTGCACGATGCCGCCTTTGCTCGCCGCATAGGCGGTGGCGAAGCTGGCGCCGAAGATCGACATCATCGAGCCGATATTGATCACCTTGCCGTTGCCCGAGGCCTTCAGCGCCGGATAGGCCAGCTTCGAGCACAGGAAGGCGCTGGTGAGGTTGGTGTTGATCACCTTGTTCCACTCGTCGAGCTCGAGCTCGTGCGGCGGCTTGCGGATGCTCATGCCGGCATTGTTGATCAGGATGTCGACGCGGCCGAGCTCCTTGACGACACGCTCGACCATCGCGGCGATGGCCGCCTTGTCGGTCACGTCAGTGGTGACGGCAATCGCCCTCACGCCGCGCGCTTTGAGATCGGCGACGGCTGCGGCCGACTTGGCCTCGTTGCGTCCGACCACGGCGATATCGGCGCCGGCATCGGCGAGGCCATGAGCCAGGCCGAGCCCGATGCCGCCATTGCCTCCTGTGACGATCGCGACCTTGCCGCGAAGATCGAACCGGTTGGATATCATGCTTGTATTCCCTGGTTTCTTCTATTGGTTGCTCTGCCAGATCAGCACCAGCCCGAAGCCGGCCATGGCTGCGCCATAGCCGGCCCATTGCAGCTGGTTGACCATGAAGCTTGACCGCGGCCAGGGAACCGTGCCCGTGCCCTGTCCGATCCAGAGCAGCCCGACGACGAGGGCAAACAAGCCTGCGACCAGCAGAAATCTGCGCATGCATTCCTCCCCATCGGTCTGCTTCTGTCGCAGTCCTCGGCATACGAACGATCGCCGCGGCCACGAAAACTTCCCGCCAGACTAGCCGTAGCTTCGGTTCGGATACAATGGGCAGCGGACGCAAGGCTGCGCGGAGGACGCATGTCGGTGCGCAAGATCATCATGGGCATCACGGCTGCAGCCGCACTGGCTGCGGCCTATGCCGCCATTCCCCGGCATGCGGATCTGCGGGCACTCGATCCGGCCGAGATGGCGCGGCTCGAGACCGCGATGTGGCGCGACTATTACGACAAGCGCTATGCCGCGCTGTTCTTCCATCTCTACCAATCGACGCGGACGCAGTTCGGCTTTTCTCCGCTTCAGAGCCTGCATATCGCGTTGAGCGCGGCCGAAGCTGCCAGGACGTTCCAGCCGACGCGGTCGCGCCGGGAGGCTGATGCGGCCCTGCCGGCCCTTGTGACGTACTACCGCGATTTTGCGGCTGCCGCGCCCGTGGCGTTCGATGTGCGGGAGGCCGCCCGTCTCGAGCTCGACTGGTGGCAGGCACGCCGCGAGGCCATTGGTCCGCAGGACTATGGCCTCACCATCGCGCGCGTCGCGGCGCTGACCTATGGCGAGGGCGCTGATGCTTCCGGGATCAGGCATTTCGGCATCGCCCGGGCGGAAGCCATGGCGTTCCGCGATGCGCGGGGCGAGGCGATCACCGAAGCTGACTGGAGGAAGATCGAGAGCCAGCTTGGCGAGGCATACCGGTCGCTGAAAGCCAGCGTCAGCCGATAAGGCGCCGCACAACGAAAAAGCCCCGGACGATGCCGGGGCTTTGACGCTTGAGATGTTGGTTGCGATCAGTACTTCGCAACCAGCGGAGCGCCCCAGTTGAAGCGGTAGACGAGTTCGCTGCGAACGCTGTGCTCGCGGAACTTCTGGCTCTCGCCGTAGCCGGTGGCGGGGCCGCCGAAGCCGGTATAGTTGATGCCCACATCGGCGCGATCGAATTCCGAGTAGCGATACTCGGTCTTCCAGAACAGGCCGGGCACGAAGCTGGTCAGAGCGTATTCGTCGCCCGCGCCAATGAACCAGCCCCCTTTGGTCGCTCCGCCCACGCTTGCCGTTCCGCCCGGAAAGAAAATGGAAGTGATCGCGGTGCTCTTCCAGTGTGCCTGCGTGTAGCCGGCCGAAACGTAGGTCAGCAATTGCGGGACGATCAGATAGCCCACGCGGGCGCCGACCGCCCATTGCTGATCCTGCTTCTGGCTTCCAGTCGATCGGGGGACAACAACGCCATCGATGCTGATATCGCCTTTGACATCCATGAAGTCATAGTCTGCGAACGCGCCAACCACCCAGTTCTGGAGCTGGTAGTCGCAACCCACCTGGACGGTGCCGAACCATCCCCGTGCACCGGACGTGACACTGGTGTTGCTCGCAATCGGCACGCCCGTGGTCGGGCCGTAGGTCTCGTTATGGTCGTTGTTGGTCATGGCGCCGCCGCCGCCGGCGCCGACATAGCAGCCGGTCCAGTTTACGACCGGCGCAGCAGCCAATGGCGCCTTGGTGTAGGGACGTGCCGACAGATCGGCGGCAGAAGCCGCGCTCGTCATCGCTGCGACCGCCGTCAGAGCAAGTGCAATCTTTCTCATTTCCAGTCCAACCCTTAATTTCCAGTCCAGCGCTTTGTGAACGCCGATTTACTGTTCCGTGTGGGAACCGTATGTCGACAACGTGCATATGGCTGTAGCTGGCAGGACACAATCTGAAATTGATTGTGCGGGGCGGCAGGACCGGGGGTGTATGATCGTGCCTTGTGACTGCACGGGACGACATGGCGGCCAGCAGGCCATGCCACAAGGCCACCATCAAATAGGAAAAAGCCCCGGACGATGCCGGGGCTTTGACGTCTGATCGTGAGATCAGATCAGTACATTTAAGCTCAGTACTTGGCGACGACCGGGCCGGTCCAGTTGAAGCGGTAGACCAGCGAGGTCGAGATCGTCTGGTTCCAGCTGTTGGCGCGGATGTCGCGGCCAACGAGGACGTTGCCGGCGTCGGTGAGCTCGTTCGAGGTCTTGGCGTTGTAGAAGGCCGAGCGATATTCGGTCTTCATGAACCAGCCGGGCGAGGTCAGGCCGAAGATGTTCAGGCTGTTCTCGACGCCGCCGCCGACGAACCAGCCGTTGCGGTTGTAGCCACCGAGGTGGGCACCGGCCGGCACGCCAGCCAGGGTCATGAAGTTGGTGCTGCCGAAGTGAGCGCCGGAGTAACCGCCGTTGACGTAGGAGAGAACGTTCGGGGCGACCAGCCAGCCGAGGCGGACACCAGCGGCCCAGGAGTCTTCCAGCTTCTGGTTGCCGGTCCAGCCAGCGATCGGGTCCTGCACGGTGGCGCGGATGCTGCCGAACTGACCGTCAGCGAACACGCCGGCGACCCAGGTGCTGTTGAACTGCCAGTCGTAGCCGAGACCGACGGTGCCGAACCAGCCCGAGCCACCCTGGCGCTGGGCGATCGTCAGCGGAACTGCGCCGACGGTGGTCTGGACGGACTGGTCGGCGTTCGAGAGGCCACCGCCGGCGCCGCCGAAGATGTAGAAGCCGGTCCAGTTCGCGACGGGCGCTGCCATCGGGGCCTTCACGTAGGGACGAGCAGCGAGGTCGGCCGCCGAGGCCGAACCGGTCATTGCCGCAACCGCGGTCAGAGCCAGCAAAATCTTCTTCATGATAAAATCCCCAACCTTGGTCTGTAGCAGGCGCGAGCGCACTGAAGTTCGTGTCATCTGATGCCTGAACTATAGACGGTTCTCGCTGAAATGCTGTTGCAGGGCAGGCACAGTTGGCGGAAAACGCCGCTCGGCGGAGATTGGGGTCGGTACCACCAGAATCGAAAATAATCATATCAATTCAATTGCTTGTATCGATTTTCAAAAGTCGAATTTGGGTAAGCTTTCGTTAGTAAAATCGGCTTTGTCCGAAATGGAGGCAATCCTGCCTCGGCCTTGACGCCTGTGAGTCGCTGGCCGAGTCGCAGGCCGCATGTGGCGGATGGCCGGGGATCGCCCGGCATGGACTGTCGGGAAGAGGCGGTATCGTCTCCACAAATGAAAAAGCCCCGGACCTGAGCCGGGGCTTTTTTGGCGGCAGATCCTGGCCTCAGACGTCCAGCAGGTCCTCATTGGCAAACTCGGCCTTGTCCGTGATGAAGGCGAAGCGCGCCTCGGCCTTGGTGCCCATCAGGCGCTCCACCGAATCCGCGGTGGTGTCGCGGTCGTCGGGCAGCAGCACCACCTTGAGCAGCGTCCGCTTGCTCGGATCCATGGTGGTTTCCTTGAGCTGCGCCGGCATCATCTCGCCGAGGCCTTTGAAGCGGTTGACCTCGACCTTGGCGTTGGCGTTGAACGTGCTCTTGATCAGCTCTTCCTTGTGCTTGTCGTCGCGCGCGTAGACCGACTTGGTGCCGTGGGTCAGCTTGTAGAGCGGCGGCACCGCGAGGAAGAGATGGCCTTCGTCGATCAGCTTGGGCATCTGCCGGTAGAAGAAGGTGATCAGGAGCGAAGCGATGTGCGCGCCGTCGACGTCGGCGTCAGTCATGATGATGATGCGCTGATAGCGCAGATCCTCTTCGCGATAGTGCAGGAGCTGGCCGCAGCCGATCGCCTGCACGAGATCGGAGAGCTGGGCGTTCGCCGTCAGCTTGTCCTTGCCGGCGGAGGCGACGTTGAGGATCTTTCCGCGCAGCGGCAGCACGGCCTGGGTCTTGCGGTCGCGCGCCTGCTTGGCGCTGCCGCCGGCCGAGTCGCCCTCGACGATGAAAAGCTCGGAGCCTTCGGTGCCGGCGTCGCTGCAATCGGCAAGCTTGCCGGGCAGGCGCAGCTTCTTGCCCGCGGTTTTTCGCGCGGTCTCCTTCTCCTGCCGCCGACGCAGCCGCTCCTCGGCGCGGTCGATGACGAAGTCGAGCAGCCGGTTGGCCATGTTCGGATTGCCCGACAGCCAATGGTCGAACGGGTCCTTCATCGCCTGTTCGACGATGCGCTGCGCTTCCGCGGTCGCGAGTCGGTCCTTGGTCTGGCCCTGGAATTCAGGCTCGCGCACGAACACCGAGAGCATCACGGCTGCACCGACCATCACGTCTTCGGACGTAATCGACGAGGCGCGCTTGCCCTGGCCGACGCGCTCGGCGTGATCCTTCAGGCCGCGCAGCAGCGCGCTGCGCAGGCCCGATTCATGCGTGCCGCCATCGGGCGTCGGCACGGTGTTGGTGTAGGAGGAGAGGAAGCCGTCGGCATCCGCGGTCCAGGCGACGGCCCATTCGCAGGCACCATGCGCACCGTTGCGGCCGGACTTGCCGGAGAAGATGTCGGGGTGCACCAGCGTGTCGGCGTGGATCGCCGCGGCCAGATAATCCTTGAGCCCGCCGGGGAAGTGGAACGTCGCTTCCGCCGGCACGTCCTCGACGCCCTTCAGGAGCTCGGGCGCGCAGTTCCAGCGGATCTCGACGCCGCCGAACAGATAGGCCTTCGAGCGCGTCATCTTGAACAGGCGTTGCGGCTTGAACGCGGCCTTGGCGCCGAAGATGTCGGTGTCGGGCTTGAAGCGTACGCGAGTGCCGCGACGGTTGTTGATCTTGCCGAGATCCTCGAGCTTGCCCTTGGGGTGGCCGCGCTCGAACGTCATGCGGTAGAGTTTCTGGCTGCGTGCGACCTCGACCTCGAGCAGCGAGGAGAGGGCGTTCACCACGGAGATGCCGACGCCGTGCAGACCGCCCGAGGTCTCATAGACCTTGCTGTCGAACTTGCCGCCCGAATGCAGCGTGCACATGATGACTTCGAGCGCCGACTTCTTCGGAAATTTAGGGTGAGGATCAACAGGTATGCCGCGGCCGTTGTCGGTGACGGTCAGGAACCCGTCAGCGGTGAGCTCGACTCCGATGAAGGTCGCGTGTCCCGCCAGCGCCTCGTCCATCGAATTGTCGATGACTTCGGCGAACAGGTGATGCAGCGCCTTCTCGTCGGTGCCACCGATATACATACCGGGTCGGCGCCGCACCGGTTCCAGGCCTTCGAGCACCTCGATGTCGGCCGCGGTGTAGTCGGCTTCCCCGCCGGTTCCGCGCGGAGCCGCCTTGGCGGCCGCGCGGGACTTCGGCTCGTCGCCGCCAAAAAAGTCGTCTTTTGTCTTGGTCTTCAATTGCTTGGACATATGTCTTGATGCGTTTTGAGGGCCGCGCAGGCCGCGAATCGGTTGAGCCGACTATGCCACTTCTGGCTTGGAAAGGTTACCGCAGGGCCGGTCCGGCGGTGTGGTTGGGAGCCAATCCCGGCGAATTTACGCCGCAGGCCCACCAGTTCCCGGCAATTTGACGCTCCGGCCCGCTCTGGGGCCGACTTTGTGACTTGATGTCACACAAGCCCTTGGCTTACCAGTCTTTTTATCTAACAGGACCGTGACGGGGCGGGGAAGGCAATCTGGAATGGAGCAGTATGCGCACGCACTGGCCGATTTCGTGCGTGCTCACCAGGCCTGGGCGGCTCCGATCGTGTTCCTGCTCGCCTTCGGGGAGTCGCTGGCCTTCATCTCGCTCTTGATCCCGGCCTGGGGCGCGCTGGTGGCGATCGGCGCGCTGATCGGGGCGAGCGGCATCAGCTTCTATCCGGTCTGGATCGCCGGCGGCATCGGCGCCGCGCTCGGCGACTGGGTCTCCTACTGGTTCGGCTATCGCTACAAGGAGCAGGTCGCCCAGATGTGGCCGCTCTCGCGCTATCCGGAACTCTTGCCCAAGGGCGAGGCCTTCGTGCGCAGCTGGGGCGTGCCCAGCATCTTCATCGGCCGCTTCTTCGGCCCGTTGCGCGCCTCGGTGCCGCTGGCGGCCGGCATCTTCGAGATGCCGTACTGGAGCTTCCAGGCCGCCAATTTCATTTCCGCGCTGGTCTGGTCGGCGGCGCTGCTGCTGTTCGGCGACGTGATCGCGAAGATCATGGAATGGCTCTGGCGCGTGATCTGACGCCTGAACCTTGACGGGAACCGCGACTGGCCTTATAGCCCCGCGCCATGATCAACGCCGCGACCATCCTGTTCGCCCGTCGCCGCCGCCGCTCTTTAGCGGTTTGGGCGGTCGATCGCGTTTGAGATCATCGTCTTTGCCGCTGGATCCGATCCGCGGCATTCTCTCTCCTGTCAGCGCGATCTGATCCGGCGGCCCCCAAGGAGGCCCAGCAGGAGACCACGATGTACACGCCACCCTTTTTCAAACCGGACCGCGCCGCGAGCCTGAAGTTTGCCGACGCGCGCGGCTTCGGCACCATGTGCGCCTTCGACGGCCACAAGCCGGTCGCATCCCCGCTGCCGTTCTACCTGACCTATGCCGATGACGGCACGCCGCAGGCCGCCTTTCATGTCGCCCGTCACAATCCGCTGCTAAAGCTTGCGGACGGGACGACGTCCTGGCTGCTCGCGGTCAACGGCGCCGATGCCTATGTGTCGCCGGACTGGTACGTCTCGCCGGATCAGGTGCCGACCTGGCTCTACCAGTCGGTCCATCTGAGCGGGCCGGTGAAGCTGTTGTCGGACAGTGAGCTGGCGGTGCAGATCGACACGCTCAGCGACAAGTTCGAGAGCTGGCTGCTGCCGAAGAAGCCCTGGACGTCGGGCAAGATGACGGCGGGCAGGCTCGAGGCGCTGAAGAAGGGGATCGTGGGTCTGGTCATGAATGTTGAAGAGGTCGAAGGCAGCTTCAAGCTCAACCAGCACAAGTCCGACGCCGATTACACGGCGATCGCCAATGCGCTCGGCGCGCAAGCCCATGCCGACGCCAGGGCAATCGCCCAACTGATGCAGGACGTGAGGCCGGAGGCCTTCGCGAACGAAACCAACATGCTCGAAAGGAGCGCACCATGAGCCTCACGGACACCAAGCAAGCCCCGAAGACGGTCGCTGCGACAAAGCCCGCCACCGTCTTCGTCGATGGCGGCTCCGGCACCACCGGGCTCGGCATCAACGAGCGGCTCAAGCTCCAGAACGACGTGGTCGTCAAGACCATCGCCGACGACAAGCGCAAGGACCCGGCCGCGAAGAAGGCGCTGATGGAGGAGGTGGACCTCGTCATCCTCTGCCTGCCCGACGATGCCGCCAAGGAGACGGTTGCGCTGGTCGACAGCATGGGCGCTGCGGGACCGAAGGTGCTGGATGCTTCCACGGCCTACCGGGTCGCACCCGACTGGGCCTATGGCTTTGCGGAGATGACGCCGGATCAGGCCGGCAAGATCAAGGCCGCGAAGAAGGTCTCCAATCCCGGCTGCTATCCAACCGGCGGCATCGCGCTGCTGCGGCCGATCGTCGATGCCGGACTGCTACCTCCTGACTATCCCGTCACCGTCAATGCGGTGAGCGGCTATTCCGGCGGCGGCAAGTCGATGATCGCGAGCTTCGAAGACGGCAGCGCGCCGTCATTTGAGCTCTACGGCCTCGGCTTCGAGCACAAGCATCTGCCGGAGCTGCAGCTCTATTCGAACCTGACGCGGCGGCCGATCTTCATTCCGTCCGTCGGCAACTACCGGCAGGGCATGCTGGTCTCGGTGCCACTCCAGCTCGACACGCTGCCCGGCAAGCCCAGCGGCGCGGATCTGCAGGCCGCGCTCGCCAAGCGCTACGCCGGCTCAAAATACGTCTCGGTGATGCCGCTTCAGAACGAGGCGTCGAAGGGCGGCCGGATCGAGCCGGAGGCGCTCAACGAGACCAACATGCTCGAGCTCTATGTCTTCGCCAGCGACAAGTACCATCAGGCGGTGCTGGTCGCCCGGCTCGACAATCTCGGCAAGGGCGCCTCGGGCGCAGCCGTGCAGAACATGCGGCTGATGCTGGGCATGGCGGACGCGTAGGGCACACGGCCGTGCCCCGGACGCAGCGTAGCGCCACTTGGCGGTGCGCTGCAGAGCCGGGGCCCATTCTTCTGCGGAGCAGCGCTACGCGCTGCACCGCGTCCGGGACGCGAGACCTCAGTACTTGACCTCAGTACTTGGCGATCACAGGGCCGCCGAACCGGTAGTTGATCCGGGCCGTGATCAGGTCGACGTCTTGCTTGATGCTGTCGGTGCGCGAGAAGGTGCCGACCGGCGTCAGCGCGCCATTGGACGTCAGCGTGACGTCGTGCCGGCCCATGAACAGATGGTCGTATTCGAGGCCGACCGACCAGTTCGGGGCAAAGCCGTATTCCAATCCGACGCCGATCGTGCCGCCCCAGCGGGTCTCGTCGGCGCGATCGAACTCGGCTCCGGCCAGACCACCCGTCCCGATGCCGCGGTAGCGATCGCGGGTGACGGCGGCACCGCCCTTCACATAGAGCAGGGCGTTGTTCCAGGCGTAGCCGACCTGGCCGGTGAACAGGCCGAAGGCGTCAACGTGGGTGCGGTTCGCGACGCCGAACACGGCGCTGGCACTCCGGGCGGAGAGGTCGGCCCAGTCGCCCTGAGCTTCGAGGCCGAACACGAAGGCGCTGCTCTGCCAGCGATAGCCGATCTGGCCGCCGGCGACGGCGCCGGTCGCATCATGACAGCCTTCCGCAACGCCGGGTGCGAAGCCGACGGTCTGGTCCCAGCATTTGCGCGACGAGCCATAGCCGCCGTTGGCGCCGATGTAGAAACCGCTCCAGTCGTAGATCGCCGCGATCATCGGCGGCGCCTTGGTGTAGGGACGGGCGGCGAGGTCAGCGGCACTGGCCTGGGTCGTGACAGCTGCGAGCGAGAGCGCGCCGAGCGCGGAGGCAATCTTCCAATTCATGTCTGTTCCGAATCAATCAATTGCGATGCGCAAATATACGTGTGGATGGACGACAACCTGTATGCGCAAACCGGAGCGCCGGTTGTTTTCTTCCGCACTGTCATCTGGCGGCCACACCTGCGGTTGATGGCTGCCGTCAAACTGGGCAGACTGGTCGAGATTTTGAAAGCGAGTGACGCCATGGACGAGCCCACGCTGACATTCTACCGGCAGAACGCCGAGGCCTATGCCGGTTGGAAGAAGGCTCCCTCGACGCGGCTGCTGAGCTTTCTCGCTTTGTTGCCGCGCGGCGGCGCCATCCTCGAGCTCGGCTGCGGTGCCGGCAATCATTCGGCGGTAATGCTGGCCGAGGGTTTTTCGGTGCGCGCCACCGACGGTTCGCCTGAAATGGCCGAGATCGCGTCGCGGGCGCTCGGCCATCCCGTCGAAACCATGCGGTTCGACCAGCTGGATGCGCATGAGGCCTATGACGGGGTCTGGGCGAGCGCCTGTCTGCTGCACGTGCCACGCGACGAACTCGCCGGCATCCTCGGACGCATTCACCGCGCGCTCAAGCCGTCAGGCGTGTTCTACGCGAGCTACAAGATGGGCGAGAGCGATGGCCGAGACAGCCTCGGGCGCTACTACAGCTATGTGTCGCCAGAGTGGCTCGATGAGACCTACGCCAGCGCGGGGCCGTGGATCACGCTGTCATCCGACACCAACGTG
This sequence comes from Bradyrhizobium sp. GW821-FHT13H05, assembly GCF_058804065.1. NCBI lineage: Bacteria > Pseudomonadati > Pseudomonadota > Alphaproteobacteria > Hyphomicrobiales > Nitrobacteraceae > Bradyrhizobium > Bradyrhizobium sp. GW821-FHT13H05. Next base: position 149,102 of record NZ_JBXAPO010000015.1, on the reverse strand, counting down.
ATCCAGAGTTTCGACGATACGCCAGCCAACATGCTGAATCTTGTCATGCGCAAGACTGCGGCCTGATCTTTCGGAAGTCCTGGAGATCACCGGCACCGACTAGGCGGCGATCCATTCCAGCAGGGCGTTCTGCGCATGCAGAAGGTACGCCTTCGCCGCCGTGCTCTGGCAGATGGCATGATCCATCGCATCGGCCGTGACCTCCTGGCCCCTGGTCACCGGCGGGCAGGGGAGGAAAATCGCATCGCGCCGGCATTTGTCGAGCAGTGAGGCAGATATCCGGTAGCTTGCGAGTTGCTCGTCATGCGCGCCGCCGAGCCAGCAATCCGTGATGATCACGTCCGCATCGTGTAATGCGTCCAGATCAGTGCTGGCGGTGAACCTCGGACTTGTGATGTCCCGGATGTGCCAGTCTGCCGGATAGGCCTGGATGACGTTGATCGGCAAGGCGATGGACGCTTCAACCCAGGAGCGGAGGATGTTGGCATCGGGTGCGACGCCAACCACCTTCAGGCCCTCGAGCGTTCCTCGCTTGCCGCTGACATAGGCGAGATCGCCAAGCGTCTCGCAAGGGTGATTCAACCGCGTTCTGGCATTGACGACCGGCGCGGTGGCGTGCGCTGCAAGCTCGCGCAAGGTTGACAATTCCCGGGTGCGTACGACCAGGATGTCGAACCAGTTGTCGAGATATCCCGCAAGATCTGCCGTCGTTTCATGGACATTGAACCTCACCGGAGGCTGCACGCAGATGCCTCCCATGGCCTTGACGCCAAGATCGAAGGCGGCCGTATTTCGCCATCCGCCGTCGTCAGCGATGACGGCCACGCGCCTGCCGGCGAGACTTTGCGGCATGGCACGATCCTTCCACGCCGTAGCCAGGACCTGCGCGCGGTCGATGATGGACAGGATCGTGTGCGCGCCGAGGTCGTGGAACTCTACGAAGTCCCGGCTGGATTCGCTGCGCATGGCCTGAGGTCGAGGAGCCGCGCTCAAAGCACCTTGAAGATCGCCACCGCCAGCACGGCCTGCGCAGCGAAGCCGACGGTGAAGGCCAGCGTGCGGAAGACCGGGATCCCCAGCGCATAGACGATCAGATGCGCGACGCGCGACCAGAAATAGACGGCGCAGGCGAGCACAGTCCATTTCGAGGAATAGTCGATCGCATTCAGGATCAGCACCAGCGGTGCGAACAGCACGAGATTCTCGACCGCGTTGTCATGCGCGAACATCAGGCGGTTCGCCCAGTCCGACTGCGGCTTGTCACCGCGCGAGGGATTGGCCATCGCGCCAGTGAGACCCCGAATCTGGCAGCGGTTGATGGTGTAGGGAATCCAGAGGATTCCGGTGAGAATCACCGTCAATGTCAGCCAGAACAATTCACGCGTCATAACCCGGTCCCCTCATTCATCACTGTGCTGAAAGCGAGCTTATACAAGCGCGCAAGATTGCGCCATGCGCAAGGAATCTCCTGCTAGGCGCGCACCCTGACATAGCTGCCGGGTGCGTCCTCGATCGCGGGCAGGGCGTCGCTACCGACGCAGCGCGCCGGGACTTCCTCGGGATCGAGCCCGCCCAGCCATTCGCGCCAGTCCGGCCACCACGAGCCCTTGTGCTCCACTGCGCCCTTCATCCAGTCGGCGACGGTGACGTCCTTGATGTTGTCGTTGGTCCAGTACTGGTACTTGTTCGAGGCCGGCGGATTGACGACGCCGGCGATATGGCCCGAGCCGGACAGCACGTATTTCACCGGGCCGCCGAAGAACTGCGAGCCGTACAGCACCGACTCGGCCGGTGCGATGTGATCCTCACGGGTGGCGAGGTTGTAGACGGGGACCATGACCTTGGAGAGATCGAGCAGCGTGTTGTCGAGCACCATCGTGCCCGCCGACAGCCGGTTCTCCAGATAGCAATTGCGCAAATAATAGGAATGGTTCGACGCGGTCATGCGCGTCGCATCCGAATTCCAGTGCAACAGGTCGAACGCGCTCGGCTGCTGCCCCTTCAGATAGTTGCTGACGACGTAGGACCAGATCAGATCGTTGGAGCGCAGCATGTTGAAGGCCATCGCCATCTTCGAGCCTTCGAGCACGCCGGCCGCCTTCATGTCCTGCTCGAGCGAAGCGATCTGCTCCTCGTCGACGAAGACCAGCAGATCACCCGCATGGGTGAAGTCGACCTGGGCCGCGAAGAACGTCGCCGACGACACCCGCTGGCGGCGCTTCTCGGCAAGCCAGGCCAGCGTGGTCGCGAGCATGGTGCCGCCGACGCAATAGCCGGCGGTGTGCACTTTCATCTCGCCGGTGACCTTCTCGATCACGTCCATCGCCGTGAGCGGGCCTTCCTTCATGTAGTCTTCCCAGCTCTTGTTGCCGAGCCGCTTGTCGGGATTGACCCATGAGATCACGAACACGGTGATGCCCTGGTCGACGCACCATTTGATGTAGGATTTCTCCGGCTTGAGATCGAGGATGTAGAACTTGTTGATCCAGGGCGGCACGATCAGCAGCGGGGTACGCAGCACGTTCTCCGTGGTCGGAGAATACTGGATCAGCTGCATCATCTCGTTCTGGTAGATCACCTTGCCCGGCGTCGTCGCCATGTTGACGCCGACGACGAGATTGTCCGGGTTGGACTGGCGGATCTTCAGCATGCCCTTGCCGGCGGCGATGTCCTCGGCCAGCATCGTCAGGCCGCGCGCGAGGTTCTCGCCGCTGCTGGCGACGGTCTCGCGCAGCACTTCCGGATTGGTCAGCACGAAGTTCGACGGCGACAGCGCGTTGGTAAGCTGCTGCATGTAGAACTCCGCCTTGCGGCGCGTCTGCGCATCCAGCCCGTCGGCGTCGCGCACCAGCTCCTGCGCCCATTTGGTCGTGAGCAGATAGAGCTGCATTACGAAATCGAAGAACTGGTTGGACTTCCATTCCGGATCGGCAAAGCGCTTGTCGCGCGGCGAGGGCGCGATCGCAGGCGCGGCGTCCTGGCCGGCCATGCGGCGCGCCGCCGAACCCCAGAGATCGAGATAATCCTTGGCGAGCTTGGTCTGGAGATCGGAGGAGCGGGACGTATCCGACAGCCAGTATTCGGCAACCGAGGTGAAGGCCTTGACCACCTCGGTGAGCTCGGCCGGCGGGCGATCCTGCACCTCGCCGCTCTCGCGCGGCTTGAGGTAGGCGGCCAGCGCCTTGCCGCCGCTCTCCATCGCCCGCGCGACATTCATCGCGAAGGCTTCCGCATCGAACTTCGTCTCGGACTTGCTGCCTGACTTGGGCTTGTCGGTCGTGGCGGTACTCATGAGCAGAACAGTAACGATTCATTCCGTATTCGTCACCGCGAAGCTCGCATGTTTGGCGTTAAACACGCTCCAAGATGTGCTGCACTGCGATAAGTTTTCTTGGTTCCGTCATAATCAGGCCGCACCGCTCGGTTTGGTGGTGCCGGGGCGTTTTCTCGCTCGTACCATTTGGGCAGCAATGGTTTGAGCTTGGGCGCGGTGTCGGGTAGGCTTACCCGGGGCCGTGCTTTGGGACGAGTAGGGGAATTCCCAAGTGTTGGCGTTATGGGACCTGCAAAAGTCGCTGCCGATCCGCGGCGCGCTGCTGATCGCGGCGCTCGCGCTGGGCGGCTGTTCGAGTCAGCTCGCGGATATGACGCCTGCGGATGCCCAGGCGCATCCCAGGGAGCCCGGCACCTATCTGCCGGTGCATGACCTGCCGCCGGATCGCGATCAGGCGGTCATTCCGCCGGACCAGCGTGCCAAGATCGAGGCCGAGCTTGCCGCCGCGCGCGACCGTCAGGCCGTCGCCGCCAAGGACGCGAAGTGAGGCGGTGCAAGGTAATCGCTGGCGCCCCCGCCACTCCGTGCTAAAAAGACCTCAATTCAGCCGAGAGTCAGGGCGAAGGTGTTCAGCCCTTGTCACCGAAGGTCGCTCCAAGTATTTGATTTTGAGTGATTTTTGCGCAAGGGGCGACTGCCTTTCCGATCGGCGCCATCACCCGTCGATTCTGTTCTGACCGGTTGCCCGGAGCCCAGAGAGCCATGGACGATTTTTACCGCATCCGCCGCCTTCCGCCTTACGTGTTCGAGCAGGTCAACAGGGCCAAGGCGGCCGCGCGGAATGCCGGCGCCGATATCATCGACCTCGGCATGGGCAATCCGGACCTGCCGGCCCCGCCGCACGTGCTGGAGAAGCTGAAAGAAACCCTCGGCAAGCCGCGCACCGATCGCTACTCGGCCTCCCGTGGCATTCCCGGCCTGCGCCGGGCCCAGGCTGGCTATTACGCCCGCCGCTTCGGCGTGAAGCTCAACCCCGATACCCAGGTGGTGGCGACGCTCGGCTCGAAGGAGGGCTTTGCCAACGTGACCCAGGCGATCACCGCGCCGGGTGACGTGATCCTCTGTCCGAACCCGAGCTATCCGATTCACGCCTTCGGCTTTTTGATGGCGGGCGGCGTGATCCGCTCGGTGCCCTCCGAGCCGACGCCGCAGTTCTTCGAGGCGGTGGAGCGGGCGATCGTGCATTCGATCCCGAAGCCGCTCGCGCTCGTGGTCTGCTACCCCTCGAACCCGACCGCCTATGTCGCGAGCCTCGACTTCTACAAGGACCTCGTCGCGTTCGCGAAAAAGCACGAGATCCTGATCCTGTCCGATCTCGCATACGCCGAAGTCTATTTCGACGAGAACAACCCGCCGCCCTCGGTGCTCCAGGTGCCTGGCGCGATCGACGTGACCGTCGAGTTCACCTCGATGTCGAAGACCTATTCGATGGCCGGCTGGCGCATGGGCTTTGCGGTCGGCAACGAGCGCGTGATCGCGGCGCTCGCCCGCGTCAAATCCTATCTCGACTACGGTGCCTTCACGCCGGTGCAGGTTGCCGCGACCGCGGCGCTGAACGGTCCTGACGATTGCATCAAGGAGATGCGCGACACCTACCGCAAGCGCCGCGACGCGCTGGTGGAATCGTTCGGCCGCGCCGGCTGGGAGATTCCGCCGCCGGAGGCCTCGATGTTCGCCTGGGTGCCGCTGCCGGAGACCTTCCGCAGCATCGGCAGCATGCAGTTCGCGACCTTGATGGTGGAGAAATCCGGCGTCGCGGTATCGCCCGGTGTCGGCTTCGGCGAGCATGGTGAAGGATATGTCCGCATCGCCATGGTGGAAAACGAGCAACGGATCAGGCAGGCCGCGCGCGGCGTGCGTCGCTTCCTTGAAAGCGGCATCGAAACGTTGCACAACGTCGTTCCGCTCGCCAATCGGCGCTAATTCTCTTCGACAGGTTTTCTAGAAGCATCATGGTCGCACCCCTGAAAGTGGGCATAGCGGGGCTCGGCACCGTGGGTGCCGAAGTTGTCCGGTTGATTGAAACGCAAGCCCGCGTGCTTGCCGGCCGCAGCGGCCGGGGCATTCGCGTCGTCGCCGTCACCGCGCGCTCGAAGGCGAAGAAGCGCAGTGTTGACCTGCGCGGCGTCGAGTGGGTCAAGGATCCGATCGCGCTCGCCACGCATCCCGGCATCGACTGCTTCGTCGAGCTGATGGGCGGCGCCGGCGATCCCGCACTTTCTGCGGTTGAAGCTGCGCTGAATGCCGGCAAATCGGTCGTCACCGCGAACAAGGCGTTGCTCGCCAAGCACGGCCTCAAGCTGGCGAAGGCCGCTGAAAAGCACGGCGGGGCGCTGAATTTCGAGGCAGCGGTCGGCGCCGCGATCCCCGTCATCAAAACGTTACGTGAGGGTCTCGCCGGAACCGGCATCAACCGCGTTTACGGCATCCTCAACGGCACCTGCAATTACATCCTGACCCGGATGGAGCAGGAAGGCCTGTCCTTTGCCGAATGTCTCAAGGATGCGCAGCGGCTCGGCTATGCCGAGGCCAATCCGTCCTTCGACGTCGACGGCCACGACACTGCGCAGAAGCTCGCCATTCTCGCCAGCCTCGCTTTCGGCACGAAAGTTGCTCAAAGCGCGGTGTATGTCGAAGGTATCTCCTCCATCGCGCCGGAAGATCTGCGCGCCGCTGACGATCTCGGTTATCGGCTCAAGCTGCTCGGTGTTGCCGTTCGCACCGCCAAGGGCATCGAGCAGCGCGTGCATCCGACCATGGTTCCGAAATCCTCCTCGATCGCGCAGGTGATGGGTGTCACCAATGCGGTCACGATCGATGGCGAGGGCATTCCGCCGATCACGCTGGTTGGGCCCGGTGCCGGCGGCGCTGCGACCGCATCCGCCGTCGTCGCCGATATCGCCGACGTCGCGCGCGGCATCCGCGCCAATCCGTTCGGCCGGCCGATTGCGCAGCTGCGTGACACCAAGAAGGCGCCGATGGAGCGCCACGAGGGCGGCTACTACATCCGCCTCTTGGCGCGCGATTTCCCGGGCACCGCGGCTGCGATCGCCACCCGGCTTGCAGAACAGAAGATTTCGATCGAGTCGATCGTGCAGCGTCATCCCAATGGCGGCGCTGCCCCTAGCGACGGCAAGGTGGTCCCCGTGCCCGTCATCCTGATCACCTATGCCACGCATGAGGACGCGGTGCGCCGCGCGCTCGCCGCCGTGCAGAAGGACAAGGTGATCAGCGGACGGCCGCAGGTGATCAGGATCGAGAAGAACTGAGCATGCTCCGGAAAAGTGTGATGCGGTTTTCCGGCAAGGGCATGCTCAAACTATAAGGCGGTTGTTCGTTCGAACGAACACCGGGTGTTGAGAGTTGATGCGGACGGAGATTTCCGTCCAAAACCGTTTCGAAGGAGTTAGCCGATGTCGACCCATATTTCAGTCCCGCCGCAGGCGTTGCTCGAGCGCATTCTCACGCTGGAGATCGTGCGCGTGACGGAGCGGGCGGCGGTGTCGTCGGCGCGTCTGCGCGGACACGGCAACGAGAAGGCGGCCGACCAGGCCGCGGTGGACGCGATGCGGCGCGAACTGAACAAGCTGCCGATCGAAGGCACCATCGTGATCGGCGAAGGCGAGCGCGACGAAGCGCCGATGCTCTTCATCGGCGAGAAGGTCGGCATGAACGCCGGCCCGCAGGTCGACATCGCGGTCGATCCGCTCGAAGGCACCACGCTGTGCGCCAAGAACATGCCGGGCTCGATCGCCACCATGGCAATGGCCGACGGCGGTACGCTGTTGCACGCACCCGACGTTTACATGCAGAAGCTCGCGATCGGTCCCGGCTACGCGAAGGGCGTCGTCGAGCTCGACGCGACGCCGGCCGAAAACGTACGCCGTCTCGCCAAGGCCAAGGGCGTCCAGCCTGATGGCATCACCGTTCTCGTGCTCGACCGTCCGCGCCACGCCAGCATCATCGAGAGCGTGCGCTCGACCGGTGCCGCCGTGCGCCTGATCACCGACGGCGACGTCGCCGGCGTGATCCACTGCGCCGACCCCGACAACACCGGCGTCGACATGTATCTCGGCACCGGCGGTGCGCCGGAAGGCGTGCTTGCGGCCGTGGCGCTGCGCTGCATCGGCGGCCAGATGCAGTGCCGCCTGATCCTGGATTCCGGCGAGAAGATCGAGCGCGCCGCCAAGATGGGCGTCAACGATCCCAAGATGATCTACGGCATCGAGGACATGGCCCGCGGCGACTGCCTGTTCGCCGCCACCGGCGTCACCACGGGCTCGCTGCTGTCGGGCGTCAAGTTCCGCAAGGACGGCGTAATCGAGACCGAGACGGTGGTGATGCGCTCCGTCACTGGCACCGTGCGCTACATCAAGGCCGAGCACCGCGAACTGGCGAAGTTTCACCTGGACTAAAGCAATGCAATAGCAACTGCCGTCATTCCGGGTCTGCGCGTCACGGCGCATCCGGAATGACCAAGAATGAATAACATACGAGGAAGTGCAGATGTCCGATCTCACCGCCGTCAAAGCCCTCGTCTTCGATGTGTTCGGCACCGTCGTGGACTGGCGCACCAGCCTGATCGCCGATCTCATGTGGTGGGGCAAGGGCCGCGGCATCGCCGCCGACTGGACTGCCTTGGTCGACGGCTGGCGCGGCATGTACACGGCCGCCATGGATGACGTGCGCAAGCACCCCGAACGCGGCTATGTCATCCTCGACGTCCTGCACCGTCGTTCGCTGGACAGACTGGTCGAGCAGTTCGCGATCAAGGGCCTCACCGAAGCCGATCTCGACTACATCACCAAGGGTTGGCATCGCCTGCATCCCTGGGCCGACAGCGTTGCCGGCCTGACGCGGCTGAAGACCAAATTCGTCATCTCGCCGCTGTCGAACGGCAACGTCGCGCTGCTCACCAACATGGCGAAGTTCGCAGGCCTGCCCTGGGACCTCATCATGTCGGCCGAGCTGTTCGAGCACTACAAGCCGGATCCCGAAACCTATCTCGGTGCCGCGCGGCTGCTGTGCCTCAAGCCGGAAGAGGTGATGATGGTCGCCGCGCACAATTACGATCTCAAGGCGGCGCAGAGCCACGGCCTGAAGACCGCCTTCGTCGCGCGCCCGACCGAGTACGGCCCGTTGCAAAAGATCGATTTCGAAGCCACTGGCCAATGGGACATCGTCGCGAAGGATTTCGGCGGGGTCGCCGATCGGCTCGGGTGCTAGGGGACGAAATCGCAATCTTGATAAGTCCGCCTTGCGCGCGGGAGGATGACTGATGCTGGATTTTCACGCGCTCGTATTGTTTGCCCTGGCGTCCTTGGCGCTCACCGCAACTCCAGGGCCTGACATGCTGCTGATTGCAAGTCGCAGCATCGCCCAGGGGCGTTCCGCGGGATTTGCGACGCTCGCGGGAATACAGGTTGGAACCTATTGCCACGCGTTGGCTGCGGCCTTCGGTCTTTCCGAGTTGTTCCTGCTGGTCCCGGTCGCCTATGACGTCGTTCGCTATGTGGGCGCTGCTTATCTCTTGTTCTTGGCATGGCATGCGTTCACTTCGGATAGTCTGTTCGTTCCGGCGCCGTGCGAGAGCCGACAACGCTCGACGTTGTTGGTGTTTCGACAGGGACTGTTCACCAACTTGCTCAATCCCAAGATGGCCCTGTTCGTGTTGGCGCTCTTCCCCCAATTCATCCGAGCCGATGCTGGATCGGTTGCGCTCCAGGTGATGACGTTGGCGACCGTGCTCAACGCGATCGGGCTCGTGGTGAACGGATCTGTCATTGCCGTCGCCAGCCGTGTCGGCGCAAGCGTCTTCAAGACGCGTAGCCTTGGTCGTTGGCCTCAGTATCTGCTGGGAACTGTATTTGGCGGCCTCGCCTTGAGATTGGCTTTCGAGGGGAAGCGCTGAAGAGCTCAACGATCCCACGAGCTGAACGTGTTGGGGCTGACCGAATGAGCCGACCCGCCGCCATCACCGCCGCCGATGCGATCAGCACGTATATTTATGGCTGGCATTTTGCGTCTGACGACGGCGCGTGACGAAGCTGATGATCGAGATCGAGGCCATGTGTGTGCTTCCCGCCGAGGATGCCGCTCCGATCATGCGCTGGCTGGCGGCCCTGCCGTATCCGTGGTGCTCGGGCCCCGAGGCCGTTGAGGTCATTCCGGATATTGGGGATCTGGCGTCAATCGCGCGTTTCCTTGGCGATCGGCGCTGAACAGCGCGATCATTCTCTCAGGACGACGTGCAACGGAACTCACCTCTGTCGGAGGTTGATGACATTTCGCGCGCTTGGCCGAATTGTAGCGAGATCAATGTTTCTATTGAACCGATACATGTGTCGGAGCAATGTTGAGGTGTCCTCCTGATGCACTCCGCGATAGGCGCGTGCGGGAGCGACGGGACGCGGAGACGCGCATATGGATCTGACGGTCACCACGATCCTCGTCGCCTTCGCCGGCGTATTCCTGATCTGCTTCATGAAGGGCGCCTTCGGCGGCGGCTTCTCCATCGTCGGCATTCCGCTGCTGTCGTTCGTGATGGACCCCGTGACGGCCGGCGGACTGCTTGCGCCGCTGTTCATCGCGATGGACCTGTTCGCGCTGCGCTACTGGAAGCCGTCGACCTGGTCGAAGCCGGACCTCGTGCTGTTGTTGCCCGGGCTCGTGGTCGGCATCGGTCTCGGCTATCTGCTGTTCCGTGTGCTCGACCATCGCGCGGTCGCGATCGTGATGGCGGTTGTCACCTTGATCTTCGTCGGCCTGTGGTTTTTCAGCGATCCGAAGCTGATCACTCGTCCGCGCTCGACGCCGAAGGCGGTTGCGGCCGGTCTTGCATCGGGTGTCACGACGATGGTCGCGCATTCCGGCGGGCCGCCGCTGGCGATGTATTTGCTGCCGCTCGGCCTCGGCAAGGAGGTCTATGCCGGCACGACCAGCCTGTTCTTCACCGTCGGCAATGCGACCAAGGCGGTGCCGTGGCTGCTGCTGGTGCGGCCGTCAGGCCATGTCTGGATCGTGATGGCGGCGTGCCTGCTCGCGATCCCTAGCGGCGTCTGGCTCGGTTGGCGGCTGCACGGACAGCTCGACCAGCAACAGATCTACCGTGCCTGCTACGTCCTGCTGGTGGTCACCGCGCTAAAACTGTTGTGGGACGGCGTGTCCGGCTATCTCGCCTGATCCTTGTGCACGCAGAACATCGCGATCGGCAGATCGATCCGCTTGTCGAGCTGGCGGCGGTTGAGATCGGTGTCCGATCTCGTCGCCTTGTGCGGGGGCTGCGGAAAAAATGCACCTTGATGCAAACAGCCGTTCACAATTTGTGACCTGCCCGCAACATGGGTTCCCAATAGTGACATCGGAAACGTTCCGACGCTCTCGTGGTCTTGGCATCGGATTTGCTGACCGCCATACCGGGTGCGGGTGATTTGCAAGCCTTTTGCTGGTCACGGGATGGACTGGGGGAATGGGTGCGGTTTCTTGGGAAGGCGCTGCTTTGCGCAGCCATTGCTGCTGCATCGCTCCTTCTGGCCCCATCTGTGTCTGCCTTCGCGCAGACGGCCGACCTGTCGATCTCTGTCACTGACGGCCATTTCCTTGTCGTTCAAGGCCGCGCAAATACCTACACCATCACGGTGGGTAATGCTGGCCCTGACGCTGCCATCGGCGCGACGGTCGTGGATACCTTGCCTGCGGATCTGACGCTCGGGACCTGGACCTGCGTCGGGGCAGGAGGGGGGACCTGTGCGGCGTCGGGATCCGGCAACATCAACGATACGGTCGATCTTCCCGTCGGTGGGACCCTCACTTACACGCTCAACACCACGATTTCACCGTCGGCTTCGACAAGCGCCAATCTGAGCAATACCGCGACCGTGTCAGCCCCCGCCGGCGTTACTGACCCAGACCCGAGCAACAATTCAGGCACGGATAATGATCTCGTCGGTGCCGGAGTCGATCTCGTCATCAACATGACGGACAGCGTCACCAGCGTGACCGCAGGGGGGACGACGACCTACACCATCGTTGCGAGCAATGCCGGTCCCAACGGGGCAGACGCGACTGTTACGGATACCTTGCCCGCGGCGTTGACGGGCGCCACATGGACCTGCATCGGAGCGGGCGGGGCCGCCTGTACCGCGTCCGGGTCCGGCAATATCAACGATACGACGGTCACCCTTCCCGCGGGCAGCAGCGTGACCTACACGGTCTCGGCAACCATTTCGCCGGCCGCAAGTGGAACGTTGAGCAATACTGCGACCGTGTCCATCCGGACCGCGTTTCTGAACGAATCCAATACCGCAAATAACAGCGCCACCGACAACGATACGATCGTGCCTATTTCCGGGACCGCGACGGCGCTCACCTCCAGCAGCAATCCCAGTCGTCTCGGAGAGTCCGTGACCTTCACCGCAACGGTGACGAGCGGTGCGGGAACGCCGGCAGGAACGGTCACCTTCAAGGACGGCGCAACGGTGATCGGCACGGCTGTGCTATCCGCCGGTGTCGCCAGTTTCGCGACGTCTGCCCTGACGCGCGGATCGCATGCGATCACCGCGAGCTACGGCGGAGGCGTCGGCTTCTCGGCAAGCGTTTCGGCCGCGCTTCAGCAATCGGTCGGCGATCCCCTGGACAGTCTCAAGCTGCGCGCGATGCAGGTGATCGCAGCACCCGTCGTTGCGCAGACTTCAGGTCAGGCCATCAGCGGTGCGATCAACAGCGCCATCAACGAGGCATTCGCTGGCAACGGTTCGCCCGTGACGATGAACGGCGGCGGTGTGCGCTTCAATTTTGCGGCTGAGACGCCAAATGCCGGCGACTCGGCGGGAGCGGGATTGCCACAGAACGCAATGGCGCTGTCTGCGGATCCTGCCGCGCGATCCAGCGCGTCTCCGGCCCGCATCCACAACGCCTTCGACGCCCTGGCTTATGCTGCGCCTGTCAAGGCAACGCCCCTGAGGAAGACTTCGCCGGACTGGTTCGGTTGGGCCGAGGTGCGCAGTGCCGTGCTCGATCACTGGTCGGCACCGGTGCTCGGTGCGCCCGCAACGGCCTCGACCTTGTATGGAAACCAGGTCAATTTGCTGGCCGGTCTGACCTGGAAGGCGACGCCTGTCCTCGCGATCGGCGCGCTCGGCGGCTACGAGACCTTCGATTATCGCTCCGACGCGCTCCAGGGACGCCTCAAGGGCGATGGCTGGACGGTCGGCTCTTATCTCGGTTGGCTGATGGCCGCCAACCTGCGTCTCGACGCCGGTGTCGCCTATTCGGGCATTGGCTATGATGGTTCTTCCGGACTCGCTGCAGCCAATTTCACCGGCCATCGGCTTCTTGTCACCGGAGGTTTCACCGGGACCTACGCAACGATGGGCTGGCAACTCGAGCCATCGCTGCGCGTCTACGCGTTGTGGGAGCATGAAGACGCCTACACCGACACGCTCGGGACGCAGCAGGCGGCGCGCAATTTCTCGACCGGCCGCGCCAGCGCCGGTGCAAAGGTCGCCTATCCCTTCACGATATCGCCGGGCACCCAGATCGCGCCTTATGCCGGTGTCTACAGCGATTACTATTTCAATCGCGACGACGCAGCGCAGCTCCTGGTGCTCGGGGCGGTTCCGACGGTCTACGCGCTCGACGGCTGGTCGGCACGCGCCGTGGGCGGCGTCACGGCGCAGTTTGCCAATGGTGGGCAGCTCGCGCTCGGCGCCGAGCGCGCGGGTCTTGGCGGCAATGTGGGCCTGTGGACCTACCGCGCCCGCGCATCGGTCCCGTTCGGGGCCCAATAGCGCTCCGGCTATCTCGCCTGATCCTCGCCCGCGCAGAACATCGCAATCGCAAGATCAATCCGCCTGTCCAGTGCACGGCGGTTGAGCTTGAACCCGTCGTCGGTCAGCAGCCTGAAATGATCGTGGCTGAACACCATGCCGAGCAGCATTTCGGAGACGACGCGGAGCGACACGCCTGCGAGGCGCGGCTCCAGGCGTACGGTCTTGAGCAGGTCTGCGACGTCGTCCGTCCCGGTCTCCATGATGACCTCCGCGAACATGCGGCCGAGGCCCGGTGAGGCCTGACGCTCGCCGATGATCAGCCGATGCAGCGCGATCTCGCCCGGTGCCAGCGCCACGTCCGCAACGCGTCGGGGCGCTGTCCGGAGCTGCATCGTCGGCGGTCCTGCCAATGGAGGGTTGGCGGGGTCGCCGACAGGCTCGGCTGCTAAAGCATGATCCGGAAAAGTGCGAAGCGGTTTTCGGAAAGATCATGCGTAAACAACAACCTGAAACGCGATGACGATTCATCCAGATCTCATCGCGCTTTGAGGCGCTTGCCGAAGACGTTGCGTGGTGTTTTTCACGCTCCTGTTTCCGCGCGGGCCCTGGCCGCCTGCCAGACTTTGCTGAGCAAGGCCGGGACAAGGCCGTGCGCGGGGCACTGATTCCAGGCACCGGCGAAGAATGCGAAGCCCGGGTCGGAGGCGCGTTGCTGGCGGGCATCTTCGACCGCCAGCAGGACCAACGTCCGTGACCGCAGCCGGATCAAACCAACGAAGTCTCCATCACGCGCCTCGCGGACCACGCGCGCTGGCGCGCGCAGGGTGCGAAGCATCGCCTGCTGCGGTTCGGTCTTCGCCAGATTGTCGTCGCGGAGCGCCAGCTCGCGCATCAGCTCGATCGACTTTACGATGTTGTCCATGGCAAGCGCAGTCGCATGCGCGCAAGCCATATTGCCGCGCGAGGCCGCCTCGATTCGATCGAGCGAGGCCTTCAACGCGCCACTGCGCCTGATCCAGCAGGCACGCAGCGGCCAGGCCGACAGCCAGGCCTGCAACGTGCGCGCGGCGGCGTAGGACTCCTCGCTCGCAACATAGTCGGTGCAGAAGAGCCGGCCGACCGCTTGCTGAACAACGACGCCCAGGCTGCGATGCGCATGCTTGCCGCCGACGTAGTCGCCGAGCTCGGCGATCTCCGGCGCGATCTGTTGCAACAGGGGCTCGATATTCGAAAGCTTGGATTCGAGCGTCGCCTGATGCGTCGCGCGCAGGGGATCGTGCCGGTCACGAAACGCCGGCCAGATGTCGCCCTCAGCCGTCCGGAAAACCGCGAGCTTTGCCGCGACCGATCGATTGAACAGGCCACCGCGGCCGGACAGTGAGCGGGTCACCGTACCCGCATCATTGACTCGGAGCAGTTCGTCCGGATCGCGGACGATGGCGAGGCGAACAAGGCCCGGAATGGTGAGGATGAAGGCCATGTCTCAGCTTCGCGGCACGTTCCAGGGGGCAAACGCGTTGTTGACGCCCTCGAGCGCCGGGCCGAGTTGCGGCACATGCCGCAGCAGCACCGATTTCATTCCGTTGTTGCGGATCCAGTCCAGACCGAAGTCGGTGTAAACTTCCGCCCGGTAATCGTCGGTGAAGAAGCGGTCGCTCTTGAGACGCCGCGATGCCATCAGGATGAAGATGCGGAAGGCGGTATCGCTGAAGCCAAAACCGTCCGGCAGGTCCTCGGCCAACAGCCCGACCATCAGATCAACGCGGTCGACGTCGCCCTTGTAGATCGTGCGCATCTTCTCGGCCGCGCCGGGGATGCTGGTGATTTCCTCGAATGTCTTGACCCGCTTCTTGCCGACCAGCTCGCGGAAGCGGTTGTAGCGCGGCACGCCGCGCTCGCGGTCGCGCATGATATCGATCGCGGCCATGTCGAGCAGCGGCTGGCCGTCCTTTTTGAACTGGCGAAGGAAGTTCGGGTAATTGTGCAGGCGAATGGCGCCAGGATGAGCGGTGCCGAACGAGTACAGCAGCTCGACGAAGCCGTGCGTCTGCATGAACTCGCGGGAGGCGCGCCCCTGCATATCGACGAGGTCGCAAGGTTTGACCTCTGTGGTATCGAGCCGCCGCACATTCATCACGTCCGGCACCAGCGGGTGCAGGCGGTAGACGGCGGTGAATTCCTCGGTCATCGCGTAGGGCGCGCTGTGCTGGTCGGTCGGAGAGCCGATGATGCCATAGGCCGCTTCGCTGTTCTTGCCGAGCACCGCGCGCAGCACCCGGTACGGTATCCCCGACCAGTTGGCGTGCATGCTGAAGTCCAGCGCAGGATGGCCGAGGATGCCCGGTGTCCATTCGACGGTGTGGATCTTGGCGATCAGGGCCGCGTTGATCAGGCGCGCACGCTGGAATAGCTCCTCGTCATTCCAGGTCGGATACCGCGTCTTCAAGCCATCGCAGATGACGTTGTGCTCACGTGCGAAGAGATTGTGCAGCAGGCTGAGCCCGACCCACCAATTGTCGTTGAAGCCGGTGAGATCGGCGCCCGGATGGTCTGGATCGGCTGGGAGCATCCCGTCATCGCCGACCCCAATCTTTCCATCGACCCCGGAACGGATCTGCATCTGCCTTGCGCGATCGCTGCCGTAGATCTGTCCGGCGTCCCACCAGTGCGAGTTGAGGTTGCGGAATGTGGGGGTGGCGCCGAGCCATGGTTCGCGTGATGTCTCGTCGCAAACAGTGCGACGGATCTGCATGCAGCCGTCGATCCGCTCCTCCTCGGGCCAGGTGTCGCCCGGCTTCAGCGGGATTTTGAACTCGTTTCCCGGCCTGGGCAGCCCATGGCTGAACCAGTTATGGGTTTCGAACTGGATCCAGGCCGCGGCCAGCAGATTGAGGCTGGTCGCGGGAATAAAGCTGTCGCGCGCCAGCAATTCCTTCGAAATCAGGCGCGGACTGGGGTCGAGCAGATCGTCTCCGGTGTCCGGCGCGCATTCCGGCAGCGGGAAATTGCGTCCGAACCGGGCGCCCGCCATGCCCATGCGGGGATGGTCGAGGCTGTTGAACGAGCCGTCGGCGGAACGCCACCGTTCATTGCCAGTGCTCCAGCCCGGCGATGTCGTGCCATACCCGGTATGATGGAGGTTGTGCTCCCGCAGCCGGTCGCGGAAGACCGAAAGATTGGCAGCTCCGAGCAGGGTTGGCAGATGGTCCCATCTGACAAAGAAGTTGATGGCCCGATAGACAATATCCAGGACCCCCTGGAGCAGGCCGCGATGGAAGACAAAACCATCGTTCTCGCGGGACATGGACGCTCCCAAACGCAATCGCGTGAAATAAATTCAGCTTGCAACTAGGAAATGTAGTTCAATAGCACCAAAATGCCCGTTTGCCAACGCGACTTGCCGGAGGCTGCGGTCGCCCGGTTAGTCAATTTCCCCTGTCGGTTGAATGTTTGCTCGGCTAGGATGCCATGCAGCCGGGGGGTGTATCAGGCGACCCGGCCGAATTTGCGTGAGTGGGGCGAAGCTGCGCAACAGCGCGTTTCAACCTCGTGAGAACCAGGCCGACACCGGCGTCGGCATGATCGAAAAGCCATCTTAAGTTGCGTGTTTCGCCGTCAAGGGGGTGACGCAGATGGGCAGTATGGTTCGTAACTACGATGGCGGGATCACAAGCTCTCCCGCGCAACTGGTGTCACCGCGCTCCGTCGACGAGATTCAATCGATCCTCAGGGAGACCGATCGCTACCCGGGCCCGGTTCGGGCGATGGGCAGCTATCATTCCTTGACGCCTTGCGCGTCCTCGGATGGGACGATGATCGACATGTCCGGGATGAGCCGCATCCTCGAGATCGATCCACACAGCATGACGTTCACGGCCCAGGCGGGCCTCCAGTTCATCACCGCGTCACGGGTGTTGCGGGCGATGAACCTCCAGTTTCTGACCAATATCGAGATCGGGAACATGACGCTCGGTGCGGCGGCCTGCTGCCACACCAAGGACGGCCTGGACGGCGGCGAGTTCGGGCAGGTCGGCTCGTACATCACGGCGATGAAATGGGTGACGCCCAGCGGGGGGCTGGCGGAAGCATCGGAGGATAAAGACCCGCAACTGATGTACTTGATGCGCTCGAGTTACGGCCTGTGCGGCGTCATCTACGAGGTGACGTTTCGCATCAAGCCACTGGAGGCGATCCACTTCAAATATTTGCCGCGCCCGATCGCAGAATTGACCGAGAAGGAAGTGGATGGGATCATCGACGCGTCGCGAGGCCTGATCTGCTGGACGGTCGGTCGAAAGGCGCACTTCCAGACGCGACATCCGATCAACAGGGTTGGACCGTTGGGGTCGCTGTTCGCCGCCAGCCGCCATACCCTCTGGAATTACGCGGAAGCCCGCATTGGCAGGTTCATCGACAGCAGCATTCCGACCAAGCCTCTCAGGGATGTGTCGCTCGACACGTGGTTCGTCGGCAACAGGCTGTTGATGTCGTTCCTGCACCTGGTCGGCGGAGCGACGCTGTACAATCCCGACAAGACGATCGACTACAGCAAGACGAAGCCGTCGGCCCGATATGCATTTACATTCTGGGCATTTCCGCGCGCTGAATGGCTGAGTGTGCTGCGCGACTACGTGGAGTTCGGCGAAAAGTATTTCAAGGACCATGACTTCCGCTGCAACATGGCGCTCGGCTCCTACTTCATCCGGAAGGACGAGCATTCGTTGCTGTCCTACTCGCATGACGGAGACGTTTTTTCGGTCGACCCCATTCACGCTTATACGGACCGGCCGGCGTGGGACGGGTTTTTGAAGGAGTTCAATGAGTTTGCGTCCAAGAGAAATGGCATTCCTTTGCTGAATCAGAGCCCGTTCATCACCAAGCAGCATGTCACGGCGGCGTATGGGGCGCGATGGGCGCAGTTTTCTGCGCAAGTCAAACATGAGGATCCGCACGGGCGCATGTTGAACCCATTCTTTGCCGATCTGCTCTGAGCCGTGAGGACCGGCCCGGAGCCGTCAAACGGAACTGAACGTGCCTGCAATATCCGATCTGGACTGGAAATTTCGTCGGGCGTGATCGGACAGTATGGCTGACCGATCGTCACCTTACAGCGGCGTGGACTTCTCTCAAGAGAAAGGCGCAAACTCTGCGCGCTCAGGAAAAAGCGGCAGCGGCGCCACATCGAACCGCGGAACACCGTCAGCATTCCGGGATGAGTAATGGACGACCCACACGACAGAGTAACCGAACGACGCCAGCTCACCGTTCTGTTCTGCGACGTCGTTGATTCAACGGGCCTCTCCGAGCGCTGCGACATCGAGGATCTGCGAGAAATATTGCTGGAATTCCAGGCCATCAGCTCGCAATGCATCAGCAATGCCGGGGGCAGCGTCGTCAACTATATCGGCGACGGCATTCGCGCGGAATTCGGCTATCCCCTCGCGTCGGAGAACGAGGCCGAGAGCGCGGTACGCGCCGGCCTGGTGTTGTTGCGGGCACTTCACGAACTGAGTGAGCGCGCCGTCGCGGCGATCCAGGAACCGCTTCGCGTCCGGATCGGGGTCCATACCGGCGTCGCGGTGATCGGTAAGGCCGGGCCGGGCCATGTGCACGATGCGACGGAGATCGTCGGCGACACGCCCAACATCGCATTCCGGTTGCTGGAAATGGGCGAGCCCAATTCGCTCGTGATCAGTGGTGAAACCAGGCGTCTCCTCCGCGACAAATTCGCCCTGCAACCGCTCGGCCTGCGGTCGCTCAAGGGACTGTCGCGGAAGGTCGAGGTCTTTCTGGTCGCAGGCGAGACGTTGGAAGACGGCGCCGGCCATCGCGCCCGCCACCGCAATGCCTTGCGCCTGGTCGACAGGGTCACCGAATTGGGCCAGTTGCTGCAGGCCTGGGAGCTGGCGACGACCGGGCAGGGGCGTACGGTGGAAATCACCGGGGAGCCCGGGATCGGCAAATCGCGCCTGGCATTGGAGTTGATCGAAAGGGCCGCGCTGCCGGACGACCGGATCCTGGCGATCCAGGCCTCCGCCCCGCATCAGAACACACCGCTATACCCGATCATCAGAGCGCTTGAGCAGCGCATCGGCATCGGCAGGGATGAAGACGCCGAGGTGAATTCTGCGCGTCTGCGAGACTTCATGGCCGCGACATCAGGTGGCGACGAGGAGCAGCTGACGCTGATCGGCCAGATGCTCGGTTTGCCGCTGCCGGCGGCGTCAGGCCCGACAATTCCCGATGCGCAGGAGCTGCGTCGGAAGACGCGTGACGCGGCGGTGCGGCTGTTGACCTCGCAAACGCGGGGGGACGCCAGCCTGATCCTGGTCGAGGATTTTCACTGGGCCGATCCATCGACGATCGAGATCGTCGAGCGCATCGCCGGCCAGATCGGTGGCACGCGGAATCTCCTGGTGGTCACCAGCCGTGCGTCTGTCCTCGGCAACGTGTCGCCGATGATCCTGCGCATCGTGCTTCAGCGTCTCGACGACGAGCACTGCCGCGATCTCGCCGGATCAGTCGTGCGCGACAAGCAGCTGTCGAGCCAGTTGATCCAGCAGATCGTCGCGCGATCGGACGGTGTGCCGCTGTTCGTGGAAGAGTTGGCGGCGGCTGCCCTGGAGACCGGCCAGGTCGATCCGGGCGTCAGAACCGCCGGCGCCAGCGGACCTTCAGAAGTGCCATCGGCGCTCTACGACTCCCTGATGCTGCGTCTGGAGCGGCTCGGCAATGCCAAGGCGGTCGCGCAGCTCGCATCGGTGATCGGCCGAAGCTTTCCGCATCGGCTTCTTGCCGCCGTTGCCGGCGATCTTCACGACGCCCTGGAGCCCGCCCTCGAGCGGCTGCGCGCGTCCGGACTGATCGGGCTTGAGCGCAACGACGACGAAAAGGTCTACTCCTTCAAGCATGCCCTGGTCCGGGACGTCGCCTATTATTCGCTGCTCAAACGGCAGAGACGGGAGCTTCACGACCGCGTGGCGGCGGAGATCGAGCTCCACCTGCCGGAGGTCGCCATCACGGAACCCGGCTATCTTGCGCAGCACCTGTCCGAGGCCGGACGCACCTCCCGGGCGGCACAGATGCGGCTCAAGGCGGCCCAGCAGGCAGCCGAACGTTCGGCAAATCTGGAGGCGATCGCCGAGCTCAACATGGCGCTGGAGGAGATCAGGAGGCTTCCAGCGGGACTTGAACGGGACAATCTGGAGCTGAACGCCCAGATCGCGCTGATCGGACCGACGATTGCGCTGCAGGGATTCGGCGCCGACGCGGTCGCTGACGTGAGCAGCCGTGCCATCGAGCTCTGCCGGGCCCTCGACAACGATCCGCGCATCTTTCCGGCGTTGTATGCAAGATGGTCTTATTTGCGCGTCGCAAGCAACGTGCGGGAGGCCGGCACGCTGGCGCAGGACTTCCTGACGCTCGCCGAGCAAAAGGGAACGAGGGCTGATCGGATGGTCGGCCACCGGCTGCTCGGCACGTCGTTGCTCGACGGGGAGACCGAGCAGGCGTGCGTCCATCTCGAGCGGGCGGCCAAGCTCTACGATACGGCCGCCGACCGGGCGACGGCCGTGACCTACGGCACCGACGTGCAGATCACGAGCCTGTCCAATCTGTGCATCTGCTGCTGGCTGGTGGGCCGGGTGAGCGATGCGATCACGCACGGCCGAGAGGCACTCGGACACGCGCGGCAATTGTCGCATGCCCATACCCTCGGCTACGCCTACGCGCATGTCTGCATGCTCTACACGCTGGAGCGGGACGTGCAGACGGTGCGGGCGCTCGCACAGCGGACGCTCGATGGGGCGATCAGACGGGAGCTGCCGCTCTGGGTTTCGGTGGCGCGGACATTTCTCGGTTGGGCCGACGTCGAAAGCGGCCGCCTCGCGGAAGGCATCGATACGCTCGAGAAGCAGCGCGATTTCCTGCAGACGGCGCACCTCGTCTACCAGCTGCCATGGTACCTTTGCTGGCTCGCGGAAGCCTATGTCCGCGCCGACAGGCTGGTGGACGCCCGACGTTGTCTCGATCAGGCGCGCAACGTCTTCGGGCGGGGCGGCAATTACTGGTACGAGGCCGAGTGCCTGCGTATCGAAGGTCGGTTTGCCTCACACGCGCAAATCAACGACACCACGCTCGCCGAACAGAATTTCGAGCTGGCCCTCGCGCTCGCCCACCGGCGTGGCCAGCGCGGATTTGGCTTGCGTGCCGGGGTGGGTCTTGCCGGATTGCTCATCACCAAAGGCCAGACCGAGCGCGCCCGCACGCTGCTACAGGGTGAGTTGCAGTTCTTCTCCGGTCAGCCCGAGGGCGGCGATCGCTCTGATGCCAAAAGGCTGCTGCGCGATTGTACCTCCATTCGATCTCGCTCCTGATGGTCTTCCTCAGCCTCGCCGGGCGGACGTTGCGGCGTCAAAGCCCTATGCCATTGCGGGGCCCGCGGAATGGCGCGATCTACTTCACGATCGGCGTCGTCAGCACGGTATCGGCCGTGTCCACCACGAACACGGCCAGCAGTTTCGCCGGCTCGGTGTCGCTGGCATTGGTGCTGACGGCGTGGCGATCGCCGGGCTTCTCGAAGAAGTTCTCTCCCTTCTGAAAGACCTTGGCGGGCTCGTCATTGACCTGGCTTCGTATCGCTCCCTCGAGCACGGTCGCATAGATGAAGGCCGAGCGCGCGTGGGTGTGGGCCGGTGAGGAGCCTCCCGGGCCATATTCGACCAGCACGCCCTTCATGCTCTTGCCGGGGGCGTTTGGCAGCGCTTGGTCGAACACCACAGTCACTTTGGCCGACTGCGCAGCCAGCGGCGTCTCGGCGGCATGTGCCGGCAGGACGAATGCGGCGCAAGCCGCCGCTGCGATCAGCAATCTGCGCATGGGATTTCCTTCATTGCCGTGGTTGCCGTGAATCCGGGATCGCGGACCTTCAGGCCGTTGCCAGCCATGTCGACAGCGGCGTCTTCCCGAGCCTGGCCTCGCCGAGCGGGACCAGCGATGTGTCCTCGATGGCGGAGCCGTAATACGGCGCCTTGGCGTCTCCCACCACCGGACGGCTATCGCCGGCCGCTTTCAGACGGCGCGCAACGAATTCATTGAAGGGGGCCTTTTCTGGTCCTGCGATATCGATCGTGCCGTTCAGCGGCCGCCCCGTCGCGACCTCCGCGAGGCTGGTGCCCACGTCGTCGGATGCGATCGGCTGGAATGACGCCGATGGAACGACGATCTTGCCGTCAATCGCTCCCGCTTCGCCGATGGCGCCGAGGAACTCAAAAAACTGGGTGGCGCGCACGATCGAGTAGGGGGTCGGCGAAGCCTTGACGATGCTCTCCTGCGCGAGCTTGGCCCGAAAATACGCGATGTCGGGCGAGCGATCCGTTCCGACGATCGACAGCGCGACGTGATGCTTGACATCAGCTGCGGCTTCGCTCGCAGCGAGGTTCTGGCTCGAACGCTGGAAGAAGTCGAGCACGGCTGCGGGCTCCCAGGACGGCGCGTTGGCGACATCGACCACGACATCCGCGCCGGCCAGCGCGGCCGCGAGGCCTTCCCCTGTCACGGCATTCACGCCCGATCTTGGCGAGGCCGCCACGGTCTCGTGGCCCTGCTGCTTGAGCTTCGCCACGAGCTTGGACCCGATCAACCCGCTGCCGCCGATCACGATGATCTTCATGGCCTGTCTCCTGCGCATTTTGCGAGCGCGAGTGGTAAGGCCAGCGGCTCGTTACGCGCTCGCGTCGATGACGATGATGCGTGGCGAGTCTTACCCGAGCAATGCGGCGGGCTCTTGCCTGGAACGGGCCTGCCTTGCCGAAAAATGCTCCAGAAGTGTCGGGCGACAGGAATTGGTCAGGGATCATTCCCCAGTGTCGCGCGCCTGCGGATCAGGTCATTGACCCGGGCCGCACCTGCGCGGCCCGGGCTTGATGTTGCCGACTACAACGTCATCTGCATCGGCTCAGGATAGTAGTGGAAGCCGTCGCCGGCCTTCGCAACGTGGCCGTAGCCCGGCCAGGCAAAGTGATAGGACATCACGGGGACCTTGTTGGCCGCGAGCATGGTGAGCAGCTTGACGCGCGACTCTGCCGCCTGTTTCGGATCGGTGTCGTAGGAGAACTCCATCCGCGGCCGCTCCAGCAGCAGCACCGAATGGTGCGAGAGGTCGCCGAGGAAGGCGAAGGACTTGCCGGCCGACGAGACCAGGAAGATGGTGTGACCGACGGTGTGACCGGGCGCCGCGATCGCCTGCACGCCGGGCAAGAATTCCTGGCCGTCCTTGTAGAAGACGATGCGGTCGCGGACCGGCAGCAGGTTCTTGCGGGCGTGCACGACGAAGTCCTTGGCCGGGCTGCCGAGCTTGCCTTCGTCGGTCCAGAAGTCGAAATCGGTCTGGGAGATGTAGATCTGCGCGTTCGGGAACAGCGGCTTGTCGTTGGCATCGACGATGCCGCCGATATGGTCGATATGGGCGTGCGAGCAGACCACGGCATCGATGTCCTCCGGCTTGATGCCGGCCTCCATCATGCTCTTCTGCTGCCGGCCGGTGGTGGGGCCGAACAATTTGGAGCTGCCCATGCCGGTATCGAACAGGATGAGCTTGTCGCCTGTGTTCACGATCGGCGAGTTCTGCTCGAGCACGACATTGTCCGGCGAGAGGAAGTTGTCGGCGAGCATCTTCTTGACCTCTTCCTTGGGAACGCCGGTGAAGGTGCCGGAGGGATCACCGAGCGGCAACGGTCCGTCCGACACGATGGTGACCTCCGCGTCGCCGAGCGTGAAGCGGTGCCAATAGGGCGTCTGGGTGCCGAGCTTGGGAGCGCGCGCCATCGCGCTGCTGCCAAGCATTGCGCTGGCACCGAGGCCGGCACCGAGTGAGAGCAGGGATCGACGTGAGACATTGAGTGTCATGCGTTTCCTCCATTTTCTGTTTTGATCCGCACGATTTTTCGTGCGTGATGTTCGGCCCTAGGCCGGCACCGAGATGCTGCGCCGGTTCAGATAAGCTCGCAAGTGGAATTGGTTTGCGGATGATCGCGGGCTGCATCGAGAACAATCAATGATTGTGTCGCGATTGTGTTCTCTGACTATGCGATGCGGGGTTGCAGGCGCATCCGCATCTCGCCGCTGCGTATTCCACGGCGCGAACATCGGGCTGCGTCGAGTCTGGCCCGGCGCTGTCTCACGCAATCCGCAGCGTCAGCTCGTTGGCTTCGGTCTCGGCAAAGCCGGCCTGCAGGACCTCTTCGCGCTTGTGGCGCAGATGCGCACGCAGGATGTGCGAGAGGCCGGCGCCGTCGCGCCGCTGCAGCGCGTTCAGGATCGCTTCGTGCTCCTTCACGGCGAAGGCCCAGCGCTGCGGCGTCATCGGCGTGACATAGCGCGCGCGGCGGATACGCGCGGTCACTGAGGCATAGAGCCCGGTCAGCGCGGGATTGTCGGCTGCCGCGACGATGCCCTCGTGAATGGCGCGGTTGCCGCGATAGTACTGGATCAGATCGCCTTCGCGATAATGCCGCACCATCTCCTCATGCGCGGCGGCGATCTCGCCGATCCCGGCATCGCTGATGCGCTCGCAGGCGAGCTCGCCGGCGAGGGCCTCGAGGCCCTGGCAGACCTCGAACAGGTCGCGCATGTCCTTGTCGGTCAGCTTTGCGGCGCGCGAGCCGCGATGGGGCAGCAGCTGCACCAGCCCTTCGGCGGCAAGCACCTTGAGCGCCTCGCGCAGCGGCGTGCGCGAGATCTCAAGCCTCTCGCACAGCTCGCGCTCGGGAATCCGCGCGCCCGGCGGGATCTCGCCGTCGAGCAGGATGGCGCGGATGCGGCCGACGACCTCCTCGTGAAGCATGGGACCATCGCTCCGGTTTGAATGCAAAAATGAAGTTGTCGGCTGATATTCGGAAGTTCCAGCTTGATAATTGCAGATTTTGCATTCAAAAATGTAAAAAACAAGAGGATAAGAGGAAATGGACCAGGCCGCGGAGACGGACGACCTCGTTTTTGAATGCAAGGACGGCATCGGGTGGATCACCTTCAACCGTCCGCAGGCGCGCAACGCCTTCACCTTCGCCATGTACGAGCGCCTCGCGGCGATCTGCGAGGAGGCCAACGTCGATCATTCGATCAAGGTGCTGGTGCTGCGCGGGGCCGGCGACAAGGCCTTTGCCTCGGGCACCGACATCAACCAGTTCCGCGAGTTCAAGACGCCGCAGGACGCGATCGACTACGAGAACCGGATCGATCGGGTGCTCACGACGCTCGAACAGTGCCGCGTGCCGACCATCGCTGCGATCAACGGGTTTTGCACCGGCGGCGGGGCGGGTATCGCCGCCGCCTGCGACCTGCGCATCGGCACCGGCAGCACGAAGATCGGATTTCCGATCGCCCGCACCCTCGGCAACTGCCTGTCGATGTCCAATGTCAGCCGTCTCACCGCGCTGATTGGTGCTGCCCGCGTCAAGGATATCATCTTCACTGCGCGTCTCGTCGATGCCGCGGAAGCCGCCAGCGTCGGGCTGCTCGGCGAGGTCGTCGAGGATATCCCCGCACTGGACAAGCGCGCCGATGAGGTCGCCCGGCTGCTCGCCAGCCACGCGCCGCTGACACTGACTGCGACCAAGCAGGCGGTGGCTCGTCTGCAAAGGCGGCTGACGCGGGACGAGGGCGAAGACCTCATCCTGATGTGCTACACGAGCCAGGATTTTCGCGAAGGGCTCGATGCTTTCCTCAACAAGCGCGCGCCGCAATGGCGCGGTCAATAGGACGCCCCGATGCAAAGCTCGCAATCTGCCTCTCGCCATCAGGGACCGCTCGCCGGCCTCAGGGTCGTCGATCTCACCCATGTCATGGCCGGGCCGACCTGCACGTTGATGCTCGCCGACATGGGCGCCGACGTCATCAAGATCGAGAAATCGCCGAACGGCGACGACACCCGTCACTCCGTGCCGCCGAAGATCGGCGACGAGGCAGCCTCCTTCCTGATGATGAACCGCAACAAGCGCGGCATTGTGCTGGACCTCAAGACCGAAGGCGGCAAGCAGGTGTTGCGGCGGCTGATCGCGGGCGCCGACGTGCTGGTCGAGAACTTTGCGCCCGGCGCCATGGAGCGCCTCGGCTTCGGCTACGAGGAGTTGCACAAGCAGCATCCATCGCTGATCTACTGCTCGCTGTCGGGTTTCGGCCGCACCGGTCCCTACAAGCATCGCCGCGGTTTCGACCTCGTCGCGCAGGCCATGAGCGGCATCATGAGTTTCACCGGCGAGCGACCTGACGGCCCGCCCGTCAAATGCGGCCCGCCACTGTCGGACATTACCGCCGGCCTGCTCGCGAGCATGGGTATTTTAGCCGCCTACACGCATCGCCTCAAAACCGGCGAAGGGCAGTGGGTCGAGACCTCGCTCTACGAGGCAGCCCTGGTGCAGACCTACTGGCAGTCCACGATCGCGCTGGCCGCGGGCACCGCGCCGCGTGCGATGGGCTCAGCCCATCCGCTCAACGCGCCGTACCAGGCCTTCGAGGCCTCGGACGGCTGGCTGGTGGTTGGCGGCGCCAACAAGAAGCATTGGCTGTTGATGCTGGAGGCGCTCGGCGCGAGCGAACTGGCCGCCGATCCGCGCTTCGTCAACGGGGCCGACCGCATGGCCAACCTGAAGGAGCTCGAAGCGGTCCTGAGCGAGCGTTTCCGCACCAAATCGCGGGCGCATTGGCTCGCGGCGCTGGACGAAAAGGGCGTGCCCTGCGGCCCCGTGCACGACATGCTGGAAGCCCTGAGCGATCCGCAGACGCTGGCGCGCGAAATGGTGGTCGAGGTCGAGCATTCCACGCTCGGGCCCGTCAAGACGATCGGGCTTCCCGTCAAGTTCTCGGAGACCCCGGGAAAAGTGCTGTCGGGCGCGCCGGTCTATGGTGAGCATACAAGCGAGGTGCTGGCCGAGTACGGGTTCGACCAGAAGCAGATCGAAGCGCTCGCAAAAGAAGGCGCAATCGTCTTAGGCTCGGTCAGGCGCGAGGAACGCGTCGCCTGACGAGACGTCAGTCAAAAAACAAAACATAAAAGCTGGAGGAAATCATGGGTGGGACGTCAAAGCTTCTGCTGTCCGCGGCCACAGTCGTGCTCGCCGGCACTGTGCCGGCGCTCGCGGCATGGCAACCGCAAAAGCCGATCGAGTTCGTGGCCACGGCCGGGCCGGGCGGAGGCACCGACAATATCGCCCGTGCGGTGCAGAACATCATCACCAAGTACAAGCTGACGGATCAGCCGATTGTCGTCGTCAACAAGGCCGGCGGCAGCGGTGCCGAAGGCTATGTCTACGGCAAGGCGTCATCAGGCGATCCCTACAAGGTGATCTTCGGCACGTCGAATGCCTGGCAGCAGCCGCTCGTCTCAAAGGTCGCCTTCAACTACACCGATCTCACCCCGATCGCCGCCATGGCGCAGGATGAATTCCTGCTCTGGGTCAAGCAGGACTCGCCCTACAAGACCGCGGGCGACTATCTGAAGGCCGCCGCAACGGGCGACTTCAAGATGGGCGGGGCGCAGTCCAAGGATACGGATGAAGTTCTGACCCGCATGATCGAGAAGGTCGGTCAGGTCAAGCTGACCTATATTCCCTTCAAGAGTGGTGCAGAAACTGCCGTGCAGCTTGCCGGCGGGCATCTCGACTCTCACGTCAACAATCCCAGCGAGAGCATCGGCCAATGGCGCGGCGGCACACAGCGCCCGCTCTGTGTTTTCAGTCCAAAGCGGCTGCCTCAGGGTGCAAAAGTCACCGCGAGCGAAGGCTGGAGCGACGTGCCGACCTGCGTCGAGCAGGGCCTCGATATCAAGCAATATGAGCAGCCGCGGACGGTCTGGCTGCCCGGCAAGGTCACGCCCGACCAGGCCGCATTCTATGTCGACCTCATGAAGAAGGTGCAGGCGACGCCGGAATGGAAGGACTACATCGAGAAGACCTCCCAGGTCGACACGTTCCTGACCGGCGCCGAGTTCGACAAGTTCATCAAGGAGGATATCGAGCACCTCAGGCAGGTTGCCGGCGAGCAGGGCTGGCTGATCAAGTGAGGCATGGCGGGCAGGTCGCCTGCGGCCATCCTTCGAGACGCCCGCCTGCGGCGGCCCCTCAGGATGAGGTCGCGCTTTGCGGCGAGAGATCAAACCCTCATGGTGAGGAGCCCGCCAAAGCGGGCGTCTCGAACCATGCAGGCCGAACTCGTTCGGCAGGCGTCCAGCAGCCATATGTGATAGCCCAGCTTTGAGAGGTCCCGCGCCATGATCTCACGCCGCGCCCTTGAACTTGCGACCGCCATCCTCACCGGCAGTTTTGGCGTCGCGGTGGTGGTCCAGAGCCTCGACAACGGCATCGGCTGGTCGAGCGCGGGTGTCGATTCCGGCACGTTCCCGTTCCTGACGGGCACCATCATCGTGCTCGGGAGCCTCTACAATCTGGTCCGGGGCGTGCTGCCGGCTGCGACGCTGGCAAATGTGCCCATCGCGATCACGCCGATCGAGCTGCGCCGGCTTGCCGGCCTGTTCGTGCCGGCTGCAATCTTCGTTGCGGCGATCCCACTGGCCGGAATGTACCTGGCCTCGGCCCTGTATGTCTTTTCAGTGCTGGCGATCCCGAGGCACCAATCCGTACCGCGCGCGCTCGCGATGGCGGGAGCGACGGCGCTCGCGCTCTATGTCGTGTTCGAGCGCATGTTCCAGGTCAGCCTGCCCCACGGCGCGCTCGCCGCCGCACTCGGCTTCTGAGGGCGGGGCTGATGGACAATCTCGGAGAACTCCTGCACGGCTTCACGATCGCGGTCACGCTGCCGCATCTGGCGCTGATGGTGGTCGGCGTGCTGCTCGGCATCCTCGTCGGCGTGCTGCCGGGGCTGGGCGCACCCAATGGCGTGTCGCTGCTGCTGCCGCTGACCTTCGGCATGCAGCCGGTCTCGGCGATCATCCTGCTCTCCAGCATGTATTGGGGCGCATTGTTCGGGGGATCCGTCACCTCGATCCTGTTCAACATTCCGGGCGAGCCGTCCTCTGTTGCCACCACCTTCGACGGCTATCCGATGGCGCGCGACGGCCGGCCGACGACGGCGCTCGCCACCGCCTTCGGCTCGGCCGCGTTCGGCGCGCTGATCGGCGTCATCCTGATCACCTTTCTCGCATCCTGGGTGGCGCAGGTCGCGCTGGCGTTCGGGCCGCCGGAATATTTCGCGGTCTATTTCCTGGCCTTCGCCAGCTTCGTCGGCATGGGCGGCGCGGCGCCGATCAAGACGGTCGTGGCGCTCGCGATCGGCTTTGCGATCGCTGCGATCGGCATCGACACGGTGTCCGGCAGCGTCCGCCTCACCATGGGGATCGACGAGCTGGTCAAGGGCGTGAACTTCGTCGTCGCGGTGATGGGCCTGTTCGGCATTGGCGAGCTCCTGGTCGCGGTCGAGGAGGAGTTTCATGCCCGCGCCGTCTCCTCGAAGATCGATTGGCGCGAGGTGTTTCGCGCGATCGGTCGCCTGCCGCGCCATGGCGTTGCGCTGCTGCGCAGCGCCGCGATCGGCTGCTGGATGGGGATCACGCCGGGCGGTCCGACCGCGGCCTCCTTCATGAGTTATGGCATCGCCCGCCGCTTCTCGCGCCGCGGGCGATATTTCGGCACCGGCGAAGTCGAGGGCATCATCTCGCCGGAGACGGCCGATCATGCTGCCGGCACCAGCGCATTATTGCCGATGCTCTCGCTCGGCATTCCCGGCTCGGCCACCGCAGCCGTCATGATGGGCGGCCTGATGATCTGGGGCCTCAATCCCGGGCCGATGCTGTTCGTCGACCAGAAGGACTTCGTCTGGGGCCTGATCGCCTCGATGTATGTCGGCAACATCGTCGCCGTCGTGCTGGTGCTGCTCACCGTTCCGGTGTTCGCCGCCCTGATGCGGATTCCGTTCGTCATCATCGCGCCGCTGATCGTGATCATCTGCGTTGTTGGCGCCTATTCGGTGTCGAACTCCTATCTCGACGTGGTCATGATGCTCGGCTTCGGTGTCGTCGGCTATCTCTTCAAGAAGCTGTTCTATCCGCTGGCGCCGCTCGTGCTCGCGATCGTGATCGGCGACAAGGCTGAGGACGCGTTCCGGCAGTCGATGCTGATGTCGAAGGGATCGCTCGGGATCTTCTTCGCAAACAAGCTGGTGACCTGCCTGGTGGTGGGCGGGATCGCACTGTTGCTGCTTCCGCTCGTGCTGCAGCTTGCGCGCCTGGGGCGCAAGCCTGGGCCATCCGCCGATGAGACGACAACCCAAGAAACTGCCCAAGAGACAGCTCGTGAGAAGGTGATCATATGACCGCAAAGCCGCTCATTGCATTGGCGATGGGAGATCCCGCCGGCATCAGCCCGGAGCTGACCGCAAAGCTCGTGGCGGAAGGCGATATCCGTGCGGGCTGCCGGCTCGTCGTGATCGGCGACCGCCGCATCTTCGACGAGGGCGCGCGGGTTGCGGGCGTCAAGCCTGATCTGACCCTGGTGGAGCAGGGGGCCGACCTTCGCGCGGCGAAAGGCGATGCGCTGTTTGTTGATCTCCGCCACCTCGATCCCCAGGAGGTCGAGCCGAAGACCGCGACCCTTGCCGGCGGCAAATTCGCGCTGGCCAATTACCGGCACGCGCTCGAACTCGGTCGCGACGGCCGCGTCGAGGCCGTCTGCTTCACGCCGTTCAACAAGCAGGCGATGCGGCTTGCGCGCGCCGAATATGACGACGAGATCGCATTTTCAGCGGAGGTTGTCGGTCTCAAGACGCCGGCGAGCGAATTCAATGTGCTGGACCGGCTCTGGAACGCACGGGTCACCTCGCACATTCCGCTGAAGGATGTCGCTGCAAAACTGTCGAGCGAGCGCATTCATCGCGCGCTCAAGCTGACCGATGCCTGCATGCGCAACGCCGGCTTCGCGCGGCCGCGGATCGCGGTTGCCGGCCTCAACCCACACGCCGGCGACGGTGGCAATTTCGGCCGCGAGGAGATCGACATCATCGCGCCCGTGGTCGCGGCCGGGCAGAGCGAGGGCATTGCCGCCGAAGGCCCGTTCCCCGCCGACACTGTGTTCCTGCGCGCCAAGGGCGGCGCCTTCGATGCGGTGCTGACGATGTATCATGACCAGGGCCAGATCGCGATGAAGCTGATGGGGTTCGATCGCGGCGTGACCTTGCTCGGCGGCTTCCCGTTCCCGATCTGCACACCGGCCCACGGCACGGCCTATGACATTGCCGGGCAAGGCATCGCGTCGATCGGCGCCAGCCGCGCCGCGCTGCTGCTTGCCGCGGAGATGGCGGCGCGTCGTGTTGGGTGATTGCGCCGGGGCGCGTTTTCGGATTTTGCGATGATGGCAGAATGCCAGTGTTTTGCCCGACGTGTCAAAGCGTTTTGACGGAAGGAAAAACATCAACGAAAACAACCCTCCGCCTACTGTGCATGGGGTTGTTTTCGCTGTTTTTGATTGGCGGGCTAGCCGTACCGTTCTGCGAAGCGGATCGCCTCACGCCCCACAGACGATCACGCCATACCAGCCGAGGCCGCGATAGGTCTCGTAGCCCGGGGTGGCATGGAAGGCGACCATGGTGCCGGAGCGGTCCTGATAGAAGCCGGAGCGCTGGCCGTTGAGCGAGAGCGAGATGCGTTCGCTCAGAATGCCCTGGCCGTCGGAGGCGGCGATGACACGGAAGTTGGAGTCGACCAGCAGCACGCGGGCCTTGTCGCTGTCGCCGACGCGGACGCCTTGCACGATCGCGCGGGCCTGCGGCTCCCAGTCGAAATGGATGGCGAGCACGCCGATCGGCGCACCGTTGGCCTGGCCGCCGGCGCGGACGCTGGCGCAATAGGTCGCGACCTGCGCGTTGCCGAGCAGGGGCTGGTTCTCGACGTCGCCGGCGACGTAGTCGTCACCGGAGCGCAAGGTCTTCGCCTCGCGAAACCACTTTGTGTGAGCGACGTTCTGGCCGACCACACGGAAGCGATCGGCGCGGCCGTTGGCGATGACGTTGCCGTCGAGGTCGCAGAGCCAGAGGTCGAGATAGACGGTATAGGCGCCGAGGATGACGCCGAGGCGTTGCGAGGCATAGGTGACCGCCGCCGGAGCGGGCGAGGCCGCGCAATCGACCACGGCGGAATCGGTCGCCCACCAGCGCACGTCGCAGGTGCGCTCATAGAGGTTTCGGTCGATCAGCTCGACCGCGTTGAGGGACAGATCGACCATGCGCTCGCCGCGCGAACGCTGGCTCATGCGGTCGATCGAGGAGACCAGATCGCCGGTGCGCTTGGTCAACTGGCTTTCGAGCTCGCGCGCGATGGTCTCGACCTGCTGGCCGACGCCGCGCACCTCCTGCGCCACCACCGCGAAGCCCGCGCCTTGCGCGCCGGCCCGCGAGCTTTCGATCAGCGCGTTCAGCGCCAGCATCTTCATCTGGTTGGTGATCTGCTGGATCGCCTTGGTCTTGTCGACCGCGATCTGGTTGACCTCCGCGGTGAGGCGATTGATCAGCGCGGAGATGTCGGAATCATCATCGGCGGGTTCGGTGGCGATCGGCTTGGCTTTGAAACCCAGCGCAGCAGACATCGGGGAACTTCCCTTGGCAATGAGGCCTGATCTGCAATGAACCCGGAACAATCGCTTACAGATCGAATACGATTCTTTTTCGAGGATTCCACCTAACGCCTGCTTAATTTGCTGTTCGGCGGAATGCCTAAATGATAGTCACTGCGGCCTGCCTGGCCGACCGTCCACCGCTTTGTGCGCCCCGGCCGTTGCAAATCCCCTGGCTTTCCCGGCCAATCCCCTGAAGCCAGTCACCGGGCTCCTTGCGTGATCGCCCGGAACCCGAGTTCCCAACAGATTGCCTCTTGTCATGACTCCGCCCGCCACCGCCTTGCCCGTCGAAGCGCCCCAGGCGTTCCTGGGAGTGGCGCGCTCGCTGACAGACAAGCTCTGGCGCGATCGGCTGGACGCCCGCGGGGCGGCCCTGGCGCTCGCCATCGTGCAGCGGCACCAGCTGCCGGAACTGCTGGCGCGGGTGCTGGCGGGCCGCGGGGTCGACAACGACGCGGTCGCCGACTTCCTCGACCCGACCATCCGAAAGCTGCTGCCCGACCCGTTCACGGTGACGGAGATGGAGGCTGCCTCCAAGCGGATCGCGGACGCCGCGACGAAGGGCGAGACGGTCGCGATCTTCGGCGATTACGACGTCGACGGCGCGACCTCGGCGGCGCTGTTGGCCTGGCACCTGCGCCATTGCGGGCTCGATCCGCTGATCCACATCCCCGACCGCATTTTCGAGGGCTATGGCCCCAACGTCGAAGCCGTTCGCGGGCTGGCGGCCAAGGGCGCCACGCTGCTCGTCACCGTCGATTGCGGCACCACCAGCATCGAGCCGCTGGCTGAAGCCAAACGCCTCGGGATGTCCGTGGTCGTGATCGATCATCACCAGGCTGGCACGGAGCTCCCTGAGGTTGATGCGCTGGTCAATCCGAACCGGCTCGACGATCTCTCTGGCCTTGGCCATCTCGCCGCTGTCGGCCTCGTGCTGGTCACGCTGGTTGCGGTCAATCGCGAGCTGCGCCAGCGCGGCTTCTGGAATGCGCAGATGCCCGAGCCTGACCTGCTGGGCATGCTGCATCACGTCGCGCTCGGCACGGTCGCCGATGTCGCGCCGCTGATCGGCCTCAACCGCGCCTTCGTCGCCAAGGGACTGATTGCGATGCGGCGGCGCGACCATGTCGGCCATACTGCGCTGATGGACGTGGCGCGGCTCAACGGGCCGCCGGAAGCTTGGCATCTGGGTTTCATGCTAGGCCCGCGCGTCAATGCCGGCGGCCGTATCGGCCGCGCCGATCTCGGCGTGCGACTGCTGCTGGAAGGCGACAGCGTCGAGGCGGCGCGGATCGCCGCAGAGCTCGATCGCCTCAACACCGAACGCCGCGTCATCGAGCAGGCCGCCGAAGCACAGGCCGAGGCCGAGGCGCTCGCCTCGATCGGGCTCGAGGACAAGCTCGGCGTGATCGTCACGGCCTCCGAAGGCTGGCACCCCGGCGTGGTCGGCCTCGTCGCCTCGCGCCTGAAGGAGAAGTTTTCGCGGCCCGCCTTTGCGATTGCGCTCGAGCCCGGCGGCATCGGCACCGGCTCGGGCCGGTCGATCGCCGGTGTCGACATCGGCAAGGCGGTGCGGCAGGCGGTCGCCGATGGCATTCTGCTCAAGGGCGGCGGCCACGCGATGGCTGCGGGCGTGACGTTGCGGAAAGAGAAGCTCGCCGAATTCCGCGCCTATCTCGAAAACGCGCTGGCGCAGGACGTCGCCGAGGCCCGCCATGTCAACGAGCTCTATATCGACGGCGCCGTCTCGGCGCGCGCGGTGACGACGGAGCTTGCGGCCACGCTCAACCGCGCCGGTCCCTTCGGCAGCGGCAATCCGGAAGCCGTGCTGGCGCTGCCGGCGCACCAGCTCGTCTATGCCGATGAGGTCGGCCAGGCGCATCTGCGTCTGCGCTTCAAGTCGGGGGATGGCTCGATCGTGAACGGCATCGCGTTCCGCTCGGTCGGCCAGAAGCTCGGCAACGCACTGCTCGCCAACCGCGGCCAGCAACTGCATGTCGCGGGCTCGTTATCGGTCGATCGCTATCAGGGCGCCGAACGCGTGCAATTCCGCGTCGTCGACGTCGCGCTACCGGACCAGGGGCCATCCGTGATTAGATAACAACGGCCTCAAACAACAAAAAAGAAAAGGAGTGAACATGGCAGGGCAGGTTGAGGGCAAGGTCGCGCTGGTGACGGGTGGCGCCTCTGGCATTGGCGAGGCCATCGTCGAGCTATTCGCGCGTGAGGGCGCCACCGTCATTGCGACTGACATCGACGAGTTACGCGGCCCCGAGCTCGCCAGGCGCATCGCAAAAGCCGGCGGCAAGGCGATCTTCCTGGAGCAGGACGTCACCAGCGAGGAGCGCTGGATCGAGATCGTCGCCGAGATCGCAAAGCGCTACGGCCGGCTCGATATCATGGTCTCCAACGCCGGCATCGGCATCGCCGTGCCCTCGATCGTCGATATGACGCTGAGTGATTGGCACAAGCAGAATGCGATCAATCTCGATGGTGTATTTCTCTCCGTAAAGCATTGCCTGCCGTTGATGCGCAAAACCGGCGGCGGCTCGATCGTCATGATGTCGTCGCTCGCAGGCCTGCGCGGCTCGCCAGGCCTCTCGGCCTATTCGTTGACCAAGGGCGGCGTGCGGCTGTTTGCCAAATCAATCGCGATGGAGTGCGCGGCGGCTGGCGACGGCATCCGCGTCAACTCCGTGCACCCCGGCATCATCGACACGCCGATCTGGGGAAAGATCCCGACCGGTGCGACGGGAGCCGGCCAGAACGCCCCGATCGATCCGGAGGAGCGCGCGCGGCTTGTCGCACCGCTCGCCCGTGCCGGGCAGGCCGTGGAGATTGCCTCCGGCGTGCTGTATCTGGCGTCGGACGCCTCGCGTTACGTCACCGGCAGCGAGCTGGTGATCGATGGCGGCATGAACGCCGGCGGCGTGCCGCGGCGGCAATAAGCTGCCGCGCGGGCTGCGAAGGGCAGGGTGGCGCCCGCGGGGGCTGACGGAGAGGCGTCGGCCCTGTACAACGCGGCTGCTTCCCACCGACAAAGGTGTCCTTCGCCATGGCGCACAGCCTCCATTCGTCTTCTTCCTCGCCCGTGCCATTCCGCTCGAACCGGCCGGACCTCGCTACCGATGCGATCCGCACCGCGCGCGAGGATCTGGCCGCCTGCTTCCGGATGGCTGCGCGCAACGGGTTTGAAGAGGGCATCTGCAACCATTTCTCGGCCGTCGTGCCGGGCCATGACGATCTCTTCCTGGTCAATCCCTATGGCTACGCCTTCCGCGAGATCACCGCGTCAAAACTGTTGATCTGCGACTTCCACGGCAACGTGCTCGACGGCGAGGGCGTGCCGGAGGCGACCGCCTTCTACATTCACGCCGAGATGCACAGGCTGCTGCCGCGCGCGAAAGTCGCCTTCCACACCCACATGCCCTATGCGACGGCGCTGTCGATGACCGAGGGCGATCCCCTGATCTGGGCCGGCCAGACCGCGCTGAAGTTTTATGGCCGCACCGCAGTGGACCGCGACTATAACGGCCTTGCGCTGGACAACCGCGAGGGCGCGCGCATTGCGTCGGCGGTGGGCGATGCCGACATCGTCTTCATGAAGCACCACGGCGTGATGGTGCTGGCGCCGACCATCGCGGAGGCCTGGGACGATCTCTATTATCTCGAACGCGCCGCGGAGGTGCAGGTGCTCGCGATGTCGACGGGACGCAAAGTGTTCCCCGTCGATGCCGCGATCGCAGCTGAGACGTACAAGCAGATGCGCGAAGGCGATTCCGAATCCGCGCGGCTACATCTCGCCGCGATCCGGCGCCAGCTCGACGCGGAAGAGCCGCAGTACCGGCACTGAGGTCGCTTACGATCCCTGCCGTAGCTTCGCCAGCACCTTCAGCCCGCCATACCCATCCGCCGGCGCGATTCCCGCGCGCTGCTGAAAATCCTTGATCGCCTTCATGGTGTCGTTGCCGACGCGGCCGTCGGTGCCGCCGGTGTCGAAGCCGGCCTTGGTCAGGCGCGTCTGCATCTCCTGCACTTCGGCCAGCGTCAGCGCGCGCTCGGAGCCGGGGAAGGGCTGGATGAAGGGCGGCGCGCCGAGGCAGCGGTCGCCGAGATGGCAAATCGCGAGCGCATAGTTCATCGAAGGATTGTAGCTCTTCACCGCGTTGAAATTCGGTCCGAGCAGGAAGGATGGTCCGCCCGCGACCGGCGTCCACAGCTGCGCGGATGCGTTCGGTTGTGGAAACGGCTGGCCGTCGGCGCGGGTGACGCCGGCCGCCTGCCACGCCGCATAGGTCCGGTTGCCGCTCGCCTCGCCGGACGCGCGCACCTCGTAACCCCAATGCTCGCCGCGGTGCCACTTGCCGCGATTGACGAGATATTTTGCGGTCGATCCCAGCGCATCGTCGGGCTTGCCGAACGGCGAGACCTTGCCGTCGCCGTCATAGTCGATGCCGACATTGAGCCAGACTTCCGGCATCCATTGCGAATGGCCCATGGCGCCGGCCCACGAGCCCTGCATCTCCTGCGGCGTGCTCCAGCCCTTGTCGACTATGCGCAACGCGTTGATCAGCTCGGTCTCCCAATAGGCTTTTCGGCGCGGCTCGTTCCAGGCCAGCGCGGCGAGCGAGGGGAATATCGGCGTCATGTGGTTCTGCTGCACCAAGGGATCGCCATAGGCGGACTCGACGCCCCACAGCGCCAGCAGCGTGCCGCGCTCGACGCCGAAATCGCGCTCGATCCGCGCCAGCAGCGCCTCGTTGTTCTTCAGCGCGATCTTGCCGTTGATGACGCGCCAGTCCGAGACGCGGCGGTTGATGTATTGCCAGACCTGCTCGTGGAATTCAGGCTGATTGCGCATCTGCTTGAACACGCTCATGTCGGGCTCGACCCGCCCCATTGCGCGTTGCCAGGTCGCCGCCGAAATGCCCTTCGCCATCGCACGCGCGCGAAAGCTCTCGCGCCATTCGTCGAAGCCCGGAGGCGCGGCGAAGACGCGCGTCGGAATTGCGAGCAGGGCTGCAGCGCCAAGCGTCGATTGCAGCAGGGCACGACGGGTGTGATGGGCCGAGGAATCAGCTTGTTTCATGGATCCATTCTAGCGGGAAACATGGCCCGTGTGAGCCGGTTCCTGGAACGCTGGGGAACAGGCCGTTCCTTTCGGAACAAAGTGTCGCACTGCTGCATTCCCTCCCCATACAATCGAGGAGGACAAGATGCGGAAATATCTGTTTGCCGCCGCCATGGTCACAGCCATCGCGGCCCCTGCGTTCGCGGATGAAGTCGGCGTCCACGTCGGCCCGGTCGGTGCCGGCGTGACGGTCGGTCAGTCCCACGAATATCGCGAGCGGGACCGCGATCGCGACCGCACCACCGTCATCAGGGAGCGCGAGCCATCCAGCCGCACCACGGTCATCAAGAAGGAAGACGAATTCGGCAATCGCAGCAAGACCGTGATCCATCACGACAACGACTGACGGAACGGGGCCCCGGCGTGAGCGCCGGGGCCCGCTATCTTTTAGAATTCGGGGTGGAATGAAGATACGCGCGCATGCGGAAAGCCACGTCGTCGAACTCGACGACGGATCGCGATGGCAGATCTTTCCTGGCGACCTCGCGACCACGCTGAGCTGGAAGCCCGAAACCGATCTGCACCTGGAGCGGAGCGGTGAGCGGGTGAGTTCGCATGTGCTGGTGAACGCCGCTGACGGAAGCCGCGTTCGGGTGATCGCCGCAAGCGAGACCTGGTCAGGCGGTGAGGTTAAGAAAGTGTTGAAGGGCGGGTAGGCTTACCCCGCGCTGGTCGGATATTCCCAAATTTAGACCTGTCACTTTACGGTCGGTTCGCTTCCGTCTGCGCAGAATGCACGCATGCGGGAGCTGCTCGACATCATTCGTGCCAATCCATGGCCGTTCGGCGCCGGGCTCCTCGTCGTGATCCTGATGATCCTCGCTGAGAACTTTGGCCGCGGCATTCATGGCGACGGCGCCGCGGGCGGCGACTTCTCTGATGCCGGCGGGTGTGACGGCGGCGGGGACGGAGGATGCGGCGACTAGGTTTCGCCCGCGTTGGACGCGGCTCGCCTAGTCCTCCTGCAAATCAGCCGCGATGCTGGCGAGCCAGCGGCGAATACTTGCCTCGGCCTTGGCATCCAATCCCCCTGCAAGACGCTTCTCCAGCGCGATCACCCGCTCCCGGCATGCCTTCAGCAACGTCGCGCCGCGCGGCGTCAACGTCCATTGCTGGATGCGGCCGTGGACGGGGTGGGGCGTCATCTCGATCGCACCGTCGCGTTCGAGATTGCGAATGATGACGCCCACCGTCTGCGGGGTCAGGAAGGTCAGGCGGGCGACATCGGCGCCCGACAGGCCCGGATAGGCGTTCAGCATCGTCAGCACAGCGAATTGCGGCGAGGTCACGCCGAGATCTGCGAGCGTCCGCTCCATCGTCAGGCGGACCGCGGCATGGGCCTGCCGCAGGAGATAACCAAGATAGCCTTCTTCGCCGCGCTTGCCTTCGCCGGGGGCGGGCACGCGCACGGCGTCAGGCCCGGCGGTTTTGCCTCGGGATTGCGATCTCGTGATCTTGGGCGTCTTGCGCAACATGTAAGTGCTCTTATAAGATGTAAGCATTCTTATAGCATGAGGTGAACAGCAATGTCACATGCCCGCAGCGAATACGAGGATTTCAAGAGGATCGCGCCCGATGCGTATGATCTGGTGCTGGCGCTGGGCCAGGTGGCGGCCAAGGCGGGCCTCGACAAGCAGCTGCTCGAGCTCGTCAAGCTGCGGGCGTCGCAGATCAATGGTTGCGCCTTCTGCGTGCAGCATCACATCCTGTTCTCGGAGCGCATCGGTGTGCCCGCAGACAAGCTCAATCTGGTCGCGGTCTGGCGCGAGGCGCCGATCTTTTCCGCGCGTGAACGCGCCGCGCTGGCCTGGGCCGAGGCGCTGACCTTGCTGCCCGAAGGCTTCGGCGACGAGGTCTATGCCGAGGTGCAGCGCGAATTCTCCGAGAGCGAGCTGATGTACCTGACGTCGGCAATTGCGTCGATCAACGTCTGGAACCGTTTTGGCGCAGCCTTCCGCTGGACGCCGGCGAAGCGGCCGGTCGCCGCGAACGCCGCGGCGTCCTGATCGTAGCAAGGGGAGGTTGTCATGACGGCAATGAGTTTGAACACCATGCAGCGCCCGGTACCGTCGCGCTCGATGGCGCTGGCCATTGTCGGCGGGCTCGCCTGCGCGCTGGCGATCGGCAAGGCACTGCCGGTGACGATGGACGCTGTTTCCGGAGCGCTGGCGCCGCTCTGCGCCACGGCCGCCGAGAGCTCACCGCTCGACAAGGTCGAGCCGATCGGCTCCTACGCGTTGCCAAACGTGCCGGGCAAGCGCGTCACCATCGTGCGCGTCTTCTATGGACCCGGCGGATTTTCGCGGCCGCATCGTCACGCGGGATCGGTGACGGCTTACATCACCAAGGGTGAGATCCGCTCCCAGCTCGGCGGCGGACCGGTCGAGACGTTTGGCGTCGGCCAATCCTTCTTCGAGCCGCCGGGCGCGACGCATCTGGTGTCGGCGAATGCCAGCGCCACGGAGCCGGCGGAGTTGATTGCGGTGTTCGTGGCGGACGAGGGCGCGCAGCTCACGACGTATCTGGATTGATCTGTAGCCCGGGTGAGCGAAGCGACACCCGGGAACAGTTGCAGGGAGAATTCCCGGATGTCGCTTCGCTCATCCGGGCTACGTTGTCACGCGCTCGTCAGCCTCCGTACGACGCCGGATCGGGATTGTCCGACGGATGCTCGAACGACTTCTTCATCGACACCGGCATCGGCACGTGGAAGTTCAGGCCGCGTGGCGGCACCGGCTCCATGAACCATTTGTTGTAGATCTTCTCGATCTCCGGGCTCTTGTAGAGCCTTTCCGTCGCGCGATCGACCACGGTCTTGAACGCCGTGTCGTCCTTGCGCAGCATGATGCCGTAGGGCTCGGGATCGGAAAAGGCGCCGGAGCTGATGGCGTACAACGACGGCTCTTTCGAGGAGGCGATCATCGCCGCCAGCTGGATGTCGTCCATGACGAACGCCACGGCGCGATCGGTCTCGACCATCAGGAACGCTTCGGGGACGTCTTTGGCATTCATGACGGTGATGCCGAGCGAGCGGGCGGCATTGGCCTTGTTGAGCTGGGTGATGTTGGTCGTGCCGGCGACCGAGACGACGGCCTTGCCCTTGAGGTCATCGACCTGGTCGAGCTTCGAGGCTTTCTTCGATACGAAGCGGCTCGCCGTGAGGAAATGCGTGTTGGTGAACCACACCTGCTTCTGGCGGTCGGCGTTGTTGGTGGTCGAGCCGCATTCAAGATCGATGGTGCCGTTCGCCATCAGCGGAATGCGATTGGACGAGGTCACCAGGTTTTCGTTGACCGCGAGCTTGTCCAGCTTGAGCTCGGTCTTGATCTCCTCGACGATCTTCATGCAGATGTCGATGGCGTAGCCGACGGTCTTCTGCTTCTCGTCGATGTAGCTGAAGGGCACGGCACTGTCGCGCACCCCGAGCGTGATCGCACCGGTCTCCTTGATCTTCTTCAGCGTGCCGGTCAGCTCCTGCGCATGAACCGGCATGGCGAACGCGACGGCCAGAACAGCCGCCGTGGTGAGACTACGCATGTACTTCCCTTCCTTCAGTTAGCCTGTCGGAAGCAAAGCAATTCTGGGGCCAGAGAAGACCGGGTGGTGCGGGGAAGTCCGGGTGCCGAGCCGCCCGTCACGTGAGTGTCATCGGGGCACGGCTGCGCGAGCTGCCTCAATTCTCCTCGCTGCTCGATCCCTCGCGCTGGTCCGGCTTGATCACGTCCTCGGGCAGCGCATGTGCTACTGGCTGCGGGCTGCCTGCGATCTCCGGGCCGATCTCGCGGCCGCGGGCGCGGATCAGGCGC
Organism: Bradyrhizobium sp. GW821-FHT13H05; assembly: GCF_058804065.1. Classification (NCBI taxonomy): domain Bacteria; kingdom Pseudomonadati; phylum Pseudomonadota; class Alphaproteobacteria; order Hyphomicrobiales; family Nitrobacteraceae; genus Bradyrhizobium; species Bradyrhizobium sp. GW821-FHT13H05. Next base: position 107,448 of record NZ_JBXAPO010000015.1, on the reverse strand, counting down.
TCATAGGCCGAGACCAGCGTGACGTAGGGGCTGACCCAGATCCAGCCGTCGCGGGTGAACACCTGGACGTCGAAATGCAGGTGCATCGAGGTGCCGGCGGGATGGTCGAGATAGTTCGAGACCAGGCCGATCTTCTCGCCTTCGGTCACGATGCGGCCGTTGAGCAGGCCGTCGGCGTTCATCGCCTGCGGGTTCATATGCATGTAGCGGAAGCGGATGTGCTCGGTGCGGCTGTTGACTTGAAGCGTCGCGGCCTGGTCCTTGGCGGCGCGGATCACGATGGCGTCACGCACCGCGACAATGGCGCGCTGTTTGGGATCGCAGGGCTCGCGGCCCTCGCCTGATGGAGGGCACTCGGCCGCGCGGATGTCCTCGCCCTGGTGGCCGTAACCGCCGGCGCATTGCCAGACTTCGAAGCTGCGGGACTCGCAGAAATTGTCGCGCCAGGGATAGGCGGTCGGGCCGTCGTTCTTGTCGCGCTTGCCGTAGGATTGCGAGCGCACGAAAGCGGGCACTTTCTCCAGCGGAAAGCGGATCTGCGCATAGGCCATCACATCGGGATGGCCGCTCTTGTTGCGGTAGCCGGTGTTCGGGATGATGTCGCCGCTCGGCCGGTAGGTGAAATCGGCCGAACGCCCTAAGGGACGATCGATGATGTCGGAGGCGACGTCCATCAGCGGCCGCATGCGCTGGCCGCCGGCAACGCGCAGCGCTTTCAGGAAGCGCTCGGCAACCGGATAGGCTTCCTTGCAGGCCAGCCGCCGCGGTTTTGCGACGCTGTCCAGGCACTGGACGGTGACGACATAGGCAACGCCGAAACGGGTGAAGGCGTAGCGGACATAGCCTTCCCTGATGAATTTGCGCAGGTCCGGATAGAGGCTCGCAAGCGGCTTGACCGGCTCGCCCTTGCCACCGGCGGGATCGGCGATGTCATAGAGCAGCGCTGAGCCCGTGATCTGCACCTCGACTGGCCTTGCGTAGACGCGGCTCGGCATGCCGTCACCGGCGCCGGGCTCGAACGAGAACGTCGCGCTGTAGCCTGCGGGGCCGGCATCGAACATGTCGGCGGGATCGAAATCGGCCTGGTAACGCGACAGCGACAGGCTCGGCGGCGCGCCATTGCGCTGGGCCTCGAGATAGGCACCGGCATCGAACGGCAGCAGCACGGGCACGGAGCTGCGGGCAATGCCGGTGAAGAATTGCGAGGAGACCGCGTTGAGGCGCACCAGCGCCGGCGTCGCGCGCGGATCGTAGCGCGGCACCGAGCGACGCGGCACGAAGATGAAGTCGCCCGAGATCTGGGGCCGGCTGTTGATCTCGGCGCGGAGCTGGTCGAGCGCTGCGCGCCAATCGACGCGCAGGGCCGTGAGCGAGGGGCTGCGGAATTCGTCCGCAGCGAGCGGAGTGGCAATGAAGAGCGACAGCGACGCCAGAAGAAGCGAGACGAAGCGGAAACTCTTCCCAACCACTGTCTCGCCCCCCGGCGGCACCTGTTCTCGATCTCTCGCTTAGTCCTTGGCGCGCTCGGAGTAGGAGCCGTCCTCGGTCATCACCACGATGCGGGTGCCGACGGCGATGTGCGGCGGCACGGTGGTGCGGACGCCGTTGGAAAGCACTGCGGGCTTGTACGACGACGAGGCGGTCTGGCCCTTGGTCACCGGCTCGGTCTCGACCACTTCCAGCGTCACGCGCTGCGGCAGCGCGAGCGACACCACGTTGACGTCGTGGGTCGACAGCTTGACGGTCATTTCCGGTTGAAGATAGGCGGCGGCGTCGCCGACGACGTCCTTGGAGACCTGGACCTGATCGTAGGTCTCGGGGTTCATGAAGTGGTAGCCGTCACCATCTTCGTACAGGAAGGTGAAGTTGCGCTCTTCGATCGTGGCCTTTTCGACCTGGTCGGTGGTCTTGTAGCGCTCGGAGATCTTTACCCCGTCCGAGATTCGGCGCATTTCGATCTGGCTGACAGGGGTGCCCTTGCCGGGATGGATGTTCTCGGCGCTGACGACGACATAGAGCTTGCCGTCTTGCTCGATCACGTTGCCTTTGCGAATAGAACTGGCGATGACTCTCAAAGCTGTATTTCCTGCTTGCTTGGCCCGGCTCCGGCCAGGACGTGGTCAAATTGATGGGGGACTTGGGGCCTCAAATCAGACTTCGGCGCCCGTTTCGGGCCGCAACATACTGAGTTGCGCCCCATAGTCAATTTCCCTGTTGTTACAGTGGCTTATTTTCCGCGCGTAATTCTACGGCAACGCTCATGGCGGCCGGTGCGTTCTCCTGCAATCCGGGCTGATGGCGATGCAAGCCCGCGGCCTCATTTCTACCGACATTCCAACCGATTGCGCCACATCCGAGGCAGCGCCGGCCAGCCCGTAAGGACGGGCTGTGCGGGTCATTTAGTCCGATGCCGACAGGCTGCTCCTGCCGTAGTACCGGGCCCGGCAGCCAATGCCGGCTTCGAGGTCGGACCCGAGCAGGAGGGAGGGGGTAAATTTGTGGTGCGCGACCACAGGCGATAACGATGTCGTCTCCCGCAACAAGCGGTCGCGTCCCATCGCCTCGAGGTGGAACGGATAGAACGAAGCGGCTTGGGTGCGTAGCAGGACACCCGTGGGGCTGAGAACGAGGCAAACGCCCACGACCACGGTGAGCGCCAATGCGGTGGAGCGGTTCTCGATCAGGTGGCGCGGCGCGTATGCCGAGGCCAAGCTGGAAACCGCCAGCGAGGTCCCGAACAGCAGGAATATCAGCGCCTCGTTTTGAGCCCTCTCAACCAACCGCATCCCGGTGGCGTATTCATGCGCAAAGAATTCAAAATAGCAGCACGCGAGGCATACGGCGATGATCACCAGAGCCAGTTGCGCGGATCTTTGCCGATCGGCAGGCGGGCGGATCAGCGTGCTGATCAGCGCTACGACAAGAAGGTACGCGATCACTGCTGGTTGGCTCAAAAAATGACCGAGACAGTCGATCGAGTAGAGCAGCCCCTTCCAGAGCGAGCGCCACAAATGGCCGGAATTCGGCAGGACGGACCGCCTGGTGCTGTTTCCGGGTGCCATCACGATGATGACAAAGCCTGCGAGAACCGAACTTGCTATTGCAACGTGCTTTTTGAACTGGACACTTTGCCCGTACACCCACCTCGCGATGCCGGAGGTCGCCAGAATGAGCAGGAGCCACACGCCGCTGAATTCGTTGCACATGGCGGCGACGAAGCCACCAGCAGCCAGCCAGGCCACCCGCGCTGCCGATAGCTCCTCAAGCCGGAACAACTCGGCGAGAAACAGGATCGCGATGGCGGCCGGAGGCACATAGCAGGCCGCGCCCGGAAGCCAGTAGAGCAATTCCCGTGGGCTCGGCGCGGCCGCGATGGTAGTTGCGACGAAAGTTACGATCAGAAGGAAACGCTGAGAGACATCCGTGCCGGGCAGGCCCCTGGAGAAGGCGGCTGCGACAGCTAACAGAAAGCCCGAATAGATCGCCGCCAGGACCAAACCGTAAGCGGTCAGAACGCTCATCGAGAGCCCGGATGCGATGATTGCGGGCATCTGTATCAGCGCCAGGGCCGTCAACCGTCCGCCCAAGCTGGAATAGAGATCGAGCAGGGCTGGGACGAAGCCGCTCTCGGTGGTTGCGGTCGCAACGCAAAAATCGTCGTGTTCTGGCGCGGCAAAGGCAATGAGACCGGCGCAGACGATCAGAAAGACGACGGCGGGGATACTGAGAACAATCCACGATGAGGTCTGGCGAGACATCGCCTGCGGTGCTGCAGCGGATAAGGTCATGGGGTCACATAGCCCGACGACCAAAGGTCGCGCAATGCACAGGAAGTATTCGGCCGAGATGCAAGTCTGCGCGTGGCGGCAGTCGATGTCGGCAAGGCGCAGGCACTCAAGATTCGGCGCGCGCTTGATCGCGGCTGGACCGATGGGGGCCCGCCTGTGGTAACGCTACGGGCCGATCCGCCGCCCAGGGTTGTGGGTGCTCATCTTCGTTCGTTTGGAAAAAACGAGATAACTCAATGAATTGGCCCCAAGTGAGGAAGGCGCTAATTTGGTTGCTGGACACCAGCCTTTTGCGGGCCTGCGGGGCGGTCGGTTGATGGCTGGGGACAAGCCGATTTCGCCGTTCTGGTCGCCCGACCGGCACCTCGACCGGCGGCCATTCCTCCAGGCAAGGGGGGCCATTGCCGGGGCCCTACGGTTTTTTTTCGCCGAACAGGGGTTTGTCGAGGTTGAAACCTCTATCCTCCAGGTCTCCCCGGGCAATGAGACCCATCTGCACGCCCCCCGGACCGAGATCATCCGGCCCGACGGGAGCCGTGCCAGCCGTTACCTGCGGACTTCGCCCGAATTCGCCTGCAAGAAGCTGCTGGCGGCGGGCGAAGAGCGGATTTTCGAGTTCGCCCGAGTGTTCCGCGACCGCGAGCACGGTGACCTGCATCTGCCCGAATTCACCATGCTGGAGTGGTATCGGGCCAGCGCGCCCTATGACGCCATCATGGCCGATACTGTCGTCGTGATCGCCCGCGCAGCCCAGGCGACCGGGATCGGTACCTTCTCCTTCCGCGGCCGGACCGCCGATCCCTTCGCCGAGCCGGAGCTTTTGACGGTTGCAGGCGCCTTCGAGCGGTTCGCCGGCATTGATCTGCTGTCGACAATCTCTGATAGCGAGGGTAACCGTGCCGCGCTCGCCCAGGCGGCCGGCGGCAAGGTCCGTGTGGCCGAGGACGACACCTGGTCGGACATCTTCAGCAAGGTTCTGGTCGAGCATGTCGAGCCGCATCTGGGGCAGGGGCGTTTGACCGTTCTGTTCGAATACCCATCTCCAGAGGCGGCGCTGGCGCGGGTGAAGGCCGACGATCCCAGGGTCGCCGAGCGGTTCGAGGTCTATGCCTGTGGCGTCGAGCTCGCCAATGGGTTTGGCGAACTGACCGACGCCGAGGAGCAGCGTAAGCGCTTCACGGAATCGATGGCGGAGAAGCAGCACCGGTACGGCGAGGCCTATCCGCTGGACGAGGATTTTCTGGCTGCGGTCGCGGCCATGCCGGATGCGAGCGGTGTCGCACTCGGCTTCGACCGGCTGGTGATGCTGGCGAGCGGTGCTTCACGGATTGATCAGGTGGTGTGGACACCGCCTGCAAATGAAACGTTAAGTGAGACATGACGAAGACCACTCTTGCACGCGCCTTGCGCGAACCGGCCGAACTCGTGGCCGAGGGCCTCGTGCCCGCTACTGCGCTGCCCGCGCTGGAGCGCGTTGCTGCGCGCTACGCGGTCGCGATCACGCCGGCGCTGGTCGACCTGATCGACAATTCCGATCCCGACGATCCCATCGCGCGACAATTCGTTCCGACGGCCGCAGAGCTGGAGATGCGGCCAGGCGAAAACGCCGATCCGATCGGCGATCACCCGCATTCGCCGGTTCCCGGAATCGTGCATCGCTATCCCGATCGCGTGCTGTTCAAGCTCGTTCATGTCTGCGCGGTCTATTGCCGCTTCTGCTTCCGCCGCGAGATGGTGGGGCCCGGCAAGGAGAACGCATTTTCCGAGGCCGCCTATCGCGCGGCGATTGACTACATCCGCGCGCACAGCGAGATCTGGGAGGTGATCCTGACCGGCGGTGATCCCCTGATGTTGTCGCCGCGTCGCATGAGCGAGATCATGGCCGATCTCGCCGGCATCGACCACGTCAAGATCATCCGCCTTCACACCCGCGTGCCCGTCGCCGATCCCGCGCGGATCAGCGACGAGATGGTCGCAGCGCTGAAGGTCGAGGGTGCGACCACCTGGGTCGCCGTGCATGCCAACCATGCGCGCGAGCTATCGGGGCCGGCACGCGCCGCCTGCGCACGGCTGGTCGATGCCGGAATACCTCTGGTAAGCCAGTCCGTGCTTTTGCGCGGCGTCAATGACAATTTCGCGGCTCTGTCGGATTTGATGCGAGCTTTCGTCGAATGCCGGATCAAGCCCTATTATCTGCATCAGGGCGATCTCGCGCCGGGCACGGCGCACCTGCGCACCACGCTGGCCGAGGGGCAGGAGTTGATGCGGCAGCTGCGCGGACGGGTGTCAGGGCTGTGTCAGCCTGACTACGTCATCGACATTCCCGGCGGAGCCGGCAAGTCGCCGGTGGGACCGAATTATATGTTGGCGGTGCAAAATACCGCACCGGATGCGCGTGAAGCGGAAGGCGAAACGCGCTATCGTATCGTGGACTATTGCGGCGACGTCCATCTCTATCCGCCCGAGACCTGAGGGTGGCTGAGGCGACGGCTTGAGGAACGGAGGAATGGAATGAAGAAGATGATTGTGGCTGTGTCGCTCGTGGTCTTGCTCGGCGGCGCGGCAGTCGCGCAAACCGCCACCAAAGGATCGACCACCACTTCGGGACAGTCGGCGGGCTCTTTGCCGCCTGCGCCCGTCGGTCATCGACAGCCGCGCGTCGGCGACGTGCCGAATGAGAAGAATTTGAGCGATCCGAACGATCCCCTGAGCAAGGAAAACCAGGCGCTCGACAAGAAGATCAAGAGCATCTGCCGCGGCTGCTAGTCGTAACGGCGGGCAGGGCGCGACAGCTCGCCCCGCCCGCGTTTGCTTCGGCCTTACGCCGAGCGCTCGTGCAGCCCCGCGCGCTTGGTATTGCGCCGGACCTCGACCGCGTCCGCAAGCTGCTCGAGCACAGTGGCCGTGGTCGCCCAGTCGATGCAGCCATCAGTGATGCTCTGGCCGTAGACGAGCGGCTTGCCCGGAACGACGTCCTGGCGGCCGGCGACGAGATTGCTCTCGATCATCACGCCCATGATGCGGTTCTCACCGCCGGAAATCTGACTGGCAATGTCGGCCATGACCAGCGGCTGGTTCTCCGGCTTCTTGCTCGAATTGGCGTGGCTCGCATCCACCATCACCAGCGGTGCGACACCTGACTTCGCCAGATCGTTGCAGGCGGCCGCGACACTCGCCGCATCATAGTTCGGCTTGCTGCCGCCGCGCAGGATGATGTGGCAGTCCTCATTGCCCGAGGTCGAGGCGATCGCCGAGCGGCCGAGTTTTGTGACGGCCATGAAATGATGCGGATGTGAGGCCGACTTCACCGCGTCCGCGGCAATGCGCACGTTGCCGTCGGTGCCGTTCTTGAAGCCGACAGGGCACGACAGCCCCGAGGCCAGCTCGCGATGGATCTGGCTCTCGGTCGTGCGTGCGCCGATCGCGGCCCAGGACACGAGGTCGGCGATGTATTGCGGGGTCGTCATGTCAAGGAATTCGGCACCGGCGGGAAGGCCGAGATTGTTCACCGCCGACAGCACGTTGCGCGCCAGCCGCAGGCCCTTGTTGATGTCGAAGCTGCCGTCGAGATCGGGATCGTTGATCAGGCCCTTCCAGCCGACGGTGGTGCGCGGCTTCTCGAAATAGACCCGCATCACGATCTCGAGCTGGTCGGCGAGGTCCTCGCGCAGCTTTGCGAGGCGCTCGGCGTAGTCGAGCGCAGCCTTCGGATCGTGCACCGAGCAGGGGCCGACCACGACCAGCAGGCGGTCGTCCTGGCCGCCCAGGATGGCATGGATGGCGTTGCGCGCAGCCATCACCACACGCGTTGCGGTGAGCGTGCGCGGGACTTCCCGCATCACCTCATCAGGCGTGCTCAGCTCTTTCAGTTCGCGGATGCGAAGATCGTCAGTCGTGCTCAGCACGGCGGGCTCCTATTTGTTTCAGAACCTGCCGGCCAATAAAAAAGCCGCCAGGTTTGGCGGCTGTTCGGACGTTTGCTTCAATATTTCAAATTGAGCGCGATCCTCCTGCCGCCAGCGAGCTGTCGTAGCTAAAGTACCAATAAAAGCTGGTGGCGACGGTGATCATGGGAGGCCATATAGCGCGCGATTGGCGGGTTGTCACCCCCCAATCGGCGTGAGGGGTCACGAGGCGCCTCAACTGTTGCTGTTGCGTGCGGCCAGCGCCATGCCGATCAGGGTGGCGCCGCCGAACAGCAGGTTGATGCCGACGAGCACGCCGATCGCCCATTCCGCCGAGCTCGGCAGTCCCGTGATCACCATGAACGAGATCGCGATGTCGACGAGGCCCGAGATCAGCAGCCACGACCAGCGGCCGCTGAGCTCGCGGCGGTGCTCGAGTGCGTACATGATGGTGGCGACGCCCTCGGCGAGAAAATAGGCGCCGAGCACGATCGTCAGCGTCAGCACGGCCTGCATTGGCCGCGCCAGCAGCAGCATGCCGGCAAGCACGGCCAGCGCAGCCGAGATCAGCGACCACCAGAAGCCCGGCGTGCTGCGCGCCCAGTAGGTCACGACGAGGCCACCGATGCCGCTGATCAGGAACATCCAGCCCAGGAAGATCGCGATGGCGAGACTTGCGAGCGGCGGCAGGATCAGCGCGGCGACGCCGAGCACGGCGAGCAGGATGCCTTCGAACAGGAAGGCCTTCCAATGCGCTTTCACGGTTTGGCTCATCGCGGATTGGAGCCGGGAGAGATCCTCAGGCGATGTCATCGGCAGGCTCCAGGTCAAAGGGTGCGTGCTCTATGTAGTGCGCGCACATCGCGCTTGCCATCCCGCGGCTCAGCCGCCGCCGTGCGCCGACGAAAAACCTTCCCCGCTGGTGCGAACGCGGTTGCGGCCGAGAATGTAGATCGCGATCGTGACGATCAGAAGCGCAAGGCCGAGCAGGATCGAGACGAAGCCGATCGGGATCAGGGCCAGCGTCAGATTGCGCTCGGGATTGATCAGCCAGTGATGGATCGAGGTCAGCACGAAGGCGAGGCCGAGAAAGCCGACGCCGCCACCGGCGAGCAGCAGCGCCCACATCCGCCGCAGCTGGCTGAGCCGCTCCCGCGCAATGTCGGTGCGGGGCGCATGGTGGCGCGCGACGCGGCGGACGAGGCGAATGGCGAAGGCGATCGAGCTGAAGCCGATCAGCAGGCTCGCGGCGCCCAACCACATCCGGAGCGTCGGATCGAGGTCCGGCATCCTTTGCAAGGTCAGCAGCGGGAAGTCGAAGGCCGAATGCAGCGCGAGTGGGCCTGCGAAGATCAGGAGGCGACTGGAGAGGCGGGCCCAGTCGCGGTTGTGGCGGTTCGCGCCCAGCGCGGTGCCGGCGCGGGCGATCGTGAGGTAGGCTCCGGCGATGATGCCGAGCGCACCGTGGAACGGCACGGTCAGCACGCTGCGCAAGGCGGCCAGCGAGCGCCACATCTCGGCATGCTGGACCAAGTAGGCGAGGTTCTCATAGGCGGCGAAGCCGAGGCCGACGGCGGCGCCATAGACCACGGTGTCCATCGGATTGGCAAAAGTCCGCCGTTTGGTCGAGGAGACCAGCACGATGGCGATCACCTTCACCGCTTCCTCCGGCAGTGCGACGCCGAAGATCGAATGCATGGCGAGAGCGGCCCAGGGATTGTCCGGGGCTGCAACCATCTTGGCGAAGGGGGCGCGGGCGAGGCCCAGCAGAGAAATGCTGGCGGCACCGAGCAGGAAGGCGGTCCAGACCTGGGCCGGCGGCCCGGGGCGCTCCTCGGCCGCGATGACGAGCCACAGCATCAGCAGCGCCGGAGCGATGGCCGCAGTTCCGATGACGGTGGGGAGCGCTTCGATCAGGTACATCAGCGTCGAAAATAGGTTCCCTGGCCCGGCTTATCTACTTTTACCGATGCGACCATGTGTCATGCGCTTGCTGTCGCCTCGCTTAACAGCCGCGACAGCTTCCGTTCATCTGCGCGGTGATCGAGGTGCAGAATACGAGTGCAATCAACTGCATGACGGGACGTGCTCGCTATCGATGGCAACGATCTCGCAGCCGATGTGAGGCCGCGATTGATTAGCCGGATCAAGGGAATGCGAAGGTTTCTTCGATTCACGATGCACGTGTCCCGGCGGCAAGTCCAGAGGCGGCATTCACCGCCGTCTGGGCCCTGCGGCCGGGGCCGTCCTAGTCACGCTTCGTTGTGCGCCGGCGGTGCGTTGAGACACGCCGGGCACGGGCCTGCTCCAGCTCCCAGAAGGCGCGGATCAGGCATGAGCCGAGACAGGCTGCAATCAGCATCAGCAGGAAGGCTTGGTCGACGGGGGCGAGATGGGTCATGGCGATGACTAAGCAACGCGCATGCCACGCGTTGCGCAGGGGCTCTGCGGTCTGCGCAATCGGTCCTTACGTGAAATGACCGTTGTGGCAGCTCGAATCGGGCGCGCCGGAGATAATGGGCCGGTGCGGCCGCGTCGCGGCTCAATGGGTTGTGAGCGGCGTGCGCGGCAGCTCCGGCGCAACGTCGAAAGCGCCGAGATGGTATTCCTCGCCGGTCGCCTGATCTGGCAGCAGCGGCTGCTGCGCGAGCAGGGTGAACGCGGCCTGCGGGTACTGCTTCCAGATCGCGAGATCACCGGCGGTAATGGTGAGCCAGCCGAACGTGTACATGTAGCGTCCGGGCTCGGTGACCCGGCCGACCCTGTCCCAAGTGATCTTATCAACCGTGATCTTATCGACCGTGATCTTGTTGACTGCCATTCGGTCCCCCGATCGCAAGTCCGCAAATGAGGTCCGGCACGAGGCACAGACCTTCAAAAGCTGATCCCGCAATGGGGCCGCGATAGGGCAGCGATGCGGAGGCGAGACGGCCGGAGGACGGCCGCCGCCTGTCGCCTTAGCGTGCCGTCGTGGCCGCCTGCGCTTCCGCTTCGGACGCCAGCTCCAGCTGACGGTGCGAGGCGTGGAAGACGTCGTGGACGAGGCCGATCTTCTCCAGACCCAGAATGATCAGGCCGTTGAGATCGATCTCCCACCAGGCGTGCGAGATATAGGCGTCCCGCGGGAAGCGGTGATGGTTGTTGTGCAGACCCTCGCCGAAGGTGAGGATCGTGGTCACGAACTCGTTGGTCGAGGCGTCGTCGACCTCGAAGCGGCGGTAGCCGTAGGCGTGGCAGATCGAGCCGGTGAACTGGCTGACGAAGATCAGCAGATAAGCGCGAAGCAGGCCGGAGAACAGCACGCAGCCGATCATGGTGTGCACGCCGCCGAAGGTATAGCCGATCACGCCGGGAATGAAGACGGCCGACATCCCGTACCAGACCCAGCGCGTGCGCACGAAGAACATCGCGATCGGGTCGGCGAGGATGTCCTTGGCGTAGTACTCATTCTCGGTGGTCGCCTGATCGAACACCCAGCTGCCTTGGGCGTGCAGGAAGCCTTTCAACGCGCTGACATAGCGATTGCCGAAGCCGTCGAATTGCGGGCTGTGGGGATCGCCGACGTCATCGGCATAGAGATGGTGGCGGCGGTGGTTGGCGACCCATTTCGCGATCGAGCCCTGCACTGCCATCTGGGCGATGGCGCAGAAGAACACGCGCATGATCGGGCCGGTGCGGAAGCTGCGATGGACGAACAGGCGGTGCATGCCGGCGCCGATGCCGAACGTCGTCAGCGCGAACATCCAGGCGAACGTAAACAGCTCGACCTTGCCGACGCCTTGCGTGATGGCCCAGATGATGCCGGCGACCGCGCCGACATAGAGGATGCCGAGGAGGAGATAGCTCTCGCGCAGTTTTGCGCGGACGAGCGGACCTTCGGTGACGACGCCGGGCGGAAGCTGCGGCTTGGTGGCGGTGGTGGTGTTTTGAGCGATCTCGGCCGGGGCGAACTCAGCGATGGACATTCCGGGACTTCCAATACTCGGGGCCCGCAATGCTTGCGGACATGCTGGATCACACCCTATCGCGCAGGGGGCGCTACCTCCAGTATTTAGTTAAAGAAGAGTTAAAATCGGCCCCGCCGAGTTCAGGCCGACTGCAGCAAGGGCGAGCGGACGATCAGGCGGACGAGGTCGTCCCGCTGCTGCTTTTCGGCGAATTTGACCGCAAAGCCGTTGTCGAATTTGCGGATGACGCGCCCGACACAGGCGCCGACCGCGAGCGCGGTTCCAACCGGCGGATCGTACTCGCTGGATATGGCGACGCCGGCGGTGGAGACGTCGATGATGAAGCAGGGATGGGTGCTGCCGTCGGCGAGCGTCAGGAAGGTGTGCGAGACCTGCGGGACGAAGCGCGCATCATTGCGCAACTCCCGGACGCTGGCGTCCTTCTGCTTTTTCTCCAGCCAGGTCAGCTTTTCCGACATCCAGGCCCGCCGCGCCCGCGTCATGTCGAGTTCCATCAGGAAGCCTGCCTTCAGCGTCGCGCTGATGGTGCACTGGAATTCGCCGAAGTCCTGGAAGTAGGAGGTCACGCGCTCGCCGATCTTGCCGACGACAGGCACGTCCACGATCATCCGGAACGGCGAGACGCGCTTGGTCCGGCAGGCGAAGGTGCGCAGCTTGCCCTCGCAGTCGTACCAGCGCGGCAGCGAGTAGCTGCCGCTCACGGTGACTTCCACTGCACGCTGCCTGAGGAACTCTGCGACGGACATTGAGCGCCAATCGTGTTTCGGACTGTTTCCGTAGATTCACGGTAGCGTTCAAATTCTAAGCAAATGATACCGTCGCTCATGAGCAGGGGTAAATTTCCGGTAAATGCGCGGGGCGATCGTGGGCCGGGGAGGGCGACATAAGGTCCCCGTTATGCGGCACACAGGTTCACAACTGCGTCATTGCGGACGGTGACGCCTCTCTAACCATTCCGGCATTTGTCGATGATGCCGCTCGCTGAACGGATGTCGTCGAGCGACCAGTTGCCGAGCAGCGTGATGATCGCTTCGCGGCGGTACAGATGCCGCTCGCGCCGGGAGGTCTGCCGGTAGTCGACGCCGTCCTGGCGCGCCAGCGCGCGCGACACGATCGCGATCTGTCGCAGCTTCTGCGGCTCCAGCAGGCTCATGTCTCACCGCGTGGCGGCTGTTGGGAATCGGCGGCCTTGAAACTAGTCGCGGTGGCTTACGGAGACCTGACGGCGCGGATCTGAACGGAGGCGTTCAGAGCGAGCCGAGCAGCACCAGCAGAGCCAGTAGCCCAATCGCAATGAGGAGCTTGATCGCCGTCGCGGTCAGGCTGTCCGGCCTGATCTGAAATCCGAACGCAGGCAATGCGCGCCGCAGCGCAAGCGCTGCGAAGGCTTCGACGGTCGCGAACACGACGGCGATGCCGGCAATGGCGGACCAGGATGTGTCCGTGGGCATCCACGACGCGAGCCAGCTCGGGAACGAGGTTGTCAACGACGCCAGCAGCGCAAACCATCCGAACAGGGACGCGAAGCCTTTAATGATGTCGGGTCCGATCGTGTTGGGCTCGAGCCGGATACCGATTGCTCGAAACGCGGATTCGATGCGCTCGCCGTCAGTGAAAAAGAGGAACGCGCCGAGATAGAGAGGAACGCGCGACTGGAAGAGCAGGGCGATGATGCCGAACAGGACCGTGTAGCCGAAGGCATCGCCGAGAACGTCCATGCCGCCCTTGGCTGGTCGCTCCGGCGCGGTGGTGGGCTGCGGCTGCGGAAGCGATCTGGCGCGGGCCATGTGCTCGAGCATTCTGGCGCGGCGCTCCGGCGCATAGGGCGTCGTCCGGTGCATCCAGGGCGGCGGCGCCGGCGAGGCGACGCCGGACGGACTGTCCGAAGGGGATTTTTGCTGCGCCATGGGCCTCTGCACCGGTTCCAACAGGACATTGGTCGGTGGCGAGGGGCAGGCAGGTTCATGTGGGGACGGCAGTTTTCGCCGCGCCATCCAATAGCCCGGATGGTGGCGCTCCCTAGCGGAATCGAACCGCTCTCTCCACCGTGAAAGGGTGGCGTCCTAACCGATAGACGAAGGGAGCAAACGCAAGGCCCCGCCGCTTTTCGCGGCACGGCCGCCGGCCGCCCGAGTCGTGCCCGGCGGCTTGCGGCGGGCGAACGTATAGTGGCCTTTAGGCCGGTCGGCAAGCCGTTCGGGAACAGGTTTTTGGGGCAGTGGATAGCCCCGACCCCGGGATCATTCCGGGGGCGATTTCAACGGTTTCTTAGGTTCCCCGGGATAGCGCTGGAGAGGGAGATTTTGAGCCAATGCCACAGCCCAAGAAGCGCGCAGCCCGCAAGCTGCTGTCGCAGCACGCCTGGATCACGCTCGACGGCGGGTTCGCGGCGCGGCATTGCCTGGTCCAGGACATCTCGGCCTCAGGCGCCAAGATCACGCTGGACGAGGACGCGAGCCAGCTCCCGGGCACCATCCGCATGGCGTTCTCACGCGATGCCCGCACCGGGCGGAGCTGCCAGGTGGTCTGGCGTCGCGGCAAATCGGCCGGCATCAAGTTCGTCTGACATCGCCTGACGCGCCCCGGATGGCGTGCGGTGCCTGTCCGGGCTAGAACGGTGGCATGCGTGCTCCGTTCCTCATCCTCATCTCGCTCTTGGCCACATCCGCGACCGCGGCCGAGAGCCTGCGCATTCCCCCTGCCGAGCCGCCGCAGTCGGGCAAGACGCTGCCTTTGAAGAGTACGGCCGGGGCCGCGAAGGCGGGCTCCTGCGCCGCCTATGGCCGCGGGTTCACCATGGTCGAGGCGACCGGCACCTGCGTGAAGATCGGCGGCTCGGTCAGCGTCGAGACCTCGGTCAGGCGCTGAGCCCCATGCCGCCGGATCTGATGCGGCCCGACATCATCGTCCCCTTCGTGATGTACTGCGCGCTGCTGTGGTGGGTCGGGCGCGGCCTGAGCTGGACGGCCAAGCTTGCGACCGCGGCGGTGACGCTGGTGCTGATCATCTGCGTGCTGCTGGTCGAGCGCGGCTGGCGCTAGGGCGCCAAAACAAAAAGTGAAAAACAACCCCATGCACAGTAGCCGTCAAGTGCGGCGGCCGCGCTGAACGCCCGCGCCACAACGGCGATTCATCGCGGCGTCATCGCAGCTTACGCAGCACCAGCGGCTCACGACATCGGCGGTGCGACAAACTGCGCAAATCCGTCCCGTTTGCCGAGCTCGGCGAGCCAGCGGGTGAGGTGCGGCTGGGCGGGGCGGGTGATGCCCTCGACGCCGAGCCAGCGCCGCGCATAGGACCCGATCGCGATGTCGGCGAGCGTGAACTGATCGCCCTCGATGAAGCGGCGCGAGCTCAGCAGGCGGTCGGCGATGGCCCAGACCTCGGCGGCGGCATCGGCATCCCGTTGCACCTGGATCATGTCGCGCTCGGCGGGCGCCGTGCGCACGATGCCCCAGAACACGGGACGATCGACCGGCTGCACCGCCGACAGCGTCCAGTCGAGCCAGCGGTCGACGCTCGTGCGCAGTTTTGGCGCCTCCGGATAGATCGGCGTGCCGCGTCCATGCGCGAGGCAGAGATAGCGCATGATCGAGTTCGACTCCCACAGCACGAAGTCGCCCTCGACCAGCGTAGGGATTCGGGCATTGGGGTTCATCGCGAGATAGTCGGCCTCGCGGGTCTTGCCGAACGCCATGCCGGCGTCGATGCGCTCGTAAGGAAGGCCAAGCTCGGTGAGGCACCACAGCACCTTCTGCACGTTGACCGAATTGGCGCGGCCCCAGATCGTCAGCTTGGCATCAGGCATGTCGCTTCTCCCCGCGGCGTTTTTGGTGTCGTAGCCCGGATGGAGCGAAGCGCAATCCGGGGTCTGCTCGCTTGGTGAGACCATCCCGGATTACGCTGCGCTCCATCGGGCTACGCGTCCTCTCGCGCGGGTGATAGCGGAATTTTGCGAGAGCAGCGATGTGCGATTGCGCCGAGCCTCTCATGCAAAAAGCTCCGCCCGAGGCGGAGCTTTCATTGCAGGTTAAACCGAACGTTCAGTGGCCGAAGAACAGCCACAGCAGAAGGATCACCGGTATCGGCACGCCCAGCATCCACAACAACAGTCCTCGTCCCATTGCGTCCTCCTCCAATTGCATTGTCGGGGAGTGAACGCGCGCGGCGAGGGCTTTGTTCCTGCGTAAATGGCCTACCAATGGCCGGTATTCGGCATCGACAGCCAGGGCTCCGCCGGCGCCTTCGGCTCGCCCTTCTGCAAGAGCTCGATCGAGTGCAGATCGGGCGAGCGGACGAAGGCCATGTTGCCGTCGCGCGGCGGACGGTTGATGGTGACGCCGGCCTTCATCAGCTGCGCGCAGGTGGCGTAGATGTCGTCGACCTCATAGGCGAGATGGCCGAAGAAGCGGTCCTCGCCATATTTCTCCTCGTCCCAATTGTAGGTGAGCTCGACCAGCGGCGCGCCGCGCGTCTGCGGCTGCTTCTTCAGCGCCTCGAGATCGTCGGCCGAGCACAGGAAGACCAGCGTAAAACGCCCCTTGTCGTTCTCGATCCGCCGCACCTCCTTCAGCCCCAGCGCATCCTGGTAAAACTTCAGCGCGACATCGAGATTGCGCACGCGCAGCATGGTGTGGAGGTATCGCATGGTTGTTGCTCCCTTGTAGGTTCGGAGGGTTTTTGGTTTCGGGCGGGGGCGATGAATAGCAGCAAAATGGGATAAAGGGCAGGGGGATGAGCACGGTCACCGTAGTTCGGGAGCATTTTTTGAACGAGTCGGTTTCAATTGGTGCTAGTAGGACGTCGGATATCCCGTCAGACATTTTGGTTAGAATTGGAAAATGTCGAGCCAGGTTTTTACAAACGTATTTCGTGAGGCGCTATGGGAGTCTCACCATAAAAAATGCTTCTACTGTGGCTGCGAATTGCTTTTGCAGGACATGGAAGTTGATCATGTCCTCCCAGAGCGTTTGGCGGACGACTACGAAGCTAGGCAAAAAGCCCTCAAGCAAATAGGGCTTCCTGGAAATTTCGAAATTCGCGGATATGAGAACCTCGCTCCGTCCTGTTCTCGATGCAATTCTAAGAAAGGCGATATGATACTTTTCGACGGCAGTTTAGCGATTCTTCTCGGAAAACTTCGCAACAAGGTTCCGGATGTCGAGGCTGCGATTGCTCGTCGCAAAACAGAACGAAATTTAGAAGATATGTTGAGGCTCATCGCGCGATCAATTGATAGCGGCAAATTCAGTAAAGAAGACCTACTAAAAAGCTTGGAACACAAGCTACAATTCCCCGACGGAATACAAGGGTCATCGGGTGGAGGCCCACCGCGCTCGCCCGAGGTTGCCAAATCTTACGTGCATTTTTCGAACCCTCACCTCAGCTTTACCAGTCATGCGCGGTCCAGCATGAAGAAACGCGGATTCACTGTTGGGGATTTTTACAACTTCCTGGTCGATATTCTGCGCAGTCCAGCGGCGAATTCAGTATCCGTCGACAACAAGCCGGGTGAGTATATGATCGACACTCCCGACGGCGCCCGAATTATTTATGCTCTTCGCGGGGATAAATTGATCGTCAAGACGATATTCTATGCTTGATATCGTTTTGATTTATGTTGCGCCAGCGTTGCCGTCTGTTTTGGCCAAACCGTTACGCATTTTGCCTTGCTTGGCCTTATAAGCAAAGCTGCTAGAAACACCTCAGAATTACGGTGACAGCGCACTCGAATCCGATGGCAGCAGGAGAGAGTTGAGTGCACTTGCACCGTAATTCCAAAGTTGAAGGGGGTGGAAAGGCTAAGGTGATTGTAGGAGGGTGTCCAGAGGCCTACATTTTCCGTTGCGATGAATCATCGCGTGGCAGTTGGCGCAGACCACAGCTAAATCCTTCAGGAATATCTCGCGGCCTTCGGGGGGAGCCTTCTGTAGAGGGATCTTGTGGTGCACCTCAGCGTAACCGTCCCCTAATGGGCCATATCTCTCCTTGAAATCGAAACCGCAATTCGGTACCTCGCAAAAAAGCCTGCCGTGCTTGGCAAGCGCTTCGGCGATTTTAGCTCGACGTAGTTGGCCCTCACGCCGTCGATGTAAAACATATTTTGCGCGCTGCGAGCCCTCGAAATAGGTGGTCTGGATATCGGGCGGATAGAACGCGGGAACGGACGGCCTTTTGCCTCTAATGATAAGCCACTCTCCAGTGACGGTATCGAACTCTCTTACTGTCCATGGTTCTTCGTCGAGCTTCCGGCCTTCGACCTTTGTGGCAACTCCGGGTACGCGCGTGGTTGTGCAGATGATCGCCCGGACGGGTAGCTGTTCCTCGTAGGCGATGCGAACGTGCTGCCGCATGTTCTCTCCGCGCTTTTGTGCGGGGCCGGCATATTTTCGTGGGATTAGATGGTGGTAAACATCGCGTCCCCTAAGCTCCAGGCGATCGTGCCAAAGGCAAAGGGCGATCTTTTCGCCGGGTTCGATGAATGACCAGTTGTAGCTTTTTGGATTGGACGAGGCATGCTTCCCCGCATAATTGGCCCAATCACCAACGTAAAAGCCAGCCTCATCAAGCAGGTCGATGATGAGCCTCTTGCTGGCCGGCATTAAGTCTTCAATCACGCCCATGATTCTCGATCCGAAAAAGATGAACTATACTACTGGTTGAAATGCCTAAGAAAGTTCTCCCTCTATTTCTCCAAGGCCTTAGCCGAGGAATTCCGCCTTGGCACCTGAGACTCTATGGTGCACACGGGAAAGCTGCTATTGGCAAGAGATTCAACTCGGAATCACTCAGGGCCAATGATTTTCCGACCTTTACAACACGTGCGGACTTGGAACAGCTGCTTGCCGACGGCGCGGCCGAAGGCACAACGTTGGAGTTCAAGGACTCTCGATCCCTTCAGCGCGACGAGGGTAAAATTACCGAGCTTTGCATCAATGTTTCTGCTTTGGCCAATTCCGCAGGCGGGCAGATCATCTACGGCATTAACGAGAACAAAAAGACAAACGGGCCGATTGAGGTGGACAATGGCGTTGCGGACCCGTCGATTAGGCGTGACTGGATAAGCCAGATATTGAACGCCCGCATAAAGCCTAGGCTGCCAGAATATTCTATTGAGTCTGTCCCGCTCAGTGGAATGCAACTGGGGTTCGTGATCTCAGTTCCTCAATCGTTGGTCGGACCGCATCAGGCGCCAGACCACAGATACTACCAAAGGCTCGGACTCGAAGTCCGGGCGATGGAAGATTATCAGATCAAGGACATTATGCGCCGGGCGACAACGCCTGATCTATTCGTGACTTTATCGTTCTTGGAGGGAAATCAAGAGACGCTGCGGTTTTCAGAAAGGGAGTCGAGACCATTCAACCTGATCGCCAATATCGAGAACAGGTCACCGCAGCCAGCATTCCACGTCGTGGTGGAAATCGGGATTGATACCGATTTCAAGATCGTCGGATTGGGAGGTTTCGCTCGGTTTAACTCCAAAGAGCAGGTTGAGAAAACGCCCCTCAATTGGCTCAGATGGGAGCTGGCCACTCCGCCAGGCCAACCTGTCTTCAAAGAGCATCCGCGATCCCTCAATAATCAAGCCATGATGTTGACATGAGCGCGGATGAAATCACCAACCAAGAAATACATGATTTGACCGTGCGAGTATTGGCGCCGGGCTGCTCCCGGCAAGAAAATTGGTCTATCCTTGCTAGAGGTCCAATTTTGACTCTGAAGCCTCCACACAGCCCTCTTAGCCTCAGGCGCGAAAGCTAGCTGAAGAACGCTGTTCAAAAGGAGTTACGGTGCAGTCCAGCACTGTCACCGTAATTGCGGTTTCAACTGGAGGATTGCCTATGAAGTTTGGTTTGTTCGCTCTCGCACTCCTGGCCTTTGTTGCTGAAGCTTCGGCCCAGGACAGCAAAATGCCGCGGTCCGGTGATGCGAGTAAGTGCACGATTGCGAAGTGCAAGGAGACGCAGAAGGGGCGGGGATACACGGAAGCCCAGGCTTCCAACTGGTGCCCGAAAAACCTGCACAAGGGGTGTATCTGAGAATAGGCGCGGCGAGGCTAAAATTACGGTGACAGCGTCACCGCAATCTGGATGATCTCCGTTCGCCAGACCGTTGAGGTGCCGCGGCGGATGGTTCTGATGGCCACGCCAACATCGCAAGGTCTATCATTCTGCGAAGCTCTCCGGATGTGGCGCCGGCCTGCGGCAAGTTCATCATGGCCTGCAACACGCCGAGGAAGTGCCATGACAGACCGGCGATGTCGGAATTGGAGTTACGGTGACAGTGCACTAAATTGACGTTGCGCGGTTTTCAGCGCATATTGCGGCATGGCTCGCCTCGCCCGTGTCGTCATTCCCGGTCATCCCCATCATGTCACCCAGCGCGGCAATGGCCGGGCGCGCACGTTCTTCGAGGACGGCGACTATGCGCTCTATCGTGACCTGCTCGCGGCGAATTGCAAGGCCGCAGGCGTCGAGGTGTGGGCCTGGTGCCTGATGCCGAACCACGTCCATCTTGTCCTGGTGCCATCCGATCCCGACGGTCTGCGCCGCGCGCTGGCGCGCGTGCATCGAAGCTATGCCGGAACCGTCCAGGCGCGACGCAAGCGCACCGGCCATTTCTGGCAGGGGCGGTTTGGCGCGGTCGCCATGGACGAACATCATCTTGCGGCGGCGCTGCGCTATGTGTCGCTCAACCCCGTGCGCGCGCGTCTGGTGAAGCGGGCGCAGGATTGGCGGTGGTCGAGCACGCGGGCGCATCTGCACGGCAGGGACGACGGCGTCACCGCGCTGGCGCCCGTCCGGGATCGCTTTCCAGACTTTGCCGATCTGCTGACGACCGAGCCGGAGGCGGATCTGTTCGACGCATTGCGTTCGGCGGAGAGCATCGGCCGGCCCCTCGGCGACGACCGCTTTCTCGCCCGCATCGAGCGCCAGACCAAGCGGGTTCTGAGACCGGGCAAGCGCGGGCCCAAGCCGTCCGCACCGGAAGAAGAATGAGCTTCGGCTGATGATTTAGTGCACTGTCACCGTAATCCGACATCGAGATTGCGCACGCGCAGCATGGTGTGGAGGTATCGCATGGTTGTTGCTCCCTTGAACGGGTGGGGTTTTGCTTTGGGCCGGGATGGCGGGGAGAGGAGATGGCAGGAAACGGGAAGGAGGGGCAGGGGGCGGGTACAGATGTGCGCGCGGCATCGAACCGTTGCTCGTGATTCAACTTAAGGTGTTTTATAAGAGACAGCACGTTACGCTGCTGATAGAATCCTCGCAGTACACTTTGAATTGGAGATATTTCAATGACTGACACCCGACCTTACACGGGTAAGGGCGACGATTTGCAGGCGGCAATTATGGCTGCACACGAGAAATACAAGCAAGCCGCGCATTTGGCCGATCCGACGAAGGATATGTTCACGACCAAGGTTATGGCCTTCGGGGTAGAAACGGGCGGCTTTGTGCAATCAACAACCTTCTTTGCCATCGTGCAGGAAGCACCGCACGTTTCGACCTAGTGTTTGTCTTATCGCAATACGGTATGGGCAGGAATGGCGCCTTGCCTAAAGCGACGTTGACCTTCCCAGCGAATACCACGTGGACAACGGCCGCTAGGTTTCGAAGCTACAGAGGCTCGGCGGCTTGCTCGGCCCGAGTTCAGGCGCGGCTCCCGCATCATTGCTGCGGTGACAGTGCACTCAATCGATGCTGTCCGCCGAGGGGCACCGAAGCCGCAACGGTGGAGTCGATTGTACTGCTCGGATTGCCGCTGTGACCACGCCACCAGGGAGGCACAGGCAGATGACGAAGACTGGGGCTTCCGTTGAAAATGAGCCTGCTTGGCTCGGCCGTTTGCGCCGATCGGCCTTTGCCGTGGTGTTCTTTACCGCCGGCGCATTTCTAGGTCAGCTCACCAATTTGGCAGAGGGATTGAGCAAGCTATATGACCGCTATTTAGGTGAGCCGGAGGCATTTTCCGTCGCCGACAGATCGGCCAAAGCGATTTTTTCCGACCAACTCGCCCAACGGGCTTGGCGTCGGTTGTTCTGGGCGAACAACTTTCGCCTGCGGGTCCAGAATGTAGCGCCTCTCGCCGATATTGATGCATCGTGGAAATCCTATATCGACGCCGATGCCGACTGGAACGCGAACGTGATGAGTGCAATCGTCGGTCTATCGCGTCACTACGACGCTAAGCGAAGCGCGCGGTTCGAAGGCCCCGTACAGGAGCGATTCTCGAAGCTGGACGATGAACTCGCGGCGCTTCGAAATTCCGAGGTCGTAAGAGCACTGCGCGACGGCCGTCAACCCAACGACCTGGAGCGAGCGACAGCGAAAGAACTCTCCGAGAGGGTCAAGGCGGCTTCTGAGAGTGTCAACCTCGAACTCTACGCGCTCGTTCGTTGCATTTTGCCGCCTCGGGAAAGCTCGTCCGACGAAAGGAAGAACTTGTGCCTCTAGTAAATTGGGGGATCACAGGGACAGTGCACTCAATTGACGCGCGTGCGGAATGCGGGCCGAGCTAGTAGCGCGTTGGTGATACACGCTCGAACGAATAGGTGACTGTTGGAAGACTTTGCCCTGAAGGGGTTGATAGTCGGCAACGGAATTACGGTGACAGTGCTGGACTGCACCCCTCAAGTGAGACACGGGAATTGCGGTGAACTCAACGCCAGTGGCAGCAGGAGTGAGTTGAGTGCACCGTTGTTGGGGTCCAGGAGGGCGTGGCAAAACCAGAAAAATGTGATAGATTCGAGCAATGCCAAAGCAAAAGCAACAGACTGGAAAAACCGTCAAGGGCGGCTTCGTCGTTGGCCGTGCCGGCTTTGCGAAGATCAGCGATGTTGAAGGCATTCGGCTGAAGCCGGCCATGAAAAAGCGGGCCAGCGAAGCCGCCGCCAAGGGCCTCTCAGCGGAAGAGTATCGCCGCTCGATTTTGCGCAGCTACCGTAAGCCCTAAGTGTAATCGCATGTACGATGCGATTGACGATCCCTACACCTACGAAAATTCCACGGTTCTTGTTAACAAGCTCGACCTGCGGGACCAGGACGACCTCGACGATTTCGAAGCCGAAATTTCCAGCGCTCGATCGGCCGAGCCAATCAATTTGCTGTACGGTCGCGGTAAATCGTTTTCTGTTCAGACCATGCCGGGTTCGTCACCGGCCAAACCATACTCGACGGGAGAAGCGACCCGGGGCATCTTCAAACGCAACGTTTGAGAGGATCCTCGATGACGCGACGTCATGTCCTCGCCCTGCTGGCCACGGCCCCGTTCGGGCTTGTCGCGGCGCAGGTTGTCGCCGACACCTATCCGAGCCGCGTGGTGACCATCGTAGTGCCCTATCCCGCGGGGGGATCCGTCGACGGCGTCGCGCGTCTTCTGGCGCAAAAGCTGAACGAGGCGTTCGGGCAGAGTTTTATCGTCGAGAACCGCGCCGGTGGCGCCGGCGGCATTGTCGGGGCGAACTATGTCGCCAAGGCTGCGCCTGACGGCTACACGCTGATGCTGACCGCGTCGATCCATGTGGTGACGCCGTTCCTGCACAAGGCCGTTCCCTACGACGTGGTCACCGACTTCACGCCTGTTACGCTGGTGGCGAGCGGTCCGCTGATCGTCAGCACCAATGCGCAGTCGCCCGCCAAGACGCTCAGGGAATTCTTCGACCTGGTGCGCAAGGATCCGAACAAATACACCTTCGCGACATCGAGCTTCGGCTCGGCCGGGCACATGGCGATCGAACTGCTCAAGCGCGATGCCGGCGTCGACACCCTGGTGGTGCCCTACAAGGGCGCAAGCCCCGCGCTGACGGACCTGATGAGCGGCCAGGTGCAGTTGATCGCCGATCCGATGCTGTCCTCGCTGCCGCTGGCGAAAGCCGGAAGCATCAAGGCGCTGGCCATCACCAGCACCAAGCGTGTCGACATCGCGCCGGAGATTCCGACCGTGGCCGAGTCAGGCATGGCAGGCTTCGATTTCAGCTCCTGGTACGGCCTGTGGGGTCCGAAGGGTTTGCCCGCTGACCTGGTCACGAGGATTCAATCCGAGGTCGCCAGGATCGTGCAGCGGCCCGAGGTGAGGGAACGCTTTGCGCTGCTCGGATTCGAGCCGCTCGGCTCCACGCCGGATTATTTCGTCGGCTACATCAGGGACGAGATGGCGAAGTATGAGAAGATCATCAAGGACGCCAACATCAAGGCGGAGTGACAAGGGAGCAACAGTAACAGCACTGTTACTGCAATGACCGTCTCTCACTTCAGCGGTGCAGTCCACCCATCAGCCGGCCGGTCGTCAAAGTGCCTGTTCGCAATGCAGTTTGCCACGATACTGGCGCGCCAAATCTAGGCTGGGCTGCGATATTCTACGCCTGTACAACGCTCGACTAAGGTGGGAGTCTAGTTAACTCGCGCCATACACACTGAAAGCCATCGGGCCTCAGAGCATATTGGTGTCCCACGGTCGATG
The DNA here is from genome assembly GCF_058804065.1 of Bradyrhizobium sp. GW821-FHT13H05. Lineage (NCBI taxonomy): Bacteria > Pseudomonadati > Pseudomonadota > Alphaproteobacteria > Hyphomicrobiales > Nitrobacteraceae > Bradyrhizobium > Bradyrhizobium sp. GW821-FHT13H05. The sequence continues at coordinate 83,322 of NZ_JBXAPO010000015.1, read as the reverse complement.
CGACTGCCCTGCTGCATCAACATCGTGGTCAGTCGAACGAGTGGTGTCGGGAATGGTCGATCCGGAACTTTTGTCGCAGCTGATCGGCGATATCTACGACGCAGCACTCGACTCCAGCTTGTGGGTGGGAGTTCTCGAGCAGGCGACGCAATTCATCGGCGGCACTGCGGCTGGAATTTACTGGAAGGACATCACCGTTCAGGGGGAGCTTCACTACGTCTACAATGTCGAACCGTCCAGCGTGGACGCGTATTTCAACAAATATATCCGCTTCGATCCGAGTTTGACGGCTCAGTTCTTTTTCAAGGTCGAGGAGATTTACAACACGACGAACGTCTTGCCTTATCATGAGTTCGTCGAGACCACTTTCTACAAGGAGTGGGTCAAGCCGAACGGGTGGGCCGATCATCTGGCTGCCACGCTCGACAAGTCAGCAACGAGCTTCGCTCAGTTCGGAGTCTTCCGAAACGAGCGCCAAGGGCTTGCCGACGACAATATGCGGCAGCGCATGCGCCTGCTGGTTCCTCACGTGCGCCGCGCGGTGTTGATCGGCAATGTCATCGACCTTCAAAAGGAAAAGGCCGGAAGTCTGTCAGATGCGCTCAACGGGCTCGACGCCGGCGTTTTTCTGTTGGACGAGCGTTGTCATATTGCATTCGCCAACATCGCCGCGCAGGCGCTGCTCGATGATGCGACGATCTTGCGAACCGTCAACAATGCGTTGATCACCGTGGACCCGCATGCGGCGCAGCTATTGCGCAACGTCGTCGCTGCCGCGAGCGGCGGCGATGGTGCTGTCGGCGCGGAGGGTGTTGCCATTCCGCTGTCCAGCAAGCTTGGCCAGAATTGGGTGGCCGATATCCTGCCGCTGACGTCGGGGGCGCGCCGCCAAGCCGGGGGCCTTCACTCTGCGGTCGCTGCCGTCTTCGTCCGAAAGGTATCAATCGCGGTGCCTTATCCGACCGAAGTGGCGGCGCGACAATTCCAGCTCACGCCGAGCGAAGTGCGGGTCCTTGATGCGGTGCTGAAAGTCAGCGGAGTAGCTGAGATAGCGGAGGCGCTTGGCATCAGCGAGGCCACCGTGAAAACTCATCTCCAGAACATCTTCGGAAAGACCGGCGTGCGCCGTCAGGCTGACTTGATCAAGCTTGTTGCGGCACACGCCCGGCCGTTTTCCGGGTAAGAGAGCACGAAACGTGCGGCTTCCACGCTGTGACAGGCGTGATCGCGCTCGCTCTATTTCTCTTCCGCCGCCGTCGCTGTTGCCGGGCCTTCGCCCATGATCAGCAGCACGGCGACTCGCGCGCCGCGCGCGTCGACCGGGCCCCAGGGGATCTGGTCCGGCAATTTATAGGTGACGGCGGCGGGATTGAGCTCGGCGGCGGAGCCGACGCTCAGCGTGGCGGCAAAGGCGAGCGGCAGCGGCAGAATGCGCAAGGCTCGGCTCAAGGCGCGGCTTGTCCTCATGACGATCTCCCCTTGACTGGCGCCGGTTGAGTTGGCGCCTTGAGGTTGCAGGGGATGCTAGCGGGTCCTGATGCCAAGGCAAGGCGCGCACCGCGCATGCGTGATCATCTGCCCGTGCCAGGACATGACACGATGCGGCTGCAACATCAAAAAGGGGGATTGCGGTGCGCGCGCGACGGCTACGTCACTTGGCTAACTCACTTGGCTAGCTCATTTGGCGTAGCCCTGGGAGCGGAGCCAGGCGATCTTGCGATCGCCGTTGATCCAGTCGTCGGCGTCTGCCTTGCTGGTAAATCCGGTGATTTCGCGCTGTTCGTGGTCGGGATAGTCCGCCAATATCTTCCAGTCGTTGTCTGAGAGGCGGACGGTTTTGAAGGTCACTTTTGCTTTAGCCATGCCGCACTATGCAGCGAATTCTCTTGAATGAGAACCCACCTTGCGGTGGGACTTTGGTCAATCCGCCTTTGGCCAGCCTGCCACGCCGATAAAGCCGGCGAAGGCGGACATGTTGATGATGGCTTCAACCCGCAGCAAGGCGGGTTCCCTGGAGAAAGACCCGGTGTCGGGGAGGTGAGCGGGGTCTTCACAGCACTAACTTCGCCTTTGGGCGCCGTCCGGCTGCCGGCTCGCCAAAGTCCCGCTCTTGCGCCGCATCCTGAAGCTTGCCAACCGGAATGGCCGGCCCTGGGAAGTTGAACCCCGCCAGAGGTGCGGCGACTAAACGCCATGGCCGCTGTCCTTGCAGAACTCCTGTTTGCTCTCATCGGAGAGCTCGTTGGCCACTGGCTGAGACGGGTTGCGGTGGCCGTTTGCGCGTGGCTCGATACGAGGATTCACGGCCGCGCCGCACGCCTTGTCGCGGGCGGCCTGCTCGGGCTTGCTGCCTTTATCCTCATTCCTGTCTTCGCCGGGCTGCTGGGTTTGTGATGCCTTCCGTGAAAGCGAACCTCATCATCGCATTGGTCGTCGGGGCGCTCATCTCGGCGGTGCTCCTCGCCCTGGAGCCGCTGACCGATTACGCTTTTCTATCGTGGGAGTGGCCTGGCGTCACCGCAGCGTATTTGTTCTGGGGAGCGCTCGGAGGCTCCGCCTTCGCTGGGATAGCCATTTCCTGGCTCGTGAATGCACTCACTTACGGTCTGGGTGCCCTAGCCATTCTTAGCGTTCTAAGGGGGCTGGCCGGGCCTGCTCGGCCTCGTCCACCAGCGTCAACGCGGCGCCATCATAGCTCAGCTTCAGCCCTCGGCCGACGATCCAGATCCATCCCTCGCGGGCGTCCCTGGTTGGCTGGGCGCTGAACTGGTCGGAGATCGATTTGACGGCGGCGTCCTGGGAGCCGGGATTGTTCAACACTGCATTGACGCGCCGGATGGGATGCCTGGCATCGACATCGTCGCTGTCAATCGTGAGCCTGGCGCCATCGACGGCGCATTCGATTGTGTAGGACTCGCGCAGCTGGCGGCAGCGGTAGCGGCGTTGCGTGATGACCTTGTTCGTCTCCTCGAACGTCATCCCGGGTGAAAAGCCGAGGATGTCGGACTTTTTCACCAGCGCCAGCGACGCGGGCTTCAAGAAGCCTGGCTGGATCGCCACGAGGGCGGCAATTGCAACAACGATCAAGCCGGCGATAACAATGGCAATCTTCATCAGCCCCTCGCGAGAAACGTCCGACCATACAACAGGTGGAGCGTCGTGAGGGGAGCCGTGCACATCGCGCTGTGCGCTCGTGCCCCCCGCTGCAGCACATCGGGGACACGAGATCGGCGTCTGCGGTTACGCCGCGATCCGCTGCTCGACCGGGGTCGTCAGGTATTTCAGCGCTCTGGCGTGATCGAGGTCGGGAACCGCGATGGCCGTGTGGCTGTACATTGCGCTGGTCCGGGTATTTGCGATCCTGTCGAGGATCTCTTTGCCCTTGATGACGTGGAGGCCCATGCCATCGTCAGCAGGGAAGATCGCCAGCACCACGTCGTAGGCCGCGATCACCGCCTTGAGCGCTTCGGCCTTGTCTTCGGCGATATCGACAAACACGCGAACATCGGCTGCGAGTTCACGCAGCTCGTCAAAATCCAGCACTGTGGGGGTACTCCAACGCAACGATACTGAAGAGAGCTTGAAGGCGTTGGGTTACTGAAGTCTGAACAGCGCGTGTCTGGCCACAGGTTTCACGATGAGGTGAATCCTTGAGGAGGATGCGCCGGTTCGTTGACGCTGGCGACGGAGCGGGCCTATGAGACACGGAACCAATCGCATCGATCCGAGCAGGAGACTTGAGGTGAGCGACAAGACCATGTTGGCCGGCCAATGCCATTGCGGCGCGGTGCGTTTCGAGGCGACGCTGAGCGACGGTTTCAACTCGATCCGCCGCTGCACCTGCTCCTACTGCCGGATGCGCGGCGCCGTCGTCGTCATGGCGGAGATGGGCGGGATCAAATTCCTGAAGGGCGAGGAGGCGCTGACGAGCTACCGCTTTCACACCGGAGCTGCGCAGCACTTCTTCTGCGCCCGCTGCGGCATCTACACCCATCATCAGCGGCGATCCGATACGACGCTCTATGCCGTCAACGTGGCGTGCCTGGACGGGGTGAGCCCGTTCGATTTCCCCGAGGTGCCCGTCATGGACGGCATCAATCATACCAACGACACCGGCAAGCCGACGCGCCGCGCCGGCACGCTGCGCTTCATCCCGGCGGACTGACGTCAGCTGCCTTGCGCCAGCGCATCGGAAGAATGCCGTTCTTCCTGAAACGGCCGAGGAAGCCGAAGCGATCGGCTTGCGGATTGGGGCCGGCCTCGATCGTGGTGCCGAGGATCTGCACGACATCGGTCTCGTCGTAAGCCGGCCAGGGCGGCAGGCCGGGCCCGTTGGGGTCCCCGCACATTGCGAAATTCACCCAATAGCTCATCATTACTTGCGACAGCGCGCGGTCAGCCTCGGCCGGCGGCAGGGTGCTGCCGATCACGCCTTGCGGGGTCAGCGTGCCGAACACGAAGGGGATGTCGGTGACGTGCGAGGCGATCGGCGTGTAAGGCGAGGTGTAGTTGAAATGGTAGCCGTAGACGGGCGTGCGACGGCTTGCGCTGTGCATCCGCAGCCATTGCCAGCACTGCTCGCCGACCACCATGTCGCCCGTGAGCGCGGCGGCGGACACCCTGGCCTGCGCGTCGGTGTCGGCGGGATAGAGGTTCAGAAAATCGGCAAGGTGCTCCTTGCCGAACATGTGCCCGGCTGCGGCGCGAAAGGTTTGCGCCGATTGCGCGGGAAGGGATTGCGACATGAAGGGGAATTCCTCCGCGCTGTTCCAGCCGGCCAGCAGGGGGATGTGCATCTGGGCAGCCTCGAGGAAGCGTCGCGCGGGCACGTCCGGGATCACGTGACAATCGATGCTCGGTGAGAACGCGGCCGTGACGTGGTCGCGCTCGAAACTCCAGGGCGCGGCTGCGTTCAGCTGCTCGGCCGGCATGGTGCGCAAGGCCGCGATCGACGCGTTGCCTTGCGAACGCGCGAAAGCGAGGCCGCGCGCGCGGGCTTCGTCGAAACCTTGGAGAGGGCCGCGCCGGCCGTCCCAGAATGCGCCGCTTTGACCGATGGCCTTGTGGAAGAGGCCATGCGCGAGCGGCGAGGCCATCAGAATGCCGACGGCCATGGCGCCGGCGGATTCGCCGAACAAGGTGACGTTATCGGGGGTGCCGCCGAAGGCGGCGATGTTGGCCTGGACCCAGCGCAGCGCTGCGAGCTGATCCTGCAGGCCGTAATTGCCTGATGGTGCCTCTGCATCGAGATCGGGATGGGCGAGAAAGCCAAGAATGCCGAGGCGGTAGTTGAAGCTGACGACGACAACGCCTCTGTCTGCCAGCAGGCGGCCATCGGTGGCGGGATTGGCCGAGGAGCCAAACTGGAATCCGCCGCCGTGAATCCACACCATCACCGGCCGCTTCTCGTCGGCCGTTGTCGCTGATGTCCAGACGTTGAGATAAAGGCAGTCCTCAGCGCGTGGCCCCGGCCGAGGATCGTTCTTAAGGGACGACAGGCACCCCGCGCCGAAGCTCTGCGCATCGCGCACGCCATGCCAGGGCGCCGGCGGCTGAGGTGCGCACCAGCGCAGCGGGCCGATCGGCGGTGCGGCGTAGGGAATGCCCTTGAACGCCAGCACGCCGCTGGCGTCGCGAGGCAGGCCGCGCACCTGGCCGGCTTGCGTGCGAACCAGCCGGCCCAGTCCGGCGGCTGTGGCGATCATCGGGCCATGCACGGTCGCATCTCCTTGATTTGAGGCGATGTGAGATCTATCGGCTTTCCGGATGGATGAATTTGCGTATAATCGCAACTGATCGCTAAAAACAGTCAATGATGAGACAGCCGCTTCGCTACCCGCTGCGTTACCCCTGGCTCGACCTGGATGTGGACGATCGCTCCGCGCCGGTCATTGCCGTGCGCGTCGATGCCGACGGGACGAAGGGCGAGGTGCCGGACCACAGCCATCGCAAGGGGCAGCTGGTGGTCTCGCTCGGCGGTGGCGTCACCTGTCGCGTTCCGAGCGGCTTGTGGATGGTGCCGCCGCATTGTGCGGTCTGGATCCCGAGCGGCATGGCGCACAGCAATCGCGCCACCGCGAATGCGCGGCTGTTCTTCGTGTACATCGAGGCGGAGCTGGTCCAATTGCCGGAGCAGTGCTGCACCATCTCGATCTCGCCCTTGCTGCGCGAATTGATCGTCGAGCTGTCCGATGGTCTGCAGCACGACGAGGCGAGGCGGGAGCGGTTGATCGGCGTGCTGCTCGGTGAGCTACCGCTTATGCCGGTGCAGCAATTACATTTGCCGCTATCGAGCGAGCCGCGTGTGATGCGCATCGCAGCAGCGCTCGCGGACAATCCGGCAGACCGTCGCACGCTGGCGGAATGGGCGGGGCACGTCGCGCTCAGCGAGAGCAGTCTTGCGCGCCTCGTGGTGAAGGAGACCGGCCTGACCTTCGGACGCTGGCGCCAGCAGCTGCATCTGATCGTCGCGATCCGGGAGCTCGCCGCGGGCGCGAGCGTGCAGCAGGTCTCGGCCGACCTCGGCTATGAATCGGTGACGGCCTTCATCACGATGTTCAGGAAGGCGCTGGGAAAGCCACCAGCCGCGTATATCAACAGTGTCGCGCGAGAGGCGGGGTCACAGCCGTCTCATTCCTGACCGTTCGCGGTGCGGAATCACCTCGTCATGTCGTGGCTGATATAGCGCGCACCCTTACGGTCAATACGGGGCAGGGGCCCCCAAAAGAGGCGGAACTCCCGTCAAACTGCGGCTTGCGTTTTCGGCCTCGATGGGTTCTAAGCCCGGTGACTTCCTGACCGATGGCATGACCACAGAGCGCGCTGCGCGGCTTTGTCGCGTGCCCGGCAAGTTTCCTCACAGCTCCCGCGCCCCCAATCCAAAGGATTTTTGACATGGCGAAGATGACCAAGACTCAATTGATCGATGCGATTGCCGAGGGCACGCAGCTCTCGAAGAACGACGTGAAGTCGGTCATCGAGTACATGGCGACGGTCGGCTACAAGGAGCTCAACGAGTCCGGCGAGTTCGTTATTCCCGGTTTCGTGAAGATGTCGGTCGTGAACAAGCCGGCGACCGAAGCCCGCATGGGCGTCAATCCCTTCACCAAGGAGCCGATGCAGTTTGCCGCAAAGCCGGCGAGCAAGTCGGTGAAGGCCTCGCCGCTGAAAGTGGCCAAGGACTCCGTCTGATCCAGACCCTCGCGCGCCATTTGCGTGCGCTCAAAGCCCCGTTCCGATGGCCTCGGAACGGGGCTTTCGTGTTTTGCGCGGCCGGCGGCGCGCAGTCCACAAAAGCGAAAACCCCGCCGGGGGGAAGCGGGGCTTTCTGATGGGGTGAAGCCTGGGGGAAGCTTCATTGATGAGACGCGCGAGCGCGAAGAAAGGTTCACGTCGGACGGCGAGATCGTTCAGCCTGACAAAGAAAAACCCCGCGCTTTCGCACGGGGCTTTCCGAACTGACGGCGATGGGATTTCAGCGCCTGGCCGTCAGCGAGTGGTTCTAACTTAAGGTTGAAAATCCAAAAAGCAACAGCGCCGCGGTGACGGAGTATGTTCGTCAGGCGGCGCTGCCATATGACTGGGCGCTGAAATCCCCAGCTCCCGTGGGTCGGCGCGGTTCCGAAAAGGTTCAAGGCGATTGCGCGGGAAAACGTGCGCGGAGGTCTGGACTTTTTGTTCTCATTTTGTTCTTATGGCTAACCTTGGAGGTGACTCATGACTGTCGACAAACAGCGCGAAGTGATCAGGCTCTGGAACGTGCTCAGGAAGGTCGAGGGCCCGGCCGCAGAGGAACTCCGCATCCAGATCCTGGAATGCTTCTCCGAAAAGGACAAGGCGAAGAAGGCGGCTTGAGGCGGCCCGGCCGTGATCGACGGCACGCGGCAACCGGCAGGCGCGATCCTGTTCCTGAGTACGCGCCTGGCCGGACCTCCGCGAACAGACGCGCGCGATGTTGGCCGCGTGGCCGATCCGAAGCTGGTCATCGTGATCGTCGTTACGTCGTCTTGAAATTCCTGTCGCCGAAGATGGCTGCCGCCGAGTACGAGACGGCGCGCGTTTTCATCGATCGTTAGGAAACGAATCTCACCGATTTTCTCGACTCCGATTCGTTCTTTGAGAACGAAATGGAGTCGGATGCGGAACAAGTCGGGTCTGCTTGAATCTCGATGCCGCACCTGTGTCAGAACGAGCCAGCGAGAGGTGTCGCGCGGTCCCACTCTCGTCTCCGCCTAGGGAACGAGCAGCGGGAGAGCGACATGGACGCGTGCTGGTTTGTCGAGACGTTCGTCGAGATCGCAGAACTGGCTTGGTCCAATCGGCATCCGCGGGTTCGCACAGGCAGGCCGTCGGTGCCGCAGGTGCCACTGCCGCAATCGAAATCCCTCGAGCCGATGTGACTGCGCATTGGTACGCGCGATCGACACCAGTTGTTAGGAGTTGCTCCGCGCCGATTTCTTCGATTCCGATTCGTTCTTCGGGAACGAAATGGAGTCGAAGCTGGAACAAAGCCGGTCGGCAGATCGTCCGCCGGTGCGGCCCAGGTTTTCGCAGCGCTCGCCACGCTGACGCGTGCGCAAATTGCTAACGAAAGCTTGTGCGGAAGCCGATAACCCTATTCGGTTAGGTTAAAAGCCCAATCGCGTTGCGCTTGGCGCTGCTTGGAGTAGGTGTTCTTGCAAGGACAAGAACGACTTTGCCAAGAAGCAGCTTTTGCCATGACACCTTTTTCAGAACCGTCTTTTTACCAGGGCGACCGCCACACCTACCGGCGCGTTGCTATCGTCGGCACGCTTTTCTGCCTCGCTTTCGTGGTGATCAGCTTCTCGCTGCGGCCGCAGCTCGAGGACACCCGCGTCGCGGTCAAGGCCGACCGGCTGGTGCGCACGGCGGGCCAGGCGCCGCACGCCAACTAGCGCTCGTCGCCGTAGATGTGATCGTCGGCAGTCGCGCGCCGGCACGAGGCGCCGCTGCTTGCGAGCGCGACGAAGCCGGCATAGCCGGACAGGTTGAGCAGAACTTCGAGCCAGACGGGCATCTCGGGTCTCACTTGCACGAAGACGACCTTAACGTGTGCGCGAAACGCTTGTTCCCGGCTCGCGAATAAATACCCGCTCACAGCGGAGTGGTGGGATCGAGCCGTCGGCCGAGGGTCGCGACGGTTTTGCTCGACGGCGCCTGCTTGAGGAACTCGGCGATCGCCCGCGCCAGCTCGCCGTCGCTCATCGGAGCCGAAGGCGGGCGCAGCGTACCGACTCCGAAATTGCGGACGATCTCGTCGTAGTGCTCATCGCCCGATCTGGGAACAAGCCGGCGGATGCGGGCCAGCAAAGCGGATATCGGCAATCGGTGGTCCTCCCAGTGTCTCCATTCCGTTGGCAGCAATTGATGTCTGCTGCCATTTGCTTTCTTGAAACGGAAAACCCCGCCAGCATCGCGGAGGATACTGACGGGGCTTTCGTGCTGTCGCCTCTACCGGATAGCGGAGGCTCTGCACTCCCAGCTTCAATACGGACAGTGCACTTTCGTTCCGCCTCCAGCGAGATTTTTTGACGGCTTTCGGTTCCGCATCCCGCGCAACCATCGCAGGCGGGGGGCGTTGTCTCAGCAGATGTGAAGGAGGAGAGTATGAAGAAGACATTGGCAGTTCTGGCCACCGTCGCAGCCGTCGGCGTGACCGCGGTTGCGGCACCTGCGCCCGCCGAGGCGCGCGGTCGCGGCATCGGCCCGGGCCTCGCATTTGGCCTCGCCGCCGGCGCGATCACCGCGGGCGCTGTCGCCGCGTCCCATCCGTACGGCTATGGTCCGGGCTACGGCTATTACGGCGGCCCCGCCTATTATGACTACGGCCCTGGCCCTTATGCCTATTACGGTGGCGGGCCGTACTACCGGCACCACCACTATTACCGTCACTGGTAACGGCTGAACAAATGAAAAGCCCGGAGCGATGCTCCGGGCTTTTTTCATGTGCATCGATCAGAACTGACTTATGGCCAGAGCGAGGGCCGTTCCGCCTTGCGGGCGTTGTCGAGCGTCGAGACGAAATACTCTTCGCGCTCGCGCTTGAATTTTTCCTGCGTGGCACGGAAGGCGGCGACACGGGCGGCGATCTCTTCGCGTTCGCGGATCTTGCGCTGTTCGTCTTCGGTCATGTCAAATCCCCTCTACACCTGAGTATGTGTGCACTACTGAACTCAAGCACTGCCGCCGCATCACCCTGAGTCGCGTTCAACACATGCATTGGCGCTTCTGATTGGGGCGTCAATGGGGAGGAGGCATTGCAGGATTGTGATAAGCGAAGGGCGGAAAAAATTGCCGCCCATGTTTTTCTTTTCGTTTTGCTTTTCGTCGTCTTGGCGGTGGATAAGAACGTCAACAATCTTGTCGCTTGCATGCAACCCAGCTAGCCCCAGACGCAAATCGCAAGAACAAATCAGGCGGCCAAAGATGGCGAAGATCGATCGGGACTCGTTGAGCATCGAAGAGCTGGCCGAGCTGCGCGAGCGCGCCAACGCAAAGCTGCTGGAGAAGGTTGCTGCGCGGCAGGCGGAGCTCGAGGCCGAGCTCGAAAGACTCTCCCAATATGGCAAGCCGGCGAAGAAGGCCGCGCTCGCGCCGAAGCCGCGCAAGGGAGGCGACAAGGGAGACGATAAGGGCCGTGACAGGGACGACGCGGACAAGCACGACGTCGCGACGGCGGCCTGACGCGCGCCTACCTGCAGTAAGGCAGGTCGCGGGCGTCACGAGGTGACGGCAACATCCACCGCGGGCATGCTATAGAGCCGTGCTCGGACAAGGGATGGCTTGCCCATGATTGCATCGGATCTTCGCAGCGGTGTTGAACGTCTCGGTGACATGATCGCCGAAGCCAGGACCATCGTGCCGTTCACCGGCGCCGGCATCTCGACCGAGTGCGGCATCCCCGATTTCCGCTCGCCCGGCGGAATTTGGACGCGCTACCGCCCGATCGAATTCGGCGAATTCGTCGCCAGCCAGGACGCGCGCGACGAATCCTGGCGCCGTCGCTTCGCGATGGAGGAGGTTTTTGCGGCGGCCAAGCCCGGCCGCGGCCATCGCGCGCTTGCCTCGCTCTACCGCGCCGGCAAGGTTCCCGCCATCATCACCCAGAACATCGACAATCTGCACCAGGCCTCGGGCTTCGCTGCGGAGCACGTGATTGAACTTCACGGAAATACCACTTATGCGCGCTGCATCGGATGTGGGCAGGCCTATCAGCTCGACTGGGTGAAGCGCCGTTTTGACGAAGAGGGCGCCGCACCCAACTGCACCATGTGCGATGAGCCGGTAAAGACCGCCACGATTTCGTTCGGCCAGATGATGCCCGAGGATGAAATGCAGCGCGCAAGTGAGCTGTCGCGAGCCTGCGACCTCTTCATCGCGATCGGTTCCTCGCTCGTCGTATGGCCAGCGGCGGGCTTTCCGATGATGGCGAAGAACGCCGGTGCACGTTTGGTGATCATCAATCGCGAGCCGACAGAGCAGGACGAGATCGCCGACCTCGTCATCCGCCACGACATCGGCGAAACGCTCGGACCCTTTGTCGCCAATTGAGGCGTTAATTTGATTCGCGGCTGTGCAAGCTGTTCATAGGTTCCGGCGAATCTCTTTTTTATCTATGCGTCGCAACCGGGAGTGTTATCTTTTGAGTCGAAAGATTCGCGTCGCGTCGAATTGAGAACATTCTCTTAAGACGCGTGATTCGAGCGCCGCCAATGTGGCGGGTTGCATGGCATGTGTGGGGTCCGGGGTTATGGGGTCGTCGGACGGATTTGAGTCCAAGAAGCTTGGAGTTCCCGGGCAGGGCACTTCGCCAGGGCGTTTGACGCCGGGCGAGCATGGCAGCTCCGGCCGCGACAGCGCGCTGAGCCCCTTCACCGGACTGGGCGAGGCGAGCGCGAACCTCGTCGAAGTCCATGGCGTCATCAAATGGTTCGACGCTTCCAAGGGCTACGGCTTCATCGTTCCCGACAATGGGTGGCCCGATGTGCTCCTGCACGTTACCGTGCTTAGGCGCGACGGCTTCCAGACCGCTTACGAGGGCGCACGCATCGTCGTCGAGTGCATCCAGCGCGCCAAGGGCTACCAGGCCTTCCGCGTGGTCTCGATGGACGAGTCGACCGCGATCCATCCGGCCCAGATGTTGCCGCCGCGCACCCATGTCACGGTCACCCCGACCAGCGGGCTCGAGCGGGCGCAGGTCAAATGGTTCAACCGGCTGCGCGGCTTCGGCTTCCTGACCTGCGGTGAGGGCACGCCCGACATCTTCGTGCACATGGAGACGCTGCGCCGCTTTGGCATGACCGAGTTGCGCCCCGGCCAATATGTGCTGGTTCGCTTTGGGCCCGGTTCCAAGGGCATGATGGCCGCCGAGATCCATCCCGAGACCGGATCGCCGGGCCTGCAGTCGCACTAGAGCTTTTCCCGTTCCGATGGAATCGGAACGGGACTCTAGATTCTAGTTTCGACGCGTTTTCTTGACGCGAACCCGTATCCACTTCGCTCGAAAACGCTCTAGCGTACGCCAATTCCCGCAATCGTGAGCAGAGGCGCGCTGGCCAGCCAGCGCGCCTCTGGCTTTTCCGGGAGGCCCCGCGTAAGCACTGATCCAGTCTCACACGCCGCCGAGTGTCGTTTCATGCGTTTTGCCAAGGAATTTACGAAGGGTTTTGCCGGCTGGCTCGCCGCGATTCTCGTCATCGCCGGTTTCGCGGTCACGAGCGCACCGATCGACGCCGCCAGTTTCCATCCACTCAAGATCGTCACGGCGAACGGCGTGCGGGCGTTCTCGGTGGAGATGGCGACAACCGAGCAGGAGAAGCAGACCGGGCTGATGTACCGCAAGGAGCTGGCCGACGGCAAAGGCATGCTGTTCGACTTCAAGTCCGAGCAGGACGTGTCGATGTGGATGAAGAACACCTATGTCTCGCTCGACATGATCTTCATCCGCGCGGACGGCAGCATCCTGCGGATCGCCGAAAAGACCGAGCCGCTGTCGACCAGCATTATCTCGTCCGAGGGGCCTGCGCGGGCGGTCCTGGAGGTGGTGGCGGGGACGGCGCAGAAATACGGCATCCGTCCGGGTGATCGCGTCGAACATCCGCTGTTCGCCGGCAAATAGGGCGGCCCGGCCAGGCGCATTGCCAGCCTTGCTGGCGCGCCTGGAAGCGTGTATCGACGGGGCTCACCGGACATTCGGGGTATAGCGCAGCCTGGTAGCGCGGCAGTTTTGGGTACTGCAGGTCGTTGGTTCGAATCCAGCTGCCCCGACCAGTCCCGGGCTTGAACCTCCTTCAACTCACCGGACATTTCGACCCGCGGATTCTCCCTCCGTCGCCGCTGGGCGTCAGGGCGGCCGCGCATTGCCGCGACATGTTGTCCGCCACGCAACCTCCGCGTCAGCCTCGCGTGCACTATCTCTGCGCGTGCAATGGGGGAATGACGGACATGTTGAAAGCTCTCTGCGGTGTGGCGATTTTCGCCCTGTCCACGACGATGGCATCTGCGGCTGATCGCGCGCTACAGGCGCCTCCAGTGGCTCGAGTTACCTTCGATTGGACCGGCTGTTATATCGGCGGTCATCTCGGCGGCGTCGCGAGCGACGATCGCACGATCAACAGTGCCGGCGGCACGCTCGATTTCGGCGCGGCCGGCTTCGTCGGCGGCGGACAGGTCGGCTGCGACCATCAATTCGCATCCAATTGGGTCGCGGGCGTCGAAGGCCGCGCTGCATGGTCGAGCCTCTCGAGCCACCATGGCAGCAATGTGATATTTCCCGCGCTCGGCAACCTCGTCGTGCCGGCGCGGTTCGGCCTCAAGAATGATTTCCTGGCCTCGGTCACCGCACGGTTCGGCTACGCCTATGGCTCAGGCTGGTTGTTCTACGCGCGCGGCGGTGTCGCCTGGACGCACGAGAAGGTCGATGATGCGTATGTCAGTCCGGCCGCCGGTTTCGCGATCGATCCCAGCGCGTCGGTGATGCGGACCGGTTGGACGTTGGGTGCCGGCGTGGAATGGGCATTCGCGACGGATTGGTCGGCCAACGTCGAATACAATTACCACGACTTCGGCACGAAGGGCCCGATCCAGCTGATCAGTCCGGCCGACACCATCACGGTAGCCCACCTCAAGGACACGATCCATGCCGCGACGGTCGGTGTGAACTACCACTACTGATAGAAACGTTGTTGCTGGCCTCGGGCGCGGAAATCGATGGCAATCGAATTTTCCGCGCCGCCAGCGCCTGATTCGTCTGCCCGCCGCGTTGAAGGGGAGAATAAGGCGCGCAACCGTTGCTGCGCCCGGGGCTCCCTCAGGCGAGGTTTTCATGTCGATCAGTGCGATTGCATCAACCAATGCGGTGGCGACGACGTCAGCCTCGACCGCCACGTCGTCGTCATCAGCGACATCATCGTCAGCAGCGACATCGGCGTCAGAGACGTCCTCGACCTCGGCGACATCATCCTCACAATCGGCGGGCGGAAGCTCGGGCTCGGGCGGCGGTGGTTCGGCCAAGACTGTCGTCAGCGAGGTCTCCATCACCATCGACGGCATCACCACCACCACGATCACCTATTCCGACGGCACGACCGAGGTCGAGACCTCGGCAAGCGCGCAAAACAGCCAAGGCAATCAGACGGGACAGACCTACAACGCGCAAGGCTCGCTCGGCACGAATGCCCAGGGTGCATCCAGCGCCGGCGTCTAACCGGGCTTGATGGCCGGAGTGGGCACATGGCCTATTGCGTCGTGAGACACCCGGCCTGAAACAGGCGGGAAGCCTTGCGAAGCCCTGGCGTTCATTCTCCGCGCCACGCGACTTCTGCGTGATTTTTCAAGGCATTGGGGTGGGCCTGCCGTGCAGATTTCTTCAAGTTGCATCGAACCTTTGGCTGTCGCCATAGACATACGGGTATTGGGGATTTCAGCGCCCAATATCTAAACGGACGCCGCCAAGCGATGATATTCCGCTTGCGCGGCGTTGCGCTTTTCAGGCTTTACGTTTTTCAGATCCGGCCAATCAGCTCGATGCGTGCCAGCCGGGCGGAAACGGCACGAACGGCCAGACCACATGGTTGTCGTTGGCGGGCTTCGGCGGCTCCTGAACCGACGTCCTGATGAGTGGAGCAGGCGGCGTCGATCGCACCGCCAAGCGCAAACATGCACATTGCAAATTCATTTGTGGTTGCCCCAGCCAGTAAGTCTTTTTCAAAATTCCAGTTATCAAATTCGACGTCAGTTCAAAAATTTCCGCGCATCCAAAACGGCGCGCTCATTCTCAAATCGTGCACGCACTCTAGAAAATCCAGCGTGGTCTTTCAACTGGTCTCGCCACTAACCCAGGCAAGTAAGGTTGATCGGTTAGGTTAAGGGTGAGCGGTTGTTGCGGTCGCCTCGGTGATTGTTATCAGATCGGCGCCGGCTTGCGATGGGCTGCCTGAAATCCGTGCTCACACAAGGTCACAGTTCGTTGCTACGCTCATATCCTGCGAGTTCTGCGTCATGTCTTTCGAGCGCAACTTCAAAACCGCTGGTCCGAAGTCAAACTGGACCGAGATCTGGCACCTCTGGACCGTGATCGTACCGCGCCGCTCGATCAACGGGCAGCTCGTGGTCGGCAAGGTCTGGCGTCGGCACGACGGCCGCGACTGGATCTACAAGAAATTCACGGAGTACGACAGCGAAGCGGCGGCCTAGAGGGCCGCCCGCACTCCGTCGAGATCTATCTCAGTGCCGCTCGCCGGCCGCCGATCCAGGTGCTTGCACGCGCGGCAGCGGAATTTTGAAGTGACGCTTCGCGTAGGCGACGATTTCGTTGTCGGAAGGATGGTCGGCTGCTTCCACGGCAGCAATCCGCTTGGCGAGCTCGGGCGCGTGCGCATGGATGTGACTGCCGAGTTCGGTCTTCGCGCTCGCCGGGCCGATGATCAGGACTTCGCCGGCATCGGCGAGGGCTTTGGTGACCTCGGCGTAGAACGCCTTGTCAGCCGCTGCGTTGCCGCTGCCGATCGCATTGGCCTTGTGATGAAGATGGCGCGTTGCGAGCTGCGGATGCAGCGTGATCTCGTCGGAGCCGCTCAAGCCGAGATGAAATATCCTGGCCTGCGAGTGGTCGATCCATACCACAGCGTGAAAATGGGAGGGCATGTGCTTTGGCCTTGTCCGGGAGGAGGTCGCCGACGCCGGTGTGGCGAGGCGAATAGCGGCGACCCTAGGTCGGCCGCCGCCGGATGTGGTTGACCCACGTCAATCCGATCCTGGTCGAATCGCAAGCGGCATCGGAACCCTCGGAAGAGCGGACGCCGTCGGCTCAAGCGGCCTTTGCAGGTGCGCTGGCTGCCGGCTTGGCCGGCGGCGGCTTCAGCGGCTTGTCCTGCCGCTTCGACCACGAGATGTAATAGGCCACCGTCGTCATGATCGCGATGCCGGCGATGCTGACGAACAGCTGCGCGAACAGCGAGCCCGAGCTCATCGACAGCTCGAAATGGCCGACAAAGGACAGGAACACGCCGACGCAGAACACGGCGAGCGATTGCTGGCCGCAGACGATCACCGGATCGAAGATCTTCCACTCCAGGCCGGGCCAATCCTTCGGCACGAAGCGGATCACCAGGAGCACGATCACGACGAAATGGATGAAGCGGTAGGGCGCCAGATTGGTCTTGTCGTTGGGGTTGAAGGCCGAGAACAGCCATTCCGGGAGCATGCCGGCGAGGGCCGGGAAGCGGCCGGCCATGGTCATGACCAGTGCGAACAGGAGATAGCCGAGGCAGAGATAGAGCGTGATCGGCGCGTTGATCACCGTCATCGAGCGCCGCGCGCCGCCCATCGCACACCAGGCGCCGAACACGAACAGCACCTGCCAGCAATAGGGGTTGAAGTACCACTGGCCGGCCGGATAGGCGTTCAGATTCCAGCCGAAATGGCGTGCGGAGAGCCACAGCACGATGGACAGCACCATCGTCAAATCGGGCTTGCGCAGCATGAACCACAGCACCGGCGGAAACAGTCCCATCAGCACGATATAGAGCGGCAGCACGTCGAGATTGAGCGGCTTGAAGCGCAGGAACAGGCCCTGGCGCAGCGTCTCGGTGGCGTTGTCGACGAGGCCGGCGACGTTGAACTCGTTGATCATCTCGGAATCGCCGAAGCGCAGTGCCAGATAGCTGATCGAGGCGATGTAGATCACGAACAGGATGATGTGGGCGACGTAGAGCTGCCAGACCCGCTTGGTGAGACGGGTGGCGCCGACGATGAAGCCGCGGTCCAGCATCATCCGCGCATAGACGAAGGAGGCGGTGTAGCCGGAGATGAAGACGAACAGGTCGGCCGCATCGGAAAAGCCGTAGTTGCGGGTCGTGATCCAGTTCACGACGTTGTCCGGGATGTGATCGAGGAAGATCGCCCAGTTGGCGATGCCGCGAAACAGGTCGAGCCTGAGGTCGCGGCCTTTCTCGGGGAGCGTGGCGTTGATGTTCAGGAAGGCCATGCGACGGAAGCTCTCGAAGGGGACAGATACGCTGAAGTCGGCGAGGCGGTGCCGCCAGGCGGGACCCCGGGGCAGAGGGCGGGTACGCAATTGTCACGGTGCAGCATAATGACTATACCCATCGGTGAGGGTACCCCGGGGGCCGGAATCACCGATCAGTTCCCGAAAGGTGTCTCTATACTATGCCCATGGTTTCCACCAACTGCTACCGTGACGCATCGAAATCGAACGATCAAGACGAAGAGGCCCGGACCACCAATGACCGCACGCATTTTCAAGCCCGCCAAGAACGCGATGCAATCCGGCCGGTCCAAGACCAAGGAATGGCAGCTCGATTATGAGCCGGAGCAGCCGCGTTCGGTCGAGCCGCTGATGGGCTGGACCTCGTCCGGGGACATGAAGCAGCAGATCACGCTGCGCTTCCACACCAAGGAAGAAGCCGTCGCCTATTGCGAGCGCAAGGGCATCGCCTACCAGGTGATCGAGCCCCAGGATTCGATCCGCCGCCCGGTCGCGTATGCGGATAATTTCTCGTTCCGGCGCGGCGAGCCCTGGACGCATTGAGGGGCGGGCGGACGAGCCCCTTCCCAAGACTTGGTGAAACCGTCATGCCCGGGCCTGTCCCGGGCATCCGCGTTTTGGCGGCAGATGAAGAACGTGGATGGCCGGAACGTCGCGAGCGGAAGCGACGCCATCCTTCGGACGGCTATGCCCGGCCATGACGATGCGGGCAGTTCGCCTCCCAGCCCCTTGGCACGAATTCCGCCTCATGCTTCGCTGCCTGCCATAACGGGATCATGACGAGGTGGGGGATGGCCGGGCGTGACCAGCTCGACGGCGTCGATCTGAAGATACTCTCCGAGCTGCAACAGGACGGGCGTATCCGCAACAACGAGCTGGCGCTGCGCGTCGGCGTGTCCGCGCCCAACTGCCTGCGGCGGCTGAAATCGCTGTTCAGCCGCGGCGTGATCCGGGCGGTGAGGGCCGTCATCGACGAGCGGCGGCTCGGCTATGAGGTGGTGTCGTTCGTCTCGATCCAGCTCGGCAGCCAGGCCCAGCCGGTGCTGGAGGCATTCGAGAGCTCGATCGCGGCGATCCCGCGCATCCAGCAGTGCTGGCGGATCTCGGGGGACACCGACTATCTCCTGAAATGCGTGGCGCCGAGCGTCGAGAGCATGCGCCAGCAACTGCTGCACTTCGCCGCGATGCCAAACGTGAAGAACGTCCGCAGCTTCCCGGTGCTGGGCGTCGCAAAGGACGAGCCGCTGCCGTTGCAGGAGTTGGCTGCCGCGCCGGCAGGATAGGCTGCTCGGCAGATCTTCGATCATCGAAATTCCGAAGCGTCGGGCCTGTTCCCCCCAAACACGTCGATTCGGATAATGTCATAAAAGCTTAGTAACTCACCTAACTGTGACATGTGATTTGCGAAGCCCTGCAATGCGCGGGACCGTGATTGCCGGTCACGGCGCGCTGCCTAGATGCGAGATGTGAACCTCAGCCTGCGTCGCACGCTGAGGGTGCTTTTGTGGGACCCTAAGCAGGAAAAGACATCATGACATCGACCTCGAAGACGATCGCAACGTCTGCTGCGACGCTGTTTGCGTCTGCGTTTCTTGTTCTGTCGGCGCCGGCTGCGAAGGCCGACGATTACTGCATCACCAACGGCGCCCAGGCGGCACATGGCTGCGGCTATCCGACGATGGAAGCCTGCCGTCAGGCAGCCGGCGGCATCGGCGGCTCGTGCTCGCAGGCCGGCGGCGCGAAGACCAGCAACGATGCGCTCGCGTTCCAGCCGAAGCAGGCGAAGCAGCCCAAGGCTCGCCAGGGCGCGCAGAACTAACGCCTGACATCGGGACCTGATCCGGGAGATTGCGGCCTCCGAGAGTGATCTCGGAGGCCGTCAATTTATGACAAGCAGGTAACGGCGCTCTTCAGCGATACCTGCCGCGAAACTCGCGGGGACTGGCGCCGGTCCAGGTGCGGAAGGCGCGCGAAAAACTCTTCTCGTTACGGAAGCCGGCGATCTCCGCGATCCGCTTGATCGGGGTGCGGCCGCGCATCAGCTCCTGTTTTGCCAGTTCGAACTTTGCCTCTTCCTTGAGATCGCGCAGCGAGGTTGCTTCCTCGCGCAGACGCCGGTGCATGGTGCGGGTGGAGAGCGCCAGCTCGCTTGCGACATCTTCCGCGCCGAGACTGCGGCCGCGCGCATTGCGCAGCACGCGGCGAACCCGCTCGACCAGCAGCCGGTCGCGCCGATAGGGCAGCACGGTCAGGCGCAGTGCGCCCTTGAGCATGTTGTCGAGATCGGCGGCGCTGCGCGTGAGCGGCAGCGAGAGGTAGTGCTTGTCGAAGACGATGCTGGCGTGGTCCGCGTCGAAACGTACGTTCCGGCAAAAGATGGTGGGATAGACCGAGACGTGGCCGGGCTCGGAATGGGGGAATTCAGCCGCGCGAAGTGCGATCCTGGAATCGACCGCCCAGCAGGAGAAGCCGAGAGCGTAGCGGAGCAGGGTGACCAGGCAGAATTCGCGGAAAGGCCCGAGGTCACGCAGCTCCCGGATGGAGACCACCGCGGTCTCCTCGCCAATTTCGAGATCGAGCAGCACGTCCTCGGTGAGCAGGCGGTGATGCCGGCACCAGCGCTTGAGCGCGACCTCGAGCGTTGGCGCCGTGATCGAGGCGCGGCACAGCATGCCGTAGGTGCCGAAGGGCAGCCGGCGCGAGAACCAGCCCAGCGCCTCGTCGTCGAGCTCGCGCATGGCATGGCCCGCCAGCGCCTCGAACTGCGCCGCCGTAACCCGCCCGTCCGGAGAGTTGACAAGGTCTGGCGCTACCTGACCCCGGCTCAGCGCCTCCGCGGGGTCGCGGCCGTAGCGCGCATAGGCGGCCACCACGCCGCGGACGAAGGCGGCGGGGGTCACGGCGCGGCGCGGGAGCGCGGTTGCGGTCTGAAATGGCATCGGGTTCCCTCACGGAAATCCTCGCCAAGTTTGGCGGAAAATGCAACCTTTTCGACCGCAGAAGGGCCCTGATGCCGCTAGGTTCGGTGCCAAATTACGGAGGAATCGCCTTGAATATCCCGAGCATCGATTTCGATCTGGGCGAAGACATCGGCATGCTGCGCGACACGCTCCGCGCATTCGTGGAGGCGGAGATCACCCCGCGCGCGGCCGAGATCGAGAAGGCCAATCTGTTCCCGGCGGACCTCTGGAAGCGCCTTGGCGACCTCGGCCTGCTCGGCATGACCGCGCCGGAGCAATATGGCGGCTCCAACATGGGCTATCTCGCCCACATCGTCGCCATGGAGGAGGTTTCGCGTGGCTCGGCGGCCGTCGGCCTGTCCTACGGCGCGCACTCCAACCTCTGCGTCAACCAGATCCGCCGTAACGGCAATGAGGCGCAGCGGCAGCGCTACCTGCCAAAGCTGATCTCCGGCGACTATGTCGGCGCGCTCGCGATGTCCGAGCCCGGCGCCGGCTCCGACGTTGTCTCGATGAAGCTGCGTGCGGACAAGCGCGGCGACCGCTATGTGCTGAACGGCTCGAAGATGTGGATCACCAATGGCGGCGACGCCGATGTGCTGGTGGTCTACGCCAAGACCGATCCCGAGGCCGGCCCGCGCGGCATGACCGCCTTCCTGATCGAGAAGGGTTTCAAGGGTTTCACCCACGGCCAGCATCTCGACAAGCTCGGCATGCGCGGCTCCAACACCTACCCGCTGTTCTTCGACGAGTGCGAGGTGCCCGAGGAGAACGTGCTCGGCAAGGTGGGCGAGGGCGTCAAGGTGCTGATGTCCGGCCTCGACTATGAGCGCACGGTGCTGTCGGGCGGCCCGCTCGGCATCATGGCGGCCTGCATGGACGCGGTGGTGCCTTACATGCACGAACGCAAGCAATTCGGCCAGCCGATCGGCGACTTCCAGCTGATGCAGGGCAAGCTCGCCGATATGTATGCGACTTGGCAGTCGGCCCGTGCCTATGTCTACGCGGTGGGACGCGCCTGCGACCGCGCCGACCACGCGCGCAGCTTACGCAAGGATGCAGCCGCTGCGATCCTCTATTCCGCGGAGAAGGCGACGTGGATGGCGGGCGAGGCGATCCAGGCGCTGGGCGGCGTCGGCTATACATCCGAATTTCCGGTCGGACGTTTGTGGCGCGACGCAAAACTCTACGAGATTGGCGCGGGCACCTCGGAGGTTCGCCGCATGCTGATCGGCCGCGAGCTGATGGCGGAAACCGCTTAAGCCTCCACGCAATTGGAATTCCCGCGAAACTGGTCCAACCTGTCCGCGGCCTCTCACCACGTCACCAGAAACGCGGGACTTACATGCCGCTCCATTCCAGCATCGATCCGTCTTCATCCGACTTTGCGCGCAATTCCGAGGCGATGCGCGGTCTCGTCGCCGATTTGCGCGAAAAGCTCGCCCAGGTCGCCGGCGGCGGCGGCGAAGTCTCGCGCAACCGCCACACCTCGCGCGGCAAGATGCTGGCGCGCGAACGCGTCGACCTCCTGGTCGATCCCGGCACCTCGTTCCTGGAGCTGTCGCCGCTCGCGGCCTACGGCCTCTATGGCGGCGACGTGCATTCGGCCAGCGTCGTCACGGGGGTGGGGCGCATCGCGGGCCGCGAATGCGTTGTTGTCGCCAACGACGCCACCATCAAGGGCGGCACCTATTACCCGATGACCGTGAAGAAGCATCTGCGTGCGCAGGACGTGGCGCGGCAGAACAATCTTCCCTGCGTCTACATGGTCGATTCCGGCGGCGCCTTCCTGCCGCTCCAGGACGAGATATTTCCGGACGAGCGCCATTTCGGCCGCATCTTCTACAACCAGGCGCAGATGTCTTCACAGGGCATTCCGCAGATTGCGATCGTGATGGGCTCCTGCACCGCCGGCGGCGCCTATGTGCCGGCGATGTCGGACGAGAGCATCATCGTGCGCAATCAAGGCACCATCTTCCTCGGCGGCCCGCCGCTGGTGAAGGCGGCCACCGGCGAGGTCGTGAGCGCGGAGGAGCTCGGCGGCGCCGACGTGCATTCGCGCCAGTCGGGCGTGACCGATCACTACGCCCAGAATGACGCCCATGCGATCGGCATCGCCCGGCGCATCGTCGGCACGCTGAAACCGTCGACGCGGCCGAACCTCAACATGCATCCGCCGCGCGATCCGCTGTTCGCTGGGGAGGAGATCTACGGCGTGGTGCCGGTCGACGGCAGAAAGCCGTTCGACGTGCGCGACATCATCGCGCGCGTCGTCGACGGCTCGGAGTTCGACGAGTTCAAGAAGCTGTACGGGACGACGCTGGTGTGCGGCTTCGCTCACATCTGGGGCTATCCGGTCGGCATCATCGCCAACAACGGCATTTTGTTCAGCGAGAGCTCGCTGAAGGGGGCGCATTTCATCGAGCTGTGCTGCCAGCGCGGCATTCCGCTGGTGTTCCTGCAGAACATCACCGGCTTCATGGTCGGCAAGAAGTACGAGGCCGGCGGCATCGCGCGCGATGGCGCCAAGCTGGTCACGGCGGTTGCGACCGCCTCGGTGCCGAAGTTCACCGTGGTGATCGGCGGCTCCTACGGCGCCGGCAATTACGGCATGTGCGGCCGCGCCTACTCGCCGCGCTTCCTCTGGATGTGGCCGAATGCGCGCATCTCGGTGATGGGGGGCGAGCAGGCCTCGATGGTGCTGAGCCAGGTCCGGCGCGACAATATCGAGGCCAAGGGCGATAGCTGGTCGAAGGAGGAGGAAGACAAATTCCGCAAGCCGATCCGCGACCAGTATGAGAGCCAGGGGCATCCGTACTACGCCACGGCGCGCCTGTGGGACGACGGTGTGATCGATCCGGCAGACACAAGGCTCGTGCTCGGGCTTGGCCTCTCGGCGGCGTCGAATGCGCCGATCGAGCCGACGAAATTCGGCCTGTTCAGGATGTGATGCGATGGACCGCTCAAAGCTCTACCGCCGTTTTCGCACCCTCCTGATCGCCAACCGCGGCGAGATCGCCTGCCGCGTCATCCGCACCGCGCGCGCAATGGGCCTGCGCACGGTCGCGGTCTATTCCGAGGCCGACCGCGACGCGATGCATGTCGCGCTCGCCGACGAGGCCGTGCTGCTCGGGCCCGCACGCGCCCGCGACAGCTATCTCAATGTCGAGCGGCTGATCGAGGCCGCGCGCAAGACCGGCGCGGAGGCCGTGCATCCCGGCTACGGCTTCCTGTCCGAGAATGCTGAATTCGCGCAGGCCTGTTACGACGCTGGCCTCGTCTTCGTCGGACCGACCGCCGGAATGATGACGGCGATGGGCTCGAAATCCGGCTCCAAGGCCCTGATGGAAAAGGCCGGCGTGCCGCTGGTGCCTGGCTATCACGGCGATGCGCAGGACGATGCCACGTTGGCAAAGGCGGCCGAGAAGGTCGGCTTCCCCATCCTGGTGAAGGCCTCCGCCGGCGGCGGTGGTCGCGGCATGCGGATCGTGCGCTCCGCCGACGAGCTTGGGCCCGCCGTCATCAGCGCCAAGCGCGAGGCCAAGGCCGCGTTCGGCGACGACCGCATGCTGATCGAGAAATATGTCGACAACCCCCGCCATATCGAGGTGCAGATCATTGGCGACAGCCACGGCAATCTGCTCTCGCTGTTCGAACGCGAATGCACGCTGCAGCGGCGGCACCAGAAGGTGATCGAAGAGGCTCCGTCGCCGACGCTCAATCCGGCCCAGCGCGAGACGGTCTGCGCCGCCGCACGAAAGGCGGCGGGCGCGGTGAATTATGTCGGCGCCGGCACCATCGAGTTCGTCTCCGACGGCAAGGACGTGTTCTTCATCGAGATGAACACGCGCCTCCAGGTCGAGCATCCCGTGACCGAATTGATCACCGGGATCGATCTCGTCGAGTGGCAGCTGCGGGTCGCCTTCGGCGAGGCGCTGCCGCTAAAGCAGGATGAGATCCGCCTCAACGGCCATGCCGTCGAGGCGCGTGTCTATGCCGAGAACCCGACCAAGAACTTCATGCCGTCGGTCGGAAAGATCTCGACCTGGCGGCTACCTGCGGAGACTGGCGGCTTGCGCATCGATGCCGGCTATCGCGAGGGCGATAGCGTCTCGCCGTACTACGACGCCATGCTCGCAAAAATGATCGCGTGGGCGCCGACGCGGGATGTGGCGATCGATCGGTTGAACCGTGGGCTCGAAGACTCCGATGTCCGCGGCATCGTCACCAACATCCCGTTCCTGTCGGCGCTGATCACGCATCAAAAAGTGCGGGCCAATGCGATCGACACGGGCTTCATCGAGCGGGAGCTGGCGGTGCTGACGTCGGCCGCCGCAGCGCCGGGTGAGCTTGAGCTCTGCGCCGCGGTCGCGGCGGTCATCAACGGCGAGCGGCAGGCCGCACAGGGGGAGACGAATTCGCCCTGGCAGACCTTCGGCTGGATGCCGGTCGGCCGCCGCCAGCGCGGTTTCGCGTTCCGCGTCGGGCATGGGCCCGAGCAGAAAGTCACCCTGAACTATGGCAGCGGGCCGTCCACGCTGGTGATTGGCGAGCGCGAGCTGGCGTTCACGATCGCAGCGAAGGACGGCGGCTTCGATCTGACGCTCGACGGCGTCAAATCGTCCGTCGCGGCCGTGGTCGACGGCCACGAGCTGTATTTGCGCACGCGCAACGGCCGCTTCGATTTGCATTGGGTCGATCCTTTCGGCGGCGAGACCGAGGAGCAGACCGGCGCGGACAAGATCGCGGCACCGCTGCCGGGCACGGTCGTCGCCGTGCTGGCCGACGAGGGCGCCAGGCTCGAGAAGGGCGCGCCGATCCTCACGCTGGAAGTGATGAAGATGGAGCAGACGCTGCGGGCGCCCTATGCGGGCGTACTGAAGTCGATCAAATGCAAGGTCGGCGACATCGTCCAGGAAGGCGTCGAGCTCGCCGTGGTCGAGGCTTCGGGAGAATGAGATGAGCGATCCCGTCCGCATCATCGAGATGGGGCCGCGCGACGGCCTCCAGAACGAGAAGACGCCTGTGAGCGTCGAGGCGCGTATTGCCTTCATCGAGGCGCTGGTCGGAGCCGGGCTTGATACGGTCGAGGTCGGGGCCTTCGTCTCACCCAAGGCGATCCCGCAGATGGCAAGCTCCGATGCCGTGCTGCGTGGCGTGAGCCACCTCAAGGGCGCGGAATTCCACGTGCTGGTGCCGAACGAGAAGGGCTATGACGCCGCCCGCGCTGCGGGCGCGAAAGTGGTGTCCGTGTTCGCTGCGGCCTCCGAGGGCTTTTCGCGTGCCAACATCAACTGCACCGTCGCGGAATCGATCGAACGGTTCAAGCCGGTGCTGGCGCGTGCCAAGGCCGACGGCGTGCCGGTGCGCGGCTATATCTCCTGCGTGCTCGGTTGTCCCTTTGACGGCGAGATCAAGCCAAAAGCTGTCGCCGATCTCGCCAACACGCTGTGGGAGCTCGGTTGCTACGAGATCTCGCTCGGCGACACCATCGGCGTCGGTACGCCGGCCAAAGCCAAGGAGATGCTGCGCGCGGTGAGCACCAATATCCTGCCCGCCAAGCTCGCGATGCATTTCCACGACACCTACGGACAGGCGCTTGCCAATCTCTATGCGGGGATGGAGGAGGGCGTGCGTGTGATCGATGCCGCCGCGGGCGGTCTCGGCGGCTGTCCCTACGCGCCGGGCGCGACCGGCAATGTCGCGACCGAGGATGTCGTCTACATGCTCGAGGGCATGGGCGTCAGGACCGGCGTCGACATGGCGAAGTTGCTCGCGGCAACGAACGAGATGAGCGGCGTGCTGGGCAAGCCGCCCGTGAGCCGCGTGGCGTCCGCGCTGAATGCGAAGAAGAAGCGGAGCGCTTCCTAGTTCTCCGTCATTGCGAGCGCAGCGAAGCAATCCAGAGTCCCTCCGCGGAAGGACTCTGGATTGCTTCGTCGCTTCGCTCCTCGCAATGACGACTGAGAGAGCTTCGTAGAGTGAGCAAAGGCGCGCAGCGCCGTGCCCACCATCTTTCTCAATCATTGGCAAATGGTGGGCACGCTGTCGCTTTGCCCACCCTACGAGACCTTCGATCAGGCCGCCTTCAACCCAACATCTGGCAGGCGGGGCCGGTTCTTGAGGGCGCGGACCATCATGGCCTCGACCTCGGCCTTCTCCTGCGGCAGCAGCGCGAGGCGGGGCGGGCGGGTGAGAGCGGTGCCGCGGCCCATGATGTGCTCGCACAGCTTGATGCACTGGACGAGGTCCGGGCGGGCGTCGAGATGCAGCAGCGGCATGAACCATTCGTAGAGCGGCATCGCTTCGGCGAAGCGACCGGCCCTGGCGAGGCGGAACAGCGTCTCGCCCTCGCGCGGGAAGGCGTTGGACATGCCGGAGACCCAGCCGACGGCGCCCATGGCGATGCTCTCGACGATGACGTCGTCGAGGCCGGCGAACAGCACGAAGCGGTCGCCGACCATGTTGCGGGTGTCAATGAAACGCCGCGTATCGCCCGAGGAGTCCTTGAAGCAGACCACGGTCTCGACGTCGGCCAGCGTGGCCAGGATGTCGGGCGTGACGTCGTTCTTGTAGATCGGCGGATTGTTGTAGAGCATCACCGGCAGGTCCGTCGCGCTGGCGACGGCGCGGAAATGCGCGGCGGTCTCGTGCGGCTTGGACGAATAGACCAGTGCCGGCATCACCATGACGCCGTCGATGCCGACGCGCGCGGCTTCCTTGGCGGTCTCGACGGCGAAAGCCGTGGTGAATTCGGCGATGCCGCACAATACGGGCACGCGCCCGGCCGCGACTGATTTCGCCGTCTCCATGATCGCGACCTTTTCCTTGCGCTCGAGCGAGGTGTTCTCGCCGACCGAGCCGCAGACGATCAGGCCGGAGACACCGTCGCGGATCAATCCGTCCATGACTTTCGCCGTCGCGTCGATGTCGAGCGAGAGATCGTCGTGGAATTGCGTGGTGACGGCCGGGAAGACGCCTTCCCAGGAAACGCGGCGGCTCATGAAGTGACTCCAAGCAAGGTTGCTGGCGGGGGGCTGGGACCGCCGGCTGTGGTGAAGAGGATGGCGGGGAAAGTTAGAGCGTGGCGCCGACCTTGCGCAGCTCGGCGAGAACCGGTGCCTTGGGCAGCCAGATCTTGTCGAACTCGGCGATGACGGCCTCGGTGTCGCCGGCCGGGACCTGGCGGATCGGAATCGGCGCGTTCTTGAAGTTCTCGATCAGGGCGGGCTCGTTGCCGGCGAGCTCGTCGATCTGCGCATCGAGCGTGGACTTGACCGTCTTGGCGATCAGCTCGCGGTCGGCTGCGGGGAGCGTCTGCCAGACCCGCCCGGAGACGACTGCGGCCATCGGCATGAAGACGGCGTTCATCTGGAGGATCACCTTCGAGACCTTGTCGAAGCGCTGGTTCCAGGAGAATTCGAGATCGGCCTCGAGGCCGTCGACCTGGCCGTTGGCCATCGCGTCGAACACCTGCGGCGTCGGGATCGGCGTCGGGGCGGCACCGAGCGAGGAATAGAAATCGCGATAGACCGGCGTCGGGTTGATGCGCAGCTTCATTCCCTTGATGTCGGCGAGGCTCGCCAGGTCCTTCGACGAGAACACGGCGCGCATGCCGGTGATGCCCCAGCCGAGACCGACGGTGCCAGTCTCCTGCGGCAGCACCTCGAACAGCTTGACGGCGACGGGATGCCGAACGAATTTCGCCACCGCCGGCGTCGAGCGGACGATGTAGGGCGCGTTGATCGCGGCGATGTGCGGCACGCGCGAGCCGAGCTCGGCGGCCTGGATGAAGCCCATGTCGAGTGCGCCGGACTGCAATTGCTGCATCATCGCCGGCTCGTTGCCGAGCTGGCCGGAGTGGAACACGGTCAGGGTCAGGCGGCCGTTGGTGGCGGCCTTGAGATCATCGCCGAATTTGAGCGCGGCCTTGTTCCAGGAATGGCCGTTGGGCGTGATCAGCCCGAGGCGGAATTCCTTGGCCTGGGCGAGCGCGAGCGAGGGCGCAAACACCGATGCGGCGGCGCTGGCGGCGAGAAAGCGGCGGCGTGAAAGCGGCATGGTCGGGCTTCCTTTTTGAACGGGCCTATTTGATGAGGATCAGCGAGAGCGACGGATAGAGCGAGAGCAGCACCAGCAGGACGCAGGAGATGACGAAGAAGGGCAGCGTCACCATGAACATCTTGCCGGGCTTGGCGCCGGTGACGGCGGCCGCGACGAAGAAGCAGAGCCCAACCGGCGGCGACAACAGGCCGAGCACCAGGTTGATCACCACCACGACGCCGAAATGCCGGGGATCGATGTGATAGACGTCGGTCGCGACCGGCAGCAGGATCGGCACCGTCATGATCAGGCCGGGAATGCCGTCGATGACAGTGCCGATCACCAGCAGGATGACGTTGCAGATCAGCATGAAGCTGATCGGGTCCTTGGCAGCCGTCTGGATCCAGGCCGCGGTTTCCTGCGGGACCTTGCCGAAGATCAGGACCCAGGAGAACACGGCCGCGGCGGCCACGAGGAACAGCACGATCGCCGAATAGATGCCGCTGCGCAGCATCATCTGCGGCAATTGCGAGAACTCGAATTCCTTGGTCCAGTATTTGCCGACCAAGGCAGCCGCAACCGCGCCGACGGCGGCGGATTCTGTCGCATTCGCAAGGCCGCTCAAGATGGTGCCGACGATGACGATCGGGATCAGCAGGGTCGGCGAGGTCCGCAGGATCGTCATGACGCGCTGGCGCGGCGTCTGATAGTCGGCACGCGGATAATTGTAGACGTATCCCATCAGCGCGATGACGAGGCAGAACATCACGGTGAGGATCACACCCGGCACGATGCCGGCGATCAGCATGTCGCTGACCGAAACCTGTGCCAGCACGCTGTAGACCACGAACATCACCGACGGCGGGATGATCGGGCCGAGCATGCCGCCATAGGCGGTCAATCCCGCCGCAAAGGTCTTGTCGTAGCCCTTCTTCTCCATCTCCGGCACCATGATCTGGGCCATGATCGCGACCTGCGCGGTCGCAGATCCCAGGATCGAGGAGATGAACATGTTGGCGAGGATGTTGACGTAGGCGAGCCCGCCCTTGAGCGAGCCGACGAACGCCATCGCCATGTCGACGATGCGGCGGGTGATGCCGCCGCCGTTCATGATCTCGCCGATCAGGATGAACAGCGGAATCGCGATCAGGCCGTAGCTGTCGACACCGCCGAACAGCTGCAGCGGATAGGACTGGAACAGCACCGGATTGCCTGATGCCGCGATGTAGACGAGGCCGGCGAGGCACAGGCAGAGCCCGATCGGCACGCCGACCAGCATGATCGCGACGAAGGCGGCGGACGTGATCATCAGTTGACCCCGTCGAGCTCGGAGAGCTGAAAGCCTCTCGGCGGCGTGCGCGGCACCAGCTCGAGGTCTTCCAGCAAATTGGCGAGGCCGTGGATGGTCATTGACGCCGCGAAGATCGGCAGCGTCAGATAGAGCACCCAGGTCGGCCAGTTCAGCGTCTGGGTGTGCTCGGTGTAGACAAAGTTGAAGGTCTCTGCTGCCAGCTTGCGCCCGTCGAAGCCGGCGCGGGCAAGGCCAATCGGATCCATCCAGAGCACGCAGGTGATGATGAGCGCGACACCGAACACGACGACGAGGCCTGTCGAGATCACCTTTGCGATCTTCTGGTGCTGTGGCGAGAGGCGCTCCGTCAGCATGGTGACCGCGAAATCGAGCCGCAGCCGCGTCATCGCGGATGCCCCGACGAAGGTCAGCCAGACCACGCAATAGACCGCGGATTCGTCGATCCAGTAGATCGGGAAGCGCGCGTAGCGGGTGACGACGTTCACCAGGATCAGGCCGGTGAGCAGGTACATCAGGCCCATCAGCGCGATGCGCTCGACCGCGAGCAGGGCGCTGGAGGCGCGGACGACCATGCGTCGAACGCTGAATGCGCGCGTGGCCGGCATCGTCTGCTCGATCATGAAAGAGGCCCCAATCCCTGAGAATTGTCGTGCTAAGGTCAAATGTATAATTTATACATTTCGGGTGTCAAATGCAGATTGCGGTCATTTCGGCGGCAGGACGCGCTTTTG
Source organism: Bradyrhizobium sp. GW821-FHT13H05 (assembly GCF_058804065.1). NCBI lineage: Bacteria > Pseudomonadati > Pseudomonadota > Alphaproteobacteria > Hyphomicrobiales > Nitrobacteraceae > Bradyrhizobium > Bradyrhizobium sp. GW821-FHT13H05. Next base: position 52,749 of record NZ_JBXAPO010000015.1, on the reverse strand, counting down.
GTGGGCACCGGGCTTGTATGGCTATTCGGCTTTTGCCTGGGCGTCTCATCATGCAAGAGAGACCGCGTCGGCCGATGAGTCGGGAAGGACAACGGAAGGTCAGATGAAACAGCCTCTGAAGCATCGCACGCTGTCGGCTGCGATCGTGGATCAGCTCAGACAAGCCATCCTCGACGGCACCTATCCGGCCGGCTCCCAGCTGCGTCAGGATGCGCTTGGCGACACCTATGGCGTCAGCCGCATTCCTGTGCGCGAGGCGCTATTCCAGCTGGATGCCGAAGGTCTGGTGCGGATCGTGCCGCAGAAGGGCGCCATCGTTTCGGAGCTGTCGCTGGACGAGATCAACGACGTGTTCGATTTGCGCTGCATTCTGGAGCCGCGACTGCTGGCGCAGTCGGCGCCGCATTTCTCCGCGGACGACTTCGATGCGCTCGACGACATCCACAGGCAGTTCGAGAAGGCGATCAAGGCGAAGAATGTCAGCGACTGGGGCCAGCTCAACGCCGACTTCCATCTGGCGCTCTATATGCACGCCCCGCAACCGCGCACGCGCGCGATCGTGCTGTCGCTGCTCCAGACCAGCGATCGCTACACGCGGCTTCAGCTCTCCAACACCAAGGCGATGGGCACTGCGGAGAAGGAGCACGCCCATCTGATCGCGCTGTGTCGGGCGCAGAAGGTCGATGAGGCCTGCCGGTTCCTGGAGCGGCACATCGAAGCCGTGCGCAAGGACCTGTTGCAGGTCGTGGCCGGCAGCGCGATCGCGCCGAAGGGGCGGCGGAAGAGCCAGCCGTAGTCGATGCGCTCGTAGCGTGGGCAAAGCGAAGCGTGCCCACCACTTTTAGCGGAATCACAAGAGATGGTGGGCACGGCGCTGCGCGCCTTTGCCTACCCTACGGCAATTGCGATTGCCGCTACCTGCTCCCGTCCGGCCCCATCACGAGATCCGGCAGTGCGGTCGAGATGCCCGGCACGAAGCACAGCAGCAGCACCGCGAGCATCATCAGCAGCACGAAGGGCAGGGTGCCCCAGATCACCTCGCTCAAGGGAATGTCGGGCGCGACGTTGCGGATGACGAAGATGTTGAGGCCAACAGGTGGATGGATCAGTCCCATCTCCATCACGATGGTCATGACCACGCCGAACCAGATGATATCGAAGTTGGCGGCGCGCAGCGGCGGCAGGATGATCGGGGCCGTCATCAGGATGATCGAAACCGGCGGCAGAAAGAAGCCGAGCACGACGACCATGACGAGGATCGCGAACAGCAGGCCCCAGCGCGGCAGATGCATCGCGACGACGGATTCGGCGACCGATTGCGAGATGTGCAGATAGCTCATGACGTAGGAATAGAGCAGCGACATGCCGATGATCATCATCAGCATGGTCGATTCTCGGATCGTCGATTTCATGATGGGCGCAAGATCGCTCGGCCGCCACACACTGTAGATCGCCGCGATCAGCGCCAGCGCCAGCAGGCCGCCGAGGCCCGCTGTCTCCGACGGCGTGGCATAGCCGCCATAGAGCGCGATCATGACGCCGGTGAGCAGCAGCACGAAGGGGATCACGCGCGGCAGCACACTAAAGCGCTCGGCCAGCGTGTATTCGTCGCGGGCGAGGATCGCCGCTTCCGGGCCGCCTTTCTTGTAGATCGCTTCGGCCGCGGCGTATTCCTGGCGAAAGCGGATCACGGCATAGGCGCCGAACAGGCTGACCAGCAGCAGGCCCGGACCGATGCCGGCAAGGAACAGCCGGCCGAGCGATTTTTCGGCTGCGACCGCGAACAGGATCATGGTGATCGACGGCGGCAGCAGAATGCCGAGCGTGCCGCCGGCGGCGATGATGCCGGCCGCGAAGCCGCCGGAATAGCCGCGCTTGCGCATCTCGGGGATGCCGGCCGAGCCGATCGCCGAGCAGGTCGCCGGGCTTGAGCCCGCCATCGCCGCGAACAGCGCGCAGGCGAACACGTTGGCGACGCCGAGTCCGCCGGGGACGCGGTGCAGCCAGGCATGCAGGGCCAGATAGAGATCCTGGCCGGCGCGCGACTTGCCGATCGCCGCGCCCTTCAGGATGAAGAGCGGGATCGACAGCAGCGTAATCGAGGCCATCTCTTCGTAGACGTTCTGCGTCACCGTATCGAGGGACGCTGTGGGCATGTAGATGCCCATGAATACGACGGCGACTGCGCCGAGGGCAAAAGCAATGGGCATGCCCGAAAACATCACGACCAGCGTCGCAATTCCGTAGGCGAGGCCGATACCGAACACGCTCATGGACGCTTCGCTCCTGCTAAAGGCTTGGCTCCTGCGAAAGGCAGCGCAAGCTGCACGAGGATCTGGATGCAGAGCAGGCTCATGCCGAACGCCATCAGCGAGTAGGGGATGGCGAGCGGCGGCGACCACATCGAGTTGGAGACCTGGCCGTCGACATAGGCCTCATGGGCCAGCGTCCAGGACTTCCAGGTGAAGAAGGCGCAGAACAGGAACGTCGCGGCGTCGACGAGCCAGAGCCGGATCCGGTTGGCCAGCGGCGACAGCAGCCCGACAAAGGCCTCGATACCGATATGGCCGCGGTTCTGCTGCACGTACGCAGCGGTCATGAAGGTCGCGCCGACCAGCAGGAATACTGCCGCTTCGTCCTGCCAGTAATTGGCGGCCTTGAACAAGGCACGGCTGAGGACGCTGTAGCTCAGGATGGCGCAGGCCGCGACCAGCGCGATCGCTGCGAACACGACGATGATGGTGTTGAGGATGGCGAGACCGCGATCGACCGCCGCCGCAAGGCCTGTCCTTGCGGCGGCGCTGGTCTGGTCGTCACGATCCGGGAGCGGACCGTGGCTCATGCAGCGACGTCGGTGGCGAGCTTGAGCAGGTTCGCGGCGGTCGCGGTCTTGGCGCCGTAATCCTTCCACGCGGTGTCGCGGGCGATGTCGCGCCATTTGCCGACGGTGGCGGCATCGAGCGCCGAGACCTTGGCACCGGCCTTCTCGTAGACCTTGGCGACCTCGACGTCGTCGTCCTGTGCGCCCTTGCGGCCGAACGCCTCGAGCTCCTCGCCGACGGCGACCAGGACGTCCTGCTGGTTCTTCGGCAGCTTGTCGAAGATCGCCTTCGACATCATCAGGGGCTCGAGCATGAACCAGTAGGAGGCGCCGGCGCCTGATGTCAGCGATTTGGCGACCTCTTCGAGGCGGAACGAGATCAGGCTCGTGGAGGAGGTGATGCCGGCGTCGCAGGCGCCGGTCTGCATCGCCGCGTAGATTTCGTTGGAGGGCACCGACAGCACCGAGGCGCCGGCGGTCTGGAGCACCATGTCCATCTCGCGCGAGCCGCCGCGCACCTTCATGCCCTTGGCGTCTTCAGGCGCGACGATCGGCTTGGAGCGGCTGGCGACGCCACCGGCCTGCCACACCCAGGACAGCAGGATGATGCCCTTGTCGGCGAGGAAGTCGGAGAGCGCCTTGCCGACCGGCTCCTTCTTCCAGCGCATGCCCTGGTCGTAGGTGGTGACGAGGCCCGGCATCAGGCCGATATTGGTCTCCGGCAATTCGCCGCCGGCGTAAGGCATCGGATAGAGCGAGATGTCGAGCGCGCCCTTGCGCATCGCGGAGAACTGCGCGTTGGTCTTGATCAGCGAGGAGTTCGGGTAGATCTCGGCGGCAATGTCGCCATTGCTGCGCTTGCTGACCTCGGCGGCGAACATGCGGCAGAGCCGGTCGCGGAAATCGCCCTTGTCGATGGTGCCGCCCGGGAATTGATGCGAGATCTTCAGCGTGGTCGCCGCATGCGCGGTCCCGGTGCCGAAACGAAGAATGGCGGGTGCGGCGACGGCGGTCGCGATCAGGTGGCGGCGCGTGAACATGGTGTGATCCCCTTGAACGTTTCTTCGAACGGTTCTTGTTTGCTGTGATTGGGTGGGTCGTTGAGACCAGCGCGTAGGCCCATCCTAGCCGGTCTTCCATCCGATGATCTCTAGTCTGATAGTTCGAGACGGAATGCCGCGGCAAGGGCCGGCATTGCTGCGCTGCACACTCGTCGTTCGTTCCGCGCCGTTTCAGCGGCGCCATACGCGAAGGTGATTGCGGCGAATAGGTGGATGGCAGCATCCCGCAAAAATTTATCGGCGGCGGCGTAACAACGCTGGCGGTCGATCCGTCGAGATCAGATAGCGGCGTCCGTCGCTGACAAACACGATCTCGAAGGGAAGATGATCCATGACCATTCGTAACCGCATCGCGCTTGGCGTCTCGGCTGCCGCTCTCTCGCTTGGCCTCGCGCTGTCGCCGGCCGCCTTTGCCCAGGACAAGATGGGCAAGGACGACGGCATGATGAAGAAGGACACGATGTCCAAGGACGGCATGAAGAAGGATGCCATGTCCAAGGACGACGGCATGAAGAAAGACCACATGTCGAAGGACGGGATGAAGAAGGACGACGGGATGATGAAGAAGAACTGATCTTCCACCGTCGTCGCAGCGTTTGCGACATGCAGACGCACGCTCTCGAGACGCCGGGGGCGGTCATTTGGACCGCCCCGCAGTGATGTCTTTGGTTCAAGTTCAATTGCAAATTCAATTGAACGTGAGGTGTAAACGCTACTTGCGCTTGGCCTTGCGGGCGGCGTAGCGGGCGTCGCGCTTGGCCTTCTGCTCGGCCTCGAGCTCGGCCGCCTTGGTTGCCGCTTCCTCGGCCTCACGCGCAAGTCGCGCAGCTTCGGCGGCTGCAGCTTCTTCCGCGATGCGCTTCTGCTCGGCCTTTTCCGCTTCGCGCGCAGTCTTTGCCTCGGCGCGCTTGGCCGCGAGGGCCTCGCGCTCGGCGCGCTTCGCCACCACCGCGGGATCATCGGGCCCGGGCTGCGACTTGAATTTGTTCAAAAGATTTTTGCGTGCTTCCTGCGCGGCCTTTTGCCGGTCGGAGAAACCTGGTTCCCTGAATCCACTCATCGAACGAACCTTGTCATCCTCGCTTTCAGTCTTACATCACTGTCTGTTGGTACGTCGGCTGGGCATAGCGGGCGCCGCGCGACGTAGAAGCGTGTACATCGGCGCGCGTCGCGAAGCCACCCATAATCGCAGCCGATCAGGTAGACGAAATATCGCCCCCCGACGATCTCTCGTAGCCCGGAAAAACTGCCGAATTGTGATGTCCCTCATAAAGGGGCCCCGAGGCGACGCCTAGCGTTTGCCCCGATACGAGACGGAGCACGGGCATGACGATCTCAAGACTGAGCCTGAAGGCGCTCGTAATCGCCGTCGCGGTGGCAGCCGTGGCCGGCGCGGCGCTGCTGCTCGCTCGTCCGCAGCCGATCGAAAGTGCCGTCCTCGGTACGGACTGGGAATGCACCCAGACCGCATTCGTGCTCACGACCTGCGCACCCCGGGTCCGCGAGGCGATCCCGGCCGTCGAAACCTCGCGCAAGGATGCGATCCGCCAGACCCGGGGCTGAACGGGAGAGGCTGGACGGGATGTGACGCCACGCCGCAGAGGTGATAAAGCGCGCCGCGCCCCTGTGATCGGTCAGCCATGTCCAAGCCCGAGTCAAAGCCCGAGTCCAAGCTTTCGTCCACGCCCAAACCGGGCGAGACACCGAAATCCCCGCCAAAACCTCAGTCCGGCGACAACCGGCGTGGCGCCATGGCCGGCCTGATCATCGCCATCGTGATCCTTGGCGTCGGCTGGTGGCTTGCCCGCGATCTCACCGCCGCCAGCAAGATGCAGGACTGCCTGATGTCGGGGCGGAGCAATTGCAACGTGATCGAGCCGGCCCGCTAGAACCGCTCCAGCGCGGCCCGCGCGGACGAAAAAATGCCGTGATCTTAATCATTTGTAACGGGACTAGCCGACCAAAGCAGGTCAGTTATGTCAGCCGGCATCAGCCAGGCGCGAGGCGAATCGTCTATCGCGTCAGGCACCACGGCAATCGAGAGAGTAGGGGGTCGAGCACGCATGAGTGCGTCCAGTCGTATGAAGATCATCATTCCCTTGGTTTCGGCCATGTCACTGCTCGCGCTTTCGGCGCAGGCACAGGACGCAACTGCGCCAAGGCATGACGGCCATCCGTCGGCAGGGCCGGGCGCCGGTGCGCCGCCACCGAACATGCGCAAAGGCCCGCCACCGCAGCAGACGGCCCGGCCTGCGCCGCAGCCCGGCGGTCCGCCCCATGCCGGCCCCGGTCCCGGCGGCCCCCACAATGCCGGCGGTCCGCCGCCCGGTCGTAATTTCGCCCGTGGCCCCGCGCCGGCGCGCGACTGGGGCGGACACGCCTATCGCGGTAATTTCGCCTGGGATGGTGGACGCTGGCGCCACGAGGTCCACAACGGCCGTTCCGGCTGGTGGTGGGACGTCGGCGGCGTCTGGTACTATTATCCGCAGCGGATGGCCGGTCCGCCCGCCTATATCTCGGAGGAGTACTACGACGACGTGCCGGTGGCCTATGCCCCGGCGCCGCCTCCGGTCGCCTATGAGCCGCCACCTCCGCCTCCGCCGCCGGCTGATCCCGGCGCGAGCGCGCTTGGTGGCGCCATCGTCGGCGGCGTGCTCGGCGGGTTGATTTCGGGCAACGCCTCGGGCGCGGCCGCAGGCGCCGTGATCGGCGGTGCGACCGGCGCGATTGCCGGTGCCACCGCCGCCTCGCGGCCCGGCTATTATCTGGCCCAGGGCAATTGCTACTACCGTTATCCCAGCGGCCAGTACGTGCAGGCCGATCCGCGCGCGTGCTACTGAAAATCTGAAAGCCAATATCTGAAGCGAAGAGGCGGGTGGAAAGCCCGCCTCTTTTGTTTTGGTGCCGATACGCCGGTCTCATTCGGCAGCGCACAACAACTGCCTCAAATTAACGCTGGCGCTCGTTGCCGCTTCACGCGAGTCTCAAAAGAAAAACGTCGGGACAAGATTCGCGGGGATGTGGGACATGCTGGATGCAATCCAGATCAGCGTGGCGTTGTGGGCCATGATCGTGTGCGGCGGGATCAAGCTGGCACAGGTGGCGCATTTCCTGTTCTAGCGCGTGATCCGCTGGGCCAAGCCTTCGTGCGCGGAGCTCCATGTGCGGAGCGTTGCGCGTGGAGGAGAGGGTGATCGCCTCGTGCGTTACGACACGAGCCAGTTGAAGAATGCCATCGCGCCCCAGACCAGGCCTCCGATCCAGGCCAGCATCACGATGCCGATAGTCGCAAGAAGGCTGACGCCAAACAGGTCGAACCTGTCCCGCGGTGTCGGGACGCGCGCGTCGGCTGCTGCTTCTCGTGTCATAACCGGCAAGACCACATGTCATCTCGCATCTTTGCGAGTGTTGAGCGCTGTTTAGCGGAGACGCCGGGTGCAGGCTGTGAGGCAATTCACAGATCGGTCCGAATGATGTCCGCTCTCACGGCTTCGTGCGGGACATGTCCCGAAACGATCCCGCCGTTCACGATGGAAATGACACCGCAATCATACGGACGAAATTGCCATCTGCTTGTCCAGATCGGGCGGATAGAATTGGCCTCATGTGTACCAAGTACGATCCACAGCATGAGGCTGAAGCCGCAATGAAGCGGGCCGCGGCCTCCGAAGGCGACGACCGGCAGAGACTCATAAAGCTGGCCCTGGCCTGGCATCAGCTCGCCCGCGATCGGCGCGACGAGCAGACGGACTGACTGCACTCAGGCGGGGACTGCCGGTCAGCGCGGCCGTCTCCCGATTTCGGACAAACGTGATTTGGCTTGATGATGTCGTCGTAGGCAGGTGATGCCATGCGCAGTGCGGCCGTGCGCGACACATGTTGTCTCCCTGCGTCGCAGCATCGTTGCAGTTCTCATCGATAGGAACAAAAACCCAATTATCTCAATGTCATAATATGTCTAGTTGCCAAATTATGTTGTTTTTGGGTCACGCTTAATTGCTAATCGTTGCTGGGAACCCGAACAGTAATTGCCCGTCCTCCTTCGTTCGACGTATTGCTTAGCGACTCGATATTGACGGCTATTCATTCGTTTTTCTGGAATTTCTTTAAGGGGGGTGGGAATGACTTCTTCCGTGACCCGTAAGGCCCTTTGGCTCGGTGGCGCTGCCTTTCTTGCGCTGGGGACATCGGCCAACGCGCAAAACATCGACACCCTTCCGCAGTGGAACGGGACCAGCTTCATCTCCTCGTATGGCGTGCCGAACACCGCGACCTACGGCCAGACCTTTACGCCGACCTCGGGGCAGACCAGGCTGAGCGGCTTCACGTTCCAGCTCGGTTTCGCCTCCAACCCGATCGCGTCGCAGGCCTTCGTCTATCAGTGGGACTCAGCCAATAGTCGCATCGTCGGTCCCGCGCTGTTTAGCTCGGGGACGATCAACTTGGCGGCGGGGGCCGGGTTTACTGCCGTCACGGTCAATACGGGCAGCGTCGCGCTCACGGCCGGACAGCAATACGTCCTCTTCCTGACGACGTCGAACCTCCAGGGCGGGGCGCCGGCGTCCTCCTCGCGCTGGGGCGCGCTGACCAACAACACGGCGATCCCCAACGGCCAGTTCGTCTTCCAGAACAATGGTCCGACATTCGCCAATCTGTTCACGAACACTTGGAGCAACATCGGCGAAGATCTCGCGATGCAGGCCTTCCTGTCGGGTGGCAATACCGGCGAGAACCTCGCCCAGGCGCAATCAGGCGCATTCCAGCTCGGCAGCTCCTACCTCTCGCTGCTGACCGATCCGTTCGCGACGAACAAGGTCTCGACGACGGGCACGCTGAGCTATGCCGGTGAGAAGCCGGTGCCGCCCGCGGTACGCTCGGCCTTCGGCGCCTATCTGAAGGCGCCGCCTCCGCAGGTTGTCTACGTCCCGCACTGGGATGTCTGGGGCGCGGCGTTTGGCGGCGCGAACAATACCGGCGGCAATGTCGCGGCCGGCACGTCCGATCTCTACACCCGCGTCGGCGGCGTCGCTGCCGGTGCGGACTATCGCTTCACCGCGGACTCGCTGATCGGCTTCTCGCTCGCCGGCGGCAACATCAACTGGTCGGTGACGCCGACGGTTGCCGGCGCCGGCAATGGCGGTGGCACCAGCGACACCTTCATGGCGGGTGTCTACGGCAAGTACGGCTTCGGGCCGGGCTATATCTCCGCGGCCGGCACCTACACCAATTACTGGATGGGCACGAGCCGTTCCACGACGCCGGGCGTCGATCTCTACAAGGCAGACTTCGAAGCCCAGGGTTGGGCAGGTCGCATCGAGGGCGGCTACAAGGTCGGCCAGTACTGGACCGTGAACTGGACGCCCTATGGCGCCATCCAGGGCCAGTGGTTCCGAACGCCCGGCTATACCGAGGCCACGGCGTTGGGTCCCGCCGCCGGTGCCCTGGCCGTCGTCGGCCGCACGGCAACCGCCTATCGCGGTGAGGTCGGCCTGCGCACCGACAAGATCGTGCCAGTGGACAATGGCGGCCAGCTCAATTTGTTCGGCAAGTTCGCCTACGCTCATGACGAGATCAGCAATCCGTCGGCGACGCTCAGCTTCGTCGGTCTCGGCGGCGTCGGCGCTGCGCCGTTCACCGTGTTCGGCGCGACGCCGGCACGTGACCTGGCGCTGACCACGGCCGGCGCCGAGTGGCGCACGGCGAAAGGCGTCTCGTTCCTGGTGAAGTTCGACGGCGAATTCAGCGACCGGTCGCAGACCTACGCCGGCACGGGCCGCATTCGCTACACCTGGTGAGCGGGCGCTCGCAGGGGACCCCAGGCGCGAGGCCGGCCATTGCTCGCCTCGCGCCTTTGTTTTTCTGAGGTAGCATGAGAAAGCCCCGTGCTCGGGGGGACAAGCACGGGGCCCTTCAAAGCCGACCGGGGCAGGGGAGGTCGGCACCACTCTGCTTCGTTGCATCAACTCTGCGGTCGCGGTCTCGTTCCGCGCGGCTTTCGTATTTTGTCGCGCCGCGGTTCGCTGTGACCGGTGTTGTGGTGACCCCGCCTCACTCGCTCGCAGGAACGTCTGTTCCTCGCCGACGTTGCCGTGCCATGACTGACACCGAATTGCGAGCACAGTCGTTCGAGATCGCCTGGAAATATCTGGATCGATCCGGCTTGCTCACAGGCGAGCACCGGGAGGCAGCCCGCTTCATCCTGAACAGGATCGATCGCATGATGCTGCGTGGAGAGCGACGCCGACTGCTGCTGTCGAACGCCGCGATCGATGCGTACCGCTTGCGGCCGATGCTCGTGACGCTGGATGCATGAACTGTCTGGAGAAGTGAAACGCAGCATTAAGACATGCGCGGTGCCGATTTTTGCGATTACGATTCGTGCTTTGCGAACGAAGCGGAGTCGGATCGTGAACAAACGAAATGTCGGCCGGGTGTTGGTTGATTTGGCGCAGCGCCCGGATCAATCGATCGCCAGGCATTCTTCCAAATGTGGCTTCTGGTGGCCGCGCCGCGCCCACGCCTGAACGGCAAAGGCGAGTTCATGCTGGCTCGTCGCGACGTTCGCAATGGAGGCCTGTGCCACCTCGATACGCTTTGTGACCACACTGGTGTTCACGACCCCCGCATCGATTGCCAAAAACGCCATAGCGATCACGGCAACCGCAGATGCGATAGCCATTCTCGTCCACTCGGCTGGCAGCATGGGAATCCTTATCGGGCGCACGTCGTTCGGCGCTTAGATAGGGGACATCTGTCCGGTTGGAAGGCCGCTGCGAGCGTACCCACGCGTTCGTGAAGCACGATAGATTTTGGTGACTGCGTGTGCGCCGACGGCTCGCTGGCACCACGGACTGCACTTGGCGATCCCGGCAGGAATCGAACCTGCAACCCTCAGAGTAGAAATCTGATGCTCTATCCAGTTGAGCTACGGGACCGTCTTGAGCCGCCTGATCCCGGCGGCCGGCCGTTCATCTACCATGCCAATATGAAAAATATCGTCTTTCGCCAAGCCTGAACCGAACCGTTTTCGCACCTAAAGCGACAAAGCGAGACGGTGGGGTGTCAGGGTGCCGGGTTGAGCGGCAGCGGACTGGACGATGGGTCACATCGCCGGGAACGCTGATCAGCTTCCGGGACACGGCCGCCGGATGACTGGTCGGATGTGGCTGCGCCATCAGGACGGCGTGCGCGGCGGTATCGCGATCGGTCTCCTCCGGGCTTGCCTTGTCATGGCGAATGCGACGATTTGCACCTTTGGTTCCATCGCCTTGAGTCCGTCACCTTCTCCGCGCATTTCATGCGACAAGCGGCGTTCGTCCGCGATTTCCGGGAGTCCATCCATGATCGGTCTTGTTCGCGCCGTCACACTCTGCGCCGCGCTGACGCTCGGCCTTTCGGCCGCGCTGGCCGCCGACAAAGCCTTCAAGCGCGACGATCTTGCCGATTCCGCGATCAAGCTGGAGGCGCAGATCAAGAGCGAGGCGGGGCCGGTCGCCAAGACCAGCGCGACGCTGCGCACCGACGCCGACGCCGCTTTCCGGCGCAATGATTATCGCACCGGCCTGTCGGTGCTGGGCCAGATCGCGGCGACCACGCCGGAGGATACCGGCAACTGGCTTCGGCTCGCCAAGGTGATCTTCCAGATATCGCCGAAAAGCTCGAGCGAGCAGACCTTCCTGCTGGAGCGCGCCTCGACCGCCGCCTACATCGCCTATCAGCGCGCCGGCAATCCGGGCGAGGAGGCCGATGCGCTCGCCGTGCTCGGCAAGTCGCTGGCCGAGCGAAAGCTGTGGCGGCCGGCGCTGGATGCGCTGCGGCTGTCGCTTGACATGCGCGAGGTCGCCGATGTCCGCGGCCAATATGAGAAGATGCGCGACGAGCACGGCTTCCGGCTGCTCGACTATACCGTGGACTCGGATTCGGCGAGCCCGCGCGCCTGCTTCCAGTTCTCGGAAGAGCTGGCCAAGCGCACCGATTTCGCGCCGTTTTTGGCCCTCGCAGGTCAGGACAAGCCGGCGCTGTCGGCGGAGGGCAAGCAGCTCTGCGTTGACGGCCTGAAGCACGGCGAGCGCTATAACATCAATCTGCGCGCCGGCCTGCCGTCCACGGTGAAGGAGGGCCTGCCGAAATCGGCCGAGTTCAACGTCTATGTGCGCGACCGCAAACCGTTCGTGCGCTTCACCAGCCGCGCCTATGTGCTGCCCCGGACCGGCCAGCGCGGCATTCCCGTGGTCAGCGTCAACACGCCCGCGGTCAACATCAACGTCTTCCGGATCGGCGACCGCAATTTGATCAACACGGTGGTGGACAGCGATTTCCAGAAGACGCTGTCGAAATACCAGCTCTCCGATCTCGGCGACGAGCGCGGCGTAAAAGTCTGGACCGGCGAGCTCGCGACCGCGATGGCGCTGAACCAGGATGTCACCACCGCATTCCCGGTCGACCAGGCGCTGGGCGAGCTTCAGCCCGGCGTGTACGTAATGACCGCCGCTGCCAAGGGCCCGGGCTCCGACGACGACTACCAGCTCGCTACGCAATGGTTCATCGTCTCCGACCTCGGGGTCACAGCCTATTCGGGCAATGACGGCATCCATGTCTTCGTGAACTCGCTGGCCTCGACCGATCCGGTCGGCAAGGCCGAGGTTCGGCTTGTCGCGCGCAACAACGAGATCCTGGCGACGCGCAAGACCGACGAGAGCGGCCATGTGCTGTTCGAGGCTGGCCTTGCGCGCGGCGAGGGCGGCCTGTCGCCGGCGATGCTGACGGTCACGGGCGAGAAGGCGGATTACGCCTTCCTGAGCCTGAAGACCTCGGCCTTCGATCTGTCCGACCGCGGCGTCGCGGGCCGCGTGGTGCCTGCGGGCGCCGATGCCTTCGTCTATGCCGAGCGCGGCGTCTACCGCTCCAGCGAGACTGTCTACCTCACGGCGCTGCTGCGCGACGGGCAGGGCAATGCCGTCACGGGTGGACCGATGACGCTGGTGGTCGAGCGCCCCGATGGCGTCGAGTACCGCCGCGCCGTGCTGGCCGACCAGGGCGCCGGTGGCCGCTCGCTCGCCGTATCGCTCAACTCGGCCGTTCCGACCGGGACGTGGCGGGTGCGCGCCTTCACCGATCCGAAGGGCTCGTCGGTCGGCGAGACCACCTTCATGGTCGAGGACTACGTTCCTGACAGGATCGAATTCGACTTGTCCGCCAAGGACAAACTGATCAAAGCTAACGCTCCAGTGGAGCTTAAGGCAGACGGCCATTTCCTCTACGGCGCGCCCGCCTCGGGCCTCGCGCTTGAAGGCGACATGCTGATCGCGCCCGCAAGCGAACGGCCGGGCTTTTCCGGATACCAGTTCGGCGTTGCCGATAAGGAGACCACCTCGAACGAGCGCACGCCGCTGGAGAATTTGCCGGAGGCGGACGCCAACGGCGTTGCGACTTTCCCGGTGACGCTGGACAAGCAGCCGGCCTCGACGCGCCCGCAGGAGGCGCAGATCTTCGTCCGCATGGTCGAGACCGGCGGACGCGCGGTCGAGCGCAAGCTCGTGTTGCCGGTCGCGCCCGCGACCGCGCTGATCGGCGTCAAGCCGCTCTTCGGCGACAAGAACGTTGCCGAGGGCGACAAGGCCGAGTTCGACGTGGTGTTCGTCTCGCCAGAGGGCCAGACGTTGCGCCGCGACGGCCTCCGCTACGAGCTCCTGAAGATGGAGTCGCGCTATCAGTGGTATCGCCAAAACAATTACTGGGAGTACGAGCCGGTCAAGTCGACCTCGCGCGTCGCTGATGGTGACGTCACGATTGCCGCCGACAAGCCGTCGCGGATCTCGCTCAACCCGCAGCCCGGCCGCTACCGGCTGGATGTGAAATCGAACGATGCCGACGGCCCGGTGACCTCGGTGCAGTTCGACGTCGGCTGGTATTCCGACGGCAGCGCCGACACGCCCGATTTGCTGGAGACCTCGATCGACAAGCCGCAATACGCCTCCGGCGACACCATGACGGTGTCGGTGAATGTCCGCAGCGCCGGCAAGCTCACCGTCAATGTGCTCGGTGACCGCCTGCTGACGACGCAGACCATCGACGTCAAGGAGGGGACCGCGCAGGTCAAGCTTCCGGTCGGCAAGGATTGGGGCACCGGCGCCTATGTGGTGGCAACGCTGCGCCGCCCGCTCGATGCCGCGGCACAGCGCATGCCGGGGCGCGCCATCGGCCTAAAGTGGTTCGGGATCGACAAGCAGACCCGTACGCTCCAGGTGAAGCTGACGCCGCCGGCGCTGATCCGGCCGAACGGGACGCTGAAGATCCCGGTCAAGCTCGACGGGCTCAATCCGGGCGAGGACGCCAAAATTGTCATTGCCGCGGTCGATGTCGGCATCCTCAATCTCACCAATTACAAGCCGCCGGCGCCGGATGATTACTATCTCGGCCAGCGCCGCCTGAGCGCGGAAATCCGCGATCTCTATGGGCAATTGATCGACGGCATGTCGGGCACGCGCGGCCAGATCAAGTCCGGCGGTGACGCAGGAGCTGCCGAATTGCAGGGCTCGCCGCCCGCGCAAAAGCCGCTGGCGCTCTATTCAGGAATCGTCACCGTTGCCGCTGACGGCACTGCGGAGGTGAGCTTCGACATTCCGGAGTTCGCCGGCACCGCGCGCGTCATGGCGGTGGCCTGGACCGCGACCAAACTTGGCCGCGCCAACACCGACGTCGTGATCCGCGACCCCGTGGTGCTGACCACGACCCTGCCGCGCTTCCTGCTCAACGGCGACCACGGCACGGTCAATCTGGAGATCGATAATGTCGAGGGCCAGGCCGGCGACTATGTCATCAACGTGAAGACGGGCGGGCCGGTGAAGATGACCGGCAATCCCGCAACCACCGTGAAGCTCGCGGCCAAGCAACGCAATTCGTTCACGCTCGCGATCGATGCGACCGCGGCGGGGCAGGCGACGCTCGACGTCGACATCAAGGGGCCGAATGGCTTGGCACTCGCGCGCCACTATGCGCTCGACGTCAAGGCGGCAACGCAGGTGCTGGCGCGGCGCTCGATCCGGACGCTGGCGAAGGGCGAGAGCCTGACGCTGACCTCGGACATGTTCGCCGACCTCGTGCCGGGCACCGGCAGCGTCTCGGTTTCCGCGAGCCTGTCGACCGCGCTCGATGCGGCGACGATCCTGAAGGCGCTCGACCGTTACCCCTATGGCTGCTCGGAGCAGATCACGAGCCGCGCCATGCCGCTGCTCTACGTCAACGACCTCGCGGCCGGTGCGCACCTCGCCATGGACACCGAGGTCGACCAGCGCATCCGTGACGCGATCGAGCGGCTTTTGGCCCGTCAGGGCTCCAATGGCTCGTTCGGCCTGTGGTCGGCGGGCGGCGACGATGCCTGGCTCGACGCCTATGTGACGGACTTCCTCACCCGCGCCCGCGAAAAGGGCTTTGTGGTACCGGACGTGCTGTTCAAGAACGCGCTGGACCGTATCCGCAACTCCGTGGTCAACGGCAACGAGCCGGAGAAGGACGGCGGCCGCGATCTCGCCTACGGCCTCTACGTGCTCGCACGTAACGGGGCCGCGCCGATCGGCGATCTCCGCTACCTCGCCGACACCAAGCTCAGCAACCTCGCAACGCCGATCGCGAAGTCGCAGCTTGCCGCTGCGCTGGCGCTGGTCGGCGATCGCAACCGCGCGGAGCGGGTCTATGGTGCCGCGCTCGACAGCCTGGCGCCGAAGCCCGTGCTGGAGTTCGGCCGCACCGACTACGGCTCGCAGCTCCGCGATGCCGCAGCGCTGGTCTCGCTTGCCAGCGAAGGCAACGCGCCGAAGGCAACGCTGACGCAGGCGGTGTCGCGGGTCGAAGTCGCGCGCGGGCTCACGCCCTACACCTCCACGCAGGAGAATGCATGGCTGGTGCTGGCGGCGCGGGCGCTGGCCAAGGAAAACCTCTCGATCGAGGTCGACGGGCAGTCCGTGAAGACTGTGCTCTATCGCAGCTACAAGGCTGCGACGCTGGAGGGCAAGCCGCTGAAGATCACCAACACCGGCGATGCGCCGGTGCAGGCGGTGATCTCGGTGTCGGGCTCGCCGGTCACGCCGGAGCCGGCAGCATCGAACGGCTTCAAGATCGAGCGCAGTTATTTTACGCTCGACGGCAAGCCCGCCGACATCAGCAAGGTCAAGCAGAACGACCGCTTCGCCGTGGTGCTGAAGATCACCGAGGCCAAGCCCGAGTACGGCCACATCATGGTGTCTGATTATCTGCCCGCGGGCCTCGAGATCGACAATCCGAAGCTGGTGTCGTCGGGCGACAGCGGCACGCTGGACTGGATCGAGGACGGCGAGGAGCCTGAGGATACCGAGTTCCGCGACGACCGCTTCACCGCGGCCGTCGACCGGGCCTCCGACTCCAAGTCGGTCTTCACCGTCGCCTATGTCGTGCGCGCGGTTTCGCCCGGCAAATACGTGCTGCCGCAGGCCTATGTCGAGGACATGTACAATCCCTCGCGCTATGGCCGGACGGGCACGGGCACTGTCGAGGTGCGGGCGGCGAAATGAGTGGTGCTGGGATCAGCGAGGGCGATAATTGCTCCCGTCATTCCGGGGCGGCTCGAAGAGCGGAACCCGGAATCTCGAGGTTCCGGGTCTGGTCCTTCGGACCATCCCGGAACGACGGCCGCCGCGCAGGGCACGGCCGTCGTATCCTCGCAGTCGCCGCGCTTGCGTTGATCCTCGCCATCGTGGGCTTCGTCGGCTGGGTCTATTCGCTCGGCCCGCTGCCACTCGACGAGTCCCGCGCGGTCTCCACCACCATTGTCGACCGCAACGGCAAGCTGCTGCGTGCCTATGCGATGGCGGACGGACGCTGGCGGCTGCCGGTCGAGACAAAGGTGAATGTCGATCCGACCTATCTCAAACTGCTGTTCGCCTATGAGGACCAGCGCTTCTATGCCCATGACGGCATCGACCCGCTCGCGCTGGGGCGCGCGGCGTTGCAGCTCACGACACGCGGCCACATCGTGTCCGGCGGCTCGACCATCACCATGCAGCTGGCGCGGCTGATGGAGCCGCGGCGGCAGCGTTCGCTCTACGCAAAGCTGCGGCAGATGGTGCGCGCTGTCGAGATCGAGCGCAGCATGAGCAAGAGCGAGATCCTCGACCTCTATCTCGCGCTGGCGCCCTATGGCGGCAATCTCGAAGGCATCCGCGCCGCCTCGATCGCCTATCTCGGCAAGGAGCCGAAGCGGCTGTCGCTGGCCGAAGCCGCCTTGCTGGTCGCGCTGCCGCAATCGCCGGAGACGCGCCGGCTCGACCGCTATCCCGACGCGGCGCGCAAGGCCCGCGACCGCGTGCTCGATCGCATGGTCGAAGAGCACGTGATCAGCCTGGACGACGCCAGGCAGGCCAAGCTCGTGCCCGTGCCGACGCTGCGCAAGCCGATGCCGATTCTGGCGCCGCACGCCTCCGACACGGCGCTCGCAACGGTCAAGGATACCTCGGTCATCAAGCTGACGCTGGATGCGAACTTGCAGAAAGTGCTGGAACCCTTGGCGCGCGACCGCGCCATTGCGCTCGGGCAAAACATCTCGGTCGGCATCATCGTGGTCGACAATGAGAGCGGCGACGTGCTCGCGCGCGTCGGCTCGGCGGATTATTTCGACGACAGCCGGGCCGGGCAGGTCGACATGACCCGCGCCATCCGCTCGCCAGGCTCGACGCTCAAGCCCTTCATCTACGGGCTCGCATTCGAGGACGGCTTCGTCCATCCCGACAGCCTGATCGACGACCGGCCCGTCCGCTTCGGCTCCTACGCGCCGGAAAATTTCGACATGACGTTCCAGGGCACGGTGCCCGTGAAGAAGGCGCTGCAATTGTCGCTGAACGTGCCGGCCATCGTGCTGCTCGACCGCGTCGGCGCGAGCCGGCTGTCCTCGCGGCTGCGGCAGGCCGGCGGCAATCTGGTCCTGCCCAAGGACGAGGCGCCGGGCCTCGCCATGGGCCTCGGCGGCGTCGGCGTAACGCTCCAGGACCTCGCCCAGCTCTACGCGGGCTTTGCCCGGCTCGGCACCACCAAGCCGCTGCGCGAGGTGATGGCCGCCAGGGACGACCGGGAGCCGCTCCGGCTCTTGGACCCGGTCGCAGCCTGGCAAGTCGGCAACGTGCTGCTGGGCACGCCGCCGCCGGAAAACGCGGCCCACAACCGGATCGCCTTCAAGACCGGTACCTCCTACGGCTATCGTGACGCCTGGTCGGTCGGCTTCGACGGCCGCATGACCATTGGCGTCTGGGTCGGCCGGCCCGATGGCGCGCCGGTTCCCGGCCTGATCGGCCGCGTCGCCGCCGCGCCCATCCTGTTCGACGCCTTCGCCCGCACCGGCAAGACGCTGACGCCGCTGCCGAAGCCGCCCAAGGGAACCCTGGTCGCCAGCAACGCGAAGTTGCCGTTGCCGCTGAAACGGTTCCGCGCGGTCGGGGAGTTGGTGCGGGCCGGCGGCGAGCAGGCGCTGCACATCCAGTTCCCGCTCAATGGCTCGCGGATCGACGTCGATCGGTCGGGGGGCTCTGAGGCCGCAGCCATGCCCGTAAAAGTGGCCGGCGGCGTGCTGCCCATGACCGTCATGGTTAACGGAACGTCGCTCGGCGAGATCGACGGTCGCCGCCAGCGGCTGATCGATCCGCCCGGTCCGGGCTTTGCGCGGCTCACCGTGATCGACGCCACTGGCGCCGCGGACACAGTTGTCATTCGAATTCAATGACTCGGCCTTAACCGGTTGTCGGAATGACGGTTTCAGCGTAAGCGGAACCAATGGCCGAGACCTATCCAAGCCCCCGTTTTGGAGCCCCCCGTGAGCCGAAAGCGCCGGTGAATCCGGGCAGCCGGCTCGTGCTCATGCTCGACTTCGCCACGGCCAGCCATGCCCGCGCGGTCGCCTTTCTGCTGCTGTGTGGGCTGCTGCTGTTCCTGCCGGGCTTCTTCACGATCCCGCCGGTCGATCGCGACGAGGCACGGTTCGCCCAAGCCACCAAGCAGATGGTCGAAAGCGGCGATTATGTCGACATCCGCTTCCAGGAAGACGTCCGCTACAAGAAACCGGTCGGCATCTACTGGTTGCAGTCCGCCGCGGTTGAAATTGCCTCGGCACTCAAGCTGCCGAAGGCCGAATTGCGCATCTGGGTCTATCGGCTGCCGTCGCTGATCGGCGCCATCGGCGCCGTGCTGATGACCTATTGGGCCGCGCTCGGCTTCGTCACGCGACGCGCCGCCGTGCTCGCCGCACTCCTGATGTGCGCCTCCGTGCTGCTCGGCGTCGAGGCGCGGCTCGCGAAAACCGACGCGATGCTGCTGTTCTGCGTGACCGCCGCCATAGGTGCGATGGCGCGCGCCTATCTGTCCTGGCAGCGCGCCGAGGACGAGACCCATCCGCCCTGGACCTGGCCCGCGATCTTCTGGACAGCGCTCGCGGTCGGCATCCTGATCAAGGGTCCGCTGATCCTGATGTTCGCCGGCCTGACCATCGTCGCACTGGCGATCCAGGACCGCGATTCCTCCTGGCTGTGGAAGCTGCGCCCGCTCTGGGGCCTGATGTGGATGCTGGTGCTGGTGCTGCCCTGGTTCGTCGCGATCTTCTGGCGCGCCGGTGATGCCTTCTTCGCCGATTCCGTCGGCGGCGACATGCTGAGCAAGATCGGCGCCCAGGAATCCCATGGTGCGCCGCCCGGACTGTATCTCGCGCTGTTCTGGATCACCTTCTGGCCGGGCGCGCCGCTGGCGGCGATGGCGGCGCCTGCGGTGTGGCGGGCGCGCCGCGAGCCGGGCGCGCAGTTCCTGCTGGCCTGGCTGATCCCGTCCTGGATCGTGTTCGAGGCGGTGCTGACCAAGCTGCCGCATTACGTGCTGCCGCTGTATCCGGCGATCGCGATCCTCACCGTCGGCGCGCTGGAGCGGAACGTGCTGTCGCGCTCGTGGCTCGCGCGCGGCTCGGCCTGGTGGTTCGCGATTCCTGCTTCCGCCTCGATCATCGCGGTGGTCGGCGCGGTCATGCTGACACGGCAGCCGGCCTTCGTGGCCTGGCCGTTCATCGCGGCTTCGCTGATCTTCGGCCTGTTCGCCTGGTGGCTGTTCGACAGCAATCGTGCCGAGCGCTCGGTGCTGAACGCACTGGTCGCAGCCCTGATGCTGGCGTTCGTGGTCTACGGCATCGTGTTGCCGTCGCTGACGCCGGTGTTTCCGAGCATCGAGGTCGCGCGCGCATTGCGCAACGTCACCTGCGTCGGACCGAAGGCCGCCGCTGCCGGCTATCACGAGCCGAGTCTCGTGTTCCTGACGGGCACGCAGACACTGCTCACCGACGGCTCGGGGGCAGCAGACTTCCTGCGGCAGGGCAGCTGTCGCTTCGCGCTGATCGAGCAGCGCTCGGAGCGCAGCTTCGCGCAGCGCGCCGAGGCGATCGGGCTGCGCTACAAGGTCGGCACGCGCATCGACGGCTATAACTTCTCGCAAGGGCGCGCGATCTCGATCTCGATCTTCCGTTCGGAAGGCACCGAATAGGATGCCCGTGACGACCGACATCGCGCCGCGTCCGGGCTATCCCGCGCAATTGCTCACTGTGGCGGGGCGTGCGCTGGCGCAGCTCGTGCGCTCGCCCTCGCATTCGCGCCGCGCCGAAGCTGCGCGAAAACTGGCGCGGCATTCGCTGTGGCTGAGCGCTGCGGGCGCGGCCCTGGTTATCGTGCTGATGGTTGCGTTCGACCGGACCGAGATCCAGCTGATGCCGGCGCGCGGCACGCCGGGCCTCTGGCCGATCCGCATCCTCACCGATTTCGGCAAGGACGAGTATGTGCTCTCCGTGCTCGGGGCTGCGCTGGTGATCGTGGCGCTGGTTTCGGCCGGCGTGTATGGCACCCGCCGCGCGTTGCTGCTCGGCCTCGGCACGCGGCTCCAGTTCCTGTTTCTGTCCGTTGCCCTGTCCGTGTTCGTCGCCGAGATCCTGAAATATCTGATCGGCCGCGGTCGTCCGTTCGTCGGCGGCCAGGCCAATCCGTTCAACTTCGTCCCGTTCGAGGGAACGGGGGCCTATGCCAGCCTGCCGTCCGGCCACGCGGTGACGGCGTTCGCGCTGGCGTTTGCGGTCTCGGCGCTGTGGCCGCGCCTGCGCGTGTTCATGTTCACTTACGCGATCGTGATCCTGCTGACACGCCTCGTGCTGCTCGCGCATCATCCGAGCGATGTCGCGGCCGGCGCCCTGGTCGGCATGGTCGGCGCCATGGCGGTCCGCTACTGGTTCGCGGCCCGACGGCTGGGCTTCGCGATCCGGGCTGACGGCAGCATTCTGGCCCTTCCGGGACCGGATGGAGGGCGCCTCAAAAGGGTTGCCCGCGGCGCCTCCGCCCCATAAAAGCGGCTGCTTGCCGGGGCCTCCGGTTCCCCAGGGGCAGGCCAATTCCAACCACGAGCTTCGCTTTGTCGTCGTCCCAGCCTTCGGTCTCCATCGTCGTTCCCGTGCGCAACGAAGCCGACAACATTGCGCCCCTGATCGCGGAGATCACGGCAGCGCTCGATGGCCGCTGGGATTACGAGATCGTCTACGTCAATGACGGTTCGACGGATGCGACCGGCGAACGGCTCAACGCCATCATGGCGCAGCGGAGCAATCTACGGCAGCTCCGTCACGCCAGATCCGGCGGCCAGTCGGCCGCGGTGCGCAGCGGCGTGCGTGCCGCGCGCGGCGCGATCGTGGCCACACTCGACGGCGATGGACAGAACAATCCGGCCTTCCTGCCGGACCTGATCTCGGCGGTCGAGAAGAGCACCCATGTCGGACTTGCCGCGGGCCAGCGCGTCGGGCGCAAGGATACAGGCTTCAAGAAACTCCAGTCGCGCGTGGCGAACAAGGTCCGCAACGCGATCCTGAACGACGGTACGCGCGACACCGGTTGCGGCCTGAAGGCATTCCGGCGCGAGGTGTTCCTGATGCTGCCCTATTTCGACGGTTTGCATCGCTTCCTGCCGGCGCTGGTGCGCCGCGAGGGCTACGAGATCGCCTATGTCGACGTGATCGACCGGCCGCGCCATTCCGGCGTGTCAAACTACGGCTTCTTCGACCGGCTGTGGATCGGGATCATGGATCTCGCCGGCGTGTGGTGGCTGATCCGCCGCAAGAAGCCGACACCAGACGTGACCGAGGTGAAGGCATGATCATCCATTACGGCCAGGCGCTGAGCGACTATCTCTACGACGTCTTCGTCGCCAAGTTCGATTTCTGGCTCGCGTTCGGCCTCGTCGCGCAGCTGTTCTTCACCGCGCGCTTCCTGGTGCAGTGGATCGCGAGCGAGCGCGCCGGCAACAGCGTGGTGCCGATGGCGTTCTGGTTCTGCTCGATGGGCGGCGGGTTGATGACGCTGGTCTACGGCGTCGTGAAGCGCGAGCCCGTGATCATCCTCGGACAGGCGCTGGCCACGGTTATCTACATCCGCAACATCATGCTGATCATCAAGAACCGCGGGCGCGCGTCGAAGACGCTGGAGCGCTGATCCAAGGTCGAGCGCGGCAAGGCATCCGGATTTCTCGATCGGCATGCGCAAATTACCGACCATCGTGTTCGTATCGGTGCTT
The DNA here is from genome assembly GCF_058804065.1 of Bradyrhizobium sp. GW821-FHT13H05. Classification (NCBI taxonomy): domain Bacteria; kingdom Pseudomonadati; phylum Pseudomonadota; class Alphaproteobacteria; order Hyphomicrobiales; family Nitrobacteraceae; genus Bradyrhizobium; species Bradyrhizobium sp. GW821-FHT13H05. The sequence continues at coordinate 30,267 of NZ_JBXAPO010000015.1, read as the reverse complement.
CTGGTCGGCCTGACTTCACTTGGGCTCGGCCTTGTCGAGCTCGGCAGCACCATTGCATTCCTCGCGCGAGCCGAGCAGACGGAGGCGCGCTTCTCCGGCGCCGTCGCGCGAAGCGGCGGCAATCATGGCGGGACGTTTCTCTATCCGACGTTTCAATTCGTGACACGCGACGGCCGTGCGATGACGTTCACGTCCGCATCAGGATCGACCGATCAACCCTATGCGGACGGCGAGCGCGTCAAGATCGCCTATGACCCTCGACGGCCCGACGATGCGCGCCTGGTGTCGTTCCTGACGCTGTGGATTGCTCCGGTTCTGCTCTGTTGCGCAGGCCTGCTTCTGGCCGGCGGCGCGGTTGCCGTTCGCACAGCCCTAGCGCGGCAACGCCGAGGCGGCGCCTGACGCGGGCAGGGCGGCCGTCTCCGTCTCGGTCCTGCGATAGGGCTCGCCGGCCGCGTCCAGCACGGGATAGGCGACCGAGCAGATATGCGAATGGATGCGGCGCAGGTCGCGCAGCACGTCGAGGTGCAGCGAGGTGGTCTCGATGGTTTCTGGGCGGCCCTCGCGCAGGCGGTCGAGATGGCGCTCGACGGCGGCAAGCTCGGTGTTCTTCAGGGTGGTCTTCTCCACCAGCAGCTTGCGCGCTTCGTTCGCATCGCCCGACATGAACACGCCGAAGGCGATCCGGAGCGATTCCATCGTGCGCTTGTGGAAGGCGGCGAGCTCCTCGGAGCCCTCGGTCGAGAATTGGAAGCGACGCTTGATCTTCTTGGTCGCAAGCTCGCTCAGGCTCTTGTCGATGATGTCGCCGATATGTTCGAGGTTGATGGCGAAGGAGATGATCTCCATCGCGCGCCGCCCCTCGCTCTCGTCGAGGCTGCCACGCATGAGTTTCGTCACGTAGAGCTTGATGGCTTCATCCAGGCCGTCGACGACATTGTCCATCTTCGAGACCTGGTCGACCAGGACACGGTCGCCCGTCATCATCGCGGTCATGACCTTGCGCAGCATGACCTCGACAAAGTCGCCCATGCGCAAGGTCTCGCGGGCGGCGTCGGCGAGCGCCAGCGACGGCGTCTCCAGCGCGGTCTCGTCGAGATAGCGCGGACGGGCCGGGTCGGTCTCCTGCACGCGATCCGGCAAGAGGCGGGTCAACAGGCGCGACATGGGGTCGAGCAGACCGATGAAGATGATGGCGGTGCCGACGTTGAAGGCGATGTGGAAGGCTGCCGTCATCCTGGCGAGATCGGGCTGCCAGCCATGCATGTGCTCGGCGAGCACGCCCAGGAATGGCAGCACGAGGGCGATTCCGACGACGCGGTTGATGAGATTGCCGAGCGGCAGACGGTAGCTGGCGGGATCGTCGCGCCTGGCGCCTTCGAACACGGGATTGATGGCGCTGCCGAGATTGGCGCCGAGCACGAGGGCCAGTGCAGCGTAGGGCGTCACGAATTGCGAATAGGCCAGCGACATGATCAGCAACACGCTGGCGACGCTGGAATGCACGGCCCAGGTGATGAGCGCGGCGATCACGATGCACAGGATCGGATCCCCCGTGATGGCCGCCATGATGACGCGGACGCCGGGCGCATTCTCGGCCGGCGCCAGCGTGTCGAGCAGGATGTGCAGCGACAGCAGCATCAAGCCAAGACCGATCGCAATACGGCCGATATCCTTGATGCGCGAGCGTGGGCCGGAGCGGAAGGCAACGAGCCCGAGGACGAACAGCACGGGTGCGACGGCTGCGATGTTGAATGAGAGCGCCTGGACGATCAGCGTGGTGCCGACATTGGCTCCCAACATGATGGCGAGTGCCGCAACGAGGCTGAGCAGGCCCTCGGCCGCGAACGAGCTGGTGAGCAGGGCCGTCGCCGTGCTGCTCTGAAGCAGTGCGGTGAGCCCGAGGCCGGCGGCGAACGCGCTGGCGCGGTTGCCCAGTGCCTTACCGAGCAGGCGGCGCAGGTCGGGGCCGAAGGCACGCAGGATGCCGCTCTGGACCATATGCAGGCCCCACAGCAGCAGCGCGACGCCGCCCATCAGATCGAGCAGTACCAACGTTCCCATGCTCCGTGTCCGGATGAGAGTCGATTGGTGAGGCTAGCGCCAAATGCCTGGGGTTCAAACCATTTGTTGGCGCATCGGTGTTAACGTTTGCGCGGGTTGCACGTTCCCGCGGCGCGATGCCTTGTGAGCAGGCTCACATTGCCGCCTTGAGGGCAGCGAAGCCGAGATCGAGATCGGCCTTGAGATCGTCGGTGCTCTCGAGTCCGATGTGCAGGCGCAGGGTAGGTCCGCCCGGCGCCCACTTGGTCGCGGTGCGATAGCCGTCGCAGTCGAAGGGAATCGCAAGGCTCTCGAAGCCGCCCCAGGAAAAACCCATGCCGAACAGTTTGAGCGTGTTGAGCATGGTGTCGACCGCCGTCTGCGGGGCCGGTTTCAGCACGATGCTGAACAGGCCCGAGGCGCCGGTGAAGTCGCGCTTCCAGATCGCATGACCAGGATCGGTCTCGAGCCCCGGATGCAGCACGCGCGCGACCTCGGGACGGCCAGCGAGCCAGCGCGCCATGTCGAGCCCCGAACGATGATGCTGCGCCAGCCGCACCGAGAGCGTGCGCAGGCCGCGCAGCGCGAGGAAGACGTCGTCGGGACCGGCGCAGACACCGAGCAGGCGGATGCCTTCGATAATCTGCGGCCAGGCCTTGGCATTGGCCGAGATGGTGCCGAACATGATGTCGGAGTGACCGCCGATATATTTGGTGGCGGCCTGCATGCTGATGTCGACACCCTGATCGAGCGAGCGGTGATAGAGCGGCGTCGCCCAGGTGTTGTCGTCGATGACGAGCGCGTCGCGGGCATGCGCGACCTCGGCGATGGCGCGAATGTCGGGCATCTCGAACGATTGCGAGCCCGGTGCCTCCACCAGCACAGCGCGGGTGTTCGGCTTGAACAGCTTGTCGATGCCGGCGCCGATCATCGGATCGAAATAGGTGGTCTCGATACCAAGGCGGGCGAGCATGCCGTTGCAGAAATTGCGCGAGGGCCGATAGACGTTGTCGCAGACCAGCAGGTGGTCACCGGTCTTCAGCACCGAGAGCAGGGTGGTCGATATCGCCGACAGACCCGAGGGCACGATGCCGACGCCGGCACATTGCGGCCCCTCCAGCGCCATCAGCGTCTCCTGGAACGCCTTGGTGGTGGGGGAGCCGTGGCGGCCATAGGTGAACTCGCCGCGATGGGCATGCAGGTCCTCGGCGGTCGGATAGAGCACGGTCGAGCCGTGGAACACCGGCGGATTGACGAACCCCTTCTGCGCCTTGGTGTCGCGGCCGGAGGTGACCAGCCGGGTCTCGGCGTGCTGCTGGGAGGGGTGCGAGGAATCCATGCGCCTGCTTTCAAAACTGCGTTTCCGCCAGGCGCGAGGCACCCTGCGGGCCGGCCGAAAGGCCGCTGTCGTTAATAACAGAACACAGAAGAGTCCCGTCAACCCCTTGACCCGGCTCGCCAGTCGTTCTGTGATGCGCAGGTGCTATTCAGTCGCCGCATGTTGAGGGGCCTGCCGCGACCTTCGATCCATCGTCTGACCGGACCTTGCGCCACAGCCATCATGGCGGGCGCCTGCGGCGGGGATTAAGGTATGGCCTCCCGAGATCGGCGAGTGTTCGGCAAGGTTTTCCAGCATGACTCTTGCAGGGCTTGTCTTGACAAGGCTTGCCCTGGCAGAGGCGATCCTGAGACAACATTCCTGACCTTCAGACGACCTTGAAAGGCCTTCACCCCATGAAACGCGTAACCTTGGCTCTCACCCTTGCTCTCGCCGCCGGCCTCTCTGCCCAGGCCGCCGATGCGCAAACGCTCAAGACCATCAAGGACCGGGGCACGCTGTCCTGCGGCGTCAGCCAGGGCCTGCCGGGCTTCTCCTCGCCCGACGACAAGGGCAACTGGACCGGACTCGACGTCGACGTCTGCCGCGCCATCGCGGCCGCGATCTTCAACGACCCGACCAAGGTCAAGTTCGTGCCGACCTCGGCCAAGGACCGGTTCACCGCGCTGCAATCCGGCGAGATCGACGTGCTCTCGCGCAACACCACCTGGACCATCTCGCGCGACACCTCGCTCGGGGCCAACTTCACCGGCGTGACCTATTATGACGGGCAGGGCTTCATGGTGAAGAAGTCGCTCAAGGTGAATTCCGCGCTCGAGCTCAACAGCGCCTCGGTCTGCGTGCAGACCGGCACCACCACCGAGCAGAATCTCGCCGACTACTTCAAGGCCAACAACATGAAGTACGAGGTGATCGCGTTCGGCACCAACGACGAAACCGTCAAGGCCTACGAGGCCGGCCGCTGCGACGTCTTCACCACCGACCAGTCGGGCCTCTACGCCAACCGCCTCAAGCTCGCCAATCCCAATGATCACATGGTGCTCCCCGAGATCATCTCGAAGGAGCCGCTCGGCCCGATGGTGCGCCATGGCGACGACCAGTGGTTCGATATCGTGAAATGGACGCTGTTCGCGCTCGTCACCACCGAAGAGCTCGGCATCACCTCGAAGAACGTCGACGAGAAGGCGAAACTGGAAAATCCGGAGCTGAAGCGCGTGCTCGGCTCTGACGGCAATTTCGGCGAACAGCTCGGCCTCACCAAGGACTGGGTGGTGCGGATCGTGAAGGCCACCGGCAATTACGGCGAGGTGTTCGATCGCAACGTCGGCGCCGGCTCGCCGCTCGGCATCGCCCGCGGTCTCAATAATCTCTGGAACAAGGGCGGTCTCCAGTACGCGCCGCCGATCCGCTGATCCCGCCTGATCAGCGGCGCGCGCCCATGAGCACCGACGCTCGAAAACCGCCGCTCCAGATCGCGCTGAAGATCAGGCGCGTTCTGGGCGGCAAGGCAGGCTGGAACGGCGTCGCCGTCCAGTTTGCCTTCGCGGCGATCCTGGGCTGGATCGGCTATGAGATCGTCTTGAATGCCCGTGCCAACGTCGAAAACCAGCACATTGCCACCGGCTTCGGCTTCCTCAGGAACAATGCCGGCTTCGACGTCAACCAAACCCTGATCTCCTATACGGGCTCGGACACGTTCCTGCGAGTGTTCGTGGTCGGACTGCTGAACACGCTCGTGGTCTCGTTGGTGGGCATCGTGTTCTCCACATTGATCGGCTTCATCGTCGCGCTGTGCCGGTTATCGCCGAACTGGCTGCTGTCGCGCGTCGGGGAGATCTATGTCGAGATCATCCGCAACCTGCCGCTGCTGTTCCAGATCCTGTTCTGGTACCTGGCGGTGCTCGGGGCGTTGCCTAACCCGCGGCAGAGCATCTCGCTGTTCGGCGTCGCCTTCATCAGCAATCGCGGCCTCGTGATTCCCCAGCCGATTGGCCAGGCCGGGCTGGCACCGTTCCTGGCGGTGCTGGTCTCGGGCATCATTGCCGCGTTGGCGTTGCGCATCTATGCGCGGCGGGCGCTGTTTTTGCGCGGGCGGATGATCCGCCTCTGGCCTTACGTGCTGGGCCTCGTGATCGGGCTGCCGCTCGTCACCATGCTGGTGTTCGGTCTGCCCTTTACGGTCGAGCTGCCGCAGCTCAAGGGATTCAATTTCGCCGGCGGCGCGCGCATCATCCCGGAATTCGTGGCGCTGACGCTGGCGCTGTCAACTTACACTGCGGCTTTTATCGCCGAGATCGTGCGCGCCGGCATCCTGTCCGTCCACGCCGGCCAGATGGAGGCGGGGGCCTCGCTCGGCCTCAGCCGTGGCACCACGCTGCGGCTGATCGTGGTGCCACAGGCGATGCGCGTGATCGTGCCGCCGCTGACCAACCAGTACCTCAACCTCACCAAGAATTCCTCGCTGGCGGTCGCGATCGGCTATCCGGAACTCTTCTCGGTGTGGGCCGGCACGTCGCTCAGCCAGACCGGCCAAGCGATCGAGATCATCACCACGACGATGGGCGTCTACCTCATGATCTCGCTCATCACCAGCGCCGTCATGAGCGTCTACAGTTGGCGCCTCAGCCGGAGTCTCGGCGCATGACCGACACCACCGCGTCATCCTATGTCCGTCAGGACCTGGTCACTGAGCGTCCCGCGCCGGTGAAGACCACCGGTTTTGTCGGCCTGCTGCGCACCCGCCTGCTCAATTCGCCGACCAACATTCTGCTCACGATCGTCGGCGCGCTGCTGCTCTGGTTCACGATCGTCCCGTCGGTCAGGTTCCTGATCGTCGATGCGGTCTGGAGCGGCCAGGATCGGACGGCTTGCCTCGCCGAGAAGGCCGGATTCACCGTCGGCGCCTGCTGGCCCTTCATCCAGGCCAAGCTGCCGCAGTTGATCTACGGTTTCTATCCCGAGGCCGAACGCTGGCGGGTCAATCTCGCGCTCATCCTGGCGGCGGTCCTGCTGTTGCCGCTGCTGATTCCGCGCCTGCCGGCGAAGGGGCTCAACGCCGGCCTGTTCTTCTTCGCCTTCCCGGTGGTCGCGTTCTTCCTGTTGCATGGTGGCGGCATCCAAGGCTTTGGCGTGAGTTGGACCGCCGGCCTGCTGGAATTGTTCGACGACAGCATCATCAGCGCCGGGCAGGTCCTTCTCAGTCTCAGCAAGACATCGGCCATCGCGCCGCTGCTGTGGCTCGTCGGCAACCTCATCGCGCTGGTCGGCATAGCGGTCCACTGGCTGATCTTCCCGCTGACCTGGCTGCGGGACCAGCTCCAGGGGACGGGCCAGTCGGTCTGGGTCGATTTTGCGATCACGACCGCGTTCGTCTCGCTGATCGTCTTTGTCCTTGGCGGCGGCATGCGCGGCGGCGGGCGCGCGCTCGCGTCGAGCATTGCTACCTTCGTCGCCATGGCGATCGTCATCAAGCTGATGGGGCTCGACCACGGCGGGTTGCCGATCGTTGCCACTAACCTCTGGGGTGGCCTGCTGGTCACTCTGGTGGTGTCCGTCACCGGCATCGTCACCTCGCTGCCGATCGGCATCGCGCTGGCGCTCGGGCGCCGCTCCACCATTCCGCTGATCCGGATTTTCTCGATCGCGTTCATCGAGTTCTGGCGCGGCGTGCCGCTGGTCACGGTGCTGTTCTTCGCGACTTACATGCTGCCGCTGTTCCTGCCGGGCAATTTCACCGTCGACGGCCTGGTGCGCGCGCTGATCGGCATCGCGCTTTTCACAGGCGCCTACCAGGCCGAGAACGTCCGCGGCGGTCTCGCTGCGATCCCGCGCGGGCAGAGCGAGGCGGCGGCGGCGCTCGGGCTGTCCTGGTGGAGGACGACGTCACTGATCGTGCTGCCGCAGGCGCTGCGCCACGTCATCCCGAACCTCGTCAACAGCTTCATCTCACTGTTCAAGGACACGTCGCTGGTCTCGATCGTGGCACTGTTCGACCTGCTGGGCTCGCTCCGCGCGTCGTTCTCGGACCCGAAATGGTCGACGCCGTCAACCTTGTTCACCGGCTTTGCCTTCGCCGGCATCATCTACTTCATCTTCTGCTTTGGAATGTCGCGCTACTCGCTCTTCGTCGAGCATCGCCTCAACGCTCACCGCCGCAACTGATCGAGCTCACCATGACCGACCCCATCGTCAAGATTTCCGGCCTCAACAAATGGTACGGCGAGTTTCACGTGCTGCGCGACATCGACCTCGAGGTCCACAAGGGCGAGCGCATCGTGATCTGCGGTCCCTCGGGCTCCGGCAAGTCGACGCTGATCCGCTGCATCAATGCGCTGGAGGAATTCCAGGAGGGCGAGATCGTCGTCGACGGCATCGAGCTCGGGCCGAACCTCAAGCACGTCGACGCCGTGCGGCGCGAAGTCGGCATGGTGTTCCAGAGCTTCAATCTGTTTCCGCATCTGACCGTGCTGGACAATTGCACGCTGGCGCCGATCTGGGTGCGCAACATCCCCAAGAGAGATGCCGAGGCGACCGCGATGAAGTTCCTGGAGCGGGTCAAGATCCCGCATCAGGCCAACAAGTTTCCGGGACAGATGTCCGGCGGCCAGCAGCAGCGCGTCGCGATCGCCCGCGCCCTGACGATGAATCCGAAGGTGATGCTGTTCGACGAGCCGACCTCGGCGCTCGACCCCGAAATGGTCAAGGAGGTGCTCGACACCATGGTCGACCTTGCCGAGGAGGGCATGACCATGCTGGTCGTGACCCATGAGATGGGCTTTGCCCGCGAGGTCGCCAACCGCGTGGTCTTCATGGATGCCGGCCAGATCATCGAGGCCAACACGCCGAACGAGTTTTTCGCGGCTCCCCAGCACGCGCGGACGAAGCTGTTTTTGAGCCAGATCTTGCGGTGATCCCCGTAAGGCTAAAATTGTAACGATCGCCCTCGCGCGCCGTAAACCATGCCGTTCGCGACGGCTCGCAGCTTCACGCGTCCGAAAGCTCTTTCTGCGCATGTGCGCCGAAAGGGGATGCGTCCATGCTCGGTTTCCTGTTCGGCCTCAATGCCCGTCTCGGGCGCCTGCATTTCTTCCTGGCGACGATTGCGCTTGCTGTCGTGATGACCGGGATCTGCTTTGCCATCGCGATGGCGGTTCTGCGCGGCGCCTCGTCCAGCATGATCCGGCCGGAAGAACTCATCAAGAACTGGGCGATGATCGCTGCGATGGTGTTCTTCGGACTTGCGACCTTCACGCTGCAATCGATGCGCATCCGCGACATCGGCTGGGATCCGGTCTGCGTGGTGCCGGCCTGGATCGCTCTGATGATCGTCGATCACGTCGTCGCAGGCCGGTTTCCGGCCTGGGCCATCGGGCAGGAGCATCAGGGCACTGTCGTCGGCGGGATGGTCAATCTCGTGCTGATGCTTGCGCTCACGTTCTGGCCGAGCGCCGGCAGCGAAGGCTCCCCCAGCATTCCCTTCCAGCCGCACACGCGCGACGCCAAGCCGTCGCTGTCGAACCAGCGCCTGGCGCGCGTGTCGCAGGGCGGGCCGCGACCGACGTGGAGCTGACTGTTCGGAGCTGGCTGCCTGGGCTAGACGAACGGCGGCTTGATGTTGCTGCGCTTCTCCAGCCACTCCGGCACCGGCAGGTTCTTGGCGCGCATGAAGTCTGCATTGAACAGCTTTGACTGATAGCGGCTGCCGGAATCGCAGAGCACGGTAACGATGGTCTTGCCGGGCCCGAGCTGCTTTGCGAGCCGCATCGCACCCGCGATGTTGATACCGGTCGAACCGCCGAGGCACAGACCCTCGTGCTGGAGCAGCTCGTAGATCACGCTGACGGCTTCAGCGTCCGGAATGAGATAGGCGTCATCGACCTTCGCGCTCTCGACGATCGCGGTCGCCCGGTTGAGGCCGATGCCCTCGGTGATCGAGCCGCCGGGCGTCGCCTTGGCTTCGCCGCTCCTGAAATACTCGAACATCCCCGCACCATGCGGATCGGCACAGGCGATCCGGATGGTCTTGTTCTTCTCCTTCAGATAGCGGCTGATGCCGGCGAGCGTACCGCCGCTGCCGACCGAGCAGACGAAGCCGTCGACCTTGCCGCCGGTCTGCTGCCAGATCTCCGGTCCCGTGGACTCGTAATGCGCCTTGGCATTGTCGAGGTTATTCCACTGGTCGGCAAACAGCACGCCGTTGGGCTCGGTCTTGCGCAGCTCGTCGGCGAGCCTGCGGCCGACATGCTGGTAGTTGTTGGGATTGGCAAAGGGCAGGGCCGGGACTTCGATCAGCTCGGCTCCGCACAGCTTCAGAAAGTCCTTCTTCTCCTGGCTCTGCGTCTCCGGAATCACGATTAGCGTGCGATAGCCGCGCGCGCTGGCCACGACCGCAAGCCCAATGCCGGTATTGCCGGCGGTCGCTTCCACCACGAGACCGCCGGGCTTGAGCTCGCCGCGCTTTTCGGCCTCAAGGATCATCCACTTGCCGGCACGGTCCTTCACAGACTGGCCGGGATTCATGAACTCGGCCTTCCCCAGAATGCTGCAGCCGGTCGCCTCCGAGGCGCGCTTGAGCTTGATCAGCGGGGTGTTGCCGATGGCTTCGACTACGTCGTTTCGAATGGTCATGTCAGGCACTTACCGGTCGGTTTCGCAATTGCTGGGTGACCCTAAAGGAGGGGGGCCAGGCATACAAGCCGACCCGCCAAACTCTTGTTGCTGCTTTGCGAAGAGGACCTGATGGACGTCGCTATGTCCAGAAGACTCCGGCTGCGCAACAGGACAGATAGTGCGCCCGAGGCCGCCGGAACAGGCCGTCGAAGCCGAACGGCGCGAGGCTCAGCCAAGCCGCGCGTCATTTTCTTGCCGAATGGCGGGCGCCTGACGAAATCCTGCTCGAAGGTGGCCCTGCGGATGACAAGATGCCGTCAGATCTGATTGAACTTGTGAGCGGACACGATGATCCCGACATACGAGCCAAAGACGAGAATATAGAAAAGGACCGTTGACCAGAACAGAGTTCGGAGCGCGCTGAGTTGGCCACCGTTGTTGTACCAACGATTGAGCAACGCAAATGATTTGTGCCCGTTTTGGCTGGGAGGCGCGGGAAAGAAAGACTCAATTTCATGAGCTCTCTGCAACATCGTTCCCGCACCGTTGCGAAATACAAATACAAAGGCCAATGACCAAACTGAAAAAACAAGTCCGATCACGCTGAGAAAATAGATCTGCAGGACCCTGTAATCCGTGCTTCCGAGCAAAATTGCGTCAAATCGGATTGGGTGAATGTTCGGCTTGATCGTATCGGCGGCTTTTGCGATTTCGCTCAGGGGTTTGGCCATCTCGCTAAAGAGACTGCCGACGTAATTGAGAACTGCGCCGGTGAACAAGAAGAACAATGGAAGCAGGACGGCCATCGTATTCAGGCCCGAGGAAAAGGCGTTGGATATTGCGGCATATTCGGCTAATGCGAACTTCTCCCATTCGGCAGGCTGGACGGTTTCGGACGTATTCGGCATTTCATGTCTCCGGACAGTGTTCATGAAGTTTCGACGCGCGCTCAAATTCGCGAACATGTTATTCAGTGTCCAGGACCGGGAAAAGTAGCCGGGCAGATAATCGGGCGAAAGCAGCACATCTATTATTTGCTGCTGCGCTGCATCACCTTCGCCACGGGATCGTGCCCCCCAGCGCCTGCGCAACATCAAGCCCCGCGCGCACGCCGTCCTCATGGAATCCGTATCGCGTCCATGCGCCGCAAAACCAGGTGCGCCGTTGGCCCTGGATTTCCCCAAGGCGCCGCTGCGCCGCGAAGGCGGCCACGTCATATCGCGGATGCTGGGTCATGTACTGGCCGAAGGTCAGTTCGGGTTTCGGCCGGATTGGCGGATTGAGGCTGACGAAGATCGGCCGGTCGCTATCGATCCCCTGGAGAGGATTCATCCAATAGGTCACGGCAAGATCGTTGGTGGCAGGGCCGTCGCGCTGCCAATCGAGATAATTCCAGCATGCCCAGGCCTGTTTGCGCCTCGGCATCAGCATGGGGTCGCGATGCAGATAGATCGCGTTGGAGGAATAGCCGATCGCGCCGAGAATCTCCTGCTCGGATTGATCGGCATCGGACAGCAGCCCGAGGGCTTGATCGCTGTGACACGCGATGACGACCTCGTCGAAAATCTCGCGCAGCCCCCGATCATCCGTAACCGCAACGCCGTTCTCCGTTCGCTCGACCGACCTGGCCGGCGCGCCAAGTCGCAGCCTGTCCTGAAACGGCGCCGTCAGCTTCTCGACATAGTGGAGGCTGCCGCCGCGCACCGTGCGCCAGACCGGGCGCTCGTGCTGCAGTAGTCCATGATCGCGGAAGAACGCGACGAAGTGTTCGGCCGGGAAGGCCGCGATCCGTGCGGCGGGCGTCGACCAGATCGCGGCTCCCATGGGAGCAAGGTAGTCGGATAGCAGACGGGATGAAAATCGTTCGCTGGCGAGATAGTCGCCGAGCGAGAGGTCGCGAAGCCGCCCCGCAGCGAGATCATCGATACATTGTCCGTTGAAGCGGACGACGTCCCGCAACATGCGCAGGAAGGACAGCGAGAACAGGTTCTTCGGCTGAACGAACAAGCCCGCGAGCATCTGCGGCCAGGTGCTGCCGCCACCTCGCCATTCGAGATTGCCGGTGGAGACGGCAAAGGTCATGGAGGCCGGCTCAGTCTGGACATCGAGCAGGCGAAGCAGTGTCGTGAACTCGGGATAATTCACCTCGTTGTAGATGATGAACCCGATGTCGACCGAGACCGAGACGCCTTCATAGTCGACTGTGACCGTATGGCTGTGCCCTCCGGGCCTGCGCTCTCGCTCGTAAACTGTTACGTCGTGATGAGCGCTCAGGGCCCACGCGGCAGAATTGCCGGCAATCCCGGCTCCGATGATCGCAATCCGCATCCCGGGCCCTTCGAACTCGGAACCTTCCTAGCAGCGACGGCGTCGCGTGCAAATCGCTTCCGGACCGGGGTGGAGCCCGTTTACAGGTCGGCGCGCCCGCCCTCGATGGCTTCGACGCCGGTGTTGCTGCAATATCACATGAAATCTTGGTAAGCTTGAACGCGCTCGGCGCGCCCTGGAGAACATGAGAAAGCACTGCAACACAAGACGATTTCGTATTTTCTTCGTGTTGATATCAGTGAGTTCGGGCAACCATCTCGCAGCTGCGGGACTGTCCCGCTGTTCCGCGCCCGGCTAGTATGAAGCCTAGGGTTCCGCAGAAAGCATCACCTGTGAACGAGTTACCAAAAGCCCCCCGACTGTCTGCCTGCGAATCGGTTAAGCCGGCTGCGCGGTGGCGGCTTGATCTGCCCGGCAGGGGGTGGATGTGACACAGCATGTTCCGGCGATCGCCATACGGCGGTCTTTGGGGTCTGCATCCCGGGCGCGCCGTGCGGCGCGCTGGGTTGCAGTGCTGTGCCTTGCTGCCGGTTCGGGCGCGTGCGTGCTGACGCAGGATCTTCCGGATCCCGCGCTCGATGTTCCCACACAGTACAAATACGCCGGCAAGGGCGATGCGCCGCCGTCACTGGATTGGTGGCGCGGCTTCCGCTCGTCGGAGCTGACGCAGCTGATGGAGGAGGCACAGACCGTCAACCTCGACATCGCCGCTGCGGTCTCGCGCATCGTCGAGGCTGACGCCCAGGCGCGGCAGGCGGGCGCGGCGCTGTTGCCGAGCCTGTCCGGCACCGGGCAGGAGACCTATTCGCGCACCTCCGGTTCCTCCGCCTCGGGGCTGACCAATGGCGGCCGTGAGGTCGTCAACTACCAGGCCTCGCTGAGTGCGAGCTACCAGCTCGATTTCTGGGGCCAGAACCGCGATGCGCTGCAGACCGCGGAGGAGACCGCGAATGCGAACCGCTTCGATCGCGACACCGTCGCGCTGACGACGCTGGCGAGCGTCGCCAACGCCTATTTCCAGGTATTGGCCTCGCAGGACCGCATCAGGACCTCACAGCGCAACATCGCGAGCGCACAGCGCATCCTCGATGCGGTCAGGGAGCGCCGCAAGGCCGGTACCGGCACCGATCTCGACGTCGCCCAGCAGGAGAGCGTGCTGGCGAATCAGAAGGCCCTGGTGCCGCCGCTGCGCCAGACGCTCGACCAGAATGCCAACGCGCTCGCGGTGCTGGTGTCACGGCCGCCGGAGAGCGTGCGCCTGCTCGGCGGCTCGCTGAACCGGGTCGCGATCCCGCGCGTGACGCCGGGCTTGCCATCCGAACTGCTGACGCAGCGGCCGGACATCCGCCGGCAGGAGGCGCAGCTCGCCTCGGCCACCGCCAATATCGGCAATGCCCGCGCGCAGTTCTTTCCGACCATCCAGCTCACCGGCAATGGCGGCTATCAGAGCTCGGCGCTGGTGTCGCTGTTCCAGCCGCATGCGGCGTTCTTCCAGCTTGTCGGCAGCGCGACGCAGCCGATCTTCGACGGCGGCAAGATCCTCGGCAATTTCGAATATGCCAAGGCGCGGCAGGACGAGCTGCTGCAGACCTACCGCAAGACCATCATTCAGTCCTTTGCCGACGTCGACAATGCGCTGTTCTCGATCAAGCAAACCACGATCAAGCTGCAATTGCAGCGCGACGTCCTCACCGCCTCGCGGCGCGCCTTCGATCTCTCCGAGCAGCAATTGCGCGCCGGCACTGCCGACATCGTGACCGTGCTCAACACCCAACTGACCCTGTTCCAGGCGGAAGACGCGCTGTCGCAGGCCCAACTCGCACGGCTTCTGGCCATCGTTAGCCTGTATCAGGCGCTCGGCGGCGGCTGGGAGCCGCGCATGGAGAAACCGGTCAATGCTCTTTAAGCCGGATAAGAAGCAGGGCGTGAAAGAAGGGACGGCGAAGAAGTCGCGCGGCCGCGGTTTCATCATGACCCTGATCACGCTCGCGATCCTCGGCGGGCTCGGCTATTTCGGCTGGACCATCTGGCATCAGCAGCCGCAGCAGGCGAACGGACGCAACCAGCGGCCCGATCTGCCGGTGCCGGTACTGGCGGCGACGCCCCGCATCCAGGACGTGCCGGTCTATCTCGACGGCGTCGGCGCGATCCGCGCGCTCAACACCGTGACCGTGCGCTCGCAGGTCGACGGCAAGCTGATCGCGGTGAACTTCACCGAGGGTCAGGACGTCAAGAAGGGCGACGTGGTCGGCGAGATCGATCCTGCGCTCTATCAGGCAACGTATGATCAGGCGGTCGCGAAGAAGGCGCAGGACCAGGCCCAGCTCGCCAACCAGCGCATCGATTTGGCGCGCTACGAGCAGCTCGCGGCGTCCAATGCCGGCTCCAAGCAGCAGGCCGACACCCAGCGCGCGCTGGTGGCGCAGACCGAGGCGCTGGTCAAGGCCGACCAGGCCGCGATCGACAATGCGGCGGCGACGCTGAGCTACGCCAAGATCGTGGCGCCGCTGTCGGGGCGCACCGGCCTGCGTCAGGTCGACCAGGGCAACATCATCCACGCCTCCGACACCACCGGCCTCGTCGTCATCACGCAATTGCAGCCGATCGCAGTGTGGTTCAGCCTGCCGCAGCAGCAGATCATGCGTGTCAACGCAGCCGCGGCGAAGGGCTCGCTCGCGGTCGACGTGTTCGGCAATGACGGCGTCACCGTGATCGATACCGGCAAGCTCACCGGCATCGACAACCAGGTCGACCAGACCACCGGCACGCTCAAGCTCAAGGCGGAATTCCCCAACGCCAATTACCAGCTCTGGCCCGGCCAGTTCGTCAACGTCCGCCTCAAGGTCGAGACCTTGATGCAGGCACTGGTGGTGCCGACATCGGCCGTGCAACGCGGCCCGATCGGGACCTTCAGCTACGTCATCGGCGAAGACAATGTCGTCTCGGCCAAGCCCGTGACGGTGACGCAGCAGAACGAGCATGACGCCGTAATCGCTGGCGGCCTGTCGGCGAACGACAGGGTCGTGACCACGGGCTTTGCCAATCTGTCCGACGGCTCCAAGGTCATCGTCGGCCGCGACGACCAGACTCCGTCGGCCGATCTCGCGCCGCGCAAGCGCACCCGCGCGCCGGATGGCCAGAAGAAGGACGGACAAGGCAAGGACGCCGATTTCCGCGCCAAGCGGAAGAGCAGCGAGGGCGACCAGAAGGGCCAGACCGGACCGGCACCGGCGCAGGGGACTGAATCATCGGGAAGTGGAGCCAAGCAGCCATGATCCCGACAACAGCCGCCTGAAGCGGCAGGCGCATCCCATGGGTGTTTCCGAACCCTTCATCCGCCGCCCGATCGCGACCTCGCTGCTCGGCATCGCGCTTCTGATCGGCGGCGCGCTCGGCTATTTCTCGCTGCCGGTCTCGGCCTTGCCGCAGGTCGACTTCCCGACCGTGCAGGTATCGACGCAGCTGCCGGGGGCGAGCCCCGACGTGATCGCCTCGCTGATCACCGCGCCGCTGGAGCGGCAGCTCGGCCAGATCCCGTCGCTGACGGCGATGAACTCGACGAGCTCTTTCGGCGTCAGCCAGATCTCGCTCCAGTTCGATCTCAACCGCGACATCGACGGCGCCACCCAGGATGTCCAGGCTGCGATCAATGCGGCGGCCGGTGTGCTGCCCAAGACGCTGCCTTATCCGCCGACCTACGCCAAGGTGAACCCGGCGGATGCGCCAGTCATGACGCTGGCGCTGCGTTCGGACACGATCTCGCTGCGGGCGATGAGCGACATCGCCGACACGCTTTTGGCGCAACGTTTGAGCCAGATCTCCGGGGTCGGGCGCGTCTCCGTGCTGGGCGGGCTGAAGCCGGCCGTGCGCATCCAGGCCGACCTCGCGCGCCTGGCCGCCTACGGCATCGCCATGGAGGATTTGCGCGCCGCGATCTCCAACGCCAACGTCTCCGGGCCAAAGGGCTCGCTCGACGGCGCGCAGCAATCCTACATCATCGCCGCCAACGACCAGATCGCCGCCGCCGACGCCTATAAGCCCATCATCATCGCCTACCGCAACGGCTCGCCTGTTACGATCGCCGACGTCGCGCAGATCGTCGACGGCCTTGAGAACGACCGCACCGGCGGCTGGTACCAGGGCTCGCCGGCCGTCATCATCGACATCCAGCGCCAACCCGGCGCCAACGTCATCGACGTCGTCAGCCAGATCCGCGCCGAGATCCCGAAGGTCCAGCGCGCGATCCCGGCCGGCGTGAACCTCACCATCGTGTCCGATCGCACCGTCACCATCCGCGCCTCGGTGCGCGACGTGCAGTTCACGCTGATCCTCAGCGTCGTGCTGGTGACGTTGGTGGTGCTGCTGTTCCTGCGCTCGCTCAGGGCCACGCTGATCGCCGGCGTGGCGCTGCCGCTGTCGCTGATCACCAGCTTCGGCATCATGTATTTTGCCGGCTTCAGCCTCGACAATCTGTCGCTGATGGCGCTGACAATCGGTACCGGCTTCGTCGTCGACGACGCCATCGTGATGATCGAGAACATCGTCCGCCACATGGAGAACGGTGACGGCCCGATGGAAGCTTCGCTGAAGGGCGCCAGCGAAATCGGCTTCACCGTGATCTCGCTGACGGTGTCGCTGATCGCCGTCTTCATCCCGCTGCTGTTCATGTCGGGCCTGGTCGGGCGCATGTTCCGCGAATTCGCGCTGACGCTGACGATCGCGGTCGTGACCTCGGCCGTGGTCTCGCTGACGCTGACGCCGATGATGTGCTCGCGGCTGCTCAAGCACGCGCATGAGGAGCTGGCGGTGCCGGGGCTGGCCGCGGTCAGCCGCTTCATCGACCGTACCGTCGAGGCCTACCACCGAACGCTGCTCGTGGTCCTGCAGCACCAGCGCCTCACGTTGGCCGTGACCTTCGCCACGCTGATTGCAACCCTGGTGCTCTATGTCGTCGCGCCAAAGGGCTTCTTGCCGCTTCAGGACACGGCCTCGATCACGGCCGTGACGGAGGCGGGGGCGGATGTGTCGTTCGCGGAGATGCAGAAGCGGCAGGCCGAGGCCGCCGACGCCATCAAGGCCGATCCTGACGTGACCGGCGTCGTCTCGGTGATCGGTGCGGGCTCGGTCAACCCGACCACCAATGTCGGCCGTCTCGTCATGACGCTCAAGCCGCGCGGCGAGCGGCGCGACGATGTCAGCGTGGTCGTGACCCGTCTGAAGGAGAGGGTGGCGGGCATCCCCGGCATGACCGTCTATTTCCAGCCGGTGCAGGATGTGCAGATCTCGACCCAGTCGAGCCGCTCGCAATATCAGTACACGCTGACCGGCACCGACGCGGCTCTGGTGTCGGAATGGGCGCGCAAGCTGGTTGCGGAGATGCGCCGCGATCCGCTGTTCCGCGACGTCTCCTCGGAGGCGCAGGAAGGCGGCCTGCGGGCGCAGCTCGATGTAGACCGCACTCGCGCGGGCCAGCTCGGCGTGAGCCTGCAGGGCATTACCGACACGTTGAACGACGCCTTCGCTCAGCGCCAGATCTCGACCATCTATGGCCAAGCCAACCAGTACCGCGTGGTGCTGGAGGCGCTGCCGATGTACCAGCGAGATCCGTCGGTCCTGTCAAAGCTCTATCTGCCAGGCGCCGCCAGCGCCACCGTCGGCGCGCCCAACGCCCAGGTCCCGCTCTCGGCCGTGGCGACGCTGAAGCGCACCACGGCGCCGCTGGCGATCTCGCATCAGGCGCAATTCCCGGCGATCTCGCTGAGCTTCAACCTCGCGCCGGGCGCGGCGCTCGGCGATGCCGTCGAAGCCGTGAAGACGATCGAGACCCGGATCGAAATGCCCAACAGCATCGTGGGCGTTTATGCCGGCGACGCCGCCGAATTCGCCAAGGCGCTCGCGGGACAGCCATGGCTGCTGCTCGCCGCGGTGATCACGATCTACATCGTGCTCGGTGTGCTGTATGAGAGCTACATCCACCCGATCACGATCCTCTCGACGCTGCCCTCGGCCGGCGTCGGGGCGATCCTGGCGCTGATGCTGTGCGGGCAGGACCTCTCGGTGATCGGCCTGATCGGCATCATTCTGTTGATGGGCATCGTCAAGAAGAACGCGATCATGATGATCGACTTCGCGCTCGAGGCCGAGCGCGGGCAGGGCATGTCACCGCAGGAGGCGATCGTGCAGGCGTGCCTGTTGCGCTTTCGCCCGATCATGATGACGACGCTGGCAGCGCTGTTCGGCGCGCTGCCGCTGGCGATCGAGAGCGGCACCGGCGCTGAGCTGCGCTTTCCGCTCGGCATCTCCATCATCGGCGGCTTGTTGCTGAGCCAGCTTTTGACGCTCTACACCACGCCCGTGATCTACCTCGCGCTCGACCGCATCAACCGCCGCCTCGAGCAGGCGCTGCCCCCGGCCGAATCCGGCGGCCCGCCGGTCGCCGGCGCCACCGAGGGGATGCAGTGATGGCATCGATCTCGGAGCCCTTCATCCGCCGCCCGGTCGCGACCACGCTGCTGTCGATCGGGTTGTTCCTGCTGGGTGGCGTCGCCTACGAGTTCCTCCCCGTCGCCTCGGTCCCGAACGTCGACTTCCCCGCCATCTTCGTCTCCGCGAGCCGGCCGGGCGCAGATCCGTCCGTGATGGCCGCGACCGTGGCCTCGCCGCTGGAGCGGCGGCTCGGCGAGATCTCGGGCATC
This sequence comes from Bradyrhizobium sp. GW821-FHT13H05, assembly GCF_058804065.1. Lineage (NCBI taxonomy): Bacteria > Pseudomonadati > Pseudomonadota > Alphaproteobacteria > Hyphomicrobiales > Nitrobacteraceae > Bradyrhizobium > Bradyrhizobium sp. GW821-FHT13H05. Next base: position 11,253 of record NZ_JBXAPO010000015.1, on the reverse strand, counting down.
AATCAGATCACCTCGACGAGCTCGCTCGGCGTCTCCAACATCCAGCTTCAGTTCGACATCGGCCGCAACATTGACAAGGCCGCGCGCGACGTGCAGGCGGCGATCAACGCCTCGCTGGTCGATCTGCCGAGCGACCTGCCGACGCTGCCGCGCTTCCGCAAGGCCAATTCGGCCGGCGCACCCGTCTTCGTCCTGGCGCTGACCTCGAAGACACTGTCCGCAAGCGCCATTTACGACGTCGCCGATACTGTCCTGGCCCAGCGCATTTCACAGGTGCCTGGTGTTGGCGACGTGACGGTGAGCGGCGCCGATCAGCCGGCAGTACGGATTCAGCTCAACCCCGTGGCGCTGTCGAACGCCGGTATCGCCACCGACGACGTCCGGACCGCGATCATCAACGCCAACCCGCTCGGCCCGGTCGGCATCTTCAATGGCGAGCGCCAGAGCGAGACGCTGTCGCTGAACAAGCAGATGCGTACGGCGAAAGAGTTCCGCGACGTCGTCATCAAGAGCTCGAACGGTAATTTCGTGCGGCTGTCCGACGTCGCCGATATCGAGGACTCCGTCCGCAATGCCCGCTCGATCGCCTGGTTCAACAAGCAGCCGGCGGTGCTGATCCAGATCACCAAGCAGGGCGATGCCAACGTCATCGACACCGTCGACAGGGTCAAGGCGCTGATCCCGGACCTGAAGCAATGGATCCCGGCCGGGGTTGATATCTCCACCCTGGTCGATCGCACCAGCACCATCCGCGCCAGCGTCCTGGACATGCAATGGACGCTGCTTGCGACGGCGATCCTCGTGATGGTCGTCGTGTTTGTGTTCCTGCGCCGGCTCACCCCGACGATTGCTGCCGGCATCTCGGTGCCGCTGGCGCTGGCCGGCACCTGTGCCGGCATGTGGGTCGCGGGCTTCTCGATCGACAATCTCTCGCTGATGGCGCTGGCGATCTCGGTCGGCTTCGTGGTCGACGACGCCATCGTCATGATCGAGAACATGTACCGCAATCTCGAGCACGGCATGCGGCCGATGCAGGCGGCGCTGGAAGGCGCCCGGCAGATCGGCTTCACCGTGGTCTCGATCAGCCTGTCGCTGATCGCGGCCTTCACGCCGCTCATCTTCATGGACGGCATCGTCGGCCGGCTGCTGCGGGAGTTTTCGCTAACGCTCACTTTCGCGATCGTGGTCTCGACGCTGGTGTCGCTTACGGTGACGCCGATGATCTGCGCCCATTACATCCGGCAGACCACCTCAGGCACGGCGACACTGTTCGATCGCGTCATTGAAGGCTCGCTGTCGCGTATCGTCACCTTCTACGCCCGCACCTTGCGGACGGTTCTGGAATTCCCGCTGCTGACGCTGCTGGTGTTCTTCGCTACCATCGGCCTGACGGTGACGCTCTACATCAAGGTCCCCAAGGGCTATTTCCCGACCGACGATTCCGGCTTCGTCATCGGTGCGACACGCGCTTCGGCCGATATCTCGTTCCAGTCGATGCTGGCTCTCCAGCAGCGGCTCGCCGACATCGTGATGCAGGATCCGGCCGTGGCCGGGATCGGCTCGACCGTCGGCAGCGGCGGAGGGGGGCCCGGAGCTGCGACCTCGAACCGCGGCACCATGTTCATCAGCCTGAAGCCGCCGGAGGAACGCGACCACGTCTCGACACAGGTCGTGATCGACCGTCTCAGGCGCGCGCTGTTCCCGGTGCCCGGCATCCGCCTGTTCATGTTTGCCGCCCAGGACGTGCGTGCCGGCGGACGGCAGAGCGATTCCGACTACCAGTACACGCTCTCCTCGACCGATCTCGGTCTGTTGCAGCAATGGGCGCCGATCGTGGCCAAGCGCATGGAGAGCGTCGAGGGCATCACCGACATTTCCAGCGACCGCGATCCCGGCGGACTTCAGCTGACCTTGTCCATCGACCGCCAGAAGGCCTCGGCGCTCGGCGTCCGCGTTCAGGACATCGACAATGCGCTGAACAACGCATTCTCGCAGCGGCAGATCGCGATCATCTACACCCAGCGCAACCAGTACATGACCGTGCTGGAGATCGACCCGAAATTCCAGGTCGATCCCTCCAATCTCGAACGCATCTATGTCGCCGGCGCAGGCGACGCGCAGGTACCGCTGTCGGCCGTGGTGCGCGCGACGCGCGGCCTTGCCGCGCTCGCGGTCTATCATTCGCAGTCATTCCCTTCGACCACGGTGTCGTTCAACCTGCTGCCGGACGTGCCGCTCCAGACTGCCACGCAAAACGTCCAGCGCGCGGTCGAGGAGCTGCACATGCCCGAAGGTATCCGCGGCAGCTTTGACGGCAATGCCGGTGATTTCGCCAAAACCAGCGGCCGCCAGCCGCTGCTGATTCTTGGTGCGCTGGTGGCGATGTATATCGTGCTCGGCGTGCTCTATGAGAGCCTCGCCCATCCGCTCACGATCATCTCGACGCTGCCCTCGGCCGGCCTCGGCGCGCTGCTTGCCTTGCAGGTGACCAACACGCCGCTGACGGTGATCGCCTTCGTCGGCATCATCCTGCTGATCGGCATCGTCAAGAAGAACGGCATCATGATGGTGGACTTCGCACTCGACGCCGAGCGCCAGCGCGGCCTGTCCTCGGCGGAGGCGATCTTCGAGGCCTGCCAGGCGCGTTTCCGCCCCATCCTGATGACGACGATGGCCGCGCTGTTCGCGGGCATTCCGCTGGTGGTCGCGACCGGTCCCGGCACGGAGCTGCGCCGTCCGCTCGGCATCACCATCATTGGCGGCCTGTTCGTCTCGCAGATCCTGACGCTCTACACCACGCCGGTGATTTACCTCTTGATCGACCGCCTGCGGCGCCGATCCGAGCCGCGCCCGCTGCCCGCGCCGGCGGAATAGGTTGTTGAAGTGCCGCGCGGAGCGTATAGCGGCGATCATGTCAAACCCGCCCGAGACCACGGCCGCCGCGCCGGAGCCGATCCCCGAATGCCCGCACTGCCAGAAGCCGATGCCGCTCTGCATCTGCGACAGCGTCACGCCGATTGAAAATCGCCTCTCGCTGCTGATCCTCCAGCATCCGCAGGAGCAGGACAAAGGGCTCGGCACCGCGCGGCTGACGGCGCAGCATTTCGCCAAGGCCACGGTGCGGGTCGGCCTGTCCTGGCCGAGCCTGTCCAAGGCGCTGGGGCAGCATATCGAGAATGCCGCACGCTGGGCCGTGCTCTATCTCGGCTCGGCACGCGCGGCCGATCTCGAGGCCGAGGGCGAAATCCTGGCGCTGACCCGCAAGGGTGAGATCGCGGACAACCAGCGCTCCATCCTCGGCAAGCTCGAAGGTGTGGTGCTGCTCGACGGCACCTGGAGCCAGGCCAAGGCGCTGTGGTGGCGCAATCCCTGGATGCTGAAATGCCAGCGCGTCATCCTCAACCCGGCCCAGCCCTCGCGCTACGGGCGCCTGCGCAAGGAGCCGCGCAAGGACGGGCTCTCGACCATCGAGGCCGCCGCGATAACCCTGGCTGGCCTGGAGAAGCGCCCCGATATCGCCGAGACGCTGAATGCCAGTTTTGAACGGATGTTAACACGCTATCGCGAGGTCCAGGCCGAGATGCCGGAACTGGCTCCGAAGCCGCCGGTGAAGGACCGCCGGCGCGGTGTCCGGCGGGGCAAGCGAGCCTGACTTCAGCTCACATCGCCCGTACGGTTGATTGCCCCGCGAGGAGTGGGCAGATAGAGACGCTCGGCCAACACTTGGCCATCTGCTATCTGTACCATCCTCGCAAATCCGGGAAGCCAAGGGGGCAGGCGTATTCAGCTCGCGACGAAGGAAATCCTGACACAGGCAACGCGGTTCGATCGGTGGGGCACGCTCGCGCTGATGGACATTTCGCTGCGCTACCGGCGTACCGTGATCGGCCCGCTCTGGATCACGCTGACGCTGGCCGCGACAATCGCCAGCGTCGGCACGGTCTATGCGACCCTGTTCAAGCAGGACATTGCCGCCTTTCTGCCGCTGTTCGCCGTCGGCCTGATCGTCTGGACCCTGATCGCCACCACGCTCCAGGAGGGCTCCAGCATCTTCGTGACCTCCGCTCACCTGATCAAGGCCGTGCCGGCGCCGCTGGTCGTGCATGTCCTCCAGATGATCGCGCGCAACGTCCTCATCTTCGCGCATCATCTGGTGATCGTGGTCCTGCTCTACGTCGTGATGCCGTGGCCGCTGCACTGGACCATGCTGCTCGTGGTGCCCGGTTTTGCCATCCTGCTCGTCGTTCTCCTCGGCGGCTCGGTCGCGCTCGGCATGCTCTGCGCGCGCTTTCGCGACATCGGGTCGGCGATCGTCAGCGGCCTGCAATTCGTCTTCTTCCTGACGCCGATCATCTGGACCGAGGACACCGTGCGCGGCACTGCGTTCCAGTGGCTGATCCGCGCCAATCCGTTCGCCACCTTGCTCGATCTCGTGCGCCGGCCGCTGCTGTCGCAGCCGACCGATCCGGAGCAATGGTTGCTCGGGATGATCTACGCAGCCATCGTGGCCGTGATCGCCCTCTACAGCTACGCGCGCTATCGCCACCGCGTGGCGTATTGGCTGTGAGGCAGGTATGAGCCTTGCTGCCCACATCCTGCTTCGCAACGTGTCGGTGACGTTTCCGGTGCTGTCGTTCCGCGACCGCTCGCTGCGCAGCCGGTTCGTCAGCGCGGTGACGCTGCGTCGCAAGGCGGCGGTTCCGCACATCGTCACTGCGCTCAACGACGTCAACCTCGACATCCGGGGCGGCGACCGCCTCGCCATCATCGGCGCCAACGGCGCCGGCAAGACCACACTGCTGCGGGTTCTCGCCGGCATCTACCATCCGACCGCGGGGAGCGTGGATGTCGAGGGCCGCTGCCTGTCGCTATTCGACCTCTCCGCCGGCTTCGACGAGGAAGCCACCGGCTACGAGAACATCATACGGCGCGGGCTGGTGATCGGCGCGCGGCGCGCCGAGATCGACGCACGGCGTGCGGAGATCGCCGAGTTCACCGAGCTCGGCGACCGGCTCGACCTGCCGCTGCGGACCTATTCCAGCGGCATGATGCTGCGCCTGATCTTCGCGGTCGCAACCGCGGTCGAGGGCGAGATCGTGCTGCTCGACGAATGGATCGGCGTCGGCGACCAGCAGTTCCGCAAGAAGGCGCGGCAGCGGCTCGACGAGATCGTCACCCGCGCCGGCATTCTGGTGCTGGCCTCGCACGACGTCGATCTGATCAAGAGCACTTGCAACCGCGCGATCCTGCTGGAGGAGGGGCGGATCACCGGGGCCGGCACGACCGACGAGATTCTCGGCCGGTATCTCGGGGGTGCGAAGGCGTAGCCACTCGCTCGGGGTTGCCTAAACCCTTGATCCCCTATATTGCTCCGCCCTCGTTGGGGCCACGTGGCGGAGTGGTTACGCGCCGGTCTGCAAAACCGTTTACTCGGGTTCGAGTCCCGACGTGGCCTCCATCACAACACTCTGATCTTTCAGCCTAATTTTGATTTCAGCGCGGGTTCCAGCGGGACCGCTTGCCGCCGGCTGCCAAGGTGAGGCGGGACGCTGCCACCGGGTTTGCCCGGGGCTTGGCGGAAACCAGCGATTCAGGCCCGATGGCATAGACTTCGCATCTGCGAAGTGATGCGTCACGAACCCCTGGAGCTGGAGAGCACGTGAGCGACGTCGTCCAATTCGTCCCGAAATCCGAGCTGGAGCGGGCTCGTCTCATTCGTGAGGCGCGCGCGATCTATGACAGCATCTTTCCGCCGGCTGCACCCGATCGGGCGCCGCAGGATGGCGAGGAGCGCGTCAAGACCTGATCGGGGCCGCGCCGGTCCGGCGCATGGCCAGTAGCAAAACGCCCGCGAGAGCGGGCGCATCGGGTTACGTTGAAAGAGGCCTCAGCAGGCCGCGTACCAGCCGTCGGGAAACGGCAGCAAGGGCCAGGCGCCCTCATTGTCGTTGGCGGCTTTGGGCGTTGCGGCGTACGACCACGAGCGGGGCACGAATTCCTCCTCCGACGCGAACGCCAGATCGTCTTGGACCATGGCGTCCTGGACGGCATCCAGCAGCAAGTTGAATTCGGCTTCGCTCATCACACCCTCGCACAACGCGGATGGTGCAATGTCGCAAAGCCGGTTTGTTACCCGATTGAACCGATCGTTCGGATTTTAACGATCCGGCGATCGGGTTCCGTATGGTTAGCGATTTCTAAAAGTCCCCGTGGAACCCTAGTCGCCCCTGGCCGGCCGCCAGTGTGAAAGAGATCACATTCTCAGCGGTTTATTTCTCCTACCCCTTCGCACACCGGCCAATGCAGGCCGGCGGCAGGCAGGGCAGAACGGGAGAGCGGTCATGAAGGCGAGGTTCTTGCGGTTTGCGGGTGTGAAAAGCCGGGCGCGTCGCGCCTCGACGGTCGGGCTGTTCCTGACGCTGTTTGCCTCGGCCGCCCATGCGCAGCAGGGAACGCCCGAGCAACGCCGGGCCTGCACCCCCGACGTCTACCGGCTCTGCGCCGGCGAGATCCCAAATGTCCGCGCCATCACGGCCTGCTTGCGCCGTAACCGGTCAAGCTTGAGCGAGGCTTGCCGCACCGTGTTCGATCAGGCCGGCGGCTGACATACCGGCCCTGTGAATTTGTGCGCAGCAAGTGGCTCGTGCGGGCTCGCGAATCCGACATAGTCACCCTGTGGATATGCTGCGGACAGGCTGTGGAGGGCAGTGATGTGCTGTGGATTCTGTCCGCAGATACACCTGTCCAGCGCCGCATCTCCGTCAGAAAACGTCATATTCCTGTCAAATAGCCTCACCGGATGAGTCCGGATTGCGCACATTACTGTGCTCTCCTGGATGATTTGGTTCTCCCGAATTCGGAATCCCATACCGGCGGCGCTTGGTGCCTGCGAACAGTTTTTGTGCAGCTGCTTGCCCAAATCGCGGGCCCCCTCCGTCCAATTTTTTGTACGCCCGCGGACAAGCTTTCCCTCGCACACTCCACCTAGGCTCGCTCCCGAGATCTGGAACATGGCCATTGCCATGACAATTCGAAGGAGCTGGAGATGGAGACACGGGTATTGCCCCAAGTACGGCGGAACGCGCCGTGGGGGATCGCACGCGCATCATTGCCATGGCGCAAGCTCGCGCTCGGCGGCACCATCGTTCTCGGTCTCGTTGCCGCCGCACCGCTGAGCGCGCAGGCCGCAGCACCGGCCGCCTGCGCCGCGCTCCAGGAAAAATATCCGGACTGGAAGGGCAAGACGCTCGTCAACGCCATCAACCCGCACACGCCGGGCTATGAGACCATCGATCCCAAGGATCCCAGCAAATATATCGGCTTCGACATCGATCTCGGCGAAGCCATCGGCGAATGCCTCGGCTTCAAGCTGACCTACAAGCCCGTGACGTTCGCGGCGCTCCTCACCACGCTGGCCGCGGGCCAGGCCGACATCGTGATCTCCGACATCTACGCCACCAAGGAGCGCGCCAAGGCTGCCGACTTCATCACCTACTCGAAGGTGTTCGACGGCGTGCTGGTCGCCAAGGGCAATCCGAAGGGCATCAACGGCATCAACATGTCGATGTGTGGTGCTGCTGCCGCCGAAAACACCGGTTATGTCGAGGTGCCCCTGATCCAGGCCCTGGTGCCGGAATGCAAGAAGGCGGGCAAGCCCGAGCCGACCGTGCAGCTCTACGACAACAACGCCAACTGCATCCAGGCGATCCTCGCCGGCCGCGCCGACACCTATGTCAACGACGTCAACACCGTCGATAGCGCGGTGAAAGCCTATCCGGACAAGCTGGAGAAGGCGATCGCGGTGACGATCCCGTATTCGGTCGGCATCGCCGTTCCCAAGGACAAGCCGAAATTCCGCGATGCCGTGCTCGCCGCGCTGATCGAGGTGCAGAAGGCCGGCACGCATATGGAGCTTCTGAAGAAGCACGGGCTCGACGTGAACAACTTCAAGGAGCCGGACATCCTGACGGCCGATTAGGGTTTACCTCTCCCCGTCGGGGAGAGGTCGGCGCGAAGCGCCGGGTGAGGGGGGCGGCAAGCTCGCTGCAGCGTAACCTCTCACCCGGATCGCATCTGACGATGCGATCCGAGCTCTCCCTACGGGAGAGGTGGCCCATCTCCAGTTCGCCCGCCTTCGGCAAAAAACCTGATCACGCTCTGATGACGGCAGACTGATGTCGCTGTTCCTCCACTACCTGAGCATGCCGTATCTGCTCGAGGGCATCGAGCTCACCCTCGAGGTGACTGCCCTCGGGCTCGGCGGCGGATTGATCCTCGGATTGATCCTTGCTGGCATGCAGCTCTCGCGCTTCTGGCTGCTGGCGGCAATCGCCAGGGCCTATACCGTGATCTTCCGCGGCACGCCGCTGATCCTTCAGATGGTGTTCGCCTACGATGCGTTGCCGCATATCGGCATCAAGCTGCCGGCGGTGCTGGCGGCCGGTCTCGCGCTCGCCTGCAACGAGGCGCCGTTCATCGCCGAGATGCTGCGCGCCGGCGTGCTTGGCGTCGATCGCGGGCAGGTGACGGCCGGCCAGGCGCTCGGCATGACGCCCCGGATCCTGATGTGGCGGGTGATCGCGCCGCAGGCGATCCGCACCATGATCCCGGCCTTCGGCAACGAGGCTGTGAGCGCGCTGAAGAACTCATCGCTCGCTTCCGTCGTCGCGGTTCAGGAGCTGACACTGCGTTCGACGCAACTGGCGTCGTCGACCTTCGATTTCTTCTCGATCTTCTTCGCCTCGGGTCTGCTTTATCTCGTGCTGACCTTCGCCATCAGCGTCATCCAGCTATTCGTCGAATGGCTGCTCGATCTCGACCGCGCCAAGGGGCGGGAGCGCAAGCTTGCTGACTATCTGCCCTGGCGCCGCGTCGATCTCGGCACCAAGCTGGAGCTTGCGGAGGCGATTGTCGCCGATCCCGAGCCCGCACAGGCAGAGCTCACCGACACGCCGCCGCTGGCCTTGACGCGCGAGGAACGCACCCGACGCGCCGTGACCATCGCGCGCAACAACATCGCGGTCGAGACCAAGGATCTCTCCAAGAGCTACGGCGCGCAGAAGGTGCTCGGCGGCCTCGATCTCACCGTGCGCGTCGGCGAGGTGGTGGCGCTGCTCGGACCCAGCGGCTCCGGCAAGAGCACGCTGCTTCGCTGCATCAACCATCTCGAAAGCTGGGATGGAGGCACCGTGCGCGTCGGCGGCCGCCGTCTCGGTTTCGACGAGAACGGCAAGCCGTTGTCGCCACGCGACCTCGCCAACGAACGGGCGACCGTCGGCGTCGGCATGGTGTTCCAGCAATTCAACCTGTTCGCCCATCTCTCGGCCAAGGAAAACATCGCCGGTCCCTTGCGCTGGGTCCACGGCATGACCCGCATCGATGCCGACCGCCGTGCGGCCGAACTCCTGGAGCGCGTCGGCCTGACGCATCGCGCCGACGCGCTGCCGCGGCATCTCTCCGGCGGCCAGCAGCAGCGTGTCGCCATCGCCCGCGCGCTGGCGCCGAACCCGAGCGTGCTGCTGCTGGACGAGCCGACCTCGGCGCTCGATCCCGAACTCGTCAACGAGGTGCTGGAGGTGATCCGTCGCCTTGCCATCGACGACGGCCTCACCATGATCATCTCGACGCACCAGATCCGCTTCGCCGACGAGGTCGCCGACCGCGTCGCTTTCCTGAGCGGCGGCACGATCATCGAGGAAGGGCCGGCGCACGAGGTGCTCACCAATCCCCGCAATCCGCTGACGGCACGTTTCCTCAGCGTGATGGAAGCCGACAAGACTCCGGAGGCGGTGCGATGAGGGCCGTATCCACAACGTTCAGACCGCGTTCCCTGATGAGGCCAAGTTAGAAGAGACCACGTCATGAAGCATTTTACGCTGCCGGTTTCGCCGAAATCCGTCCACTGGGGCTATTTCTCCAAGGTGGTCGCGCCGGCCCTGACACTGCGCTCCGGCGATCGCGCCACCATCGAGACGCTGACCCATCACGCCAACGATGACTACGAGCGGATGATCGCCGGCGATCCCGGCGCCGAAAGCGTGTTCCAGTGGACCCGTGAGCACAAAGCCGTCGCGCGCCGCGGCTCGGGCCCAACGGAAGGCCCGTTCATCCGCGGCGCAGGCGAGGGGATCGGCGTGCATCTGCTCACCGGTCCGGTGGCGATCGAAGGCGCCGAGCCCGGTGACATCCTCGAAGTGCGCATTCTCGATATCAGGCCGCGGCCGAGCTGCAGCGCCTGTCACGCCGGCCGCTGCTTCGGCTCCAACGTCGCGGCCAATTGGGGCTTTCACTATCACGACCTGATCGAGGAGCCGAAGCCGCGCGAGGTCGTCACCATCTTCGAGCTCGACACCTCGGGCGAGCCTTATGCGAAAGCGGTCTACAACTACGTCTGGACACCGCAGACCGACCCCGATGGCATCGTGCACGCAATGATCGACTATCCTGGCGTGCGCGTGGACCACGCGACGATCAAGAAGCGCGAGAACATCCTGGCGAGCGTGAAGGTGCCTGCGCGTCTGCATTTCGGCACCATGGGCCTCGCGCCGTCGGAAGCCGACTTCGTCAGCTCGATCCCGCCGAGCTATACCGGCGGCAACATCGACGACTGGCGCATCGGCAAGGGCGCGCGGATGTTCTATCCGGTCGCGGTCCCCGGCGGCTTTTTCTCCGTCGGCGATCCCCATGCCGCCCAGGGCGACAGCGAGCTCGGTGGCACCGCGATCGAGACCTCGCTGACCGGCGACTTCGAATTCATCCTGCACAAGAAGGCCGACCTCGCCGGCACCAATCTCGAAGGTCTCGACCATCCCATGCTCGAGACCGATCAGGCCTGGTCGTTCTACGGCTTCACCTATCCGAACTATCTCGCCGCCCTCGGCGCCGACGCGCAAACCGAGATTGCCAATCATAGCAGTCTCGACCGGGCGATGCGCGATGCGTTCAGAAAACTCCGCCGGTTCCTGATGACCGTGCATGGCCTCAGCGAGGACGAGGCGATCTCGCTGCTGTCGGTCGGCGCCGATTTCGGCGTCACCCAGGTCGTCGACGCCAATTGGGGCGTCCACGGCACGATCCGCAAGAACATCTTTCGATGCGACTGATGGGGTGTAGCCCGGATGGAGCGAAGCGTAATCCGGGGCAGCGTCAATGGCGGCCCGAATCCCGGATTACGCTGCGCTCCATCCGGGCTTCTGTAACGGGCCTCAGTTAGTCAATCCCTTTTTGCGTCATCCTCTCGCCAGGAACCTGCTT
>NZ_JBXAPO010000014.1:0-190555 GCF_058804065.1 Bradyrhizobium sp. GW821-FHT13H05 | reverse complement strand
ATTGCGAGCGCAGCGAAGCAATCCAGAATCCCTCCGCGGAAAGACTCTGGATTGCTTCGCTGCGCTCGCAATGACGGCTGTGGCTACCCCTTCTTCGCCGGCTTGCCCGGCGTCGGGTTGAACAGCTTCTTCAGATCGTTCAACCCTTCCGACAGCCGCGGCCATTCGCAGGAGAACGAGCCCTTGGTGCAGGGCGCACCCTTTCGCTGGCCGACGGTCTGCTGCACCTTCGGCCGCTCGACCGGAACTGGCACGCGCTCGACGTCGGTGCGCAGCGCGACTTGCTGGAGCTGCTGCGCCTGTTGTTCCTGCTGCTCGCGCTGCTGGCGCGCGGCGGCTTGCGCCGCTTCATTGCTGCGGCGCTGATTGGCGAGATAGGCGGTGTAGGCTTCGTCGATTTTTCTCTGCTCTTCCGGCGTCGGATTGGGACCTGCGATGTCGAAGGTGCGGTCCTGGAGGAAGTCGTAATAGGAATAGCCCCCGCTGGCCTTGCGCCGGCCGGCGAATTTGGCGTTGCAGTCGGCGAGCGCTGAAGTCTTCTCGGCCTTGGTTGCGGCCTTTTCGGCGGCGTCGGCGCATTCCTCGAAGTCGACAGGGGCGCGCTTCCACCATTGCGCCTGGGCATGCGACGGCGTCAGCAGAAAAAATCCTGCTGCGGCAACGAGAAGCGCCGCACGACGCGATGCAACCACAATCGACATTCTACGAGAGCATTCCCTAGAAAACTCAACCCGAACTGAGTCGAGCCAGATTTTTGCCCCTTTATCGCCGGCTTGTCACCCGTGGAACCCGGGAATTTCATGGCTGCAATGCTGACATTTTTTGCTTGACGTGGCGCGGGAGTCACAGCCGCGCGGCACATGATGCGTTTAGAATTTTACCGGTTTGAATTCGAAGGGGACTATTCGTCATGAGGGCGCTGGCCTGTCTCGCCACACTCGCTTTGGTGCTGATTTGCGGCCACGCCTTCGCGGCGGATGAGGATGCGCCGAACCGCAAGCCGGTGAAGGCCGTCGGCGACGCGCGGCTCCCGGTCGGCGGCCGCGGAATGCTGCCGCTCTACCTCTCCCGCGACTGGTCGTTGCCGCAGCCGGGGATCTTGCGCGCGATCATCGTGCTGCATGGTCGCCTGCGCAACGCCGACGAATATTACATCTCGGCCAACAACGCGCAGGCCGCAGCCGGCGACGACGGCAAGGCTGCGCTGATGATCGTGCCGCAATTTCTGGCGGAGATCGATATCGAAGCGCACAAGTTGCCGCAGGACACGCTGCGCTGGTCGCTGGAGGGATGGGAAGGTGGAGATGCCGCGCTCGCGCCCAACCCGGTCTCCTCGTTCGAGGCGCTCGATGCGATCCTCGCAAAACTTGCCGACCGGCGCATCTTCCCGAACCTGAAGCAGGTCGTGGTCGCCGGCCATTCAGGCGGCGGCCAGGTCGTGCAGCGCTATGCCATCGCCGGCAAGGGCGAAGCGGCCTTGTTGCGCCAGCACATCGACATCCGCTACGTCGTCGCCAATCCCTCGTCTTATGCCTATTTCACCCCCGAGCGGCCCTTGCCCGCGATTGCCGCGTCCTGTCCGGGCTACGACAATTGGAAATACGGCATGGGCGAGCGTCCGCCTTATCTCGCGGACGCGGCACCTGCGGGGCTGGAGCAGCGCTATGTCGAGCGCGAGGTGATCTACCTGCTCGGCACGCTCGACACCAATCCGAAACATTCTGCGCTGGACAAGAGCTGCATGGCCGAGGCGCAAGGGCCCTATCGCTACGCCCGCGGCCACGCTTATGTGGACGCGATGGCCAAGCGCGACCACGGCACGCCCAATCACCGGGTCTGGGATGTCGCCGGCGTCGGCCATGACGGCGACAAGATGTTGACCTCGAAATGCGGGCTCGCGGCCCTGTTCGATATTCCGGGCTGCGGCGCGGAGCGCTGACGCCGGCGCCTTGAAGCTCCAGCCCTGGCTGTTACACTTCGCAGCGCGAGCGCCTCGCCCCGAGGCGCCGCCAAGAAGACGAAGTGGAAACGCCTGATGCTGCTGCCCCTGTCCGACGTGCCGCGCTGGTACGCTGAGCGCAAACCGCAAGGCACGATCGCCGTCCAGCATGGGCAGGATACGCTGACATGGGATCAGCTCGAACGCGGTGCCAACCGGCGGGCGCGAGCGTTCGCCGCGAAGGGCGTCAAGCCCGGTGATTTCGTCGCGATCGGCTTGCCCAACGGCAACGCGTTCTTCGAGACGTCCTTTGCGGTGTGGAAGTGCGGGGCGACGCCGACCTCGCTGTCATGGCGGCTGCCGCGCGGCGAGGCCGCCGCGGTGCTCGACATCCTCAAGCCGGCGCTCGTGGTTGGCGGCGAGGCCGACTGGAACGCGCCGAACCGACTGCCTGCCGATTTCGTGCCGCAAGGGTTTTCGGACGAGCCGCTCAATCCTCCGGTGGCACGCTACTGGAAGGCGATGACCTCAGGCGGCTCGACCGGCCGCCCCAAAGTGATCCTCGATCATCATCCGGCGGTGACCGACACCGTCGCCGCCCCGCCGCTCAATATTCCGTTCGGCGTCTCGCTGCTCAATCCCGGTCCGCTCTACCACAATGCGCCGTTCATCGTGTCGCATTACGCGTTGTTCACCGGCGGCAAGCTCACGGGTCTGACCAAGTTCGACGCCGAAGAGACCCTGCGGCAGATCGCGCGCGAGCGCGTGCAATGGGTCAATTTCGTGCCGACCATGATGCATCGGATCTGGGCGCTGCCGGAGAGCGTGCGCAACGCCTACGATGTGTCGAGCCTTCAGACCGTGTTCCACATGGCAGCACCGATGCCGCCCTGGCTGAAGGAGAACTGGATCGCCTGGCTCGGACCCGAGCGCATCTGGGAGCTCTATGGCGGCACCGAGCGGCAGGGCTCGTGCATCATCTCAGGCACAGAATGGCTGACCCACAAGGGCTCGGTCGGCAAGATCGGCGAGATGGCAAAACTGCGCATCGTCGGCGAGGACGGCAATGACGTCGCGCCGGGCGAGACCGGCGAGATCTATTTCCTCAACAATGACGGCAAGGATGCCACCTATCACTATCTCGGCGCCGAGCCGAAGCGCCGCGCCGACGGCTGGGAATCGCTTGGCGATATCGGCCGGCTGGATGCGGAGGGCTATCTCTATCTCGGCGACCGCCTTGCCGACATGGTGCTGCGCGGCGGCGCCAACATCTATCCCGCCGAGGTCGAGGCCGCGGTCTCCGAGGCGCCCGGCGTGCGCTCCTGCGTGGTGGTGGGATTGCCCGATCCGGAATTGGGCCAGCGCGTGCATGCCATCATCGAGCCGGAGGGCGATGCGGACGGCCAGGCGATCGCAGACGGCATGGCAGACTTCCTGAAGGACCGGCTGAGCCGCTACAAGCATCCCGAGAGTTTCGAGATCGTCAGCGTCCCGCCGCGCGATGATTCCGGAAAAGTTCGCCGGACACTGTTGCGCGACGAGCGCGCGGCGTGGATGAAGGAGGGGCGCGCCTTCCGGATTTGGCCGACGAAGGCGCCGGCGCACGCCGAATAAGAGAATTCACGGAAGGATTTTGGGACATGACCATCACCATCGCTGCGAACAGCGTGCCGAAGCCGCCGGCCGAGATCATCGAGGGCTTTCGAGGCGCGCCGACCTCGGTCATCTCGGATAATCTCGCCCGGCTGCCGGGCGCGGTGGGGCTAAAACCCTATCATCGCGGGGCTAAGCTGGTGGGAACGGCTTTCACGGTGCGCACCCGCCCCGGCGACAATCTTGCCATCCACCGCGCGCTCGAGCTGGTCGGTCCCGGCGACGTCATCGTGGTCGATGGCGGAGGCGACGAAACCCGCGCGCTGGTCGGCGAGATCATGAAGAACATCGCGCAGTGGCGCAAAGCGGAAGGCTACGTGATCGACGGCGCGATCCGCGATGTTGCATCCTTCGCGGCCGACGACTTTCCCTGCTACGCCCGCGCGGTGATCCACCGCGGCCCCTACAAGAACGGCCCCGGCGAGATCAACGTGCCGGTGACGATCGGCGGCAGCGTGATATCGCCCGGCGACATCGTCGTCGGCGACGAGGACGGCGTCGTGTCGTTTCCCGCCGCGGGCGCTGCCGCGCTGCTGGAAGCGGTGCGCGCCCAGGTCGCGCGCGAGGAGGAGACCATGAAGGCGATCCGCGAGGGCCGCTATCAGGGCTCGTACGGCAAGTCATAATCAAAGCAGGGCAGGGAGCGCCAAGTGAGCCAGAAGGACGAATTCCACAACATCGACAATCCCGCCGATGGGCTGTTCCGCGAGCTCGCGGCAGGGGTCACCACGCGCATCTTCTCCGGCGAGCAGGCGATGCTGTCGGTGGTGACGCTGGCCCCGCACGCCCAGGGCACGCTGCATCATCATCCCGAGGAGCAATGGGGCGTGCTGCTCGACGGCTCCGCCATCCGCGTCCAGGGCGATGAGGAGATCCCCGTGAAGAAGGGTGACTTCTGGCGCACGCCCGGCAATGTGCCGCACACCATGCGCGCCGGCCCTGACGGCGCCCGCGTGCTGGACATTTTCAGTCCACCACGGCCAGAATACAAAAAAGCGGGGTCGGGTTTCGGAACGACCTGAAGCGCCAAAGAGCAAAAGCCGGGCGCAAAACAAAAAGGGAGGGGACCATGACGATCACACGACGGGCGCTGCTGGCAGCGCCCGCCATCCTCGCGATGGCACCGGCAAGCGCGCAGGCGGGCAAGATCACGCTCGTCGTGCCGTTCCCGCCGGGCGGCTCGACCGACGCGATGGCGCGGCTGTTGCAGGCCAATCTCCAGACAAAACTCAACCGCATCGTCGTGGTCGAGAACAAGTCGGGCGCCGCGGGTGCGCTCGGTGCGGCGCAGGTCGCCAAGAGCCCGCCGGATGGCACGTCGTTCCTGGTCACGTTCGATTCCCATGCGGTGATCCCGGCCATCCTCGACAAGCCGCCGGTCGATGTCGAGCGCGAGCTGATGCCGGTGTTCCTGGTCGGCACCGCGCCTTACGTGATCGCGGCCGGCGCCGGCCGTCCCTACAAGAGTTTTGCCGACGTGGTCGCCGCCTGCAAGGCAACTCCCGGCGCGGTGAAATACGCCTCCGTCGGCATCGGCACGCTCGGCCATCTCGCCATGACCGTGCTCGGCAACAAGGCCGGCGTCGAGATCATGCACGTGCCCTATCGCGGCGGCGGCCCCGCGATGAACGACGTGCTCGGCGGCCATGTCGATCTGATCGCGGGATCGGCGGCGCTGGTCGCAGCCCAGCTCGGCACCAACATGCTGCGCCCGATCCTGCAGCTCGGCCGCGAGCGGCTGTCGGCGCTGCCGGATACGCCGACCGCGATCGAGGCGGGCTTTCCGGACTTCGAGACGCTGGCCTGGTGGGGCATTTTTGCGCCGACGGGCACACCGCCCGACGCCGTCGCCGCCATGGCGACGGCGTGCAAGGAGATCCTGAGTGAGCCCGCGACCGCCGCCCAGCTCAAGGAAACGCAGCAGATGACCCTGCTGCTCGAGGACGGCCCCGCCTTCAAGATCTTCTTCGACAAGCAGGTCGCCACTTGGGGCAAGGTGGTGAAGGACAACAATATCAGGGCGTGAGGTTGCCCGCTGACATCCGGATTGATCGCGGCGAGGGCTTCCGATTTGGCCCTCGCTTTGATATGTACACCTCCAGGCAACCCGCCTCACCGGCGGGTTCCGCGGTCCCGTAGCTCAGCCGGATAGAGCGGCGGTTTCCTAAACCGTAGGTCGCATGTTCGAGTCATGCCGGGATCGCCAGTTCCAAAATGCGGCTTTTCAGAATTTGCCGCTGACTCTTTCTCTCCCGCCCGTCAAGGTCCCAATAAAAAAAGATTGGCACGGCTTCACGCGACAGCCGGCTTGCGAAGGAAGAGCCGTACCCACATCTCCGCTCCCGCAATTCTGGAGTGTGGCTTTGGTTAACAAAGCCGCCCAGTTGCGAATTGTGGAGATGAACTATGGACCTCACTGGTTTCAATGGCGCCTGGCTGATCCAGCCGGCGCTGTGGGCCGCGGCAGCGATCGCGCTCGTCATCCTGCTGCGGATTGCGAATATCTTTCGTTACATCCCGAACAACCAGGTCGGCATCGTCGAGAAGCTGTGGTCGACGAGCGGCTCGATCGACGGCGGCTTCATCGCGCTCAACGGTGAAGCCGGTTACGAGCCGGACGTGCTGCGCGGCGGCCTGCACGTGTTCTTTCCGTTCATGTACCGGATCCATAAATCGGATCTCGTCACGGTCGGACAGGGCAAGATCGCCTATGTGTTCGCGCGCGACGGCGCGCCGCTCGGCGCCTCGCAGGTGCTTGGCGCCAACGACACCGAGGACAGAGCGGATTTCCAGGACGTGCGGCGCTTCCTGCTTGGCGGCGGCCAGAAGGGCCCGCAGCGAAAAATCCTGCGCGAAGGCACCTACGCGATCAACACGACGCAATTCGCGATCATCACCGATGATCGCGTCTACGGCCACGCCTTGAGCGAGCAGGAGCGCGGCGTGCTCGACGCCATGCAGCTCACCATCGCCGAGCGCTGGGGCTTTGCGCCCGTCGTGCTCGCGGCCGATCACGATCTCGTCGGCGTCGTGACCGTGCATGACGGCCCGTCGCTGCCACCGGGCGAGATCATCGCGCCCGAGGTCGGCACCGATCTGCGCGACGACGAGATCTTTCACAACAATTTCCAGGAGCCCGAGAAATTCCTGGCCGCCGGCGGCTATCGCGGCCGTCAGTTGCAGGTCATCGTCGAGGGCACCTGGTACATCAACCGCCTGTTCGCGACCGTCGAGGCGGTGCCGAAGACCGTGATCCCGGTCGGCAATGTCGGCGTCGTCATCTTCTATACCGGCCCGCACTCTGGCGACGTGTCCGGTGAGCAGTATCGCCACGGCGAGCTGGTCCTCAACGGCGGTCGCGGCGTCTGGAAGGACCCGCTGCTGCCCGGCAAATACGCGTTCAACACCTATTCCGGCAAGATCGAGATCATCCCGACTGTCAACTTCATCCTGAAATGGGTGCGCGGCGAGGTCGGCGCGATGAAGCTGGATGAGAACCTGTCGGAGATCTCGCTGATCACGCGGGACGCGTTCGAGCCGACGCTGCCGCTCTCGGTGGTGATGCATATCGACTACAAGAAGGCGCCGATGATCATCCAGCGCTTCGGCGACGTGAAGAAGCTGGTCGAGCAGACGCTCGACCCGATGGTGAGCGCGTTCTTCAAGAACATCGCGCAGAAGATGACCTTGATCGAGCTGCTCCAGAACAGGGCGTCGATCCAGGAGGAATCGGCTGCTCAAATGAAGGCGAAGTTCCAGAGCTATTCGCTCGACCTCCAGGAGGTGCTGATCGGGACGCCGCGCGCGGCGAATGGCGACCACACCATCGAGAACATCCTGATCCAGCTCCGCTCGCGCCAGATCGCGCGCGAGCAGATCGAGACCTACCAGGAGCAGGAAAAGGCCGCGGTGCAGGAGCGTACGCTCAACGAGGCCAAGGCAACCGCGGCCGCGCAATCGGCGCTGACGCAGTCGCTCATCCAGATCAAGGTGAACGAGAACGAGGGCGCCGCGGCGCTCGCCCGCGCCCAGAAGGACGCCGAGACAAGAAAGGTGACGGCGGCCGCGGTCGGCGAGCAGTCGCGGCTCGAGGGCCAGGGTGAGGCCGATCGCGTGCTTGCGGTGGGCACCGCCAATGCTCAATCGACCAAGCTTTCGGTCGATGCCTATGGCGGACCGGAGTTCAGGCTGGCCGAGCAGAATTTTGCGAAATTCGCGGACGCGCTCACCAAGATCAACCAGCCGCTGGTGCCGCAATTCCTGATGTCCGGCGGGCAGGGCCAGGAGAGCGGCAATTCGGGCCTGATCCCGACCGCGATGCTGAGCTCGATGTTCGGCCGCATGATGCCTGATGCGCTGGAGCGGCTGAAGGACGAGGCGCCGCGCGCGGATCGCAAGTCCAACGGGCACTGATCGCGGCCGATTTGCTTCGGCGGCGCGAAAATTGCTAACAGGGGTGACCGGGCTGGAATTCCACCTTCCGGCCCGGTCTGTTCCCGCCTCTCACACTGCCCCAGCGATATCCGGAGATGATGATGCCTTTCGACTTGATCCTGCGTGGAGGGCGGGTCGTTGACCCCTCCCAGAAGCTCGACGCCGTGACCGATGTCGCCTTTTCGGGCGGCAAGGTCGCCGCGATCGGCACCGGGCTCAAGGCGGATCCGGGCACTGATGTACGCGACGTCTCGCAGTTCATCGTGACGCCGGGGCTGATCGATCTCCACACCCATGTCTATTGGGGCGGCACCTCGCTCGGCATCGACGCCGAGGAGTTCTGCCGCCTCTCCGGCGTCACCACGGCGGTGGACACCGGCAGCGCCGGGCCCGGCAATTTCGCCGGTTTCCGCAAGCATGTGATCGAGCCGAGCCAGGTGCGCATCCTCGCGTACCTGCACGTCTCGCATGCCGGCATCTTCGGCTTCTCGCACCGGATCATGGTCGGCGAGAGCGAGGAGCTGCGGCTGATGAATCCGATCGAGGCGGCCAAGGTGGCCGATGCCAACCGCGATCTCATCGTCGGCATCAAGGTGCGCGTGGGCCTGCACTCCTCGGGCACCTCGGGGGTCGTGCCGCTCGACATCGCGCTCGAGGTCGCCAACGAGGTCGGCATGCCCCTGATGGCGCATATCGACCATCCGCCGCCGAGCTATGAGGAGGTGCTGGCGCGCCTGCGTCCCGGCGACATCCTCACCCATGCGTTCCGCCCGTTCCCGAACACGCCGGCGACGGCGCAGGGCACGGTGAAGAAGGCCGTGCTCGACGCGCGCGAGCGCGGCGTGCTGTTCGACATCGGCCATGGCAAGGGCTCGTTCGCGTTCAAGACCGCGCGCGCGATGCTCGCCAACGGCTTCTATCCGGACACCATCTCCTCCGACATCCACCAGCTCTGCATCGACGGCCCGGCCTTCGACCAGGTCACGACCATGTCGAAGTTTTTGTGCATGGGCATGGAGCTCTCGGACGTGGTCGCGGCCTCGACCGTGAACGCGGCGATGGCGCTGCGCCGTCCCGAGCTCGGCAGCCTCAAGCCCGGCTGCGTCGGCGACGCCACGCTGATCTCTGTCAGGCAAGGCCAGTTCGACTATGAGGACGTCGTCGGGGAGCACCTGATCGGCGACCGTAAAATTGTCTCCGAGGGCGTCGTCATCGGCGGCCGCTGGTGGCATCCGAATTGACGCAGCGCTAGCTCTGCGCGCGATAGAATTGCAGAAGCTGCGCGCCCGCGGGTGAGAGCCACTCGGGCGCGCCGGCGATATAGCCTTCGACGTGGCCGCCCGTTCCGATCAGATAAGTGATGGGCATGCCGACGAGGCCGAACATCGCGCTGGATGCTTCGGCCGCTGTGCCGTAGGCGTCGACATAGCAGGCGAGGTTTTGCGCGGCGAGGCCGCCGAGGAAGGTGCGGATCTTGCGCAGATCCTTCGTGTCCGTGCAGATCGCGACAACGTCGAGCCGATCGGGCCTCGATCCGGCAAGGCTTGCGAGCGTCGGCAGATCGAGCCGGCATGCCGCGCACCAGGTCGCCCAGAAGTTCACCAATGTGATACGGCCCGGCTTGGCCGACACGACCGCATCCCGGCCGTGCAGGTCCTGAAGTCGCAGCGCTGGCATCGCTGCGCGTGGCCGCACCACCGTGAACTGGTTGCGCCCGGCCTCGAACACCGGCGGCCAGGCGCTGTCCTGCGCACGGGCCGTGTGCGAGACAGCAAGCCAGGCCGGCGCGGCCATCAGGATTGATCGTCGCGACAACGCCGTGCCGTGAGCATCCGATTTCTCATGCATGGATATAGGCCCAGCCCTTGAGTTGCAGGTCGACGACGCGGCCGATGCCGAAGGGGACAAGGCTTGCGCCCGCAATCAGCGGGATCGAGACCTGCTCCTTGGCCTCTGCGATCGCCTTCGACGATGCGCACATGCTGTAGGTGAGATTGGGCAGCGACTGCCGCAGCGTCGCGAGCGGTTCGACCAGCGGGGTCTTGTCCGCCCGGAAGACGTCGATGCCCTTGCCGTTGGCGACGACCTCGATCAGCAATCTCGCGCCCCTGTCGGCAAAGTGCTTCGAGAGGTTGGCCGAGTAGCTGATCGCATGCCCCATGACATAGGGCTCGTTGCTGTCGATCAGGATGACGACGCCGTCGGCGAGGCGGTCCTCCCTGGCGGCGGCGCCGCCGGCCGTGAGGATCGCAGTGCCCGCGAGCAGGCCCCTGCGGGACCATCGGTTGGCCGAGATCATGGCGGCCGCCGGTCAGAACTGGCGTGGTGCGATCGGGGCCTTGCGGCCGCGTCCCCACAACACGAACAGGCTGAGCGCCAGCAGGACGACATTGAGCGGCGTGACCTCAGCCTCGCCGCGCGAGAGGTGGAAGGTGAGCGCGAACACCTGCAACACCGAGCAGCCCAGCGCGGCCAGCACCGTCAGCCGCGGCAGGATCCGCGTCAGGGCCGGCAGCAGGATGCCGATCCCGCCGGCGAGATCGATCAGGCCGATGCTGCGGACGAAGGTTTCGGAATACTGGCCGGCCCAGGGCATCATCGCCGCAAGCTGGGGAATCGGCGTCAGCAGCTTGACCAGCCCGGCCGAGCCGAAGGCGAGGAAGATCAGGCCCTGCGCGGCCCAGAGGCCGATGCGAAGGGCCCGGCCCGGGGTGGCGGTCTCGATGGTGGCGGTAGACATGGTGGTTCTCCGGATTGTGAGGGTTGCCACCATTTGATGGTTTCTCCATTTTTGATCATTATGTGTTCTGGGATGAGTTCATTTCCTGAATGTTGATGATTCCATGGATTCTCTTGTCAGCATGAGGGTGTTTTGCCTGGTCGCGGAGCTGAAGAGCTTTGCGACCGCGGCGCAGCGCCTGCGCATCTCGCCGGCCATGGCGAGCAAGCACGTGATGCAGCTCGAGAAGCGGCTGGGCACGCGGCTGCTCAACCGGACCAGCCGGCGGGTCAGCCTGAGCGAGAGCGGCGCGCTCTATTTCGAGCAGGCGCGGCAGATGCTGGATTCGCTCGACGAGGTCGAGGCCGCCGTCAGCAAGGCGACGGTCGTCCCGCGCGGCACGCTGCGGCTGACCGCACCGGTGTGGATGGCGAATACGATCTTTGCGGGCGTGCTGGCGGACTACCAGGTCCGCTATCCGGAGGTGTGCCTGGATGTCGATCTCAGCGGGCGGCTGGTCAATCTGGTCGAGGAGGGATTCGATCTCGCGTTGCGCGCGACGGGTACGCCGGACGAGGCGCTGATCGCGCGTCCGATCACCAAGGTCGCGTTCTATATGGTCGGCGCACCCGCTTATCTCGATCGCGCCGGACGCCCGACGAAGCTGCCCGATCTCTCCGGCCAGGCCCTGCTGCACTACGCGCTGCTGCCAGGCGAGAGCTTCTCCTTCACGGGTGAGCACGGTGTCGAGACCGTCAAGCTCAATCCGGTCCTGCGCAGCGGCAACGAAACGCTGCTGCACATGGCCGCGCTGGCAAGCATGGGCCTCGCCTTCCTGCCAAAATGGCTGGTAGCGGATGACATCGCCGCCGGACGTCTTGAGCACGTCATGCCCGATCAGGTCATCTTCGAGGGGAAGCTGTTCGCGGTCTATCCCAGCCGCAAATACCTCTCCGCGAAGGTGAGGACCTTCATCGACTTTGTCGTGGCCGACAAGCGGATGAGGTGAGCTACAGTGACCTTGCGATCAACAGCTTCATGATCTCATTCGTCCCGCCATAGATCTTCTGGATGCGGGAATCGATGAAGATGCGCGAGATCGGGTATTCCTGCATGTAGCCGTAACCGCCGAACAGCTGGAGGCATTCGTCGGCAGTCTGCACCTGCTTGTCCGAGCACCAGTATTTCGCCATCGACGCCGTGACGGTATCGAGATCCCCGGCGACCAGCTGCTCGATGCACCAGTCGACGAAAACGCGCGCGATCATGGCTTCGGTCTTGCGCTCGGCGAGCGTGAAGGCGGTGTTCTGGAAATCCATCAGCGGCTTGCCGAACGCCTTCCGCTCCTTGGTGTAATCGACGGTGAGCTTGACGGCGCGCTCCATCGCCGCGACGGCGCCGACCGCGAGCGCAAGGCGTTCCTGCGGCAATTGCTGCATCAGCTGGACAAAACCCTGGCCTTCTTCCTTGCCGAGCAGGTTTTCCGGCGGCACCGTGACATTGTCGAAGAACAGTTCCGACGTGTCGGAAGCGTGCAGGCCGATCTTGTCGAGGTTGCGCCCGCGCTTGTAGCCGTCCGCGCCCGCGGTCTCGACCACGAGCAACGAAATGCCTTTCGCGCCTTGCTCGCCCGTGCGCGCGACCACGACGACGAGATCGGCCGCCTGACCGTTGGTGATGAATGTCTTCTGGCCGTTGATGACGTAGGAATTGCCCTGCTTCTTCGCCGTGGTCTTGACCGCTTGCAGGTCGGAGCCGGTGCCGGGCTCGGTCATGGCGATGGCGCCGATCATTTCGCCGCTCGCCATCTTCGGCAGCCAGCGCTTCTTCTGCTCCTCCGAGCCGTAATTGAGGATGTAATGCGCGACGATGGCGCTGTGCACGGAGACGCCGGTCGTCAGTTCCGGCACCGTGCTCTCGAGATCGTCCAGCACGGCCGCGTCATAGGCGAAGGTCGCGCCGAGGCCGCCATATTCCTCCGGCACGCTTGCGAGCAGGGCGCCCATCTCACCGAGCCCGCGCCAGGCGAAGCGGTCGACCATCTTCTGCTCGCGCCATTTCTCGGCATGCGGCGCCAGGTCCTTGGCAAGATACTTCCGGAACTGGTCGCGGAAGACATCGAGCTCTTCGGTCATCCAGGAGGAGCGGTAGGACATGGTCACCTCGGTTGATGGGCTTTCCGGCTTGGTAGGCCAGTCCGCGGCGGCAATTATTGTGTTTTCAGGCTGCGCCGGTGACGCTACCAAGGCGGCCGTAGCAGCGGGATGGCTGATTGTGGCGACCAAAATTCAAGAGCTCAAGCTCGACATCGAGCGCATCGGCACCGTCTCGGCGATCCTGGTGCAGCCAGCCAATGCGCGCGCCTGCTATGTGCTGGCGCATGGCGCCGGCACCGACATGCGGCATGCGTCGATGGACAAGATTGCGATGGGCCTCGCAGATCGCGGCATCGCGACGCTCCGCTTCAATTTTCCCTACATGGAAAACAAGCAGGGACGTCCCGACCAGCCGGCAGTCGCGCATGCCGCCATCCGTGCGGCGGTCACGGAGGCGGCGCGCCGGTGCCCCGGCTTGAAGCTTGTTGCGGGTGGAAAGTCGTTTGGCGGACGCATGACCTCGCAGGCGCAGTCCAAGGCGCCGTTGCCGGATGTGAAGGGGCTCGCCTTCCTCGGCTTTCCCCTGCATGCCGACAAGAAGCCGTCGACCGAGCGCGCCGAGCATCTCGCCCAGGTCAATATCCCGATGCTGTTCCTGCAAGGCACGCGCGACGGGCTTGCCGATCTCGGCCTCCTGAAGCCCGTCATCGCAGCGCTCGGCTCGAAGGCGACGCTGCACGAGATCGCCGGCGGCGATCACTCCTTTGCGGTGCTGAAGAAGTCCGGCCGCAGCAATGACGAGGCGCTTGCAGAGGTGCTCGACACGCTCGCGGCCTGGATCGACGCGCTCGCTTGAAGCTCAGGCGGAATAAAGCCCCTTGTCGCGCGCCTTCTGGATCGCCAGCGCGGCGATCAGGTCGAGCGTCGGCGTCGACAGCCCGCCGGTGCGCGCGAAGGCGGCGGGCGCCTTCACCAGCACGTCGATCTCCATGGCGCGGCCGAGCTCGTAATCCTGCAGCAGCGATGGCTTGTGGTTGGGGGCGGGGCCGCTGCGCGTCACGCGCTTGACCTCGGGGATGAAGTGCTGGGCGATGTCGTTGGCCTCGTTCAGCATGCGCGGAATCACCTCGGCGAACGCAGGGTCGTCGCGGACGCCGCGTGCGGTCTGGCCGGTCAGCAGGCACAGCACCGAGAGCGACATGTTGGTCAGCAGCTTTGACCAGATCGCCTCACGGATATCGGCCACCGGCGGTGATTCCAGCCGGGCGTCGTTGAAGGCGCCGCGCAGTTTCGTGATGCGCTCGCAATTGCGGTCGTCGCATTCACCGATCAGGAGGCGATTGCGGTCCGGGGTGAGGTTCTGCACCACCCCGGGCGCGACCACCTCGTTCGAGGAGAAGATGACACCGCCGATGATCCGCTCCTTCGGGATGCAGGCGCGCAGGCGCCCGCCCGGATCGAGAAAGGAAATGTCGGGCGGGGTGGGGTGCCGCGGCGGCAGGCCGATGCCGTACCACCAGGGAATGCCGTTCTGCGCGAACACGATGGCGGTGTCGTCCTGGAGCAGCGGCTTGAGGCTGGAAACCAGCCCGGTCAGCGCGGTGGCCTTCAAGGTGCTGATCACGATGTCCTGCGGGCCGAGCTGGGCCGGATCGCCTGAAGCGTTGACCTTGGCGGAGACCTCGGAATCGCCGACGCGCAGCTTCAGGCCATTGGCACGCACCGCCTCCAGATGCGCCCCCCGCATCACGCACGAGACGTCATGACCGGCGCGAGCCAGCCTGACCGCGATGTGGCTGCCGACGGCGCCCGCGCCGAAAATGCAGATGCGCATAGATGTCCTGTCCCTGATCCCTTGATGCCATCAGGCGACAGCATGACACAAGCCGCCATGCGATGGACGCGGCCGCCCCACGCTGGAAAGATATGGATCGGGATGCGTTGCCTCGGCCATAGTGCGCGCCAAGCAAACGACCGGAGGATCGCCGATGACTGCCAGCCCCGTCCTGTGGACTCTTGATGAGCGTGGGGTTGCGACCGTCACGTTGAACCGCCCGGAAGTGAACAACGCCTATGACGGCGCCTTGATCGCCGGCGTGCTGGCGGCCATGGACGATCTGGCTAGGAAGCCGAACCTGCGCGTCGTCGTGCTCAAGGGCAATGGCAAGCATTTCCAGGCCGGCGCCGACCTCAAATGGATCAACGGCGTGCGGCCGCAATCGGCCGAGGCGAATGAGGCGGCGTCCCGGGCGACGTTCGAGGCCGTGCAGCGGCTCAACACCTTGCCGATCCCGACGGTGGCACTGGTGCAGGGCGGCTGTTTCGGTGGCGGTACCGGCGTGATCGCGGGTTGCGATGTCGTCATTGCCGCGGACAACGCCCTGTTCTCGATCACGGAGGTGCGCTGGGGCCTGACGGCCGCGATCATCATCCCGCAGCTCTGCGACGCCATTGGTGTACGGCAAGTCCGCCGTTACGCGCTGACCGGCGAGCGTTTTGGCGCCGAGGACGCCCGCCGCATCGGCCTCGTCCACGAAGTCGTACCGCTCGCCGAACTGGAGGCCGCAGGCAGCAAGGTGGTCGAGCAACTGCTCGCCAACGGGCCGGAGGCGATGGCCGAGACCAAGCGCCTCGCGCTGGAGAGTTCGTTCGGCGGAATGGCGGTGGACGATGCCGCCTACAAGCGGCTCGTGCACCTGCATTCGGTCAAGCGCCAGAGCGCGGAGGCGGCCGAGGGGCTGGCCTCGTTTGCCGAGAAGCGGGCGGGGAATTGGGGCGGCAGCAAAGGCTGAGCGTTCGTCGCTCAGCAGCCGCGGCAGATGTTGTTGATGCTGCGATAGACGGCGTCGTCGTCCTGCCGCATCTGACGGAGCGATTGGAGCGTGTTGCCTTCATTGACGGGTGCGGGCGGCTTGCGCTTCGCGGCCAACTCTTCCTCCTGCCGCCTGTAGCAGGCCTCGCGATCGGGCTTGGCCTGGATGAAGCGGCAGTTTTGCTCCACGGCCGCGGCGGGAGAGGTTGAGATCGCGAGAACGATCAGGGCGGACAGGGCGAATTTCAAAAGCGCGAATCCATTTCTTGAACCAGGTTGCTTGTCGTCGCCCGGCTTGACCGGGCGACCCAGTACGCCGCGGCTTCTCCGTATATGTTTGACGCCTCTGGAATACTGGATCGCCCGCCTTCGCGGGCGATGACGGCGAAATTTGGTGGCCCTTCTCTCAGGTTCGCCGATCGAGAGCAACTGCGATCTTGTGACGACCGCGCGACGCGGCTTACAGCGACGACGCGAGTGACGTTTTCAGCAAAGCAAGCAATGCCTGCACTGCAGCCGCATTGCGTCGCCGTTCCGGAATTGCGGCCTTCACCCACAATTCCGGAATCGGAAATTCGCGCAGCACCGGCTTCAGCGTCCCGTCACGCAACGCATCCGCAACGAGATAATGCGAGATCAGCGCGATGCCGTTGCCGGCGATGGCGCTGCGCGCCAATACGTGTCCCTCGTTGGAGGCGAGCAGCGGGCTGACCTGGATGCTGATGCGGCCGCGTGGGCCGTCAAAAATCCATTCCGGTCCGGTCGGCAGGAAGCTGAGGCAGCGATGCTCGACGAGATCGCGCGGATGCTTTGGCGTGCCGTGCTTCTTCAAGTAGGCCGGTGAAGCGCAGAGCAGCCGCTTCAGCGCGCAGAGCGGCTCGTCGATCACGCCGCCGAAGGAGTGCGGGAAGGCGCCGATGGCGATGTCAAAACCCTCGGTGACGGGATCGACCGGGCGGTCGATCAGCACGATCTCGAGCTTCAGCCGCGGATTCTGGGTCTGGAACGCGCTGAAGACGTCCGCCAGCCGCGCCACCGTCAGCGACGTCGGCGCCTTGATACGGAGATGATCGACGAGGTCGTGGCCCTTCTCGCCCATGCGCGACAGCAAATCGGTGGCATCAGTCACGACACCGCGCGCGCGATGCACATAGCGCTGGCCGGCGTCGGTCAGTCGCAATTGCCGGGTCGAGCGATGAAACAGCGGCGTGCCGATCCGTGCCTCCAGCTGCGTGACGCGTTTTGCGACCACCGAGGTCGAGACGCCGAGTTTTCGCGCGGCGGCGGAGAAGCCGGCCGCATCCGCAGTGGCGAGGAACGCCTGAAGGTTCACGAGGAAGTCCATCCCAACCTTTCACGATTCGAGAAAGCTGATCGCGTATTTTGGTGGATTGTAGCCCGCCTCGCGTTAATTCATAGTCGGTCGCAATCAAGGATTTTCAGGGATAGGACGCGCCATGCGGGCCACGACAATCGAAGAACCAGCGCGCCAGGTGCCGCTCTACGGTGAATATGAAGTCGTCGTGCTCGGCGGCGGCCCGGCCGGCATTATCGCGGCGGCCTCAGCTGCGCGGGCGGGGCGAAAGACGCTGCTGATCGAGCGTTACGGCTTCCTCGGCGGCATGGGCACCGCGGCCGGCGTCACCAATTTCTGCGGCCTGCATGGCAATGTCTATGGCCAGGCACACCGGCTGGTGCAGGGCATGGCATCCGAGCTCTTGGCCCGGATCGATCGGCTCAACGGTCTCAACACACCGCATCTGATCCTCGGCAAGGTCTTTGCCCAGGCCTATGACACCGCGGCCTACAAGATCGCGGCCGACGAATTGCTCGCAAGCCACAAGGTCAACATCCTCTTCCACGCGCTCGGCGCCGGCGTGGTGATGGGCGATAACAGCCGCATCGACGCGCTGATGGTCGAGACCAAGGCCGGCCGGCAAGCGGTGCGCTCGGAGATCTTCATCGATTGCTCCGGCGACGGCGACCTCGCGGTC
Organism: Bradyrhizobium sp. GW821-FHT13H05; assembly: GCF_058804065.1. Classification (NCBI taxonomy): domain Bacteria; kingdom Pseudomonadati; phylum Pseudomonadota; class Alphaproteobacteria; order Hyphomicrobiales; family Nitrobacteraceae; genus Bradyrhizobium; species Bradyrhizobium sp. GW821-FHT13H05. The sequence continues at coordinate 172,908 of NZ_JBXAPO010000014.1, read as the reverse complement.
TGGGCCGGCGCACCGTTCGAGTTCGGCGACGAGCACGGCCATCCCATGTATCCGTCGATGATGTTGCGCCTGAACAACATCGACCCTGAGCGGGCTGGCGAGGCCTGGCGCACCATCCCGCAATTGATGGAAAAGGCGCTTGCCGCGGGCACCCACACATTCCCGCGCAAAAGCGCGATCGTGCGGCCGCAAAAGTCCGGCATCGAATGGCGGGTGAATTTCACGCAAGTGGCCCACGAGGACGGCCACGCCATCAACGGCATCGAGCCTGACGATCTCACCCGCGGCGAGATCGAGGGCCGCAAGCAGGCGCTCGCCGCGTTCGAATTCCTGCGCACCGTGCCTGGGTTTGAGAAGTCCTACATCGTCGACCTTCCGCCACAGCTCGGCATCCGCGAGACCCGCCGCATCACGGGCGGCTACCAGCTCAGCGGCGAGGACGTGCTCGGCTGCGCCTCGTTCGGGGATTCCATCGGCGTCAACGGCTGGCCGATCGAGGCCCATGTTCCCGGCGACGTCGTCTTCACCTTCCCGCCGATCCCGGAATCGCGCGGCTATAACGAACTGCCCTACAGGATGCTGGTGCCCGAAGGCGTCGACAACCTCCTCGTGGCCGGGCGCTGCGCCTCGATGACCCATGAAGGCCAGTCGGCGGCGCGGGTTTCCGGTGCCTGTTTCGTGATGGGCGAGGCCGCTGGTTCCGCCGCCGCGCTGGCGCTCTCCGGAAACCGGATTCCACGCGAAATCCCCATTGAAAAGTTGCAGGAAACGTTGAAACAACAGGGCGCCTTCATCGGGCGGGACCAGCCCGTGCCCGAGGGGCTTTGACGGGCTGCAAACAACGACGACGGAGGAAACGGGATGATCGGGATTGCACGGCTCGCGCTTGCGGGCCTGATGGCGATCACGGCGATGGGCACGGCCCGGGCCGAGGATGCGCTGAAGGCCAGGATCGGCGTGCTCCGCCTGTCGTCCTCCGCGCCGGTTTTCATCGCGCAGGACAAGGGCTATTTCCGCGAGGCCGGCCTCGACGTCGAGTTGAAGTTTTTTGACGCGGCGCAGCCGATCGCGGTCGCGACGACCTCGGGCGACATCGATTTCGGTGTCACCGCTTTCACGGCAGGTCTCTACAATCTCGCCGGCAAGGGCGTGCTGAAGGTGATCGGCGGCATGAGCCGCGAGAAGGCCGGTTATCCCCTGATCGGCTATTTCGCCAGCAACAACGCCTACGCCGCCGGCTTGAAGACGCCGAAGGATCTCGCGGGCAAGCGTGTGGCGGTGACGCAGGTCGGATCGAGCTTTCACTATTCGCTTGGTCTGCTCGCCGACAAATACGGCTTCAAGCTCGCGGAGGTGAAGATCATTCCGCTGCAATCGCTGTCGAATGCGGCGGCCGCGCTCAAGGGCGAAACGGTCGATGCGGCGCTGCTTCCGATCTCGACGGCGCGCAAGCTGATGGACGAGGGCGGTGCGAAGTTTCTGGGCTGGGTCGGCGACGAGACGCCGTGGCAGCTGGGCGCGGTGTTCGCCTCCCCGAAGACGCTGACCAACAAGGCGCTGGTGACGAAATTTCTCGGCGTGCTGGCGAAGGCCGATCGCGAATATCACGATGTCATCCTCGCCGCGATGAAGGACGGTGTGGCGCCGATCAACGAGCAGACAAAGCCGCTGCTGGAGATCATTGCGAAGTACACCAATCTGCCGGTCGAGCAGGTGGTCGGCAATTGCGCCTATATCGATCCCGACGGCAAGCTCGACGTGAAGAACGTCGACAACCAGATCAAATGGCTCCAGGAGCAGGGCTTTGCCGACAAGGGCTTTGATGCGAATGCGATCATCGCCAGGGATTTTGTGAAGGCGGATTGATGCCTCCGTCATTCCAGGGCGATGCGAAGCATCGAACCCGGAATCTCGAGGTTCCGGGTCTGGTCCTTCGGACCATCCCGGAACGACGGAGCAGAGGATGGACGAAACAGAATGGACCTGATCGCCAACCACATCTCCCATCGCTTCGGCGATCTCGCGGTGCTCGACGACGTCTCCTTCACCGTCAGTGCCGGCGAGGTGGTGGCGATCGTCGGTCCGTCCGGCTGCGGCAAGAGCACGCTGCTGTCGATCCTCGGCGGGCTGTTGCAGCCGACGTCGGGTGCGCCCGAGCTGCGCGGGGAGCCGCCAGCGGACAGCCTCAATCCGCTCACCTTCGTGTTTCAGGATTTTGCGTTGCTGCCCTGGGCGACGGTGGAGGAGAACGTCGAATTTCCTCTGCTGCACGCGCAGCTCTCGGCCGCGCAGCGCTGTGTGCTGGTCGAGGATGCCTTGCGCCGCACCGGGCTCACCGATTTCCGCAAAACCTATCCAAAGCAGCTCTCCGGCGGCATGCGCCAGCGTGTCGGCATCTCGCGCGCGCTTGCGGTCAGGCCCGCCATTCTCCTGATGGACGAGCCGCTGTCGGCACTGGACTCGCAGACCCGCGAGCTGCTGATGGAGGATTTCGTTCGCCTGCTCGCCGACGGCGGTATGGGCGCGGTCTATGTCACCCACAATCTCGAAGAGGCCGCGCGCCTTGCCGATCGCATTGTCGTGCTGTCGCGGCGCCCGGGCCGCATTCGCGAGGTCGTGACCGTACCGATGACGCGCACTGAGCGCGGCGAAACCGCGGCGCGTGAAAAGCTGCTGGCGCTTCAGAACCAGATCTGGTCGCTGATCCGCAACGAGGCGATCGACGCCGAGCGCGAGGTGCAGCATGCTTGATCGTGCCGGGCTACCGGCGAAGGACGAGACGACGCGGCGCGTCCGCTTCCGCGGCGCCGGCTTCGTGCCCGCGTCGAGCCGCTTTGGCGGCTGGATCGCGCTCGCGCTGGTGATCGCGATCTGGCAGGCCGCCGGCAGCGCCGGTCTCGTCAATCCGTTGTTCCTGCCGGCGCCGTTGGCAATCGTGCGCGCGATCTACCAGCTCGCGATATCAGGCGCGCTTTGGCAGCATCTGTCGGCCTCGCTGCTGCGCATCGGCGTCGGCTGGGTGCTGGGAACGGCGGCCGGCGTCGCGGTCGGCTTCGCCATCGGCCTGTCGCGGCTGGCGCGCAGCGTCGGCATCACCTTTATCTCGGCGCTGTTCCCGATCCCGAAGATCGCACTGCTGCCGCTGCTGATCCTCTGGCTTGGCATCGGCGAAGAGCCGAAGATCGCGACCATTGCGCTCGGCGTCTTCTTCTCGACCGCGATCTCGGTCTATAGCGGCGTCGACGGGGTGCCGCGCAACCTCATCCGCATGGCCCAGAGCTTTAATGTCCCCTTCGCCACCATCGTACGCAAGGTGATCTGGCCGGGCGCGCTGCCAGCCATTCTCGCCGGCTTCCGCATCACCGCGTCGGTGGCCCTGCTCCTCGTCGTCAGCGCCGAGATGATCGGCGCGCAATACGGCATCGGCGCGTTCGTGCTCCAGGCCGGCAATCTCATGCAGACGGATCAGCTGCTCGCGGGCGTGGTGATTTTGTCGGTGTTTGGATTGGCGGTGGGGAAGGTGATCGGCTGGCTGGAGGTCAAATTATTGCACTGGCGGTGAGGCGTACTCCGTCATTGCGAGGAGCGAAGCGACGAAGCAATCCAGACTGTCTCCGAGGAAACATTCTGGATTGCTTCGCTTCGCTCGCAATGACGGTGTGGTCAGCAGTGTGGCTCAAGCATTGCCGCGGTCCTCGCGAAACAGATCCAGCTTCTGCTGCACCGGGCGATCCGAGAAGCTGAACAGCACGGCATCCTCTTCCGCCTCGTGCGTCACCCATTGCCAGCTCGGCACCACGAACAGATCGCGCGGGCCCCACTCAAACACGGCATCGCCGATCCGGCTGCGGCCACGGCCCTCGATCGGACAGAACACCGTCGCATCGGTCGCGCGATAGCGCGCGGTCTTGAAGCCCTTCGGCAGCAGCTGAATGAAGGTGCCGATGGTCGGCATCGCGAAATCGCCGGTCTCGGGGTTGCTGAACTTTAGCTTGAGCCCGTGGCAGGCGTCCCATTCCTGGCTCGCGCGCGCTTTTTCCAGCGCCTCGCGCGTATGGGCATAGGGATAGCTGAAGATCGGCGAGGTCTTCGAGCTTCGCTTCACATCAACCGGCAGCAGATTGTGGCCGTAGCGCGCAAAGCTGTCACCGGCGGGCTTTGTGATTCTCTGCTGATCTTCCTTCGATCCCTCCGCAAACGAGCAGTCGAAGAACTGCACCAGCGGAATGTCGAGTCCGTCGAGCCAGAACATCGGCTCGTCGGTTTCGTTGGAATGATCGTGCCAGGTCATCGATGGCGTGATGATGAAGTCGCCGGGCGCCATCGCGGTGCGCTCGCCGTCGACCGCGGTGTGGGCGCCCTTGCCTTCGAGCACGAAGCGGAGCGCCGACTGGCTGTGCCGGTGCGCGGGCGCGACGTCGCCGGGCACTACCATCTGCACGCCGGCATAGAGCGAGGTCGTGATCTTGGACTGGCCGCGCAGGCCAGGATTTTCCAGCACCAGCACGCGCCGCTCGGCTTCCTTGGCGGTGATCAGCTTGCCGGCTTCCGTCATGTAGTCGCGAATGATATCGAATTTCCAGAGATGCGGCCGGCAGGCGCTTCTCGGCTCCGGCGTGATCAGATCGCCCATCACCGTCCACAGTGCGGTGAGGTTTTCGCCGTCGATCTTCTTGTAGAACGCCTCGCGTTCCGGCGTCTTGGTCACGGCTTCCATGGCGGCGCTCCCGTTCGTTTTGTTGATTGACAGTATACTGACGGTCTAGGTAGCGTCAACGAGACGGGCACGATCAATGTCGTCATTCCGGGGCGATGCGATAGCATCGAACCCGGAATGACGAGGTTCCGGGTTTTCGCTTTGCGAGCCCCGGAACGACAAAAAAATAACGGGAGGGTTCCGATGAAGCTGCATGGCTATTTTCGCTCCAGCGCCGCCTACCGGGTGCGGATCGCGCTGAACCTCAAGGGCCTCGGCGCCGAGCATCTGCCGCATCATCTTCGCAAGGGCGAGCAATGCGCGCCCGCTTACCTTGCCATCAACCCGCAAGGCCTGGTACCGGCGCTTGAAAGCGATGCGGGTGCGGTGCTGACCCAGTCGGTCGCCATCATCGAATGGCTCGACGAGACCCACCCCAATCCACCGCTGCTGCCGAAGGATCCGCTGCGCCGCGCCAGGGTGCGGGCGTTCGCGCTGGCGATCGCCTGCGACACCCATCCGGTTCAGAATTTGAAGGTGCTGGCGCGATTGCGCGAACTTGGTCTTGCCGAGGATAAGGTTCAGGACTGGGCCGCCTGGGTCAATCGCGAGGGATTGTCGGCCTGCGAGACGCTGATCCGGGACGAGCCGGGCCCGTTCTGCTTCGGCGATGCGCCGACGCTCGCCGATCTCTGCCTCGTGCCGCAACTTGCCAATGCGCGCCGCTTCGGCGTCGATGTCTCGGCCTATCCGCGCCTGCTCAAGGCCGAGGCCGCAGCCAAGGCGTTGCCGGCCTTCGCCGATGCCGCGCCGGAGAAGCAGCCCGATGCCGAGTAAGCCTGCCCCTCCAATCACCATCGACGCCGTCTATGCCGCGCCGGGCTATCTGTTCCGGCGCATGCAGCAGATCGCGGTGTCGATCTTCATGGAGGAATGCAAGGCGTTCGATCTCACGCCGGTGCAATATGCGGCGCTGATCGCGATCCACACCCATCCCGGCATCGACGCGACGCGGCTGTCGGCGGTGATCGCGTTCGACCGCTCCACCCTCGGCAGCGTGATTGAGCGGTTGCAGGCCAAGGATTTTGTCGAGCGCAAGCCGGCGCCCGAGGACAAGCGGATCAAGCTGCTCTACCTCACCAAGTCAGGCGCTGCGATCCTGCGCGAGATCATTCCCGCCGTCGAACGCGCCCAGGCGCGGATGCTGGAGCCGCTCAAGCCTGCGGACCGCAAAGCGTTGTTGGGGCTGATGACGCAGCTCGTTGATCTCAACAACGAGGCCTCACGGGTGCCATTGCGGGCCGAGGACGCGCTGGAGCATTTGGCCAAGGGTGGGTGAGCGGGGCGCCTTTATCTCCGCCGTCATTCCCCGCGAAAGCGGGGAATCCAGTACACGGCGGCTTCTCGGCTCAATCACAACCGCCTCTGGAATACTGGATCGCCCGCCTTCGCGGGCGATGACACCAGTTGTGTCGCGGCGCTAGTGCGTTCCTTACTGTCCTCGGCCTCACATCCTGAGCAACGCCTGCCGGTCGATCTTCCCGGTCCCCGTCTTCGGCAGCTCGTCGATGAAAATCACCTCGCGCGGATATTTGTACGGCAAGAGCTTGCCCTTGACGTAATCCTGCAGCCGCCGCGTTGCCTCGCTTTGGTCCGCCGTGCGATTGTTCATCACTACCACCGCCTTCAGCGTCATGCGACGGTCCGGCAACTCGGCGGCGAACACCGCGCATTCGCGGATGTCGGGGTGGTCAGCAAGGCACAGCTCGACCTCGAGCGGGTAGACCCATTGCCCGGAGATCTTGATGAGATCGTCGGCGCGGCCGCGGAAGAAGTGAAAACCGTCAGCATCGCGGACGAAGCGGTCGCCGGTGTAGATCCAGCCGCCCTCGCGAATGGTCTCGGCGGACTTGTCCGGCCGGTTCCAGTACAGCGGCGTGTTGGAATCGCCGCGCACCCACAAAATGCCTTCCTCGTTGTCGCCGACCTCGCGACCGTCCTTGTCGCGGAGCGCGACCTCGTAGCCGGGCACGCGCAAGCCCGCGGCGCCGAGCTTCTTTTTCTCAGGACTGTTGGAGAGATAGATGTGCAGCACCTCGGTCGAACCGAGGCCTTCGACGATTTCGAGTCCGGTCAGCGTCTTCCAGCCGTTGAAGACTTCCGCCGACAAGACTTCGGCTGCGGAGAGCGCCATGCGCAGGGACGAAAAGTTCGTCCTGTCCGCGCCCTCGGCCTTGGTCAAGGACGTATAGAGCGTCGGCAGCCCGAAGAAGACCGTCGGCTTATACTGTTCAATGGCCGCAAAGATCGCCGCGGGCTTCGGCTGTCCCGGCAACAGCAGCGTCGCCGCTCCTGCCGAGAACGGGAAAGTGACGGAGTTGCCAAAGCCATAGGCGAAGAAGATCTTCGGCACCGAGAAGCAGATGTCATCCGGCGTCAGCTTCAGCACGTTCTGCGCGAAGGCTGTCTCGCTATAGGCCATGTCGTGCTGGAGATGCACGATGCCCTTGGGCCGGCCGGTCGAGCCGGAGGAATACATCCAGAACGCCATCTCGTCGCGATGAGTGTCCGCTTCCGCCAGCTCCGCCGGGAATTGGGCGAGCCAGCTTGCCGCCCCGACCGCCGTCGGCGCTGCGTGATCGCCGACCTCGCCGTTGACGACGATCAGCGTGCGCAGGTCCGTGTCCTTGCACGCCTCCGCATTGAAGCGCGCGCAGAACTCGGCCTCGGCGACCGCGACACGCGCGCCGGAATCGGCGAGATAGAATTGCAGGAGATCCGGCGGCGTCAGCGTGTTGATCAAGAGCGGCACGAAGCCGGCGCGCACCGCGCCAAAGAAGGCGGCCGGGTAGGCCGGCGTGTCGTCGAGGAACAGCAGCACGCGGTCGCCGCGCGTCAGGCCGAGCGATGCAAAGCCGTTGCCCCAACGGCAGGCCTCCGCGCAGAGCTCGGCATAGGTGCGTGTGCCCGCAGGACCAATGAGGGCGAGCCTGTCGCCGTGACCCTTGCCGAGATTGTCGAACAGCACGCGGCTGGCGTTGTAGATTTGCGGAACGGCAAAGCCGATCTCGCGGGCGCCCGGGCTGTCGGCGGGCACCTGATCGCGAATCTCGTTGCTCATGCCTCATCCCCGCCGTCCGCATCCTCGCCGTTCTTCGCAGCCTCGTAGCGGGCCATGAAGGCCGGCGACATGTGGCGCAGGCGTGCATCGTCGATGCGGCCGGAGCGGGTGATATAGCTGTAGGCAAAGTCCATCACATCGAGCTGCATGTGCTGGGCGAAGTGCTCGTACCAGAAGGCGCTGGTGCGTGCGGCATTGACCAGCTTCTGCACCACCGGCTTCCGCGCGGCCTGGTAGCGATGCAATGCGGTTGTCAGATGGGCATCTGATTCCAGCGCCTTGACCAGCGCGATGGCGTCCTCGATCGCGAGCCGCGTGCCCGAGCCGATCGAGAAATGCGCCGAGTGCAGGGCGTCGCCGATCAGCACCATGTTCTTGAACGACCAGTGCTCGTTCCAGACCCACGGAAAATTGCGCCAGACCGATTTGTTGGAGACGAGACAGTGTCCGCCGAGCGTGTCGGCAAACACCTCCTCGCAGACGCCCTTGGACTGTTCGACGTCCTTGTAGGCGAAGCCGTAGGCCTGCCACGTCGCGTAGTCGCATTCGACCAGGAAGGTGCTCATGGTCGGCGAGTAGCGGTAATGATGGGCGTTGAAGGCGCCGCGGTCGGTCTTCACGAAAGTCTGCGACAGCGTGTCGAAGCGTTTCGAGGTGCCGTACCAGACGAACTTGTTCGATGAATAGGACAGCGACGTGCCGAAATCGCCCTCATAGGCGCGGCGCACCAGCGAGTTCAGCCCGTCGGCGGCGACGATCAGATCGTGGCCGTTGAGCTGGTCGATGGCATGGATCTGCGTGTCGAAGCGTGGGGTGACGCCGACGTCGAGTGCGCGCTGCTGCAGGAACCTCAGGAGCTCGAGCCGCCCGATCGAGGAGAAGCCGACGCCGTCGATGGCGACGTGGTCGCCGCCGAGGTTCAGCGTGATGTTCTCCCAGCTCTCCATATGCGGCGCGATGGCGTCGACCGTTTCGGGGTCGTCGGCGCGCAGGAACTCCAGGGCCTGGTCGGAAAACACCACGCCAAAGCCCCAGGTCGCGTCGGCCGGGTTCTGTTCGAACAGGTCGACTTGATCCTCGGGGTGACGCTTCTTCCAGAGATAGGCGAAGTAGAGCCCTCCGGGCCCCCCGCCAATCACGGCGATCCGCAACGTCTGCCTCCCTAATTGACAGTATACTTACTATCTAGGGGTAGACTAATGTGCTCCGGTCGCCCACGCCAGCGGAAAAATCGGTTAAGCGCGGGCGCGCCGAAACTCACGTCCGGACACGCGTTTGGCGCGTGCCCGAAGCAGTGATGTTGCGAAGCATAGCCAAACCGCGGCGGCTTGGCCATCCGCCCTGTCAGACGCAGCGCTTCACGTAGACTCCGTCCACCAGCACCCTGGTACAGCGGACCACCGGAACCGGCTTGCGGACCACGACGGCCGCGTTCGGCCCGGCGCAGCCGGCGCGATAGACGCCGCGGGCGCACACCACCGCGTTGGCATCGGTGGCCTCGAAGGTCATGGTCGCGGCGAAGGCGAGGAGCGCAGAAGCAATGAGAAGCAATGAACGCATGTTGTCCTCCCGGTCTTGTCTCGATTGAAATCGATATTCGCAAAAGATCTGTTGCTACAAGCGCGCGAAAATTCATTCGCGCGCGGCCTTATTGCGCCGCGAACGGCGCGAGTACGTCCTTGCAGGCAGGCGACAATGACGCGGCATTGCTGGCGATGCATTGCACGATGCGGCCGCCGCCCGGGGCGACGCCGGCGCAGAGCGTGCGGATGTCGGCGCCGCAGGCCGAGCGCACGATGAACAGCTCTTCGCGCGGCCGCAGCGGACGCAGAACGATCACGGTCGGCGCTGCGGCGGGCGCTGCCCCAGCAGCCGGTGCGCTACCTGCCGCAGGCGCTGCGGTTGCAGCTCCACCGCCGCTGCCGGTCGCTGCGCTCACGGCCTTCGCGCAGGCCGCCGACACCTTCGCCTTGTTCTTCTCCAGACATTCGAGCGCGGGCGCGCCGCCCGGCGGTACGCTGGCGCAGACTTTTGGATAATCGGCGCGGCAGGCGCTCTTGACCGCGGCAACCTGCGCGCTGCTCGGTTGCTTTGCCGCGGCGGCCTTCGGAGCTGCGCTTGCTGCCGGCTTCGGCTCCGCCGCCGGTGCAGCTTCCGTCTTCGCCGGTTCGGACTTGCTTGCCGGTTCAGATTTGGCGGGCGCAGCTTCGGTCTTTGGCGCCGCCGCAGGCTCGACCGCGCGAACCGCGGTCTGGCATCCTGACGACAGGCTGGACATGTTCTTCTGCAAACATTGATACGCTTCCACGCCGCCGGGCGTCACGCTCGAGCAATGCGCCATGAAGTCCGAGCGGCATGCCGAGCGGATGGCGCTCTTCTGAGCCTCGGTCGGCGCTTGCGCGAAAGCGCTTGTTGCAGTTGCGAAGAGAGCGGCCGCAAGCAACGTCGTGCGCGTCGATGCATGTTTCAACGTGTTGAACATCTGAGTGAATTCCTGCCCTGTCGGTAACGCCGACGTATTATTAAAAGTGATGCAAACGCAATCGTCGCGGGTGATGCCGCGCGCGGCATCATTGGCCGCCGCGGCTTCTACCGCAAGTAGATATTACCTTTTCAATTGCGACGTAACTACGTCGTTATAGCCGGACCATGCGCTTGCCGCGGTTCTCGCCTGCGAGCAATCCGATCAGCGCCTTTGGCGTGTTCTCGAGGCCGTCGATGATGTCCTCCTGCACCTTGAGCTTGCCGGATGTCACCCAGGACTGAAGCTCGGCGAGCGCGCGCGGGCTGTCTTTCATGTAGTCCATCACGATGAAGCCCTGCATCACGAGCCGCTTCACCACGATCAGGCCGGGCACGCCGCGGGGCCCATGCGCGGAGGGCGCGCCGTCATATTGCGAGATCGCGCCGCAGCAGGCGATGCGGCCGTAATTGTTCATCTGCGGCAGGCAGGCTTCCAGAATGTCGCCGCCGACATTGTCGAAATAGACGTCGATTCCCTTCGGAGCTGCCGCGCGCAACGCCTTGAACACCGCGCCGTCCTTGTAGTCGACGGCGGCATCGAAGCCGAGCTCGGAGGTCAGCCAGTTGCACTTGTCGGCGCCGCCGGCGATGCCGACCACGCGGCATCCTTTGATCTTGGCGATCTGCCCGACGATCGAGCCGACCGAGCCCGCGGCCGCCGAGACAACGACCGTCTCACCCTCCTTGGGCTTGCCGACCTCCAGCAGGCCGAAATAGGCGGTGAGGCCGGCGATGCCGAACACGCTGAGCAGATGCGTCATCGGCTCGAGCTTCGGCATTTTTGTCAGATGCTTCGCCGGTACCGCCGCATAGTCCTGCCAGCCGGTGTCGCCGAACACGATGTCGCCGGCAGCGAGCCCCGGCGACTTCGAGCTCACGACCTCGGCGATGCCGCCGCCGGCCATCACGCTGTTGGCTTCGACGGCCGAACGGTAGGTCGCGCCGTGCATCCAGGCCCGGTTGGCGGCGTCGAGCGAGATGTAACGCACGCGCAGCAACGCCTCGCCGTCCTTCGGCTCCGGCATCGTGCCGTCGACCATTCCAAAATGTTCAGGGCCGAGCTTGCCGCTGGGCTTTTCCACCAGAAGAATCTGGCGATTGATGCTGCCGCTCATGGCGTTTCCCTCTTCGTTTGTTTGACGATTATTGATGCAGCCGCCGCAAAGAAAACGTGCAAGCCGCATTCGTTGTGCGCTGCATGAAGGCTAGATCGCGCGCACCGGTTTCGCAACGGGAACATCCGCCCCGGGCGGACGCACGCAAACCGTGTTGCGTCATTGTCATATCTGCGACATCATGAAGCGGCCGGTGTAGTGGGGGTCATTAATGTCGAACAGGTTTACGCAATACATTCTGGCCGCGATGGTGCTGGGCATCGTCATGGGCTCCGCGATCTACAACTTCCTGCCCGATACGCGCGGAGACTGGGCCTCATCCATCAACCTGGTCGCCGTGATCTTCCTGCGCCTGATCAAGATGATCATTGCGCCCCTGGTGTTCGCGACCCTGGTCGGCGGCATCGCCCATATGGGTTCGGGCTCCAAGCTCGGCCGCATCTTCGCCAAGACCATGGGCTGGTTCGTCAGCGCCTCCTTCATCTCGCTGCTGCTCGGCCTCGTGATGGTCAATCTGCTGCAGCCCGGCGCGAACTTCCCTGGGACGCTGCCCGACAAGGCGCAGTCGACCGGCCTGCCGGTTTCGGCCTTCTCGCTCGAGAAATTCCTGACCCATCTGATCCCGACCTCGATCGCGGACGCGATGGCGCAGAATGAGATCCTCCAGATCGTGATCTTCGCCGTGTTCTTCTCGGTGGCGATGGGCTCGATGCCCGAGCGCTCCAAGCCGATCCTGGCGCTGATCGACGACATCGGCCACATCATGCTGAAGGTGACGAGCTATGTGATGCTGTTCGCGCCGATCGCGGTGTGGGCCGCCATCACCGCGACTGTCGCCAAGAATGGCCTGCTGGTGCTTTGGAAGCTGATCGTCTTCATGGGCGGCTTCTATCTCTCGCTGATGATCCTGTGGGGCATCCTGGTGGTCGTGGGCTTCATCGTGATCGGGCCGCGCTACAGCCATCTGCTGAAGCTGATCCGCGAGCCGCTGATGATCGCGTTCTCGACCGCGAGCTCGGAGGCGGCCTATCCGAAGACGCTGGAGGGGCTGAACAAGTTCGGCGCCTCGTCACGGATCTCGAGCTTCGTGCTGCCGCTCGGCTATTCCTTCAATCTCGACGGCACGATGATGTACTGCACCTTCGCCAGCATCTTCATTGCGCAGACCTATCACATCGAGATGTCGCTCTCGACGCAGCTGGCGATGCTGGCGACCCTGATGATCACCTCGAAGGGCGTCGCCGGCGTGCCGCGCGCCTCCCTGGTGGTGATCGCCTCGACGCTGTCACAGTTCGGCATCCCCGAGGCGGGCCTGCTGATGATCATGGGCATCGACACCTTCCTCGACATGGGCCGCAGCGCCACCAACGTGATCGGCAACACGCTGGCGACCTCGGTCGTGGCGAAGTGGGAAGGCGAGCTCGGGCCCGAGCATGCGATGGGACCCGGCGACGCCGTGCCCGATGACATGGTGCCCGGCGAAGTGCCCGCCATGGCCGGCCATGGTTAGGAGCACATCATGGGCCAGACACTGACGAGGTCAGTGATCGGCGGCTGCCTGTGGCTCGCGGCATCGTTGCTCGCGACCACAGCGCTCGCCCAGACCGGCGGCGAGGGGCTCAGCCCGACGCTGTCGGCCATCAAGAAGGCGCACACCGTGCGGCTCGGCTATCGCGAGAGCTCGCCGCCGTTCTCCTTCATCGACCAGTCGGGCCGCCCGATCGGATATAGCCTCGAATTATGCGAGGCCATCGTTGAGGAGATCGGCCTTGAGGTCGACGATCCAAATCTCAAGATCGACTACGTCAAGGTCACCTCGGATGACCGTATCGACGCCGTGCTCCAGAACAAGATCGACCTGGAATGCGGTTCGACCACGGCCAATGCCGAGCGCGGCAAGCGCGTCGCGTTCTCGCCCTTGATGTTCGTCGCCGGCACCAAGCTGATGGTGCCGAAGGCGTCCAGCGTCCAGTCGCTGACCGATCTGAAGGGCAAGACCATCGTGGTGACGAAGGGCACCACCAACGAGCAGGCGATCCAGGCGGCCGACAAAAAGTCCTCACTGGGGCTGAACATCGCGGTCGGCGCCGATCACGAGCAATCGTTCCAGATGCTCGCCGACGGCAAGGCGGATGCGTTCGCGACCGACGACATCCTGCTCTCCGGCCTGATCGCCCGCCACAAGGCGCAGGACAAGTACCGCGTCACTGGCGACTACCTGTCCTACGACCCCTACGGCATCATGTTCAGGAAGGGCGAGCCGCAGTTCTCGGCCGTGGTCGAGCGCACCTTCCGCAAGCTCGGCTCCAACCGCGATCTCGTCCCGCTCTACAACAAATGGTTCACCGCCAGGCTTCCGACCGGCGAACGGCTCAACGTGCCGATCTCGCTGCAATTGGAAGAAGCGTTCAAGGCGATGGACGATTCAGCCAGCGCGAATAATTGAGCGGCAAGCTCGGTGCACCCTCTCCCCCTGTGGGAGAGGGTGGCTCGCCGCATAGCGGCGAGACGGGTGAGGGGTTCTCTCCGCGTGCACTCTTCTCACGTTTGAATGCGCGGATAGATACCCCTCATCCGGCGCTTCGCGCCACCTTCTCCCACAAGGGGAGAAGGATTGCACCGTGCGCGTGGCGCTCAGCGCCGTTCACCAAACACCCGATCCAATGCCGCATCATACGCCCGCTGCACCAGCTCCGGATGCAGCTTCGCCAGCGCCTCCATCATCACGCCGGAATTGATCTCGAGCACGCGCCAATCATTGTTGACGCGCACCACGTCGATTGACGCAAAGGCGATGCCGATGGCGCTCGCAGCATCGGTCGCGAGCTTCACGCAGGCTGTTCGAACCTCGCCGTCCTCCAGCAGCACCGGCTTTGCACCGGCATCGAGATTGTGCCGCCAATCCGAGCCACGCTGCTTGCCGTAGACGACGCGTGGCACATCATCGAGCAGGATCACGCGCACCTCTTGCGCGATCGCGACATAGGGCGAGATCACGAGCCCGGTGCTCATCGAAAAGACCTCGCTGGCCGCGTGGTCGAGTTCGGTTTCCGTCGTCACCTTGAACACCGAGCGCCCCGATGTCCCCTCGTTCGGCTTCACCACCACGCCTTGCGGATTGTCGTGAAGCAGCGCGAGCATGGCCTCTCGCCAAATGGGGCCGACAATATTCGTGCCCAGCTTTGGATTGAGGAAGAGGTGATGCGGAATGCAGGGCACGCCCGCAAGCGACAGCGCCTCTGATGTCGCCGATTTGTCGTTGGCGAGACGATGCGCAATCGCGCTGTTGAGGCCGATGTCGTAACCGAACGCGAAGTGGCGCTTCGCACCCCGCCGCATCGCGATCAGCCATCCGCCCGAGCGGACATCGACGTCGATGCCATGGCGCGCGCCATAGCGGCGGATGGCCTGGACGAATATCCGTTCATTGCTTGCCATGTGCTTCGATCATTCCTGTCGCCAAAAGCCGCAAAAATGCGGGAATCGGCACCAAGCCGGGGTGAAAATCAGAGCTATTCTTAATGAAATTCTCGCGAGCAAGACGGAAATTAAGTGCTGCGATTGAGGCTCTCTGGGAAAAGAAATTGCCCTCGATGCCGTCAGGACGGCAGATCCATTAATGATGCGGCCAGTTCTGCGGCAAATGCCTGATAGCCCGGCATCAATTGCATCCGAAACGAGGTTGATTATTGGTCTCAATGGCGTAGATCACACCCAAGAAATCCTCCGCCATGGCAATGGTGTCCGCCCCGCTTTCAGGGGCCGGGCAACGCTTTTGCCCTAAAACCGCAGCTATTCGGAATATCGAAAATCATGAGCGCGTTTTACCGAGAGAAGGTTCTTTCCGTCCAGCACTGGACCGACACGCTGTTCAGCTTCCGCGCCACGCGCGACACCGGCTTCCGCTTCCAGAACGGCCAGTTCGCGATGATCGGCCTCGAGATCGACGGCCGTCCGTTGCTGCGTGCCTACAGCATGGCGAGCGCCAATCACGAGGAAGAGCTCGAGTTCTTCTCGATCAAGGTTCAGGACGGTCCGCTGACCTCGCGCCTCCAGAAGATCAAGGAAGGCGACACCATCCTGGTCGGCCGCAAGGCGACCGGCACGCTGATCACCGACAACCTCATCCCCGGCAAGCGGCTGATGCTGCTCTCGACCGGCACCGGCCTTGCGCCCTTCGCCAGCCTGATCAAGGACCCCGAGGTCTACGACCAGTTCGAGAGCATCGTGCTGGTGCATGGCTGCCGTCAGGTCTCCGAGCTCGCCTATGGCGAGAAGCTCGTCGCCAATTTGCGCGAGGACGAGCTGTTCGGGGAGCTGCTGGCGGACAAGCTGATCTACTATCCGACTGTGACCCGCGAGCCGTTTCGCAATCGCGGCCGCATCACCGACCTCATCAACTCCGAGCAGATCTTCAACGACATCGGCCAGGGCCCGCTTGATATCGAGACCGACCGCGTCATGATGTGCGGCAGCCCGGCGATGCTCGAAGAGCTGAAGGTGATGTTCGAAGGCCGCGACTTCGTCGAGGGCTCGGGCAACAAGCCCGGTCATTTCGTGATCGAGAAGGCGTTCGTCGAGCGCTGATCGGCGCTCGACACCCTCACCATCCTCCCCCGACTTTGTTATTAGCGCCGCCGCGCTGAGCGCTGCTATATGCTCACCCCAAAATCTCGCCGCGATGTTGCGATGCGATAGACGGGGGAGTTGCACGCGCCTTGTCCGGGATCGACCATGGGCATCCGCCGAAACCGACTGCCTTCGTGCTGGCGGGCGGCGGCAGTTTCGGGGCGATCCAGGTCGGCATGATGCACTCGCTGGCCAAGCATGGGGTCGTGGCCGACCTTGTGGTCGGCTCCAGCGTCGGGGCGATCAACGGCGCCTATTATGCCGGCGATCCCACGCTCAAGGGCGTGCTCGGGCTCGAAGCGGTCTGGCGCGGGCTGAAGCGTCATGACGTCTTCCCGGTCAGCTGGAAGACCCTGCTTGGCTTCATGTGGCGGCGGGATTTCCTGATCCCTCATGATGGCATCCGCAGGCTGGTCGAGGACCGTCTGCCCTATCGCAACCTCCAGGACGCCCTGCTTCCGGTGCACATCGTCGCCACCGATTTCATCTCGGGCGACAGCGTGGTGCTGTCGGAAGGGTCGGCGGTGGAAGCGATCCTGGCGTCCACCGCGATCCCTGGCGCCTTCACGCCGGTCCGCTACAACGGTCATTTCCTCGCCGACGGTGCGATCTCCGCGAACACGCCGATCCGGGTTGCGGTCCAGAAAGGTGCGAAACGGCTGGTTGTGCTGCCGACCGGACATGCCTGCGCCGTTAGGGATCCGCCGGTGGGGGCGGTGGCCAACGCCTTGCATGCGCTGACGCTGCTGATTGCGCGGCAATTGGTGTCGGAGCTCGAAGGGCTTGCGCCCGACATCGACTATGTCGTGGTACCGCCGCTCTGTCCGCTGGTGGGGTCGCCTTACGATTTCTCGCGGACCGACGACCATATCGAGCGCGCGATCGCGAGCACCGATGCATGGCTGGCGCAGGACGGCCTCGAGCGGCACGGCCATATTCCCCATGAGGCAATGCCGCATGGTCACTGATTTGTCATTTCATTTGAGTCTATTGCGCTGCAAAAGCGCGCCATCGGGACGGATTGATTTGCGGCATCGGGATTCGGTAGCCTCAAGCCAGCTCCGCGTCATATCCATGGACGTGGCGCGGGCGTATCATACCCCGTCAGTCTGACGAGAGGGATGTGGTCGTGGCCAACGAGAACAAGACGCAAGCTTCGTCCGAAGGGCTGATGGAAACCCTGCTGCTTCCATTCTCGCCGCGCTTCATCATCCTGACGATCTGCGCGGTCGTCACCGCGCTTCTGATCGGCATCGGCTTCGCCGATGGCAAGATCTTCGACATCCTGCTGATCCCGATCGCCATCTTCGGCGCCCTGACGCTGCTCGGCGTGCGCGATCTCATGCAAAAGAGCCATGCGGTGCTCCGCAACTACCCGATCTCGGCGCATATCCGCTTCCTGCTCGAAGAGATACGCCCCGAGATGCGGCAGTATTTCTTCGAGAGCGAGAAGGACGGCATGCCGTTCTCGCGCGACATTCGTGCGCTGGTTTATCAGCGTGCCAAGATGCAGCTCGACAAGCGTCCGTTCGGCACCCAGGAGGACGTCTACCACGAGGGCTACGAGTGGATGCATCACTCGGTGTCGCCGAAGGCGCATGCCGAGGAGAAGTTTCGCGTCGTCATCGGCGGGCCGGACTGTGCGAAGCCGTATTCGGCCTCGGTGTTCAACATCTCGGCGATGAGCTTTGGCGCGCTCAGCCCGAACGCCGTGCGCGCGCTGAACGCCGGCGCCAAGAAGGGCGGCTTTGCGCATGACACCGGCGAGGGCGGCTTCAGCCCTTATCACGCCGAGATGGGCGGCGACATCATCTGGGAGATCGGCTCCGGCTATTTCGGCTGCCGTCATCTCGACGGTAACTTCGACCCCGAAGCCTTCGCGCGCGTCGCCGGCGAAGACCAGATCAAGATGGTTGAGCTCAAGATCAGCCAGGGCGCCAAGCCCGGCCATGGCGGCGTGCTGCCGGCGGCAAAAGTCTCGGAAGAAATTTCAAAGATCCGCGGCGTCGCGATGGGCGAGGACTGCATCTCGCCGGCTTCGCACCGCGCCTTTTCCACGCCTGTTGGCATGATGCAGTTCATCGCGGAAATGCGGCGGCTCTCCGGCGGCAAGCCGGCCGGCTTCAAGCTGTGCATCGGCCATCCCTGGGAATTCCTGGCGATCTGCAAGGCGATGCTGGAGACCGGCATCTATCCTGATTTCATCGTCGTCGACGGCAATGAGGGCGGCACCGGCGCCGCGCCGCTGGAGTTCATGGACCATCTGGGCATGCCGATGCGCGAGGGCGTCAATTTCGTCCATAACGCGCTGATCGGCATCAACGCGCGCGACCGCATCAAGATCGGCGCCTCCGGCAAGATCGCCACCGCCTTCGACATGGCGAGGGCGATGGCCATCGGCGCTGACTATTGCAATTCGGCGCGCGGCTTCATGTTCTCGCTGGGGTGCATCCAGTCGCTGAGCTGCCACACCGATCGCTGTCCGACCGGTGTCGCGACGCAGGATCCAACCCGGGCGCGCGCGCTCTACGTGCCGCTCAAGATCGACCGCGTCCACAATTATCATCATGCGACGCTGCACTCGCTGACCGAGCTGATCGCTGCGGCCGGCCTCGAACATCCCCGGCAGTTGCGCTCGGTCCATTTCAGTCAGCGGACCTCGACGACCAACGTGCAATCCTTCGCGCAGCTCTATCCGGCGCTGCGTCCCGGCGAGCTGCTCGAAGGCACCGAAGACCCGCGGTTCCGCGACGCTTGGCGGATGGCGCGAGCGGATACGTTCCAGCCCGTGCTATAGGGGGCGATCCACCGCATGGTACCGGTCGGAGCCGCGGCGGTGTGAATTCATGGGGGTACGTTGAGGCTTTAAGGTCTGTGTCAGCTTTGGGTGTAAATTGGCCCGATGGACGAGCGACGCAACAGAGCCAGACATCGCGTGCTGAAGGCCGGAACGATCGAGTTCGGCGGCGGCGCGATCGACTGCACCGTGCGGAATCTCTCCGACACCGGCGCAGCCCTCGATGTCACCAGCCCCGTCGGCATTCCCGACCGTTTCACCCTGTTCGTGCAGGTCGACGGAACGCAGCTCTCCTGCACCGTGGTCTGGCGCAAGGAAAAGCGGATCGGGGTGAGGTTCGGGTGAGGTCCGGCGTTTGACGCGCGCTTGAGCCACAAACTCCGCTGTCGTCCCGGGCTCGCGCGACGCGCGCCCGGGACGACAGTTGAGGTCGGAGCTTACCCTGTCTCTACCTCGCTCAGCCGGCTCGCCAGAATCTTGTCGATCCTTCTGCCATCGAGATCGACCACCTCGATATGCCAGCCGCCGAGGTCGAAGGCGTCGCCGACATTGGGCAGCACGTTGAATTCCTGTAGCACCAGACCCGCCACCGTGTTGTAGCGGTGATGCGGCGGCAGCGCGATGCCGAGCAGCTCGCCGAATTCGTCGACCGGCATCCAGCCGGCAACCAGCAGCGAATCGTCCGCGCGTTTGACATAGGCCGGCTCCGGCGGGCCTTCCTCGGAATGAAACGCGCCGACGATCGATTCCAGAATGTCAGCCGTCGTCACGACGCCCTCGAAGGCGCCGTATTCATCGTAGACCAGGCCGACATGAACCGGAGCGGCTTTCAGGATCGCCAGCACGTCGCGGGCGTCGGCGGATGCCGGAATGCCGGGCGCCTCGCGCACCAGCGCTCGCAAATCAGGCGCGCGCTGGTTCATGTAGGCGATCAGCAGGTCCTTGGCCTGGAGCACGCCGATCGGCTTGTCGCGATCGCCGTCCGAGACAGGAAAGCGCGAATGCGGGCTCTTCGCGATGATCGCTTGAATGGCCTCCGGCGCGTCGTTCAAATCGATCTCGTTGACCTCCGTGCGCGGCGTCATGATCGCGCCGACCGGCCGGTCGCCGAGCCGCATCACGCCCGCGATCATCTCCTTTTCGCCCGACTCCAGCACGCCCGCGTTCTCGGCTTCGCTGACGAGGTGATGGATCTCGTCCTCCGAGACCTTCTCCTCGGCCTTGCCGCCGCGGCCGAGCAGCGTGAGGATCAGCTTGCCGGAGAGATCGAGCAGGAAGACCAGCGGCAGCGACACCTTCGCAAGCATATGCATCGCCGGCGCGACCATGACCGCGATGCTTTCGGGGTCGCGCAGCGCCACCTGTTTCGGCACCAGCTCGCCGACGATCAGTGTGGCGTAGGTGATGAGCGTGACGACGATGCCGACGCCGACGATGTCGGCGATCCCTGCGGACAGGCCGAGCTCGACCAGCCATTGCGTCAGCCGCTGTCCGAGCGTCGCGCCGGAGAATGCGCCCGAGAGCACGCCGACCAGCGTGATGCCGATCTGGACCGTCGAAAGGAATTTTCCGGGGTCGGCGGCAAGCGTCAACGCCCGCTCTGCGCCGCGCACGCCCTTGGCGGCGAGCAGTGAGAGCCGGCCCGGGCGGGACGAGACCACGGCCAGCTCCGACATGGACAGCAAGCCGTTGATGATGATCAGGACGACGACGATGATGAGTTCGACGGAGAGCATTGGCCTTCTGGGGTAAGCGAGTGTGGCACGGATGGCCGCACACGCACTGATATAGGTATTCTGAGCAGAAATGCCGGTAATTCTGTCGCATTCCGCCCCGTAAGGGAACCGCGTGGTTCACGGCGTTGCGGAAGGTCCGCGACGAGATGACACTCCGCGGAACTACGGGCACAGTTGTTTAACGGGCCCTTAGTGGCGGCTCGCTAGGTTTTCCGCATTTGCAGAAATCTATTCGGGGACCAAGGATGCGGATCGGAAAGCTTTTCGCACTGTCGATGCTGACGGTGACGGTCTTTGCAGTCATCCTTGGCGCCGAGGTACTGGTGCCGCAGGCGCGGGTCTACACCAACCGCTCCGAGGCCATCAAGGCGGTCGACGCCTTTGCCGCGACCCTGATGGTCAGCCAGCACATTGCGGGCCTTCGGGCCCCCTATATCGGACCGATCTTCCAGGAAGTGCCGGCGACGCCGGCCCAGGTCGAGGCGGCCGCCAAGGCTGCGAAGGCCGCGGAGGCCGCCTTCGAGGGTGCGCGGCGGACCATCGTGGCGCTCGATGACGGCGCGCCGCTGATCGAAAACCTCGACCGCGCCGTGCGGCGGCTCAAGGAGATCTACACGGCGGCGGATCGCGCGATGAGCGTTGCCCTCAGTGCGCGCGACGCCACTGCGATCAAGGGCTTCCTGCCCGGCGTTGCCGAGGTCCTCGGCAATATCGAGCCGATCATGAACCGGCTCGAAGCCAAGGTCGTCAACGGCGACGCCTCGCTGGCGGCGCTGCTGAGCGTGGCGCGGACGGCGCAGGATCTGCGCGTC
The DNA here is from genome assembly GCF_058804065.1 of Bradyrhizobium sp. GW821-FHT13H05. Classification (NCBI taxonomy): domain Bacteria; kingdom Pseudomonadati; phylum Pseudomonadota; class Alphaproteobacteria; order Hyphomicrobiales; family Nitrobacteraceae; genus Bradyrhizobium; species Bradyrhizobium sp. GW821-FHT13H05. The sequence goes on along the minus strand of NZ_JBXAPO010000014.1, from coordinate 151,479 downwards.
GCGGCCGGAGGCCGCGCGGCTGCGCTGTCGCCACCGCTGACCGCGCGCCGGCCGCTGACGGCGGCCGAGTTGTCGCTGATGGATCGCTTGCAGGGACGCGTTGAGGCCGATCGCGAACGCATCGAGGCCGGCATCGACCAGCTCGGAAGTCCGCCCCGGATCGCTACCGCGTTCAAGGCGGCGACGGAGTCCTATTTCGGCAAGGCTGCGCCGGTCATCGACAAGGAGATGCCGGCGGCGCGCGGTGACGGCAAATACGCCATCGGTGCCGACGACCTGGCCAACGTGATCGTGCCGGCGATCCAGATGTTCTACGGCGTGCGCGACGCTGCGCTCACCGAAGCGGCCGAGCGGGCCACGGCCTCGCGCGATGGTACGCTGGCGATGCTCGCCCTTGCAGGCGTGGCGGTGCTGGCGCTGCTCGGCACGCTCGCCGGCGTGACCATGATGCTGCGCAGCCGCGTGGTGACACCGCTCGCCAAGCTCGCCGATGTGATCGGCACGCTCGCCGCCGGACAGCATGAGGTCGAGATTCCGGCGACCGGCCGCGATGACGAGATCGGCCAGGTGGCGGGCTCGCTCCGGCACTTCAAGGATTCGCTTCTCGCCAAGAAGGCGGCCGACGAGGCGGCTGCGGTCGAAGCCGAGGCGAAGCTGCGTCGCAGCCAGCGCATGGACCAGATCGCGCGCGACTTCGAAGCCATGATCGGCGAGGTCATCAATACCGTCGCGTCGGCATCCTCGGAGCTGGAGACGTCAGCGGGTACGCTGACGAGCACGGCCGAGCAATCGGAAAAGGTCACCGCCACCGTCGCAGCCGCGTCCGAACAGGCCTCCACCAACGTGCAGACCGTTGCGGCGGCCGCGGAGGAGATGGCCTCGTCGGTCGACGAGATCAGCCGGCAGGTCCAGGACTCCGCGCGCGTCGCCGGCGAAGCCGTGCAGCAGGCCGGCCGCACCAACGACCATGTCGGCGAGCTGGCCAAGGCCGCCGGCCGGATCGGGGACGTCGTCGAACTCATCAGCCAGATCGCGGGCCAGACCAACCTTCTGGCGCTGAACGCCACCATCGAAGCGGCGCGCGCCGGTGAAGCCGGTCGCGGCTTCGCGGTCGTTGCCTCCGAGGTCAAGGCGCTGGCCGAGCAGACCGCCAAGGCCACCGGCGAGATCAGCCAGCAGATCGCGGGAATCCAGACGGCGACGGGGGATTCCGTCGGCGCCATCAAGGCGATTGGCGACACCATCACCCGCATGTCCGAGATCGCGTCGGCAATCGCCTCGGCGGTCGAGGAACAGGGCGCGGCGACGCGCGAGATTTCCCGCAACGTGCAGCAGGCGGCGCGTGGCACCCAGCAGGTCTCCGCCAGCATCGTCGACGTGCAGCACGGCGCGAGCCAGACCGGATCGGCATCCGCCAACGTGCTCGCGGCGGCCAAATCGCTGTCCGGAGAGAGCAGCCGTCTCAAGGTCGAGGTCGGAAAATTCCTCGACGCGATCCGGGCCGCGTAGAGGTCTATTGTGGGAGGGGGCGGCTTCACCTAGGCTTACAGCCCGGGGATGTCGCAGCCTCCCCGTGAAGTGGTGATCCCACGCAAGCGCTGCTCGCTGATGTATGGAGCGAGCAATGGACGGGATCGCAATCGAGCTTCCGCTTTTCCTGTTGGCCACCTTCGCCGGCGCGGTCGTCGCCGGCCTCTCCGGCTTTGCCTTCGGCCTCGTCGCAGCATCGCTGTGGCTCTATGTGCTGACGCCGCTTCAGAGCGCCAGCCTGATCGTCGGCTTCGGCCTCCTGGTGCAGGGCTACTCGGTCTGGAAGCTGCGCAGCGCGCTCGACTGGCGCCGGCTATGGCCCTTCATGATCGGCGCCGTCGCGGGCGTGCCGGTCGGCGTGTCGCTTCTGGCCTGGGCCGATCCCGGAAGCGTCCGCGTCGCGATTGGGGCGATCCTGATCGCCTACAGCCTCTATGCGTTCTTTCGGCCGCAGCTCAAGGTCGCGACCGTCGTGCCGCGCGCCGCCGACATGACGATAGGCTTCGTCAACGGCCTGCTCGGCGGGCTGACCGGCCTTGCCGGCATCATCATCACCATCTGGTGCAATCTGCGCGGCCTGCCCAAGGACGTCCAGCGCGCCACGTTCCAGCCGGTCGCAGTCGTGGTCTTCGCCATGGCGGCGCTTCTGTTGGGCGCCAGGGGAGCGCTGACGTTAGAGACGGCCAAGCTGTTCGTGCTCGGCCTGCCGTTCCTGTTTGCCGGCACCTGGCTCGGGCTGAAGCTGTTCGGTCGGATCGACGAGGCCACGTTCCGGAAGATCGTGCTGGCGCTGCTGCTCGTCTCCGGCGCTGCGCTGTTGTTCTAGGAAGGGCACCGCGTCTCAGCCTGGATTCTCCAGGCTGAACGTCTCGGACTGCTCGTCATAGGCGAACAGCTCGCCATAGCGGGCCCAGGACACGATCGTCTTGATCGTGTCGTCCGCATTCTCCTCGGACATGTAGTCCTCGAGCTCGTTGCGGAAACGTGCAGCCGGCGCCGTGTGCGACGGACGCTCGTCGAGCACGCGGCGGATTAGTCCCATCACCGGCACATAGGCGACCAGATGCTCGGCGAACAGCTTCTTGCGTGCGTCGGTCTCCAGATCGGCAAAGCGTTTGCCCGCGTCTGTGAGCATCAGGTCGCCCTCGCTGAGCTGGGCGAAGCGCAGCAGCTGCAAGGATTCGCCGAGATGCAGGATCTCGTCGGCCTCGAGCTGGAGCTGGCTCGCAAGCACGGGCAGGTCGGCATGCCCGTGATAGGGCGGCGCGGCCAACGTCTCGATCATGCCGGACAGCACGTTGGACGAGACGTGATGCAGCGTCATGCCGATGCCGGTGCCGGGGATGCCCTCGATCGACGGCGACCTCGGCTCGGCGCGCTGGGTCATCCGCGCATAGATATTGTCGACGAGCTGGCGGAAATAGGGATCGAGCCGGTTGCGGGGATGCGACAGCTCGACCTTGATCTCGGCGGCGACGCGCCCCGGATTGGACGAGAACACCAGAATGCGGTCGCACATCAGCACCGCCTCCTCGATGTTGTGCGTCACCATCAGCACCGATTTGATCGGTAGCCGGCCCTCGATCCAGAGATCGATCAGGTCGGTGCGCAACGTCTCTGCGGTGAGCACGTCGAGCGCGGAGAACGGCTCGTCCATCAGCAGCAGGTCCGGATGCACCACCAGCGCCCGGGCAAAGCCGACGCGCTGGCGCATGCCGCCGGACAATTCCTTCGGGAAGGCGGATTCGAATCCGTCGAGGCCGATCAGGTCGATCGCGGCGAGTGCGCGCTTGCGCCGTTCGGCGGCATCGATCCCGAGCGCCTCCAGCCCCAGCTCGACGTTCTGAAGCACCGTCAGCCAGGGAAACAGTGCGAACGACTGGAACACCATGGCGACACCGTTCGGCGGACCGATGATGGTTTCGCCGCGGCATGTTGCGCTCCCCGACGAGGGCGCCATCAGGCCGGCGATGATCCGAAGCAGTGTGGACTTGCCGGAGCCGGAGCGGCCGAGCAGGCCGACGATCTCACCGGAATGGATGGTGAGGTCGACCTTTTCGAGCACCAGCAGCTCTTCGCCGCTGCCCTTCGGAAACGACCGGCAGACGTTGCGGATGTCGACGAGGGCGGATGGCTTTACCTGGTCAAGCATGATTGTCCCTCCTCATCAGCCGAGACGCAGGCGGCGCTCGCCGAAGGCATAGAGTGGTCGCCAGAGCAGGCGATTGAACAGCGTCACCATGATGCACATCGTGGCGATACCAAGCACGACCCGCGGAAAGTCGCCAGCCTCTGTCGCCATGGCGATATAGGCGCCCAATCCGGTGGCCTGCAAATGCGTTTCGCCCCAGCTTGCGACCTCCGCGACGATGGACGCGTTCCATGAGCCGCCGGACGCCGTGATCGCGCCGGTGATGTAGTAGGGGAAGATGCCGGGCAGGATCACCTTGAACCACCAGCGCCATCCCCCGAGGTGGAAGCTGCCGGCGGCCTCGCGCAAATCGGTCGGGAACGCGCTTGCGCCCGCGATCACGTTGAACAGGATGTACCACTGCGTGCCCAGGATCATCAGCGGGCTCAGCCAGACATTGGCGCTCAAGCCATAGTGGACGATGATGAAGACGAAGACGGGGAAGGCGAGATTGGCGGGGAAGGCCGCCAGGAACTGCGCCAGCGGCTGCACGCGCTCGGCAAGCTTCGGGCGAAGCCCGATCCAGACGCCGATCGGCACCCAGATCAGCGTGGCGATGCTGATCAGCACGACGACGCGCAGCAGGGTGATCAGCCCGTCGCGGATCGCGATGAAGACGTCCGACAGGTCGAGACTGGCCGAGAGGTAGCGATAGGTCAGCCAGGCGGCATAGCCGGTGCCGGCGAGGATCAGGGCGACCCAGAGCGCGTCGACGAGGCGCGACGGGCGGCTCCTCTTGTTGCTTCCCGCAGGAGACAGCTTCGGCAGCGGGATGCGTAAATTCGAGACCATCCTGTTCACCGCGGCGAAGGGACGCGTGAGGGCGCGCAACGCGCGGGTGCGGCGGAACAGGTCGAGCACCCAGGAGGTCGGCGCCACGCCTGAGGCGGTCTGCTCGAAGCGGAATTTGTCGGCCCAGGCGACGATCGGCCGGAACAGCAGTTGATCATAGGCGATGATGACGAACAGCATCGCCAGGATCGCGTAGAAGATTGCGGAAAGGTTCTGCTGCTGGATCGCCATCGCCACATAGGAGCCGATGCCCGGCAGCGTCACCGTGGTGTTGCCGACGGTGATTGCTTCGGAGGCCACCACGAAGAACCAGCCGCCCGACATTGACATCATCGCGTTCCAGATCAGGCCGGGCATCGCGAAGGGCACGTCGAGGCGCCAGAAGCGCTGCCAGCCGGAGAGGTGGAAGCTCTGCGTCGCTTCCTCCAGATCCTTCGGCACGTTGCGGATCGACTGGTACATGCTGAAGGTCATGTTCCAGGCCTGGCTGGTGAAGATCGCGAACACCGAGGCGAGCTCCGCGCCCATCACCTGGCCGGGAAACAGGTTCATGAAGAACACGACCGTGAAGGTCAGAAACCCCAGGATCGGCACCGATTGCAGGATGTCGAGCAGCGGGACCATCACCATCTCGGCGCGCCGGCTCTTGGCCGCGATCGCCGCATAGGCGAAGGTGAAGATGGTGGAGCAGACGATCGCGAGCAGCATCCGCAACGTCGTCCGCAGCGCATAGAGCGGCAGGTTCGACGGGTCGAGCGAGACCGGCGTCAGCTCGAGCTCCGACAGCGGCGCCGTGGTCTGCTCACCGCCATAGACGATCAGCACCATGGCGCCGACCACCAGGATCAGCGCGGCGATGTCCCAGACATTGGGGCGAAGCGCCTGCCCGATCGCGGCGCCGCGAAAATCCTGGAGTCTCATGCTGCCTGCCCTTCTGGATGGTTGGGCTGAAGTGGTGGGCTAGAACTCGGCGTGCAGACGTCCGGAGAAGATCGAGGCCGGCCCACGGTCGGCGTTATAGGCCGGGTTTGTGATGAGCTGGTAATCGAACGTCATGGTCGTCCAGGCATTGAGCTTCCAGGCGTAGTAGGCTTCGAGGATGCGTTCCGGACTGTAGTTGAGCTGCCCGTCGCCGATCAGCAGGCCGGTGCCACCGGCGGCAAGAAAGTCGCGGTGGGCGGCGGAAAGCCCGTTGACGGCGCCGCCGATGCCGATCGTATCGTCCGGCCGCCCCCAATAGCTACCCTTGATCGACAGGCCGCCCGAGACGCTGCGGTCGATGTCGGTGAAGGACAGGATCTGGTTCTGGCCGTCGTTCCAGCTCCCGCGGACAAACAACCCGACGTCCTTGACGATCTGTTGCTCGAGGTTGACGTAGAAGCCGTATTTCGAACGGTCGCGCTGGTTGGCGACGGTGATGTCGTTGATGTCGAGCGCAGGGTTGGCAGCGGCGATCGCGACCACCTCGCGGTAATTGGCGGTATTGCCGCTATTGTAGAACGTACCGACCCGCAGCTTGCCGGGCTGCTCGAAGATCGAGTGTCGCTCCTCGAACTCGATCACGGCGCCGCCGGTCTTGTAGACCAGCGTATCGCTGTTGGGCGCATCGGGGACCTGGAACAGTCCGCCGCGCACGGCCCAGTCCTTGCGATTGAGCTCGACCACGGCGCCACGGGTATAGCCGGGCAGATCGGCTGGGAAGTCGTAAGCGCCTGACGACCACATCGCCCAGTTCATGAAGTCGGCGCGCGGGTCTTTTGCGTAGGAATTGCCGTCGAAGAAATCGCCGACGGCAAAGCGGCCGACGATCAGCGTGACGCGATCGATATCGCGCTTGCCGGCAAGCTGGTTCGGCGCGTCGGACACGTCTTCCTGTTCGCCGCCGAGGCCGAAAGTCTGCTTGAAGTAGTAGCGCTGCGCACGGATCTTCGGGAACGGCGCACCGGCCTTCTGCGCCTCGCCGTTGGAGAAGCCGGCAAGTCCGAGCGTGCCGTTGATGCCGAAGCCCTGCGCCAGTTCGGGATTGAAATAGAACTCGCCGCCGTCCCACAGCCGCGCGCCGAGGAATGCGGTCGTCGTCCATGTCGCCTGGAACTGGCCGCCGCCGGGCAGGCTCTGCGGGCTCGCATAGGGCGAGTGGATCGGCCCATAGCCCTGCGGCAGCAAAGTCGTCTGCGCGTGGACATTCCAGTCGTTGGACTCCGGCAGTTTGGTCTTGCCGTTGATCGGTGCCATCCAGGGCGTGTCGCCAAACTGGTAGTTGAGGCCGAGCTTGAACAGGTGGACGCGCGGTTCGACATCGACACTGGCGAGGCCGAAGCTGCTGAGGTCGTACGTACGGCGCGACAGCGCGACGTAATCGTACTCGGCCTTCGCGGTCCAATTGCCGCTGACGGCGAATTCGAGACCGAGTCCCGCCGTCCACCCAGTCTGATAATGGCCAACCGGAAACAGTTCGGTCACGCCATCGGCATCGTTGACGTTGATGTGCGTGTGGCCCCAGGCGAAACCGCCGGTCACGAAGGGCATGAAACGGTCGAAGGCATAACCGATGCGGCCGCGCACGGTGCCGACATAGTCGAGCGTGGTGTTGAAGGGCGCCGGCGATCGTTCATGCGCGACGACGTCGCGCGGACCGGTGAACGTGGAGTCCGCCTCGATGCCGAGCACGACGCGGTTTGCAAGCTGGCGATTATAGCCGAGCTGATAGCCGCCGCTGAAACCGGTGGCGCTGGGCGGCAGGATCACGCCTTGCAGCGGCAGTGAATTGGTGCCGGGTCCGAAGCTCGCATCGCCGTAGCCGAAATGGCCGCCGACATAGAAGCCGGTCCAGTCATAAACCGTCTTCGCGACGCGTGCCTTCAGCGGCAGGTCGGCTGCCAAGCTCGCGGCGGGCAGAGCCATCAGGCCCGAGGCAATGGCCGCAGCCGTCCGCAAATACCTGTAACGGTGATCTCTCAACGTCAAACGCACGCCCCCAAGACGCGAATGTGTCCCATCCGCCGCAACCGACATCCCTGCCGATTCGCAGCGGCCCTGTCATCAGGTCCCGGTCGTCCCCGCGGTCGCCCGAGATGATCTCGTTTCGACGCGGTTTCTTCCCAAGTCCCTGTGCCTGCTGCGAACCTTATTGCGATTAATTCGCAATAGCAACTGATGCGGAATGCCGCATGTGATGGTTCGCACCGCTGTGTGACGCGACTGCAACAAATTCCCGGGCCCAAAACGAATGACCCCGCCCGGGGGGACAGCCGGGCGGGGTCGGGGGCGCGACACGGGGTGGATGAGGCGCCCGTGTCGGACGCAGGATCCACGTGAGATCGGCCTCAGGTACTCAAATCAGTAGCAGGTGCGAACGTTGCCGACGTACTGGCCGAAGGCGTTGTAACGGGGGGTCCAGCCGCAGCGGTGATAGCCGTAGTAATAGGGGTCGTTGCTGGCGGCGATCGCGGAGCCGACCACGGCGGCGGTGGCGATGCCGGCGCCGACGCCCCAGACCCAGCCGGGCGGCTTGGCTTGCGCCTGCGAGGTGGTGGACACCATGGTGCCGGTGACGGCGAGGGCGGCGAGAGCTGCGGCGGCAATCCTGGTCTTGATCGACATGTGAAACTCCATCCGGGTTGAGGCGGTCCGTTGTGGCCCGCGTGCCCAGTTGGACGGAGGCATGCCGTGTCAGGTTCGAAAGCGCCTCGGGCGCTCTCGGGAGCCAGGTCTTTCTCGAATGATTTCAGGAGGATGTGAGCTAGCCGAGGGGGCCCCTGGCGAGCCTGTTCACGTCGAAGTTATCGACCTCGGTCAGCAGCTCGCAGAAAGCGCGCGCGCCCTGATCGAGCAGCCGCTCGCCCTTCTCCGCAACCGCCAATGTGGCGTTGCCGATCGCGCCGCTCTCGTGGAGATCCTGCGCCTGCCAGGCAAATGGTGCGGGCCGCTGCGTCGACAGCCAGCGATATTGCTGCTCCATCGCGATGCTGCTCGCGGGAAAATCCGTGATCGCATCCTTGCGCACCTGATCGGGATAGCGCGCCAGCATGATCGAGGTCTCGACCGCGCCGCCGTGAATGCCATGGCGCACCTCATCAGCCGGGAACAAGTTGTCCGCCCCCGATAGCCGCGACCATGACGTCGTCACCACGAACAGTTTTTGATGCGCGCGAAGATCCTGCGCGATCAGCATCATGGCCGCGCTGTTGCCGCCATGGCTGGTGATGATGACGAGCTTTTTAACGCCACGCCGCGCGATGTCCTCGCCGATCCCGGTCCATCGCTTCAGCGCGATTTCAGTCGCCAGCGTCTGCGTGCCCGGATAGTCGATATGCTCGGTGGAAATCCCGATCGGTTCAACGGGCAGGAACGTCGCCGGAACGCTCTCCGGCAAAAGCTCGCGCGCGCGTCCCAGATAGGCGTCCGCGATCAGCACGTCGGTTTCGAGCGGCAGATGCGGGCCGTGCTGCTCGGTCGCCGCCAGCGGCAGCACCGCGATCCAGCGCGACAGCTCCGCTGGGGCCGCATTGGCCCAGTTGATGTCGATCCAGTCGCGGGGCGGCGTCATCAAGTTTTCCTTGGAGGTTTCTTTGCCCGAATTTGTCACGTAATTTGGGGTATGGAGGGGACGCGGGCCTGGCCGGCTCGCGTCCCCGAATGTCATGCGGTTTTATCGCGTTGCCTTCACATCGGCCAGCCACGATCGACGGAGTGCCATCATGACCCCCTCTCATCTGCGGCGAGCGTTAACGGCGGGCTTGATGGCCGCTTTCGTCTCTCTTGCGCCGGCGCGCGCCGAGACACTGGACAAGGTCACCTTCGGCACCAATTGGGTGGCCGAGGCCGAGCATGGCGGCTTCTTCCAGGCGGCCGCCGACGGCACCTACAAGAAATACGGGCTCGACGTCACCATCGTCCCCGGCGGCCCGAACGAGAACAACCGGATGCTGCTGATCGCCGGCAAGATCGATTTCTTCATGGCCGCGAACACGCTGATGTCGTTCGATGCGGTGGCGAATAACGTCCCCGTCGTCACCATCGCCGCGGTGTTCCAGAAGGATCCGCAGGTGATGCTGACGCAGCCGGACGCCAAGGTCGCCAGGATCGAGGACTTGAAGCCGCTGACCTTGTTCGTCTCCAAGGAAGGCATGGGCAGCTATTTCCAATGGCTGAAGTCCGAATACGGTTTCAGCGAGAAGAACGTCCGGCCCTACAATTTCAATCCGCAGCCCTTCATCGCCAACCCCAAGAGCGCGATGCAGGGCTACGTGACGTCAGAGCCCTTCGCGGTCGAGAAGGCCGCGGGCTTCAAGCCGAATGTGCTGCTGCTGGCCGATGCCGGCTTCAACACCTACTCGACCCTGATCGAGACCCGCCGCGACATCGCCGAGAAGAAGCCCGACCTGGTGCAGCGCTTCGTCGATGCCTCCATGGTCGGCTGGTACAATTACATCTATGGCGACAATTCCGCCGGCAATGCCATGATCAAGAAGCTCAACCCTGAAATGACCGACGATCTGCTCGCCTATTCCGTCGCCAAGATGAAGGAATACGGCATCGTCGATTCCGGCGAATCCCTGAAAAATGGCATCGGCGCGATGAGCGACGATCGTTACGCCTCCTTCTTCAACAAGATGGTGAAGGCCGGCGTCGTGAAAGCGGATCTCGACTTCCGCAAGTCCTACACGCTGCGTTTCGTCAACAAGGGCGTCGGCGTCGAGCTGCGCCCGAGCAAGCCGTAACGCATGCCGAGACAGTTCCAAGGTGTGGCGGCGTCCTTCACCTCTCCCCGTTGGGGAGAGGTGGGCATCTCGGCTCAGCAGCTCAAACTCGACGTTCAATGGTAGAGCGCAAAACCTCGTCCACCGTCGAGGCCAGCCTGACGGCGCTCGCCGTCAGCCTGCGCGGCGTGACGAAGGCGTATGACAATGGCGTCATGGCGCTCGGTCCGCTCGACCTTGTCGTGCGCAAGGGCGAGTTCGTCTCGCTGCTGGGGCCGTCCGGTTGCGGCAAGTCGACGGCGCTGCGCATCATCGCGGAGCTCAGTGCGCCGTCATCGGGGATCGTGCGGGTGGCGCGCCACGAGGGCGCGGTGCTGCCGGACCATGTCCAGCCAGGTCACGGCATCGGCTTCGTGTTCCAGGAGCCGACGCTGATGCCCTGGACCAGCGTGCGCGAGAACGTGCGATTGCCCTTGAGGCTAGCAGGCGTTCCGAAGGCGGAGGCGCGCGGGCGTGCCGACGAGGCGCTGGCGAGTGTCGGCCTTGCCGATTTTGCCGAAGCCTATCCGCGAGAACTGTCCGGCGGCATGAAGATGCGGGTGTCGCTGGCGCGTGCCCTCGTCACCGACCCCGATATCCTCCTGATGGACGAGCCGTTCGCCGCGCTCGACGAGATCACGCGCTTTCGCCTCAACAACGATCTGCTCGCGCTGTGGCGCAGGCTTGGCAAGACCGTCATCTTCGTCACCCATTCGGTGTTCGAATCCGTCTATCTGTCGCAGCGGGTGGTGGTCATGACGGCGCGGCCCGGCCGCATCCAGGCTGATATCCGCATCGAGACCGTCGAGCCGCGCGGCGAGGAATTTCGGACCTCTGCCGCCTATTCCGACTATTGCCGGCGCGTCTCAGCCGCGCTGGCGCCGTCCTATTCGGGGCAGTCGACGCTATGAACGCGCAAAGCTCCGTCACCGCAAAGCCATCCGGCGCGCAACGCGCGATGCGGTTCGTGCTTCCCGTCGTCGTGTTCGCGGCGGGCCTTCTCGCCTGGGAATTGGTCGTCCGCATCAGGGACATCCCACCTTACGTCCTGCCCGCGCCCTCCGTCATTGTCCTGACGCTGATCAAGGACTGGGCGGTGCTGTCACAATCGCTTGCGGCCACGCTGCTGACCACGCTGGAAGGTTTTGTGGCCGCCAGCATCGGCGGTATCGCGCTGGCGCTGCTGTTCAACCAGTCGAAATGGGTCGAATATTCGCTGTTCCCCTATGCCGTGGTGCTCCAGGTGACGCCTGTCATCGCGATTGCGCCGCTGCTGCTGATCTATCTGGAGCAGCAGACCGCGGTCGTCGTCTGCGCCTTCATCGTCGCCTTTTTTCCGGTGCTGTCGAACACCACGCTCGGGCTGAATTCGGTCGACCGCAACCTCGCCGGGTTGTTCCAGCTCTATGGCGCATCAAAGCCGCAGACCCTGCGCTTCCTGAAGCTGCCGGCGGCGCTGCCCTATATCCTCGGCGGCCTGCGCATTGCCGGCGGCCTGTCGCTGATCGGCGCGGTGGTGGCCGAGATTGCGGCCGGAACGGCCGGCGCGGGCTCCGGGCTCGCCTACAGGATCGCCGAGTCAGGTTACCGGTTGAACATACCCCGCATGTTCGCAGCGCTGCTGCTGCTATCGCTGGCCGGGATTGTCATCTATGGGGTGCTGGCGCTAATTTCCCACCTCGTTTTACGGCGCTGGCATGAGAGCGCGCTTGGAAAGGAAAACTGATGTCTACCGGTTCGATTTCGTCCGACAAGATCGACCTTCTGATCTATGGGCCGGCGCGGCCGATCCTCGAAAACGGGTTTTCCGATCATTTCGTCGTGCACAAGGCCGAGACGCGAGGCGACCTCGAGCGGCTGACTTCCGCGATCCGCGAAAAGATCCGTGGCGTGGCTGTGACGGATCACACCGCTCGCGTCGACAAGGATTCATTGGCGCAATTGCCCAAGCTCGAGCTCGTGTCGAGCTTCGGCGTCGGCTACGATCATGTCGATGCCAAATACGCGGCCGAGCGCAACATCATTGTCACCAACACGCCTGATGTGCTGACCGAGGAGGTCGCCGACGTCGCGATGGGCCTGCTGATCTGCACCTTGCGCGAATTCATCAAGGCCGATCGTTATGTGCGTTCCGGTCTCTGGCAGACCCAGAACTACCCGCTGAGTGTCGGCTCGTTGCGCGACCGCAAGGTCGGCATCGTCGGCATGGGCCGGATCGGCCAGGCGATCGCGCGCCGGCTCGATGCCTCGCTGGTGCCTGTCGTCTATCATTCGCGCAATCCGTCCAAGGACGTCTCCTACAAGCACTACCCCGATCTGGTCGAGATGGCGAAGGCGGTGGACACCTTGATGGTGATAGTGCCCGGCGGCGCCAGCACGAACAAGATGGTCAATGCCGAGGTGCTCAAGGCGCTTGGGCCCCGCGGCGTGCTGGTCAACGTCGCGCGCGGCTCGGTGGTCGACGAGCAGGCGCTGGTGCAGGCGCTGAAATCCGGCACGATCCTCGCCGCCGGCCTCGATGTGTTCGCGGCCGAGCCGAACGTGCCGGACGAGCTCAAGACCATGCAGAACGTCGTGCTGCTCCCGCATATCGGTTCGGCCTCGGTGGTGACGCGCAACGCGATGAACCAGCTCGTCATCGACAACCTCAAGTCCTGGTTCTCGGGCAAGGCGCCGCTGACGCCGGTGGCGGAAACGCCGTTCAAGGGGCGCTGATGAAACTTCTTCAGGTCGTTGCATTCGCCGTGGCGGCCTGCCTGGCCGCGATCGGCAGTGCGCCTGCGCAGGATGCGACGACCCTGAAGAAGGAGATGGTCGGGCAATGGGAGCTTTCGACCACCGAGCGCAGCAAGACCTGTGTCGTCACGATGAAGGGCGACGCCGCGGGCCAGGGTTTCAAGCTCGAGCTGGAGCCGGCCTGCAAGGCGGCGCTGCCCTTCACCAAGGACATCGTGGCCTGGAGCATCAAGGGTCTCGGAGACATCGTTCGTTTGCAGGATGCGACCGGCGAATCCGTGATCGACTTCACCGAGGTCGAGGCCGGCATCTTCGAGGGCCTGCGCCAGGGCGAGGGCGTCTACATCCTGCAGGACCTCGCCGCCGCGCGCTCGATGGCCAAGTCGATGGACCAGATGATCGGCGACTGGTCGATGGTGCGCGGCAACGGCCAACCGGTGTGCGGGCTGACGCTGACCAACACGGAAGCCGGCCAGGACAATTTCCAGGTCTTCCTCAAGCCGAAATGCGACGCGGCCATCGCGCAGTTCAATCCGACGCAATGGCGGCTCGAACGCGGCCAGATCATCCTGATGTCGAAATCGGGCGACGCCTGGCAGTTCGAGGCCGACGACAACGCGCAGTGGCGGCGCGTCCCCGACAGCGCCGATCCCCTGATCATGCTGCGTCAGTAGGGAACCTCGCGGGCGACCTCGTGGTTGGCATGCCGGTGGCCGCGGGCGCTACGCTGCGGTCGCTCGCGAAATTCACTGGAGCGCGGCATGGCCAAGCGTGTTCTCGCGATCGGCATCGAACCCGGCAGTGCCGATTACAGCGCATTCCCGCAGCTCACGCCGGAGCTCGTGCGCAGCTATATCGAGACCCAGCTATTGCGCCTGCGCGATCTCGGCTACGAGGTCACGAGCTGTCTGATCGATCTCGACGCGACCGCTGAAGCCGGCGTCGCAGCGGCGCTGCGCGACCAGCGCTTCGACTGCATCGTGATCGGCGCGGGCCTGCGCGAGCCGAAGGAGCGCCTGCTGATGTTCGAGAAGGTGCTCAACCTTGTGCATCGGCTGGCGCCGGAAGCTGCCATCTGCTTCAACACCACGCCGGCCGACACCGCGGAGGCCGTGCAGCGCTGGATCGAACCATAGCCGCGCTGCCGCAGACAATTGTGGTCGGCGGCTCGGTGATCCATCATCATGACGCTCGGCAAACGCCCGCATCCGGCATGTCGGGGTTGCACGGTCTTTTCTGGCGTGCGCACCATGGATGGTGCATGGTGCGATCAATGCAATCTTTCCGGGTGCGAAAATTCCATGCGGGCCTCCCCGATGTTCAGAGCCGCCATCATCATTGCCCTCGCCTTTGCCCTGTCCGGCTGCGATGCTTTTGGCGCGCTGAAAGACGGAATGCAGCACGCGCAGGCCGTCGAGGGTGATCTCGCGCAGTCGACCGGCGTCAGGCCGCAAGTCGGCTTCAACTGGCACAATGGACGCCTCACATTGGTGACCGTCACGTTCCCGAGCCTTTATCAAAAGAAGCCTCTGGGCGATCTTGCCGGCCTCGTGCGCGAGACGGTGACCAGGGAATTCAAGCAGGCGCCGGACACGATCGTGCTCTCCTTTGCTCTGGCCAAGGGCCCCTCGGTCTGAGGGCCGCATGCGCGGCTGTCGCGACATGCCGGCCCCTTGGCGCAGCGGGCGAGGGCGGGTGGACCGCGACAATGGGTCTGGCCCGGGATGGTCCCGAACGCTATGACTGGCAGCGTCAACCGGGAGGATTCGGGATGCTTCGAGCTATTGGAATGGCGGTGTGTCTGACGGTCGCGATGGCGGTGCCGGCACATGAGGCGGCGGCCCAGGATGCCGTCGGTGGCGCGATCATCGGCGGTGTCGGCGGAGCGATCCTCGGCGGCGCGCTCGGTGGAGGCCGTGGCGCCGCAATCGGCGCCGTCGTCGGTGCCGGCACGGGCGCCGCGATCGCCTCCGAAGGCGATCGCCGCCGCTCCGGCTACTACGCCTATCAGCGTGGCTGCTACATGCAGCGCCCGGACGGGTACTACGTTCGGGTCGATCCCCGTTATTGCTATTGATCGATCAGCCGCCGGCGTCACAGGATCGACGGCGGCTGCCGATAGATGGGGCGGGCAGGGGTGAGTATCGGCGACGCGAGCCGCCGTCCCGAGATGGTGGGTCGCATGAGTTTCCGATCTCGCATGTGCCGGTGGCTGCTCGCCGCGATCGTGGCCGGCAATCTCGTCGGAGCCGGGGCCGCCCGGGCGCAACAGATTCCAGCCGACGAACCCGCGTTTACCGCTTTCGTGGCAGAGCGCATCCGCGCCGAGATTCGTGACACTCCGGTCGTGATCAAGGGACCGCTGACGCTGTCGGTCGGTCCTCTGCAGGCCAACCTCGATCGCATCTACGCCTTCTGCAAGGCCAACACGAGTGCCTGTGCCAAGGAGATCGGCACCTTCGTCAGCGGCGTCAAGGCAACGACGAGCAGCCGGAACGATCCCCCGACCAGGGCGGCCCTGCGGGTGGTCGTGCGCTCGGCGGATTACATGCGGCAGGCGCTTCGGGAGGTCGATGCGCGCGGCCCGGCCCTGATCCGGCCCTTGGCAGAGGGGCTGGTGATCGTCCCGGTGCTGGATTCGCCGCGGGCGGTCAGGGTGTTCAATGACCGGGATCGTGCTGCGCTCGGCTTGACGCAGGATCAGGTCTTCGACATCGCCATCGCCAATCTGCGCAGCAGCATGAAGCCGATCACGACCGTCGCAAAAGCGGTCCCATCAGGACAATTCGGCACGCTGACGGGGGACTATTATCAGACCAGCCGGCTTGCGCTGCTCGACAGCTGGGCGCCGCTCGCGGAAGCCCAGGGCGGTGTCCTGATCGTCGCGGCGCCGTCGGCGGATCTCCTGATTTATTCAAGCGAAGACAGCAGCACTGCAATCGATGCGCTGCGCACGCTTACGAAGAATATGATGGCGCGCGCGCCGAAGCCATTGTCCGGAGCGCTGCTGCGCTGGACGCCGAAGGGGTGGCAACTCGTTCGGTGAGGTGCTCTCTTGCGGGGCGGCCGCTCTGCTCAACTCTTGCCGGGGTCTGCCGGCATGATCTGGAGCAGCGGCTCCGGCTGGATCGAAATCTGGCCGGCGAAGGGCCGGTCATGTGCGGCGATGAGCAGCACCGAGGTGGCGACGCCCGTCGCGAACAGGCCCATCGCGATCGCCGATCCCAGGCGGTTGTCGCAGTGAACGAGGCCGATCACCAGCAGCGCGCAGGCGGCCTGGAGGTACAGGCACCACCATTTGACCGGATTCACCGCGGCGAGGCTGACGATGATCCGCTGCCGCCGCGCATCCAGCGCCTGCTCCAGCGTTGTGATGAGCTCGCGCTGCACGTTCGCCTGGCCGGTGCCCTGCGGCGTCATCGCGACGACGAGCTGCAAGGCTTCCGCGAGCGCAGGCGGGGTCACCTTCAGCGTGGCCTGCTGATGCGCCATCATCGGCCATTCCACCGCGACGGCCTGTCCGACATAGTCGCGCACCAGGCCGCGCAGCTTGGCCTCCTGCTCCGCCGGCAGGCCTCCGGCCAGCAGCACCGCGCTGCGCAGCGCGCTGGCCTCGCGGCTCACCGCGGCGCCGGCGCGGTCGCCGTCGCCCCAGACCTGTGCCGCAGTGAAGGCGACGAACAGGCCGAAGATGATGCCGAGCACCGGCAGCATGCCCGGCGAGATCGCCTTCAGCGATTTCG
The DNA here is from genome assembly GCF_058804065.1 of Bradyrhizobium sp. GW821-FHT13H05. Taxonomy (NCBI): domain Bacteria; kingdom Pseudomonadati; phylum Pseudomonadota; class Alphaproteobacteria; order Hyphomicrobiales; family Nitrobacteraceae; genus Bradyrhizobium; species Bradyrhizobium sp. GW821-FHT13H05. The sequence goes on along the minus strand of NZ_JBXAPO010000014.1, from coordinate 134,746 downwards.
CTCGCTCCTCGGTCGCGGCAAGCGCGACGCCGGCGAAGATCGCCGCGGCGAAAAGGTAGGTGAACCCGAAGATCACCAGTGCCATCAAGGGCAGCGGCAGATTGTGCAGCCAGTCGCTCATGCCCTTCTTGCTAAATGATTCGGCGCCCTGGAGCAGCCGCGTGGCCGCGAAACTTGGCGTGACTGCTCCTGCCGGCGCAGAGCTTGCTGCTCTCGTCGACCCGCTCAAGCCTGAAAGGCGCGAACCAGGTCCTTGCGATACGTCGCATCCTTTTCCCGCAGGGAGCCGCTCCGTGCCGAAAGGTCGAGATCGAGATAGATCTCAGGATTGCCCTCCGTCAATTCGAAGAAAACCTTGCAATTCAGTCGCGCGATCTGGGCGAACGGCACATTCGGGGGATCGGCTGTCAGGATGATGAGGCTCGTTCTCACCAGCGGATCGAAGCGGAGGTCTGCGCGAGGAACGTCGGCATATTCGGCAAGGATGTCGACCAGGCCATCGCTCGCAGGACCGGTGCGCGACCAGTCGCAGATCGCGACCGGACCGTGGGACATCGTCAGGGTGATCGCAAAGCCGAATGCATGTCCGCGGTGCTCGCCGCTTGCGCGCAGGTTCAGGCTTGCATCGCTGACCTCGACCGATTCCAGGCTGAACGCAATCGGTAGCCAGGGGCGTTCTGCTGCGACCTGATTGGACCGCTCGATGTCTGCAAGAACTTCCGGTGGCAGGTTCCTGATGAAGGTGGCGACCCTGGCGGCTCTGGTGAGCTGGGCCCGTCGCACGTACCATTGCGAGCCCAGGGCAAGAGCGCCCATTCCGAGGAATACTGCAATGGGGGCCAGAAAGGTGAGTGGAGATGGGGCCGCCGGAGGCGGTGGGCCTACCTTGTAGACCGGCATGGGGTCTCCGAGCGCCCACTGGGCGCGGGAATCTCCCTTGGCTGCGAGTGGGCCCAACAGCCGCGCTGCCGCCTGAGCATCGCCGCGACGGAGAGCGTCCATGCCGTCCTCGAATTGCCCCGCGGTGGCGATGCTGGCCCATGCCAGCGCGCAGCCAATCGCCGCGAGGACCAGCGCAAAGCGATGTCTCATGGTCATGGGTGGTGGCATCATCCGCGCGTCCTAGATCAGCCGCATCCCGCGCAAACTGGCATGCCCGCTTCTGCCCACGATGATATGATCGTGGACGGCAATTCCGAGCGGTTTTGCGATCTCGATGATCGCCTTGGTCATCTGGATGTCGGCCTGTGACGGCGAGGGATCGCCGCTGGGATGGTTGTGGACGAGGATCAGCGCGGTCGCCGACAGCTCCAGCGCGCGCTTGATCACCTCGCGGGGGTAGACCGGGGTGTGGTCGACGGTGCCGGTCTGCTGTACCTCGTCGGCGATCAGCTGGTTGCGCTTGTCGAGGAAGAGCAGGCGGAATTGCTCCTTGTCGGAAAACGCCATGCTCGAGCGGCAATAGTCGATCACCTCGTTCCAGGACGACAGCGCGTTGCGGCTGTTGACCCCGCCCTTGGCGACGCGATGTGTCGCCGCCGCGATCAGCTTGAGCTGGTGGATCGCGGATTCGCCGATGCCGTCGACCTCGCGCAAGCGCGCCACCGGCGCATGAACGACCTCGGCGAACGAGCCGAAAATCTTGATCAGCGTCTTTGCCAGCGGTTTGGTGTCGCGCCGCGGCAGCGCCGGAAACAGCGCCATCTCCAGCAGCTCGTAATCGCTGAGCGCATCCGCGCCGGCGCTATAGAAGCGCTCGCGCAGCCGCTCGCGATGGCCGAGATAATGCGGCGCGTCCTCAGGCTTGCTCTTGTCGTGGTCGGCTTTGGCGGGCATCGGCCGCAGCATCGCCGCGTCGGGGAAGTTTTTCAACCGGCAATTGTGGGCGCCCCTCATGGCCTCCGCATGGGCACGGTCACCGCCACTACACCCATGACGATGAGCGCCATGCCGGCCAGCATCGACCATGTAAAACTCTCGCCAAGGAATGCGGTCCCGAGCACCACGGCGAAGCCCGCGCGCAGATAGCTTCCGCTCGTCGTCCCGAGCGGGCCGAGTGTGCGGATCAGGCGGAAATAGATCACCATGGCGAGCGCGGTGCAGATAACGGCGAGCACGATGACCGCCGCGATGGACTCCATGGGCGGCGGCGGTAGCGTCCATGGCTGCTCGAACAGGACGGCCGCAGGGACCATCAGCGCTGCGGCGCAACTCATGGCCCCAGCCGCGGTGACGATTGCTGGCAGGCCCGAGAAGCGCTGTCCCCATATCGGTGCGAGCGCGTAGCACAGGCTCGCGCACAGCACCGCGACCTGAGCCAGCGGAGCCGCCGTGCCGATTCCCGAGAGTGCATCGGCCCCCATCGTCACGATAACGCCGGCGAGGCCGAGCGCGACGCCGATGATCTTCCGGCCGCTGACGGTTTGCCGTCCGCGCCCGGTCGTCAGCGCAATCGCGAGCACGAACATCGGCGGCGTCGCATTGAGCACGCCGGCGAGACCGCTTGCGATATGCATCTCGCCCCAGCTGATCAGGGTGAACGGCAGCGCGCTTTGCAGCAGTCCTTGCACGAAGAAGGCCACCCACACCGACCCTCGGCCGGGAAGGGCGTGTCCCTGCGCGCGAGCGATCACGACCAGCAGAATGGCCGCGATCGTCACGCGTGCGGCGACCATCGTGACGGGCGGGATCGAGGGGATCGCGACCTTGATCAGCGTGAACGAGCTGCCCCAGACCAGCGAGAGCAGCAGCAGAAGCCCGATTTCGAGCGCGAGAGGGGGTCCTGACGTCGTGTGTTGCGGCTGCGTGTGCATTGCGAATCTGATCCGGGATGGACAGGGACCATGATCCGGCGCGGCGGCGCAGGCTGGCCGAATTCGGACCTCATCGCCCGACTGAGTCCGATTTCGGCTACCCGGTGAGTTCGGATGAAACTATGATTCCGCCATGACGAAAGTCCTGGCGAAGGTTTCCGCGCAGCAGCTGACATTGCCGCCGCATCTCGATTGGGAGACCTGCGACCGGGCTCGGCTGGCGCGTGTGCGCGCGTTCGACGGGCTGTTCTTCTCTGGCGTCCGCTCGACGCGGATCTACTGCCGGCCGGTCTGCCCGGTTCGTCCGGCGCGCTCGGAGAACGTGACCTTCTACCCGACCGCTGCTGCCGCAGAGCGGGCCGGCTTTCGCCCATGTCTGCGTTGCCGGCCGGAAACCGCGCCGGGGTCGCCGGCCTGGATGGGGACCGTCACCACCGTGGCGCGCGGGATGCGCCTGATCAATGACGGTTTCCTGGATCGTGCGTCCATGGCGGAGCTTGCCGAGGCGCTTGGGGTCGGGCCACGCCATCTCTTGCGCCTTTTCATGCGCCATGCCGGCGCAAGCCCGAGCGAGATCGCGGCAACACGGCGCGTGCAGGAAGCCAAGCGCCTGATCGATGGGACCGATATGACCCTGGCGGAGATCGCGTTCGCCGCGGGTTTCGGCAGCGTTCGCAGATTCAACGATGCCTTTGCCGCCACCTACAAGCGGCGGCCATCGTCATTCCGCCGCCGCTAGGACGAGGCGCCGGGCTCACCCGATCTGCTTCTCGCCGTGCCGCTCCGACAGCGTAAAAATCTCGACGCCGGTGGCGGTGACGCCGACGGAGTGCTCGAACTGCGCCGACAGCGAGCGGTCGCGGGTCACCGCGGTCCAGCCGTCGGAGAGAATCTTCACATGCGGCTTGCCGAGATTGATCATCGGCTCGATGGTGAAGAACATGCCGGGCCTGAGCACGACGCCTTCGCCGGGCCGGCCGATATGGATGATGTTCGGCTCGTCGTGGAACATGCGGCCGAGGCCGTGGCCGCAGAAATCGCGCACCACGCTCATGCCCTGTGGCTCGACGAAGCTCTGGATGGCGTGGCCGATGTCGCCGGTGGTGGCGCCGGGCTTCACCGCCGCGATGCCGCGCATCAGGGATTCGTACGTCACCTCGATCAGCCGCTCCGCCTTGCGGGCGATCGGGCCGACCGCGTACATCCGGCTGGAATCGCCGTACCAGCCGTCGACGATGAAGGTGACGTCGATATTGACGATGTCGCCTTCCTTCAGCGGGCGGTCGCCGGGCATGCCGTGGCAGACCACGTGGTTGAGCGAGGTGCAGGTCGAGTAGCGATAGCCGCGATACATCAGCGTCGCCGGATAGGCGCCATGATCGAATGCGAAGTCGCGGACGAACTGGTCGATGCGCTCGGTCGGCACGCCCGGCCCGACGATGTCGGTGAGCTCGTCCAGGCACTTCGCCACCAGCGCGCCTGCCTTGCGCATGCCGGCAAAGGCGCTCGGTCCATGCAGCTTGATCTGTCCGGTCTTGCGCAGCGAGGTATCGGTGGCTTCGACGTAGCTCATGCGGGGCGGTCTTCTGGGCTCAAATCTCGATATCGGCGGAAGGGCTTGATTTCAGGCCCCAATCTAATGATCGCGGGCCTTCATGCAAGCCGGGCGTGCACCTTGCGCCCGAAACCGGGCCTAATTCGGGACTTCTACGGTGGTTTCCACCGGCAGGGCGCCGCCGCGGACGCGGATTTCGCGGACGGGGTAGGGAACCCGGATGCCCTCGCGCTTGAAGGCGTCCCACAGCGCCAGCATCACGTCGCTTTTGACATTGTCCATGCCGTCGGGATCGGCAAGCCAGAGGGTCAGCGAGAACTTCATCCCGGCTTCCGCGAACTCGGTCAGGATGCAGTTCGGCGGCTTGGCCTTCTGCGCGCGGGGATGGGCGATAGCCGTCTCGATGGCGAGCTTGCAGACCAGCCTTGGGTCGGCGTCGTAATTGGTGCCGAAGGCGATCTTCACCAGTGTATTCTTGTCGGTATAGGTCCAGTTGACCACCTTCTGCGTCACCAGATCCTCGTTCGGCACCAGGAATTCGCGGCCGTCGCCGGCGGCAACGGAAATATAGCGCGTCTTCATCGCGCTGATGCGCCCGGTATTGTCGCCGATGGTGACGAGGTCGCCGGGCTTCACCGATTTGTCCGCGAGCAGGATGATGCCGGAGATGAAATTGGCGACGATCTTCTGCAGGCCGATACCGATGCCGACGCCGACTGCGCCGGAGAAGACTGCGAGCGCAGAGAGATCGATACCGACTGCGCCGAGCGCGATGACGATCGCGATCGCAAGCAGGCCAATACGGATGATCTTGACCAGCAGCACCTGGACCGAGGGCGTCAGATCGGTGGTCGAATTGATCCGGCTCTCGGCGAAATTGCTGGCGATGTTGGTGCCCCAGAGCGCAATGAGCAGCAGCGCGCCGGCCTTGATCACCAGCAGCGGCGTCAGCCGCAGGCCGCCCAGCACGATGGCGAAGGAATCGAGCAGATCCACCGTCGCATCGAGCTGGCCGATGATGGAGAGCGCCGCGACGAACCAGGCCGTGATCGACACCAGCTTGACGATAAAGGCGTTGCGCAGCACCGAGGTCACCAGCCGGATCGCGAGCCAGGCCAGCCCCAGCTTGGCGGCGACCATCAGCAGGTAGGAACGGCTCGGCCAGGTCGCGTGATACATCGCCACGCGGGAGACGATCACGAGCAGCGTGAACACCGCCGTCGAGGCGCTGGAGACCATCACGCGGGCGAAATGCCGGAGCGGCAGCGGCCAGCGCATCGCCAGCGACGTCATGTCGACGCGGTTGCGAACGGCGGCTTCCGCGGCATAGGCGATGCCGGCTGCGGCGAGAATGAGACCAAATTGCAGGTAGAACCAGGGTGAGGAGATTTCCGCCCCGACGCTGCGTGCGGTGGTCTGCACGAACTCCATGAAGTCTTTGAGGTCCATGTCCATCGGTCTCGTCGGGAAGCGGGGCGGGAGGATTTTGATTCGAGGGCGCCGCAGAATCCCACAAAGGGCGCGGCCGGGCCATCGATACACCGCGAAGTGAAGTGCGCAAAAGCCGTAAAATGCGGGCAGATTGCCGCGAGCCGGAGAAAATGGGTTGGCGCGCCGGGGCCGCGACGATAAGGATGCATAAGCACATGTTTTTGAGACGGGAAATTTCGCCGGGGCGGCGCACTTCGCCTCTCCCCGCTTGCGGGGAGAGGCCGAAATTCGAGCGCAGCTTGAATTTCGGGTGAGGGGGACTCTCCACGAGCCCAACTCTCACCGCCCTCGCGGAGGCTCCCCCTCACCCCACAAGCGGGGCGAGGGAGTGCACGGCCGGTGGCCCCCTGACTAAATTCGTCGATCTCCCGGAGTAACCGCAACAGCGCATGGCCTCTCTCGACTCCGTCAGCCTCGCCATATTGCTCGGCGCCGTCCTCGTCATGGCCGGTATCCTGTCGAGCCTGCTTGCGCTGCGTTTTGGCGCGCCCCTGCTGCTCGTGTTCCTTGCGATCGGCATGCTCGCCGGCGATTCCGGTCCCGGCCAGCTCCAGTTCGACGACGTCCGCACCACCTATCTGGTCGGCTCTGTCGCGCTCGCCTTGATCCTGTTCGACGGCGGCCTGAAGACGCGCTTTGCCAGCATCCGCACCGTGCTCGCGCCATCGGTGGTGCTTGCCACTGTCGGCGTGCTGCTGACCGCGCTGGTCACGGCGCCGTTCGCCAAATACGCGCTCGACCTCAACTGGACGGAGGCGCTGCTGGTCGGCGCCGTGGTGGCTTCGACCGACGCCGCCGCGGTGTTCCTGCTGGTGCACACCCAGGGCCTGCGCCTGCGCCCGCGCGTCGGCGCGACGCTGGAGGCCGAATCCGGCACCAATGATCCCTTCGCGATCTTCCTCACCTTGATGCTGGTCGAATACATCTCGCTGGGATCGAGCTCGGCAGGCCACGTGGCGATGGAGTTCATCCAGGAGGCGGCGCTGGGCGCCGTCGTCGGCTTCCTCGGCGGACGCCTCGTCGTCATCGCGCTCAACCAGGTGGCGCTGCCGCAGGGGCTGCATGCGCCGTTCGTGACGACAGGCGCGCTGGTGATCTTCGGCGGCTCGCAGATCATGCATGCCTCCGGCTTCCTTGCGGTCTATCTCGCCGGCATCATCATCGGCAACCGGCCGACCCGCGCGCATAATTCGGTGGTGGCCTTCCTCGATGCCGCGACCTGGCTGGCGCAGATCGTGATGTTCGTGCTGCTCGGCCTGCTGGTCTCGCCGAGCCGGCTCGGCTCGAGCGTGCTGCCGGCGGTCGGAGTTGCGTTCGTCCTGATGCTGGTCGCGCGGCCGCTCGCGGTGTTCGTGTGCCTGGCGCCGTTCCGCTTCAACTGGCGCGAAAAAATCTTCATCGCCTGGACCGGCCTGCGCGGCGCCGTCGCGATCTTCCTGGCGTCGATCCCGATGCTGGTGGGGCTGTCGAAGGCCTATCTCTATTTCGACGTCGCCTTCGTCGTCGTCATCATCTCGCTCTTGCTGCAGGGCTGGACGCTCGCACCCGCCGCGCGCAAGCTGCATGTCGCGCTGCCGCGCGCCGAGCGCGGTCCGCGCCGCGTCGAGCTGGATCTGCCCGGCCAGCTCGAGCAGCAGCTGGTCGGCTATCCGGTGCGGCCCAAGAGTCTCTATTTCCGCCGCGGCCTGATCCCGTCCTGGTCGAAGCCGACGCTGGTGATCCGCAAGGAAAGCATTTTGACGCCGGTGGAAGCCGAGCCGATCGCGCCCGGCGACTACATCTATCTGCTGGCGCCGCCGGAAAAGGCCGAGGCGCTCGATCGCTTCTTCGTCGACATGCAGCCGGGCACCGCGCCCGATCCGCATCTGCTCGGTGACTTCATGGTGTCAGGCGAGCACACGCTGGCCGAGCTTGCGGAGATCTACGGCGTCAAGGTGAGCGAGGACGAGGGCAAGCTCACGCTCGCCGACTATTTCGACGTCCATCTCGACCGCGCGCCGAAAGAGGGCGCCGAGCTCGCGCTGGACGAGATCGTGCTGGTCGCGCGCAGCATCTCCGGCGGCCGCGTCAACCTCGTCGGCCTGCGTCTGCCGGAAGACGAGGAAGCGCCGGTACCGCTGACGCGCAGCCAGACGCTGCGGAAGAAGCTCGCGGAGCTGTGGGCGTCGGTGGCGGGGGTGTAAGCGGGGCTCGTGTCCCGGACGCGCTGCAGCGTGCAACGCTGCTGCGCTGAGCCGGGACCCAGAATGCCGCAACATGGGCCCCGGACGCAGCGCACCACTTCGTGATGCGCTGCGTCCGGGGCACGGAGAGTGCGTCACACCCCCGCCGGCACCACCTCGCGCCAATGCCGCGCGATCGCCGCGCGTGGCGCAACCCAGGCCGCGCTGTTGCCCGCGATATGCGCCAGAATCCGGTCCAGCGCGCCGATCCGCCCGGGGCGGCCGATCATGCGCAAATGCAAACCAATCGACATCATCTTCGGCGAAATATCGCTTTCACGCGTCAGCCACTCGAAGGCGTCGATGACGTAGTCGGCGAAATCCTGCCCGCTGAAGCGACCGGCATTGTAGTACTGCATGTCGTTGGTATCGAACGCATAGGGCAGCACCAGATGCTGCTTGCCTGAGACCTCGCGATAGTACGGCAGGTCGTCATTATAGGCGTCGCTGTCGTAGAGGAAGCCGCCGTCCTCGACCAGCAGGCGCCGCGTGTTCGACGAGGTCGCCGAGCGCGTGTGCCAGCCGACCGGGCGTTGCCCGGTGACGCGTTCGATCGTCGCCACCGTCTTGGCGATGACCGCCCGCTCGCTTGCCTCGTCCATGTCGGCATGGCTCTGCCAGCGCCAGCCATGGGCCGAGACTTCGTGGCCCCGCGCGATCGCATCGCGCGCCAGCTCCGGCGAGCGCTCGACGGCACGGCCGCAGGAGCTCACCGTTGCCTTGACGCCGTAGCCGTCGAACAAATCCATGATGCGCCACCACGCCGCGCGCGTGCCGTATTCGAAATGGCTGTCGATGCAGGAGTCCGGGCCGTCGAGCTTGTGCACGACCTCGTAGATCGCCTCGTTGCCGGTATCGCCGTCATTGATGGAGAATTCCGAGCCCTCCTCGAAATTCACCACCAGCGACACGGCGACGCGCGCGCCATTGGGCCAGCGCGGGTTGGGCGGCTTGCCGCGATAACCTGCGAAGTCGCGCTGCGAAGATTTTTGTTCGTTGCTCATGAGATCAGTCCGAGGTTCCGGCCATGCGGTGCAGGCCGACGACGCGGTCGCTGACGAACAGCAGGATCACTGTGCCGGCGAGGATGAGGGTGGAGAGCGCTGCCAGCGTCGGGTCGGGCGCCTCCTCGATATATTGCAGCATCCGGATCGGCAGCGTCTTGGTGCGGACGTCCGCGAGGAAGATCGACACCGGATAATTGTCGAACGAGGCCAGGAACGAAAAAATTCCCGCGATCAGGAACGACGGCGCCAGTGCCGGCACCATCACCCGCAGCACGCTGCCGGGATAGGTGCAGCCGAGCGTGCGCGCGGCCTCGATCAGCGTGAAGTCGAACCGCGCAAGTCCCGCGATCATCGTGCGCGCGACGTAAGGCAGCGTGATCACGAGATGCGCGACCAGCAGCGTCGCCCAGGGAGCGGTGAAGCCGACCGCGCGAAAGCCCTGCAACAGCGCGATGCCGAGCACCAGGCCTGGCATCATCAGCGGCGACACCAGCGCGGTGGCAAAGATGCCCGCGCCCGGCAGCTTTCCGCGCGCGATCGCGATGGCCGCGAGCGTGCCGCAGACCAGCGAAATCGCGGTCGAGAACAGCGCGATCTGGAGCGACAGCAGCAGCGATGGCCAGAAGCCGTCGAGCCGCCCGATCCGGCCGTACCAGCGCGTCGATGCGCCCGTCAGCGGCAGGTCGAACACCGGCGTCGGCGAGAAGCTGGCGGCCGCGATCACCAGCAGCGGCACGAGCAGGAACAGCGCCAGCCCGATCGCCATCACCCAGCAGACAATGATTGCGGCTCGCGTCATCACCTCGGCTCCCGTGACAGGCGCGCGCTCAGCGTCACGACGGCAATCGCGATTCCCAGCAGGACGACGCCGGCGGCGGCGCCGAAGCCGGGCTCGCGCGCGAGCAGATAGGCTTTTGCGATCGTGGTCGCGAGCGTCGGATATTTCTCGCCGATCAGCAGCGTCGGCACCACATAGGCGGAAACCGAGAGCGAGAACACCAGCGCGACGCCGGCGATGATGCCGGGCAGCGTCAGCGGCAGGATCACGTGAAAGAACGTCACGACCGGCGAGGCGCCGAGCGTGGAAGCGGCTTCCGCATAGCGCGGATCGAGCTGGGCCACGATGGCGTAGATCGGCAGGATCATGAACGGCAGGAAGATGTTGACCGCGCCGACGATCAGCGCGGTCTCGGTAAAGATCATCCGGATCGGGTCTTCGATGATGCCGAGCGCCATCAGCGTCTCGTTGACGATGCCGTCGCTGCGCAACAGGATCGTCCAGGCGAACGCCTTGACGATGACGCTCGCCGCAAGCGGCAGGAACAGCGTCGCCAGCAGCACGGAACGCAGCGCACCGCGGGCGCGCGCCAGCGCGAAAGCGGCGGGATAGCTGATCAGGAAGGCGATCAGCGTGGTGAGCAGCCCCAGCCGCAGCGAGTTCCAGATCACGCCGAGATAATAGGACGTGCCGAGCAGGCGCTTGTAGTGCGCGAAGGTCAGTCCGTCGGCGTCGACGATGCTGACGCCGAGCAACAGCACCAGCGGCAGCGCGAACACGCCGGCGATGATGACGAAGGATGGCAGCACGAATCCGATGGCGGTGAGCCGCTCGCGATCGACCGCGGGCGCGGCCAGCGGCACGGGAAGTGCGGCCTCGGTCATGCCTGCGCCTCCATCGGAAACGCAAAGGTCTCGGTCACAGGCCAGCTCAGGCGGATCTCGTCATGCACGCGCGGGATCGCGCCATCACGCCCGGAGAGTTCGGCGAGCAGGCTTTCGCCGGCGCCGGCATCGACCTCGACCAGCGTGCGCGAGCCCTGGAATACGACGGAGCGGACGCGCCCGGCCGCGGAGTTGGCTTCGCCCTGCTCACCGAGGCGAAGCTGCTCGGGGCGCGCCGCGACGATGACGGGCGAGCCCGCCTGGAAATTGCCAAGCGCCGAGAGGCGGCCGACTTTGGTCTCGACATCGACCTTGCCGTTGTCAGCCGCCAGCACCGTACCGGCAATCCGCGTCGACAGCCCGACGAAATTGAGCGCGAACAGGCTGGCGGGCCGCAAATACAGCTCGCGCGGCTCGGCGAGCTGCTCGATCCGCCCCTTGTTCATGACCGCGACGCGGTCGGACATGGTCAGCGCCTCGTCCTGGTCGTGCGTGACGAAGATCGCGGTCGCCTTGACGTCCTGGAGCAGCCGGCGCAGCTCGACCTGCATCTCCTCGCGCAGCTTGCGATCGAGCGCGGACAGAGCCTCGTCGAACAGCAGCACATCAGGCTCGACCGCGATCGCGCGCGCCAGCGCCACGCGCTGCTGTTGGCCGCCCGACAGTGCCGAGATGCGCCTGCTGGCGAGATGGCCGAGCTTGACCAGCGACAGCGCGCGCTCGACGGTCGTGTCGATCTCGCGTTTCGCCGTGCCGCGCACCTTCAGTCCGAATGCGACATTGCCGGCGACGGTGAGATGCGGAAACAACGCGTAGCTCTGGAACACGACGCCGACATTGCGCTTGTGCGGCGGCACGTTGGTGATGTCGCGCCCGGCGAGCTCGACCTTGCCGGAATCAGGCTGTGCCAGCCCGGCGATGGCGCGGAGCAGCGTGGTCTTGCCGCAGCCGGAGGGGCCGAGCAGCGTGACGAGTTCGCCGCGGCGGATGGTGAGATCGATGTGATCGAGCACCGTGGTCGGCCCGTAGCGCTTGGAGACGCCGCGGACGACGAGATGCGGGCTGCTCTCGCTCATGTCATCTCCTTGCTCCAGCGGTCCACCCAGCCCGCGCGGTTCTTGGCGACGAACGCCCAGTCCGGCGCGAACAGCGTAGCGGGATCAGGAAAACCCGCCGGCGTCGGCGTGCCCTTGTTGGTCGGCGCGACGAACGCCTTGTCGGCGAGGATGGTCTGCGCCTCCGGGCTCAGGAAGAAGTCGATCACGGCATCCGCGAGATCGCCGGCCGGTGCGCCGTTCACCTTGGCGATGCCGGACGGCATGGCAAACCCGCCGTCCTGCGGCACGGCGAGATCGACCGGTGACCCCTCGGCCTTGCGGATCAGCGTGTAGGCCGAGAACTGGCCGCCGATCATCCAGGCCTCGCCCTGCTCCATCAGATTGATGGCCTGCGGCGCGTTGGTATAGACGTTCAGCAGGTTCGCCTTCAGCTCCTTCACCTTCTTGAAGGCGGCGTCGATCTCGTACTGCGCTTCCTTGTAGGGCTTGCCGGTCTCGAGATGCGCAGCCGCAAGAAGCGTCCAGAAGCCTTCGGTGTTGGAGAGCGACGGCACGATCACCCTTGAGGCGTATTTCGCGTCCCACAAATCGGACCATTTGGCGGGCGCCGTCTTCATGCGCTTGGTCGAATAGGCGATGCCGGCCCAGGGTCGCTGGTAGTTCGCCCACATCCCGTCCTGGTGCACCGAGCCGTCCACGAGCTTGCCGAGATTGGCAATGGACGAAGCCGACATCTTCGTGATCAGGCCGTCAGCCGCTGCCGGCAGCATCACCGGATCGTCCATGATGACGACGGAGATTTTCGGCGCGGCCTTGTCGGCCTGCATCTTCTGGAGATTGGTCAGCGAGTTGGTGCCCTCATAGAGCACCTTGCAGTCGAGCTTTTTCTCCAGCACCGGAAACAGATCGGCGTTGAAATATTTCGCGGCGCCCGCGGGGCCGCCGATGACGATCTCCTTGGGGGCGGCGCGCAGCCGCCCCGGGGCCGCCAGAACCGCGGCAAGCGCCGCGCCGGATTTCAGAACGCTGCGTCGGGAGAGGGTGAGCATGGGCGTATCCCGTTTGTTGTGCGTAAAGCTTGCAGCGAAGCAGCAGCAAGCGCCATGCCAAATGTGCACATTTTTATAAAAGTAAGTAATTTCAGTATCTTGGTTCAGGTATTGATCTGGCGATCGCGCAGTCGCGCAGAAAATGTGCACATTTTTGGAGGTGACGCTGCGCATCCTTTGGGCCTAGCTAGCGCCATGACGACGCAGCGCAGGCGAAACGGCAAGACAAACGGCAAGGCGAATCCGGCAGAGGACGAGGCGGTCTATCAGGCCATCCTGCACGCGCTGCTGGAGGGCAAGCTGAAGGCCGGCACCAAGCTCGCCGAGCCGCCGCTCGCCGACATCTTTGGCGTCTCCCGCGAGCGCATCCGGAAAGTGCTGCACCGGTTGGGCGCAGAGCGGCGGCTCGAGATGATCCCCAACCGCGGCGCCCGTGTGCCACGCCCGACGCTCGACGACGTCCGCAGTGTTTACGAGGCGCACCGCGTGCTCGAAGCCGGCGTGCTGACGCAGCTCGTGCGCTTGGTCGACGACGCCCTGATCGAAAAATTGACCGCGCATCTCGCCGAGGAGCGCGCCGCCGCGACGCGCGGCGATCGCGCAGCGTCGGTGCGGCTGTCAGGTGCGTTCCACGTCCATCTGGTCGAGGCGCTCGGCAATGCCGAGCTCACGCGCTTCCTCGCCGATCTGCTCAGCCGGTCCTCGGTGATGGTCTCGGTCTACGAGCCGGCGACGGATTCGATCTGCGCGGTGGACGAGCACGGCGCCATCGTCGAAGCGTTGCGCGCCCGCGACGTCGCACGGGCCATCGCCGTCTCGCGCGAGCATTTTCTGCACGTGGAGAGCCGGCTGCATCTGGATGATGCGGTGCCGGCAGCCGAGGATTTGGCGGCGGTGTTCGGGGCGGTGAAGCCGAAGCGGCGGAAGCGCTGATTATTCGCGCCGACCTCTCCACGCGTCATTGCGAGCGTAGCGAAGCAATCCAGTCTGCCGCCGCGAAAAGATTCTGGATTGCTTCGCTGCGCTCGCAATGACGGGGTTGGGCCATAGGCCTTCATCCAGGCTGCGGCCTCACGTCAGCACCTTCACCCCGCCGAACGACGTCACGCGCCCCTGCTTCAGCATCACGATCTGCGTCGCCAGTTGCCGCAGCTCGGCGACGTCGTGGCTGACATAGACCATGGGGACATTGGCCTCGTCGCGCAGCCGCACCAGATACGGCAGAATCTCCAGCTTGCGGCCTTCGTCGAGCGCGCCGAGCGGCTCGTCGAGCAGCAGCAGGCGCGGTTTTGACAGCAGCGCACGCCCGAGCGCGACGCGCTGGCGCTCGCCGCCGGAGAGTTTTCCGGGGCGGCGATCCAGCAGCGCGCCGATGTCGAGCAGCTCGATGATGCGCTTGTGCTGGGCAGGATCGGGCGCAAGGCCGTTCATCCGCCGGCCATAGTCGAGATTCTGTGCGACGTTGAGATGTGGAAACAGCCGCGCGTCCTGGAACACATAGCCGATGCGACGTCGCCAGGTCGGGACATGGATGCCGGCGGCGGTGTCGTCCACGGTCTCGCCGTCGATCACGATGGTGCCGCGGTCGGGCCGCAGCAGGCCTGCGATCATGTTGACCAGCGAGCTCTTGCCCGCGCCTGAGGCGCCGAACAGGCCGATGACGCGGCCTTCGCTGCTGAAGGACGCGGACAGCGAGAATTCGCCGAGCTGTTTTTCGACATCGACCCGCAGCATGATCAGTTCCCGTGCAGGCGTTTTGTGGCGCGGCGGGCGAACCATTCGGCTGATATCAGCGCGCCCAGCGCCAGAATGACCGAGACGATCACGAGCCGGCCTGCGGCGGCATCACCGTCGGGCGTCTGGATAAGCGAATAGATCGCCGACGAGATCGTCTGGGTCTCGCCGGGGATGTTGGAGACGAAGGTGATGGTGGCGCCGAACTCGCCGATCGCCTTGGCAAAGCCGAGCACCATGCCGGCGAGCACGCCGGGCAGCGCGAGCGGCAGCGTCACCGTGAAGAACACTTTCCACGGTGCCGCGCCAAGCGTTTCGGCCGCCTGCTCGAGCCTGCGGTCGATCGCCTCGATCGACAGCCGCATCGGCCGCACCAGCAGCGGAAACGACATGATCCCGCAGGCGAGCGCAGCGCCGGTCCAGCGAAATGCGAAGACGATGCCGAGATGATCGGCGAGGAAGCCGCCAACGAGGCCGCGGCGGCCGAAGGTGAGCAGCAGCAGATAGCCGGTGACGACAGGCGGCAGCACCAAGGGCAGATGCACGACGGCGTCCAGCACCGACTTGCCCCAGAAATCCTTGCGGGCGAGCAGCCACGCCAGCGCAATGCCGAACGGCGTTGCCACCAGCGTGGCGATGACGGCGACCCTGAGCGAGAGCAGGATCGCCGTCCATTCGGCGGGAGAGATGTCGAGCATCAAGCAGCGAACATCAGGTCGTGGGGCTGACCAGGAACTTGAAGCCGTATTTCTCCAGAATGGTCTTGGCGGCCGTCGAGCGGAGGAAGGCGAGATAGTCGTTGGTCTCGCCCTTGGCCGTCGTGGTCGCGGCGACCGGATAGATGATCGCGGGATGCGAATCGGCCGGGAAGGTGCCGACGATCTTGACGCCGGGCTCGACCTTGGCGTCGGTGGAATAGACGATGCCGAGGTTGGCCTCGCCACGCGCCACCAGCGTCAGCGCCGCGCGCACGCTCTCGGCCATCGCGAATTTCGGCTCCGCCGCGGTCCAGGCGCCGAGCTTCTCCAGTGCAGCCTTGGCGTATTTGCCGACCGGCACGGACTTGACGTCGCCGGTCGCGATCTTGCCGTCGCCGGCGAGCTTTGCGAGATCGAACCCCTGCGCGATCGTGACATTGTCGATCTTGGAGTCTTTCGGCGCGATCAGCACGATGCTGTTGCCGAGCAAATTGACTCTGGAAGGCTCGTTGATGGTCTTCTTGGAGATGGCGTAGTCCATCCAGTCGGTGTCGGCGGAGACGAACACGTCGGCCGGTGCGCCCTGCTCGATCTGCTTGGCGAGCACGGAGCTTGCGGCATAGCTGACGCTGAACTTGACGCCGGTCTTGGCGGTGTAGGCCGCGTCGATCTCGTCGAGCGCGTTCTTCATCGAGGCGGCCGCGAACACGGTGATGGTCTTGTCCTGCGCGGCGGCAGGCGGGAGGGCCGCGCTCGCGAAGAGGACGAAGGCGGTGAAAAGTCCGGCGATACGAATCATGGATTGCGCTCCGTGCGAGCTCGCGCGCACAAATGCACGCGCAAATCTGGCGTTGGGTTAAGTCAGGTCGCGACGGGGCGGAAGCGCTGTTCCACGGGACCTTGCAACGGCTTACGGCCGGCAGGGATATCGCAGCTGCGAAGATAGCAGGCCGGGGCCTCAGGTCAAAGGCGACCGTTTGTCTAACCTATTGGGCCGGCAGGATCGCGATCGAGAGCGAATTGTCCCTGGCGCCGCTGATCTGGACCACGAAGGGCTGTGCCGACAGCTGGTATTTCATGGTCTTGCGGATGCCGTCGCAATCGGTGGCGCCGCTGAAGGCCACGGGCTTGAGGAAATGCCCGTCCTGGACCACGTCGACCCAGGCCCCGCTGGACAGGCTGATCGTGTAGAGGCCTGCCTTCGCGGCCTTGACGCTGGTGAAGCCGGCAAAGCTGCCGTCCTTCGGCGCCCGCTCCGGCGGCGTCGGCAGCTTGGCGTCCGCAGGCGCGACCAGGCCCAGCGTGATGGCCGATGACGGCAGCGCGGCTTGCTCGGCCCCTGACGCGAGCTTGGCACGGTCCGGCGCGGTCAGCGCAGCGCGCTCGCGCTCGATCGGCCATTTGAACTTGTCGCAGCCACTCGGCTCTTCGGCGGCCAGAGCGGAAGTCGCGCCGAGCGAAAGCGCAGCGAGGAAAGTGAGGACGCGCATGTCAGATCTCATCGTTGGCCACGCAAAAGATGCGGGCTTGCGGTCAGGCTTGTCGAACGACGGGATGCGCATCCCGGAATGCCGCGGGCTTACGGCACGGCGGCAGGGCGATCCTAGCGCATTTCAGCGCACTGAGACCAGCGGGCTGACGAACTTGTTACGGCTTCGCATCGCCTGCGTGCAGCACCACTTTGCAGGCCGCCGGCATCTGCGCCAGCGTCATCGGCGGTTTCGGCTTGGGCGGCTCCGGCGGGGGCTTCGGGTGCAGCACGCCGTCGCTGAACCAGTAGGCAAGATCGGCGGGCTTGCAGCCCTCATCCTCGGATTGCGACGGCTGGCCCTCGCATTCGCCGGCGCTCTCCGGGCAGCGCATGCGGATGTGGAAGTGATAGTCGTGGCCCCACCATGGCCGGATCTTCGACAGCCATGAGCGGTCGCCCTTGGCCTTGCGGCACAGCGCCTTCTTGATCGCGGCATTGACGAAGATGCGCTGCACCGCCGGCTCCTGCGCCGCGTCGCGCAGCACCAGCACATGGGCAGGCGTGAACACCTTCGGATCGATGTCGAGCCGGTCCGGCCGCACCATCATCACCGCCGACATCTCCTCGCGCTCCTCGCGCGAGAGCCGATGGTCCGGCATCGGCGTCAGCCAGATGTCGGCATCGAGCCCGACCTGGTGGCTGGCATGGCCTGACAGCGCCGGCCCGCCGCGTGGCTGGCCGATGTCGCCGACCAGGATGCCCGGCCAGCCCGCGTCCTTGTGCGCCCTGGCGGCAAGGCGCTTGATCAGCGCGATCATGTCGGGATGGCCGAAATTGCGGTTACGCGACAGCCGCATCACCTGCCAATTGTCGCCGTTCAGCGGCATCTGCATGGCGCCGCCGATGCAGCCCTTGGTGTAGGAGCCGATCACACGCGCCGGCCCGGTCGAGGGCAGCAGTTTTCGTGCGAACAGCTCCCTGGCGCCGATCGTGGGATCGTTCGGATTGGCCAGCGGCGGCAGCGGCTTCGGGGTCACGCTGCCCTTGTCCTGGGCCAGCGCGCCGCCGGCAGCCAAGACTTTTATGACGACGAGCGTCATGACAAGCAGGAGAGGGGCGATGCGGCGGGGACTCATGCTGACACCCTTATAGCCCAACCCCACGCCGATGCCGCACACGATCTTCTTCCATCCAGAGCCCCGTTCTCAGTCCATTGGAACGGGAATGTTTCCAGCTCGTCACAAAGTCGCATGCCGGCAGGCCGTTTTTAACGGCGTGATAACCGTATGCTGCATTGACCAAAATTCATGCGCGGAGTGAGGAATATCCGCGGGCCGCATGCAATTGCGCGCGATCGCGGAAATGATTCAAGCGAGCGCGCAATTTTGCGCCAGCGTTCCCGTCCGATTGCGACGGTCGGGCAGGTTTGGTGCGCGCATCAGCGGTATCGCGCCTTGCAAACAGGCAACGAGGTGTGCCCCACACGGCCTGAAGCGACGATGCGGCCGCCGAAGATTACTTTTTTTTCAGACACTTGCCCCAAGACTTGCGACCGCTGGGCGTGATTGGGACGAGTGAAGTTGAGTTTGGGGTCTCGAAAACCAGGGAAGCGAAAGCGCAACGAGCGTGCGATGGCCGGCCGCCGGCCGCGCAAGCCGCGATTCGCGCGCGCGCCGCATCCGCCCGTCCAGCACGACGAGCTCGTGCAGAGCCGCGCGGAAACCGAGGCCGCCATCACCGAGGCGCGCAAATCGCACGAGCGGCTGCGCCAGGCCGTCGACCTGTTGCCGCAGGGCATCGTGATCCTCGACCCCGAAGGCCGCTACGTTCTCTGGAACAAGCAATATTCCGAGATCTACAGCAAGACCGCCGATCTGTTTGCCGAAGGCGCGCGCCTCGAAGACACGCTGCGCGTCGGCGTTGCCCGCGGCGACTATCCGGAAGCCGCCGGCCACGAGGAAGAGTGGATCGCCCAGCGGCTGAAGAAGCTCTACGAGCCCGGCAAGCGTCATGAGCAGACGCTGTCGGACGGCCGCGTCATCCTGATCGAGGAGCGCCGCACCGACGACGGCGGCGTGGTCGGCCTCCGCGTCGACATCACCGAGCTGAAACAGCGCGAGGCCTCGTTCCGCCTGCTGTTCGACGGCAATCCCGTCCCCATGATCGTCTGCGCGCTGGACGACGAGCGCATCCTCGGCGTCAACGATGCCGCGGTCGCCCATTACGGTTATAGCCGCGCCGAATTCGAGAAGCTGAAGATCCGCTCCTTGCAGGCCTTCGACAGCGAGCCGCCCTGGACCATCGATCGATCCAGCGAGGAGCAGGCCGGGCACACCTGGAAGCACGTCAAGGCCGACGGCGCGCTGATCGACCTTGCGATCTATTCCCGCGAACTGACCTATGCCGAGCGGCCCGCGGTGCTGCTCGCGCTGATGGACATCACCGAGCGCAAGCGTGCCGAGGCGCGGCTCGCCTTCATGGCCCAGCATGACGGCTTGACCGGCCTGCCCAACCGCAATTTGCTGCGCCAGCAGGTCGACGAAATGCTCGCGCACACGCGGCGCAGCACCGACAAGGTTGCGCTGCTGATGCTGGGGCTCGATAATTTCAAGGCGGTCAACGACACGCTGGGACATGCGATCGGCGACAAGCTGCTGCGCGGCGTTGCCAAGCGGCTGCGCTCCACCTTGCGCGAGGAGGACGCGCTGGCGCGGCTGAACTCCGACGAGTTCGCGATCGTGCAGAGCGGGCTGACGCGCCCCGAGGACGCCGTGATGCTGGCAAAACGCCTGCTGGAAGCCATCTCCGATCCCTATCTGCTCGACGGCCATTCCGTGGTGATCGGCGCCTCGATCGGCATCGCGATGGCGCCGGGCGACGGCGATGATTCCGAAAAGCTGCTCAAGAACGCCGACATGGCGCTGTCGCGCGCCAAGCTGGACGCCCGCGGCACTTTTGCGTTTTTCGAGGCTGCGCTCGATGCCAAGGCGCAGAGCCGCCGCAAGATCGAGGTCGAGCTGCGCGACGCGATCCAGAACGACGTGCTGCGTCCCTATTACCAGCCGCTGATCGACCTCTCGAGCGGTCGCATCACCGGCTTCGAGGCGCTGGTGCGCTGGCCGCATGCCGAGCGTGGCATGGTTTCGCCGGCCGAGTTCATTCCGGTCGCCGAGGAAACCGGCCTGATCAATCCGCTCGGCGGCCTGATGCTGCGCCGGGCGTGCCTCGACGCCGTAACCTGGCCCGACGACGTCCGCGTCGCCGTCAATCTGTCGCCGCTCCAGTTCCGTAGCGGCAATCTGCTCTCGGTCGTAACGGACGCGCTGAAGCATTCCGGCCTGCCGCCGCGGCGCCTCGAGCTCGAGATCACCGAGACCCTGCTGCTGGAGAAGAGCGCCCAGGTGCTGGCGACGCTGCATGCGCTGCGCGCGCTCGGGGTGCGCATCTCGATGGACGATTTCGGCACCGGCTACTCCAGCCTCAGCTACCTCAGAAGCTTCCCGTTCGACAAGATCAAGATCGACCAGTCCTTCGTGCGCGATTTAGGGGCCAACCGCGAGGCCCAGGCGATCATCCGTTCCATCGTCAGCCTCGGCAAAGGCTTAGGCGTCACCATCACCGCCGAAGGCGTCGAGACCGAAGCCGAGCTGAGCTGCCTCCGCGCCGAAGGCTGCGACGAGGGCCAGGGTTTTCTGTTCAGCAAGGCCCGCCCGAATATCGAGATCATCAGCCTGCTCGCCGCGCAGCGCGGCATCGATGGCACCGACGACGAAGACGCCGCGATGGTGGCGTGAGGCGATACTGACGTAGGGGGCGCGCCGCTCTCTCGGTTAACCTCTCCCGCTTGCGGGAGAGGTCGCGCCGAAGGCGCGGGTGAGGACTCTCTCCACGCTGGGACTCCCACCGCGGAGACACCCTCTCCCCAACCCTCTCAGCGCGAGCGAAGCTCGTCGCGACCTGCAGGCGGGGGAGGGAGCGCGGCGTGGTCGTGGCCGCCCTCATCCTCCCGCCAAAATCGCCTTCCCCACATCCTCGTAATGCGTATCCCGCGCCTGGATCTGCTGCGCGATGGCGTGCATGTCGCGAAAACGCCGCTCGAACGGATTGCTGCGGAATACGGCCGTCGCGCCGGCCATGTGATAGGCGGCGTCCACCACCTTCGCCGATTGATGGATGGTCCAGGTCGCGGCGAGGCGAACCGCGCTGCGATGCGCGGCGCTGAATTCGCCTGTTACGCAGAGGTCGCGCCACATCGCATTTGCCGTCGCATAGAGATAGGCACGCGCGGCGCGAAGATCGCCCTCGGTGCGGCCGATCAGGCCCTGGACCGCCTGGTTGTCGCGCATGGTGCTGGCGGCCAGCGACTGATGCTTGCCGCGCGCCAGCGCGATTGCGGCATCCAGCGTGGCGCGCGCCACGCCGAGCGACACCGCGGCAAACCCCAAGCTGAATGTCGAGCCGGTGCCGATCCGGTAGAGCGGCCCCGTCTCGCGCAATGCAGACGGCACGTCACGAAACGCCGTGAAGCGCTCGGGGACGAAGAGGTCGCTCACCTCATACGAATCCGTGCCGGTGCCGGCGAGCCCGATCGCCTGCCACACGTCGTGCAGCACGGCGCTTGCGACCGGAAACAGGATGGTGCGCACCTCCGGCGATCCCTCGGCATTCTTGCGCGGCGTGCCATCTGCATTGAGGATGCGGACATGCGCGCCCAGCCAGCTCGCCTGCCGCGAGCCCGAGGCGAAATCCCAGCGCGCCGTGACGCGATAGCCGCCCTCGACCGCCCGCGCCTCGTGCGCGATCGCACCCCAGGCGAGGATGCCCGGCGCCGTGTTGAAGATCTCCTGCGCGGTGTCGTGGTCGAGCCAGGCTGCGATCATCGCGCAGACGCTGCATTGGCCGAGACACCAGGCGGTGGACGCGTCCGCCTTCGCGACCTCCTCCAGCATCTGCATGAAGTTATCAGGCGTAGCCTCGGTGCCGCCGAGGTTTTGCGGCAGCAGCGCACGATAAAGCCCGTTTCCGGTCAGCGCCGAGACGACCGCCGGCGTCAGCCGCCGCGTGCGCTCGATCTCGTCCGCCTCGCCCGCGATCAGCGGCGCGATGGCCCGGGCACGTTCGACGAGGCCAACTCCGGGAGTTGCGTTCATGCGCGTTTCCTCGCCCATTCTTGGTGTGAGCGGTGAGAGGCGCGATGGTGGTCTATTTGATGGGCGGGATCAAGGTGGAAGCCACCATCATTCCGGGCCACGGACTACAGCAACCGCTCCATGATGATCGTGCGTTCGTCGCCATGATAGCTGTCGCGCACGGCATTGAATCCGAGCCTTGCGTAGAAAGTCTCCGCCGTGACCGACGACGGCACCGTCAACGCAGCCTTGCTCCGCTCGCGCGCCGTCCGCTCGATCTCGGCCATCAGCAGCTTGCCGATTCCTTTTCCCTGAACATCGGGAGCCACGAAGACCGTACGGACCACGCTTCCGTCAAGGCTCGCCGTCCCAACGACGCGGCTGCCGAGCGTGGCAACGAAAACGGTGCGCTTCCGGATCAGCTCTCGCACGGCGTCCGGGCTGAAGCTGCGCTCGACCCTCTTGATGATCTCGTCCGTGTAGTCCTTCGCATTGGTCTCGCGCAGCGCGCGCAGGATGACTGCGCTGATGTCATCGGCGTCATTTTCGAGCGCGGGCCGGATCGTGCAGTCCATGGACCGTTCCACTGTTTAATGCTACCGCATGTAGCATGTTCGCAGGACACCGTCCAAGAGGCAGCAACGAGGTCAACGCGGAGAAGGCATCGGCGCCTACATGAACCGGCACAAGCTCGACGCCGTGCTGTTCGCCGGCGCTACGGGCGCTGCGATGGCTGCCTAGGCGGGATATCCTGGCGTCATTGTGCCTGGCGGCTTCATCTTGGGTGCCGGCGAGAAGGAGACGCCGGACGATCCGCTGGGCGTCACCTTCGCTGGGCCCGCCTGGAGCGAGCACAAGCTGCTGCGCCTGGCCTACGCCTACGAGCAGGCGTCGAACATGCGCAAGCCGCCACCCGGTTTGCCGGCGCTTTAGATTTCAAAATTCTTGTCGAGGCAAACGGCGGACGCTCATCCGTTCGGCAGCCACCATCCGAAGATCGCAACGACAAGGCACCCCGCCAGGCACACGGCCTGATGGCCCATTTCCATCCAGTACTGCACCGGTGCGGTGTCCCTCTGGAAAACCTGCCGCGACCAGTCCAGCAGCCAGATCACGAGATCGGGACTGAACGCCCTGATTTCCCGCTTGGAATAGCCATCCCGCAGCATGCGGCCGCAATCGACGCATAGATAGATCGCGACGATTCGAGCGACGATCTCGCAAAGGAAAAACTGCATCCGCAGACCCGTTCGTCCGTATCGCGCGTTCAAGGGCGGGATACGGCGGTTATTGCATTGGCGCGACCTGGTTTGGTGTCGCCGGGTTTGTGGCGGGTTCAATCCGAGCGGCGAGGCTCCTCCAGCCATTCGCTCCGCATCGTGATGGCGAGCCCCGGCGTCTTCGTTTACGATCCCGCTGAGCCATTTGCGGAGACGATGGAATGCTGACGATCGGCCTGATTGGAGGCATGAGCTGGGAGAGCACCGCGCTCTATTACAAGCTCATCAACGAGCGCGTCCGCGATCGCATGGGCCAGCTGCATTCGGCCCCGCTGCTGATGTACTCCTACGACTTTCAGGCGATCAAGGAGATGCAATATGCCGGCCGCTGGGACGAGGCGGCGGCGAGCCTAGCGGAGGTCGCGCGGCGTCTCGAAAGCGCCGGCGCGCGTGCGATCGTGCTGTGCACCAACACCATGCACAAGCTGGCGCCCGAGATCATGGCGAAC
Source organism: Bradyrhizobium sp. GW821-FHT13H05 (assembly GCF_058804065.1). Taxonomy (NCBI): domain Bacteria; kingdom Pseudomonadati; phylum Pseudomonadota; class Alphaproteobacteria; order Hyphomicrobiales; family Nitrobacteraceae; genus Bradyrhizobium; species Bradyrhizobium sp. GW821-FHT13H05. Next base: position 111,128 of record NZ_JBXAPO010000014.1, on the reverse strand, counting down.
GTCACCATTCCCTTCATTCACATCGGCGACGCAACGGCAGAGCGCATTCGCTCCAAAGGCTACCGGCGGGTCGGGCTGCTCGGCACCAAATTCACGATGGAGGAGGATTTCTACATCGATCGTCTCCGCGCGCATGACCTCGACGTCCTGGTTCCTCCCGCAGACGCGCGAGCCGATGTGAACCGTATCATCTACGACGAGCTGTGCCTCGGAAACGTCACGGCGCCCTCGCGTCGCCGCTATCAGGACGTGATGGCCGCGCTCGTCGCCGCCGGCGCGGAGTGCATCATCCTCGGCTGCACCGAGATCACGATGCTGGTCGGTGCGGGCGATACCTCGGTCGAGACATTCGACACGACCGAGATTCACGCAGAGACAGCGGCGGATTTTGCGATCGGGTGATGGTGAGGAGTTTGCGTCAGCTTATAGGATGGGTAGAGCGAAGCGAAACCCATCAAACTTCATCCTCCAAATCCACGATACGACGACGCCGAGTTCAGTTGCGATTTGCCGGGCTGGTCACGCACTATTGGCGCCACGCTGGATTGCTCGAGGAGGATCAGTTGATCCGCGACGCGTCGAAGCTCGACGGCATTCCCGGGGCCCTGATCCACGGCCGCTTCGACGTCTCTGGACCGTCGTCCACGGCCTGGCAATTGCACAAGCGATGGACGACCCGCGCGTTGCATATTCTCGATGACGCCGGACACGGCGGCAGCGATGAGTTCGTGCCACTGGTGATCAAAGCGCCGGACGAATTCGGGAAGCTGTAGCTGCGGACTTATCGTCCGGGTCCGTTTGTCGTCGGTGGCATAACGATGGTACCAGCGTTCGGGTGATGATCGTCGGCGAGCGCTCTCTGGCGGGCGCCATCACCCCGCATTCGGCCATCAAACAGGAACGGCGTTGTCCGATTCGTGCCGGCAATGGGCGGCGTGTTCGATTGTTCAGACTTGGTAACCTGCGCGTTGACTGCGGTGCTCACGAGTGCCAGCGCAAAAGCGATTGCCAGTCTCGACATGATGCGTCTTTCCCAGGTTTTGGTCACTATCGGCGAGGAAATGGGCGCCAAGATGTCTGCGAAAGAAGATGATCAGCATCCCCGGCAGATGCCGGAGATCTTGCGGTCGATGTAGGCATCCTCCGGATCAACGAAATCGTGGGATCCCATTCCCACCGACGCCAGGGCGGTCATGGCCAAGTTGCTGCGCCGTTGAGCCGCCCGCATTGAACCTGTCCGGCCTCCAGGAGCACCAAAGGCGCGTAGGTCCTGAATACCCCTCACGAAGGAACGCGCGATGAAGGCCCTGAAAGCATCGATCCGTGTTGCGGTCGCTGCGCTCGCGCTGAGCCTGTCGCTCGGCACGCCATCCCGTGCGGAACAGGATGAAGCGGGCACCCTCGCGCTGCAAATGAAAGAACTTTACCGCGCCGGGAAATACACGGAAGCGTTGCCATTGGCCCAGAAGTCGCTGGCCCTTCGCGAGAAGGAGTTCGGCCCGGATGCCGCTGATGTCGCGATGCCGCTGAATGATCTCGGCACGATCCACTACAATCTGGGCCAGTTCGCCGTTGCCGAGCCGCTGTACAAGCGCGCACTGGCCATCCGGGAGAAGACGCTCGGTCCGGACCATCCGGAAGTCGCAATGGTGCTGAACAATCTGGGCGATCTCTACCGCGCGGAAGAGCGCTACGCGGAAGCGGAGCCGCTGCTCAAGCGGTCGATCGCCGTCAGCGAGAAAACGCTCGGTCCCGATGATCCCTCGATCGTGCTGGCGTTGTGCAATCTCGGCGCCGTCTACAGCAATCTGGGCTGGTACGAGCAGGCCGAGCCGCTGTTCAAGCGGGGGCTGGCCGTCCTCGAAAGAGCGCACGGCCCCGACGATCCCGAAGCCACGGTGCTGATGAGCAACCTTGCCGATGCCTACATCCATCGGCATCGCTATGCCGATGCGGAGCGGCTGCTCAAGCGGTCGATGGCGGTGACCGAGAAGGCGTTCGGGCCCGACCATCCCGACGTCGCGCAGGCGCTGAACAATCTGGCCGCGCTCTACGCGCGTCAGGGGCGGAACGCCGAGGCCGAGCGGCTGTTCAAGCGATCGGTGGCCACCATGGAGAAGACGCTCGGTCCGAACCATCCGGATCTGGCCGATGTCCTGGAGAACCTCGCCGACCTCTACAAGGATGAAGGTCGCTTGGCCGATGCCCAGCAGGTCCTCAAGCGGGCGGCGGCCATTCGCGGGAAAACGCGGGCGACCTGAAGATGCCGGCCAGGCCGTCCGACACGCATGCTGCTGTCAGGGTTGTCGCGGATCATTTCGGGGGCTTGCCATGAGGCCGCCTGCGAGGCTGCTCGGACTCGCTGTCGCCCTGTCGTGGCTCGCATTGTCAGCGGCGCCGGTGGCCGGCGCTCCCGCGAAAGAGATCTGGAAGGGCGCCTGGAGATTCGAGGTCGACCGCCAGGATCGGCCATGGTTCGGCTTTTACGACACCAGCGGCAAGACCGTCTTTCGCATCGGCTGCGGGACGCATTTCGAGCTGGATGCGGTCTATCCGGGGGAAGCGCCGAAACAGGACCACACCGCGGCCGCGATCACGATCGCCAGCGGCAAGACGCAGATGGATTTCGCCGGCTTCACCTACGCCGCTCCCGACTCCTTCCCGCCTGATACCTCGATGTTCAACCAGCCGGATCTCGGCCATCCCGAGCTCGCCGAAGACAAATGGCGCGCGCTGGAAAACCGCGTCCTGGACCTGCTGGACTCCCGGCAGCCCCTGACGATCGCGGCCGAAGGCAAAAGCCACGTGTTGCCGCCGGTTAGGGCACCGCACTGGCGGACGCGCTTTCAGAAGATTTGCTGAGGGGAAGACGGCGAGAAGGTGCGCTCCGGAGAAGAGCTAGAGCATAATCCGGAACAGTGCGAACCGGTTTTCTGAAGAGATCATGCTCAGACAAAGACCTAAAGGACCACCAAGAGCGACGTGCTTGGTAAAATCATCCGATTGCTGCTTTGCCGTCCGCTAGCGTCAGCTCATAGGATGGGTAAAGCGAAGCGAAGCCCATCAACCTCATTTCAACAATCGGGTCGAACTAACAAAAATTGCCCATACTACGGCTGCCCGTCAGGGGGATGGGTTTCGCAAGGGCTCAACCCATCCCAAGAGCGATCCACAGAGCTTAGCTAGGCGGTGGATCTCCGCCAAGGGACACTTAAATCCGTGCAACCCTAATGTTGTTATTGTGGGCTTGCTTGGCCACGACGTCTGCACTGATCTGCAGCTCAGCGGCGAGATCGAAGACTGCAGACTGTGAGAGGCTGCCGCTTTTGGCGCGCGATTGAAGCAGAGCCTTCGGAGCCGTTAACTCGGCCGCAAAAGCTCTATTAGCTTGTTGATCGCGCGTGACAGCTGAGGTTATCAGGCGCCTTTCAGTTAGATCTTCTGCAGTCCAAGCGGAGAAGATTGCGCGAGCACCTGAGAAGCGCCGTTTCGTCTCCTTTTGCTGCAGTAAGCCGACGCGCATCACGTCGTTGTCACGCACTACAGCACCCGTAACAGCGGCTTCGTCCGAGGCCGTGCTTGAAGATGAACTCTGTCGTGCCGTATCGATCTTCAACATGTCGAAAATACGGGTGGCACCTCGCACGTCGGTGTCGCTAATTCCGAGCCTCTTTCTCAGTATGTGTGCTGCCTGAGTTCCGCGTCGATGTGCTGGCAAGGAGAGTATCTCCTTGGGCGGAGCAAGCGATTCGATCGGCGACAAAGTGGACGGCGGTGCATCGCGAACAATTTCAAGTGCCTGCTCGGCGACGCGGGCGACAGCCGGAAACTGTTCAGCCGAAGAAGCAAGACATAAGTCCATTAAAGACCGATCGCCTAGCACCGGTTGTAGGCGTTCAATGATCGCAGCGACGCTCTCCTCGATCTCATAGGGCGAAAGGCCAAGCGCTCCAGCAAACCTGCAAAACGGCGCTTCATCTGCGTCTGTCTCAGAGATCAAAGCCCATGTATCTTGCAGCCAAGTGCCGCTTACCCGACTTTCGTTCAACCGCGCCACGACGGCCTGAACGAACTCCTTCAGCTCTTCTTCCAAGTGTTCGCGCGCGCAGAATACCTGTGCTCGATTCAGGAAGCGGACATTCGCAAGATCTACGGTGCGCGAGGATGCTGTGATCTCGACCGATTTGCCGAGAGGTACGATACTCACTTTCGGGAGAGCGAATCCGTGCTGCGCTGTGAGAAAAGAATGGCGAGCAAGAAAGGCAATATCATCTCCTTCCTCTTCGTTCTTCCTTGGCTCCCAGAGCAAAGCCCACCAGTTCTCGGCGATCCATTCTGCGAGATAATAAGCGGGGATTTGGATCGCTTTAGATGCAAGACCCTTGCGGTCGACAAACTCCGTCACAGCCCGATCCGCGACTTCGATCAGGAGACTGCTCAGGGTCGCGTCCGCTTCGTTTCGGCCCTCTTGGGGTATCCATTCAGCCGAAATTGAGAACTCGGTCATCCCTTAAGTCCTGCTGGAAGGCCATTAACATCAATGGGATAAGCATGGTAGGTGCCGGCCGTTCCAGCGCTTGTACAGGCCTCGTACCAAACGTCCCCTTCTTTATGCCACACATGCCGAGGAAAGCCATCGATCCATTGCTTGGAGACCCTCCCGGCCTTGGTGGCCTCCCGCATAGCATCTCCGGCTTCCTGAAGAGTAAAATCACGCGGACAGGGGGTAGCCGGCTTGACCCGCCTAGCGAGTTTCCCATTGATCTTGCAGTGGTAGTTGCTGGGAGCATAGATGGCGGCTTGCGCCGCAGCATCCAACTCCTGCTTTGGCACGTCTTTTCGCAGCATCCGCTGCTTTTGCGGGAATTTGATTTCTCGTGACTTTGGCCGCTTCATCGACCCCTCTCCTTTGGGCCAACTTAGCGAGCTACAAGCTAACCCGTCAATTTAGGCGGGTGTCGGCGAGCAATCTGTCCATATGGGGCAAGGCAACCACTGCGATCCTGCCATCATGCCCCTGTTTTGCCCGACGGGTCAACCCAATTTCTGAAAATCAAAAAAATGCAATGCCGCCAAGGGGGCGGCTACTGTGCATGGGGTTGTTTTCGCATTTTTTGTTTGCCGGCATCCAGATGCCCCGGCCGAACCCCATTCCGTCAGGTCGGAATGGCCTCAGCTATCCACCTTCAGCGCGGCTATGAAAGCTTCCTGCGGGATGTCGACCTTGCCGAACTGCCGCATCTTCTTCTTGCCTTCCTTCTGCTTCTCCAGAAGCTTGCGCTTGCGCGTGATGTCGCCGCCGTAGCATTTTGCGGTGACGTCCTTGCGCAGCGCGCGCACCGTCTCGCGCGCGATCACCTTGCCGCCGATCGCCGCCTGGATCGGGATCTGGAACATGTGCGGCGGGATCAAATCCTTCATCTTCTCGACCATGGCGCGGCCGCGGCCTTCGGCGCGGGTGCGATGCACCAGCATCGAGAGCGCATCGACCGGTTCGTTGTTGACCAGGATCTGCATCTTGACGAGATCGGCCGGCTTGTAGTCGGTCAGATGATAGTCGAACGAGGCGTAGCCCTTGGAGACCGACTTGAGGCGATCGTAGAAATCGAACACGACCTCGTTGAGCGGCAGATCGTATTTCACCATCGCGCGGGAGCCGACATAGGTCAGCTCCTTCTGCGAGCCGCGGCGGTCCTGGCACAGCTTCAGCACGCTGCCGAGATATTCGTCGGGGGTGAGGATCGTCGCCTCGATCCAGGGCTCCTGGATCTCCGCGATCTTGACCACGTCGGGCATGTCGATGGGATTGTGGATCTCGATCTCGGAGCCGTCGTTGAGCTTCATCTTGTAGATGACGCTCGGCGCGGTCGCGATCAAATTGAGATCGAACTCGCGCGACAGCCGCTCCTGGATGATCTCCAGATGCAGCAGGCCGAGGAAGCCGCAGCGGAAGCCGAAGCCGAGGGCGGCGGAGGTCTCCATCTCGAAGGAGAAGCTGGCGTCGTTGAGGCGCAGCTTGCCCATCGCGGCGCGGAGCGTCTCGAAGTCGTCGGCATCGACCGGGAACAGGCCGCAGAACACCACGGGGATCGCCGGCTTGAAGCCCGGCAGCATCTCGGTGACAGGCTTCCTGTCGTCGGTGATGGTGTCGCCGACGCGGGTGTCGGCGACTTCCTTGATCGCGGCGGTGATGAAGCCGATCTCGCCGGGGCCGAGCTCGTCGACCTGAGTCATCTTCGGCGTGAAGAAGCCGACGCGCTCGATGTCGTAGGCCGCACCCGTGCCCATCATGCGGACGCGGCTGCCCTTCTTCATGACGCCGTCGACGACGCGGATCAGCACGACGACGCCGAGATAGACGTCGTACCAGCTGTCGACCAGCAGCGCCTTCAGGGTCGCGTCGCGATCGCCCTTCGGTGGCGGCAGGCGGGTGACGATCGCTTCGAGCACATCGGGAATGCCAAGGCCGGTCTTGGCCGAGATCATCACCGCGTCGGAGGCGTCGATGCCGATGACGTCCTCGATCTGCTGCTTGACCTTCTCGGGCTCGGCGGCGGGAAGATCGACCTTGTTCAGGACCGGGACGATCTCGTGATTGTTGTCGAGCGCCTGGTAGACGTTGGCGAGCGTCTGCGCCTCGACGCCCTGGCTGGCGTCGACCACCAGCAGGGAACCTTCGCAGGCCGCCAGCGACCGCGAGACCTCGTAGGCGAAGTCGACATGGCCGGGCGTGTCCATCAGGTTGAAGATGTAATCCTTGCCATCCTTGGCGTGGTAGGCGAGCCGGACCGTCTGCGCCTTGATGGTGATACCGCGCTCGCGCTCGATATCCATGGAATCGAGCACCTGCTCCTTGCCCGCCATTTCGCGGTCGGAGAGGCCGCCGGTCATCTGGATCAGCCGGTCGGCCAGCGTCGATTTGCCATGGTCGATATGGGCGACGATGGAGAAATTGCGGATGTTGGAAATGGGGACGGTCGTCATGGGCGCGGGATACCACTCACATCCCCGTGCGGCAACCATAATGCTGTATTTTCAGGGGCTTTCTTCACGCCAAGCTGATTCCAAGCGGGGCCAAAACGCGCTACGCAACGGCCCATGTCCAGGCCCGTGTCCACCACCTCGATCCCCTCCGCCCGACCGCGCGTAAAATCACGGGTGAGCTTTGGCCGCTTCCGGGCCTGGCTGGTTGCCTGCGCGATCCGGCCCGAAGCGCGCCTGTGGCTGGTGATCCAGCTCGCCATCCTGCATGCGGTGATCTGGACCTTCATCCTGATCAATCTCAAGGCAGCGCAGGACGTTCACATGGACGTCGCAGAAGCCTATGGCTGGGGCCAGAAATTCCTGTGGGGCTACGGCAAGCACCCGCCGCTGTCAGGCTGGGTCGCCGGCATCTGGTTCAAGATGTTCCCGGCGACAGACTGGGCGACCTATGCGCTGGCGATGGCGACCGTCGGCGTCGGCATGGTGATCTGCTGGCTGCTGGCCTTGCGCGTCGTGGACGCACGGCGTGCGTTCCTGGTCGTGGTGATGATCGCGCTCTACCCGATCTTCAATTTCAAGGGCTTCAAGTACAACCCCGACCTGCTCCAGCTCGTCACTTTGCCGCTGCTGGTGCTCGCTTATCTCAACGCCTTCGAGAAGCGGAGCTGGCAATCCGGCATCTGGTTCGGGCTCGCCGGCGCGCTGGCGCTGATGACCAAATATTGGGTGCTGACCATGATCGGCGCCATCGGCCTTGCCGCGCTGATCCATCCCGAGCGCGTCAGATTTCTGCTGTCACCGGCGCCGTGGGTGGCGATCGCGACGATGGTGGTGGCGATGATTCCGCACATCGTCTGGCTTGCGGGCGTGCATTTCGTGCCGCTGACCTATGCCGGCGACACCTACAGCCTCGAGGATTCCGGCCTCGTGCATCAGCTCGTGGCCGGCTATGCCCTGCATAATCTCGCGCTGCTGGCGTTGCCCGTGGCGCTCGCCGCGCTCGCCATGGCGCTGGTGCCGCCGTGGTTTGAGCTGCTGCTGCGCGCGCCCTTGCGCATCGTCACGCGCGCCTGGGCGCGCGGCGCCAATTCCGGCGTGAATTTCTCGCAGGCGCTGAACGTCTGGATCGTCCAGACCATCGTCGCGGTCGGCCCGCCGCTCGGCGCGCTGGTCTTCAGCATCTACATGAAGACCGATTGGGGCATCTCGCTGTTCTTCCTCGTGCCCTTGGCGCTGGTCGCGATCCCCGCGCTCCGGGTGCAGAGCGCGGTGCTGTTCAACATCGCCGCGATCTGGCTTGTGCTCAGCGTGGCGACGCTTGCCGCCTCGCCCTGGATCGCCGCGCGCGAGATGGCCGCCAATGCCGGCAACACGGCGACCTATGGTGCGCGCTCGGAGCTGGCGCGCGAATTGACGCAAGCCTGGCACGCGCGCTTTGCCTCGCGCTGGGCGGTCGTCGCCGGCACCATGGAATCCATTCAGCCGATGGTGTTCTACAGCCCGGATCATCCGGCCGCGCTGATGCCGATCGAGGCCTGGGATTCCGGCCTGACCTCGCGCGAGGACGCCAGGACATACGGCTTCATCGGCGTGTTCGATCCGACCGACGGCCGCCTGCCTGCGTTCGAGAAATGGGTGTCGGAGACCGCGCCGAATGCCGAGCGCATCGTGATGACGACGCGCCGCTTCACCCACGGCAAGGCCGGCCCGTCGATGAGCTGGAACATCTACATCGCGCCGCCGGCGAAGTAGCGGGACCTAAACCCCTTCCTCGTTGAACTTGCTCTCAACGAGCTCCGTGATCGCCGCGAGCGCGGCATCCGCTTCAGCACCAGCGGCCGCGACGGTGATCGTCGTGCCCGGCCCAGCGGCCAGCATCATCAGCCCCATGATCGAAGTGCCGCCGACGGTCTCGCCGCCGCGCGTCACCCACACTTGCGCGTTGAAGCGCTCGACCGCCTGGACGAATTTTGCCGAGGCGCGTGCGTGCAGGCCGCGCTTGTTGATGATCAGGAGCTCTTTGGAGATCGCGCCCGCGGGCACGCCAGACCCGGCTTGCGGCGCGTCGTCGCTCATTTGCCGGCGAGCACGCGGCTGGCAATGGTGACGTATTTGCGGCCGGCTTCCTGCGCCATCGCGATCGCGTCGGGCAGTGGACGCTCTTCACGAACCTTGGCGAGCTTCACCAGCATGGGCAGGTTGATGCCTGCGAGCACTTCGACCTTCGGCCGGCTCATGCAGGATATTGCGAGGTTCGACGGCGTGCCGCCGAACATGTCGGTGAGGATCGCAACCCCATCGCCGGAATCGACGCGGTTAACCGCCTCGATGATGTCGCTTCGACAGAGATCGGAATCATCTTCGGCGCCGATCGTGATCGCTTCGATTTGCTTTTGTGGGCCCATGACATGCTCAAGCGCTGCCTTGAACTCGTCGGCAAGGCGCCCGTGGGTCACAAGTACTAGACCAATCATCGGAAAAACTCCTCGCGGGCGCTTTTGGTGCACCGCACGAACGCGCCACTTTGACCATCCAGAGCCCCCGCGCAAGAGGGGATGTTGCGTATCTCCCTGACCTTAGACGGATGGATAAGGGGAGCTGCGCCGGTCTATTCGGTCGCGATAGTGCGGCTCATATGGTTACCATTTCCCTTCAAACAATCGCCTGAAGGGTTAACGGAAGATGAACTCTTGGTAGTGGTCAAGGCCGCAACAACCAGTGGGAGGGGCGAATAATCGCCTCCGACCGGGATTCGCGGTATTTCGACACCTAAAATGCTGGTTTTCAGGGATTCGGCCGGCGGCAGCCGTTCCGCGTCCGCCGCGTCCAGGTCGACCACGAGACCGACGGTCGCATGCTCCACGAAGTCGCAGCGGCGGATTCCGAGGCCCCGGATTTCGATCAGGCCGGCCAGCACGGGCGCGGGGCGGACCTCAATTTCATCGCCGAGTGTCGCCAGATGGACACGGTCATCGCCGACCAGAACGGCCCTTTCGACCACGCCTGCGCGCCCCGCCATGATCAAATCGAAGGCAAGGCGCGACTTGCCGGACCCCGAGGGCCCGCGGATCAGCACGGCCAGAGTCCCGACCTTGACCGCGGAGGCGTGGACGCTTGCGCCGCCCTCGTTCAAGCCGCCCTCGCTCATAGCGCCGGCAGCCTCACCACGAAGCGCGCGCCTGATACCGTCGGGACGCCCTCGTCATCAGGCGGGCCGACACGGTTCTCCGCCCAGATGCGTCCGCCATGGGCATCGACGATCTGCTTGGAGATCGAAAGCCCCAGCCCCGAGTTCTGGCCAAAGCCCTGATGCGGACGGTCGGTGTAGAAGCGCTCGAAGATGCGATCCAGCGCGTCGTCGCGAATGCCGGGGCCGTCGTCGTCAACCACGATCTCGATTTCTCCGCGCACGCGGCGGCAGACGAGGCGCACCTTGCTGCCGGCTTCCGAGAAGGATTGCGCGTTGGAGAGCAGGTTGGAGACCACCTGCCCCAGCCGTGAATCGTGGCCGGTCACGGCGAAATTGTCGTTCGCCCCGCGTCCCTCGAAGCGCGCCTCGACCGCGACGTCGTGGCCGAGCTTGGTTTCGTTCGCGACCGAGACCAGCGTGCCGAGCAGGCGGCGCAGATCGACCGGAATGGCGTCCTGCCGCTGCAGCTCGGCATCGAGCCGGCTGGCGTCGGAGATGTCGGAGATCAGGCGGTCGAGCCGCTTGACGTCGTGCTCGATGACCTCGAGCAGGCGCGCGCGGCTGTTCTCGTTGCGCGCCAGTGGCAAGGTCTCGACCGCGGAGCGCAGCGAGGTCAGCGGGTTCTTCAGCTCGTGGGCGACGTCGGCGGCGAACATCTCGATCGCCTCGATGCGGCTGTAGAGCGCGTTGGTCATGTCGCGCAACGCGCCGGACAGATGCCCGATCTCGTCGCGGCGGCGGGTGAAGTCGGGGATCTCGACACGGGTCTTGATGCGGCGGCGGACCCGCTCGGCGCTGTCGGCGAGTCGGCGCACGGGACCCGCAATCGTGCTGGCAAGCAGCAGCGACAGCATGATCATGACCGCGGCGGCAACACCGCCGACTTTCAGAATGGCGAGGCGCTCAGCCGTGACCATCTGGTCGATTTCGTCGCCTTGCGTCGACAGCATCAGCGCGCCGTGGATGGCGCGCGAGCGCAGCACGGGGACCGCGACCGAGACGATCACCTCGCCGCGTGAATTGACCCGCACCATCGAGCGCTTCTGTCCCTGGAGCGCATCGCCAACTTCCGCATAGCCATTGCCGTTCTCGCGCCCGAGCTCGCGATAGAGCGGCAGGTCGCCGCGGTTCAGCCAGGTGCGTACCGCCACCATGCCGCGCTCGGCGAAGCCGGGTTGTAGCGACGGCGGCGGCAGCGGGAAGCTCAGGACGTTGTCGAGGTCACGGCTGTCGAGCAGCAACGTGCCGTTGGGATCGAAGATCCGCGCGCGGGTCTTGGTCGGCGAGATCAGCGTGCGCAGCACCGGTGCCACGCGCTCCGGATTGATCGGGAAATCGAGCGAATCGTCGGTCCCGCCATAGCTGTCGCCGGTCTTGAGGTCGAGCAGGCGGTCAGGGTCGATAGTGATGGCGTTGGTCTGCACGGTCGCCGACGCCGCGATCGCGCCGGCGATGATCTCGGCCTGCACCAGCAGGCTTTGCGCGCGCGCGTCGATCAGGCCGGCGCGGAACTGCGACAAATACAGGATGCTCGCAACCAGCGCGACGAGGCCGGCGAGATTGAGCGAGACGATGCGGCGGGTCAGGCTCGAGAAGGACAGCGCGAAGAAGAACTGCCCGGCGCGCTTCAGCCAATTCAGCGGCCGCCAGCCCTGCGCAGCAGGCTTGTCCTCACGATCCGATGCGCCGTGGGAGGCATGGTCCTCGGCGTTCGAATTCGAATCAGGCTGCGTTCGGTCAAGCAATGCTTACGCCCGCGTTAGGACAGCTCGTGCGACGGCCCCCGCATCCTAGAGCATGATCCGGAAAAGTGTGCAGCGGTTTTCCGAAAAGGTCATGCTCAAACAATAACCTGAAGAGCAATCCCGGTCCCGATGGAATCAGAACCGGCGCAGCACTCTGCTTTTGTGAAGGCGTCTGTTGTCTCAGGCTTCCTTGAAGCGGTAGCCGACGCCGTAGAGCGTCTCGATCATCTCGAACTCGTTGTCGACCACCTTGAACTTCTTGCGCAGCCGCTTGATGTGGCTGTCGATGGTGCGGTCGTCGACATAGACCTGGTCGTCATAGGCGGCGTCCATCAGCGCGTTGCGGCTCTTCACCACGCCGGGCCGGGTCGCCAGCGCCTGGAGGATCAGGAATTCGGTGACGGTCAGCGTCACCGGTTCGTTCTTCCAGGTGCAGGTATGGCGTTCCGGATCCATGCGCAGAAGGCCGCGGTCGAGCGCCTTGGCGTCGTTCTCCTTCGGCGCGACGGTCGGGTCTTTCGGCGCCGAACGGCGCAGCACGGCCTTGACGCGTTCGACCAGCAGGCGCTGCGAGAACGGTTTGCGTATGAAATCGTCGGCGCCCATCTTGAGGCCGAACAGCTCGTCGATCTCTTCGTCCTTGGAGGTCAGGAAGATCACCGGCAGGTCGGATTTCTGGCGGAGCCTGCGCAGCGTCTCCATGCCGTCCATGCGCGGCATCTTGATGTCGAGGATGGCGAGATCGGGTTGGGTGGTGCGGAATCCGTCAAGCGCGGAGGCGCCGTCCGTGTAGGTCATGATGCGGTAGCCTTCGGCCTCCAGCGCGATCGAGACGGATGTGAGAATGTTGCGGTCGTCGTCGACCAAAGCGATTGTGGGCATGAGCCTCTGCTTTCTGCTTTCCGTTTGGGTCGTGGCTTAAAACGGCGAGCAATCCAGTGATGCGCCGCATACATGGGTGCCGAATTTGGCGTTCGAACCTTGTCACCGAGCAATGCAAGCTGGGCTGAAGTGTGACCAAGTTCCACGAAACACGGCAGATTCGCCGCATGTCGACCCATAACCGGGCCCCCGTTTACCCGAAAAAAGGCCCACCTTGCAACCACCTGAGCCGAGAAAGCCCATGCAACCGACCCCCGATTTCGACCCCGGAAAGCTCGCCAAGTCGCTGCTCAGGCGGTCACGGCAGGGCGCTCTCGCAACGTTGATGCCGGGCTCCGGCGATCCCTATTGTTCCCTGGTCAATCTGGCGAGCCACCCCGACGGCTCACCGATCCTGCTGATTTCGGGATTGGCCGTGCACACCAAAAACATCCTCGCAGACGGCAGGGTCTCGCTGATGCTGGACGAGCGCGCCGCCGGCGATCCCCTGGAAGGCGCCCGGATCATGCTGTCCGGCCGGGCGGAACAGGCAGGTGACGAGAAGGATCAGCTCCAGCGGCGGTATCTGAGTGCCCATCCGTCAGCGGAAGCCTTTGTTTCATTTAAGGACTTTTCGTTCTTCCGGATCCGCCCCTCGGCAACCCATCTGGTCGCCGGCTTCGGCCGCATCGTCGATCTCAAGCCGGAGCAGTTTCTCACGGACCTGTCCGGGGCGGACGATCTGCTGGCCGCGGAGGAGGGGGCCGTGGAGCACATGAACGCCGACCACCGCGACGCCATGGGGCTCTACGCAACCAGGCTGCTCGGCGCGGCCGCAGGCGACTGGCGCTGCACCGGCTGCGATCCGGAAGGCCTCGACATGCAGGACGGCCAGACCGCGCTGCGGCTGGAGTTTCCGGAGCGGGTGACCAACGGCACGGCGCTGCGCAAGATGCTGGTCCGCCTCGTGGGCGAAGCGCGCGCGAAGACGGACCCGCCGCACCAGGATTGAACGCCGCTGCCAATCGCTGCGACCCAACACCGTGACCGGTTCGGGATTGGCAGCGCGAGGGTTCATGACGCATCGTCGTTTGGCATTGGCCGCGGGTCTGGCGCTCGCGATCACCACGTCGCTTGCCACGCCCGGTCTTGCCCAGAAGGGTGATCTCGCCGGGCAGGGCGCGCGGATCAATGCGCTCAACCAGGCCGGCAAATATGCCGAAGCGCTGCCGTTGGCGCAGGCCATGGTGGCGAGCCTGGAGAAGGGCAATGACGGCCGCGAGCTCTCCGCCGCGCTCAACAATCTCGGCCAGGTCTATGCCGGCCAGGGCCGCGACGATCTCGCCGAGCCGATCTACACGCGCGCCATCGCGCTGATGGAAAAGTCGCTCGGGCTCGACACCGCCTTGATCGCACCCGAGCTGAGCAATCTCGCCGCACTGTATCAGCGGCAAGGCCGCTTTACCGAGGCCGAGCCGCTGTTCAAGCGCGCGCTGGCCATTCGCGAAAAGGCGCTGTCGCGCGAGCATCCCGACGTCGGCCAGGCCCTCAACAATCTCGCCACGCTCTACGTGAAGCAGGAGCATTTTGCCGAGGCCGAGCCGCTGTTCCAGCGGGCTCTCGCGATCTATCAGAAGGCCGCAGGTCCCGAGCATCCCGCGGTCGCCACGGTCCTGAACAACATTGGGCAGGTCGATCGCGACCTCAACCGCGACGCGGATGCCGAGGCGCCGATCAAGCGCTCGCTCGCGATCCGCGAAAAGGTGCTGGGGCCGGATCATCCCGATGTCGCGCGTTCGCTGAACAATCTTGCCGGGCTCTACGAGCACCAGCAGCGCTATGCCGATGCCGAGCCGCTCTATCGCCGGGCCCTGGCGATCCGCGAGCGTGCGCTCGGGCCGGATCATCCTGACGTCGTGACCTCGACCAGTAATCTGGCCTATTTCCTCTATGTTTCCGGGCGCACCGCCGACGCGCTGCCGCTGGTGGAACGGACGCTTCGCACCGATCGCGCGCAGCTGCGCGTGGTGCTGCCGATCCTGTTTTCCGCGCGGCAGCAGCATCTCCTGCCGGATGACAAGGCGATTGACGAGGCGCTGGCCGCGATCCAGCGCGGCACGCAATCTTCCGCTGCGTCTGCCGTGAACAAGCTCGCGGTGCGGCTTGCCGCCGGCAGCGACAGGCTCGCCGAGCTGGTGCGCAAGGACCAGGATCTCGCAGCCGAGACTGACGCGCTCGACAAGGCGATCATCACGGCGGTCTCCAAGCAGGCCGCGCAACGCGACGTCGCGGCCGAGCAGCGCAGCCGCGCGCGGATCGCGGCGATCGGAAACGAGCGCGCCGGCCTGCAAAAGACGCTCGCCGTCGAATTTCCCGACTATGCCTCACTCTCCAATCCGCTGCCGCTGGCGGTGAAGGACATCCAGCCGCTGCTGTCGGCCGATGAGGCGATGACGGTCTATTCGGTCGTCGACAAGCAGAGCTATGTCATCGCGATCACGCGCGACGGCACCGACTGGAAGGAAGTCCCGCTCGGCGCGAATGCGCTGACGCAGAAAGTGACCGCGTTCCGCAAAGGGCTCGACGTCGGCAAGGCGCGCGATGCCTCCGGCAAATCGGGCCTGTTCGATCTCGCGATCGCCAATGAGCTCTATGTCGCGCTGCTCGGCCCGGTCGAGACGCTGACGAAAGACAAACGCAGCCTGCTCGTGGTGCCGTCGGCGGCGCTGACTGCATTGCCGTTTCATCTGCTCGTCACGGAGACGCCGCAGGCCGCAATTCCGGACAAGCTCGAAGGTTATCGCAACGCCGCCTGGCTGTTGCGGCGTCAGGCGGTCTCGGTGCTGCCGTCGGTGATCAGCCTGAAATCGCTGCGGGCCTTTGCGCGCAGGGATCAAGGCGTCAAGCCAATGACCGGCTTTGGCGATCCCGTGTTCAACCCGGCAGCCGAAGGGCCCGCCGATCGTCGCGCAGCAGGCGGCAAGGTCGCAGCACGCAGCATCGCGACATCTGCGTATACCGACTTCTGGCGCGGCGCCGGCGTCGATCGCGCGCAGCTTGCGAAAGCGCTGCCGCAACTGCCTGACACCGCGGACGAACTGAACGCGGTGGCCAGGGATGTTGGCGCAGGCGAGATCGATATCCATCTCGGCCGCGATGCCAGCGAAACGACGCTCAAGCATGCAGCGCTTGCTCAATACAGCATCATCTACTTTGCCACCCACGGCCTCGTCGCGGGCGACGTCAAGGGACTGGGCGAGCCCTCGCTCGCGCTCTCGATTCCCGATCAGCCCTCCGAACTCGACGACGGCTTGTTGACCGCAAGCGAAGTCGCCCAGCTCAAGCTCAATGCGGATTGGGTTGTGCTCTCGGCCTGCAACACCATCGCCGGTGACAAGCCTGGTGCGGAGGCGCTGTCGGGCCTGGCGCGCTCGTTCTTCTATGCCGGGGCCCGTGCGCTGCTGGTTTCGCATTGGGCAGTGGATTCGGAAGCCGCTACCCGCTTGACCACGTCGACTTTCGCTCTGCTCAAGAACGAACCAAAAATCGGCCGCGCCGAAGCATTGCGCCGCGCCATGTTAACCTACGTTGACGATACCTCGTCGCCGCGTAACGCCTATCCTGCGATGTGGGGGCCGTTCGCACTGATCGGCGAGGGTGAGGTACGATAGACCGCATCAGCAGGTTTGTGCGTCGCAACAACCCCCGATAACGTCGAAACGCGCATTTGGTTGCGCGATCATTTGTGATTTTTTGGTGCACCTGCTCAGAGCTGACATGCGCGACGTTTGGCGCGGTCCTTGAATAAACCAAATCCTGCGGGATCGGCTTGGCAACGTCAGCGTTCACCGATATTAGGTCGTCCAACCGAGGCCGGACGGCCTGTAATTCACGGTGACCGCGATGGCGCCAAGGTCAGGTCGCGCTATGTATCGCGGGTTCTAGGAGGATTTTTCGTGAAAGAGACGGGCGTGCGCAACGGTGCCTTCGGTGCCGACAAATTCGGCTTAAAGAATCTCAAGCAGGTTCACTGGAACCTGGGTGCGCCGCAACTCTATCAATACTCGCTCGCCGCGGGCGAGGCGGTGCTGTCCGCCGACGGTGCGCTCTGCGCCGACACCGGTGAGTTCACCGGCCGCAGCCCCAAGGACAAGTTCACGGTGCGTGACGCCACCACCGACAAGAAGATGTGGTGGGCCGGCAACCAGTCGATCACCGCCGAGCAGTTCGAGACGCTCTATCAGGACTTCCTCAAGCACGCCGAAGGCAAGAGCCTGTTCGCGCAGGACCTCTATGGCGGCGCCGATCCGGCCTACCGGATCAAGACCCGCGTCTTCACCGAGCTCGCCTGGCATTCGCTGTTCATCCGCACGCTTCTGATCCGCCCCGAGGCGATCGAGCTGTCGACCTTCGCGCCCGAGCTCACCATCATCGACATGCCGAGCTTCCGCGCCGATCCGAAGCGCCATGGCTGCAAGTCGGAGAACGTCGTCGCGATCGACTTCGCCCGCAAGATCGTGCTGATCGGCGGCTCCTACTATGCCGGCGAGATGAAGAAGTCGGTCTTCACCACGCTGAACTATTATCTGCCCGAGCGCGGCGTGATGCCGATGCACTGCTCGGCCAATGTCGGCGCCAAGGGCGATACGGCGATCTTCTTCGGGCTCTCAGGCACCGGCAAGACCACGCTGTCGGCCGATCCGAACCGCACCCTGATCGGCGACGACGAGCATGGCTGGGGCCCGAACGGCGTCTTCAATTTCGAAGGCGGCTGCTATGCCAAGTGCATCAAGCTGTCGCAGGAAGCCGAGCCCGAGATCTACGCGGCCTCGACCCGCTTCGGCGCGGTGCTCGAGAACTGCGTGCTCGACGAGGACACCCGCGTCGTCGATTTCGACGACGGCTCCAAGACCGAGAACACGCGCTCTGCGTATCCGCTGGACTTCATCCCGAACGCCTCGCGCACCGGCCGCGCGCCGCAGCCGAAGAACGTGGTGATGCTCGCCGCCGACGCCTTCGGTGTGCTGCCGCCGATCGCAAAGCTGTCGCCGGCGCAGGCGATGTATCACTTCCTGTCCGGCTACACCGCCAAGGTCGCCGGCACCGAGCGCGGTCTTGGCAACGAGCCGCAGCCGGAATTCTCGACCTGCTTCGGCTCGCCCTTCCTGCCGCTCGATCCATCCGTCTACGGCAACATGCTGCGCGACCTGATTGCCCAGCACAATGTCGATTGCTGGCTGGTCAACACCGGGTGGACCGGCGGCAAGTACGGTGTCGGCTCGCGCATGCCGATCAAGGTGACGCGCGCGCTGCTCACCGCCGCCCTCGACGGCTCGCTTCGCAACGTCGAATTCCGCACCGACAAGTACTTTGGCTTCGCGGTCCCGACCGCGCTGCCGGGCGTGCCGGCCGAGATCCTCAACCCGGTCAACACCTGGAAGGACAAAGACGAGTTCGACAAGACCGCGCGTGCGCTGGTCGGCATGTTCCAGAAGAACTTTGCCAAGTTCGAAGCCCAGGTCGACGCCGAGGTGCGCGCGGCTGCGCCTGATGTGAAGCTCGCGGCGGAGTAATTTCGCAGCGGTTGAAATACGAAAGGGCGGCCGTGAGGCCGCCCTTTTTGTTTCTTCCTTCTCCCCTTGTGGGAGAAGGTGGCGCGAAGCGCCGGATGAGGGGTTCTCTCCGCGCGTTCAACTGCGAGAGGAGCGCTCGCGGAGAGAACCCCTCACCCGTCTCGTCGCTTCGCGACGAGCCACCCTCTCCCACAAGGGGAGAGGGGAAGGCGCCTACGCCTTGAAATACGCAATCTGCGTGGTCGTCGCGAGCAGCCTGCCGTTCGGCGACCACAGTTCGGCGTTCTGGTCGGCGTAGCTCTTGCGCATGATCTTTGAATCGGCCGTCGCGAGCACGCGCGTGATGTCCTCGGCTGCGAGTTCCTCGCTATCCGTGTGAAAATACGTCGTCAGCGACACCGTGCCGAACGGCACCAGCTCGCGGCGCGCGTGGAAGATGCGGCCGAAGAAGGCGTCCGACATCGACATCAGCGACAGCATGTCGAGCTTGCGCGGGGTGCGGTCGCCGATCCAGATTTTCGAATAGGTGCTGGCAAGCTCGGCCTGCGGCGGGCCGATCCGCATCTCGCCCTCGACGAAGCGGAATTCATACCGGTTGGCCCAGGACGCCGAGATTTTTGGAAACGGCAGCGTCTGTTCGAACGGCTTGGCATCAGGATATTGCGCCACCCTGTGCTCCCAGGACGGCCGGCGCTCGGCGAATACGGCGGTGGCGAGCGTTGCGACCTCGCCGCCGCCCTGCGACAGTTCGACGCTCCAGTGCTGGCTGGAGCGATTGGCCTTCACCAGCCGGATGTCGAGATCAAACGGTCCCTTCGCGATCGGCGCGCAGTAATTGACGGTCAGTGCCAGCGGTTCGCCGGCGCGTTGCGGGTGCTCGATCAGTGCGCGCAAGATCGTCGCGGCCGTGATGCCGCCGAACGGGCCGACAAAGGCCCAGTAATCGTCGCTGGTGTGCCCCTGCCAGCTGGAATCACCGGCGGTGATGCGGGTGGCGTCGTCGAACGGGTGCGGAAGCTTGGCGTGCATGGGTGGTCCTCGATGCCGACCCCATCGTCATTGCGAGCGCAGCGAAGCAATCCAGAGTCTTTCCACGGAGACAGTCTGGATTGCTTCGCTGCGCTCGCAATGACGGTGTTGAGGCGACAGCGTCCGTATCGCCGTCACCGTCTTGGGGATGATGAAGATCATATCATCATCCGCCTCGCGAGATGCAATAACCTCGCAGGTAACGCGGATTTCGCGCCGCGGAAAAATCAGCCCGCGGCGTCGCGCAGGTTCGGCAGCAGCGGCGTGGTCGGGTTGACCGGCACGTTCCAGATCTCCTCGGCGTATTCGCG
Organism: Bradyrhizobium sp. GW821-FHT13H05; assembly: GCF_058804065.1. Lineage (NCBI taxonomy): Bacteria > Pseudomonadati > Pseudomonadota > Alphaproteobacteria > Hyphomicrobiales > Nitrobacteraceae > Bradyrhizobium > Bradyrhizobium sp. GW821-FHT13H05. Next base: position 91,435 of record NZ_JBXAPO010000014.1, on the reverse strand, counting down.
GATGGTGCGGTCGGAGGAGAACCACGCCATGCGGGCGACGTTGAGGATCGAGGCGCGGGTCCAGGCCGGTGCCACCTGCCAGCGGGCATCGACGCTGCGCTGCGCCTCGTAGTAGGAATCGAAATCCGCGCTGACCATGTAATGGTCGAGATAGCGCAGCGCGTGCGCGATGGATTCGAAACGGCCGGGATCGCCGGGCGAGAACTCGCCGGCGCCGATCGCGTTGATGGCGCGCTGAAGCTTTGGCGAATTGCGGATCACGTCGGAGGCGTCCAGCCCCTGCTTGCGCCGGATCATGACGTCGCCGGCTTCCATGCCGAAGATCGCGATGTTCTCGGCGCCGACATGGTCGCGGATCTCGATATTGGCACCGTCGAGCGTGCCGATGGTGAGGGCGCCGTTGAGTGACAGCTTCATGTTACCGGTGCCGGAGGCTTCCATGCCGGCGGTCGAGATCTGCTCGGACAAATCAGCCGCGGGAATGATCACCTCCGCAAGACTGACATTGTAGTCGGGCAGGAACACGACCTTGAGCTTGCCGCCGATCGCGGGATCGTTGTTGACGACCTCCGCGACGTCGTTGATCAGCTTGATGATCAGTTTGGCGTAGCGATAGCTCGCCGCCGCCTTGCCGGCGAAGATCTTCACCCGCGGCACCCAATTGCCGTTGGGATCGTCCTTGATCGACTGGTACAGCGCGACCGTCTCGATGACGTTGAGCAGCTGGCGCTTGTATTCGTGGATGCGCTTGATCTGCACGTCGAACAGCGCACCGGGATCGACCTTGATGCCGAGCCGCTCGCCGATCAGCCGCGCCAGCGCGGTCTTGTTGTGGTGCTTGACGGCGCGGAATTTCTTCTGGAATTCGACGTCGCTGGCGCGCGCCTCGATCAGCGAGAGCTGGGTGGGATCGTCGAGCACGGCATCGCCGCAGGTCTCGCGCAACAGGTCGGTGAGCTTCGGGTTCGCCAGCATCAGCCAGCGGCGGAAGGTGATGCCGTTGGTCTTGTTGGTGATGCGGCCGGGATAGAGATGGTTGAGATCGTGGAACACGGTCTCACGCATCAGGTCCGAATGCATCGCCGAGACGCCGTTGATGCGGTGTGAGCCGACGAAGGCGAGCTGGCCCATGCGCACGCGCCGGCCGCTCCTCTCGTCGATCAGCGAGACCGAGGCGCGGAAGTCGATGTCACCGGGGGCGCGCGCTTCGGCGAGCGCGAGATGCTGCACGTTGATGCGGTAGATGATCTCGAGATGCCGCGGCAGCAGCCGTTCGAACAGCTCGACCGGCCAGGTCTCCAGCGCCTCGGGCAGCAGCGTGTGATTGGTGTAGGAGAGGGTGGCGACCGTGATCTTCCAGGCCTCGTCCCAGCGGAAGTTATGCAGGTCGATCAGAATCCGCATCAGCTCGGTGACGGCGAGGCTCGGATGGGTGTCGTTGAGCTGCACCGCGACCTTCGACGACAGGCTGCGCAGCTGGCCGTCGGAGGACAGATGCCGCTTGATGAGATCCTGCAGCGAGGCCGAGACGAAGAAATATTCCTGGCGCAGGCGCAGCTCGCGGCCTGCCGGGCTTTCGTCGTTCGGATAGAGGAATTTGCAGATCGCCTCCGCGCGCGACTGCTCGGCGCTGGCGCTGACATAGTCGCCCTTGTTGAAGGCGTCGAGCTTCAGCGGATCGGGCGAGCGCGCCGACCACAGCCGCAGCGCATTGACGTGCTGGCCGCGCCAGCCGACGATCGGCGTGTCATAGGCGAGCGCCTGCACGGTCTCGGACGGATGCCAGATCGCGCGGTCGCGGCCCTTGTCGTCGACATGCTCGACGCCGCCGCCGAAATTGATGTCATAGATCACCTCGGGCCGCTGCAATTCCCAGGGATTGCCGAAGCCGAGCCATTCGTCCGGATATTCCTGCTGCCAGCCCTGATTGATGATCTGGCGGAACAGGCCGAAATCGTAGCGGATGCCGTAGCCGATTGCCGGGATCGATAGCGTCGCCATGCTTTCCATGAAGCAGGCGGCGAGCCGCCCCAGGCCGCCATTGCCGAGCGCCGCATCCGGTTCGCATTTGCGTAATTCGGGAAGCGAAACCCCGAGATCGCCGAGCGCGACCTCGAAGATCTTCAGCAGCCCCATATTGTTCAGCGCGTCGGTGAAGAGACGGCCGATCAGGAATTCGAGCGAGAGATAATAGACGCGCTTGCGCCCCGCATCGTAGCTGTGCTTCTCGGCGGTGAGCCAGCGATGCACGATGCGGTCGCGCAGCGCCAGCGCCGCGGCCTGGTACCAGTCGTGCTTGGTCGCCATGCCTGCGTCCTTGCCGATGGCAAGGCGCAGCTTCGCCAGGATCGCGCCCTTGATCTCAGCCAGCGCGAGCTCGTCGATGGGCTGATTGGAGGCGGGCAAATTTGGCTGGAACGATTGATCTTGCAAGGCCGTCACTTCCTGGTCGCGAGAACACCACTAACCCTACGCGTCTTGTCACCCTACGCGTCCCGTCATCCTAAGCGTCTTGCCGCTGTACCGGTACCATCGCTGGTGCGGCCGTGCACTGCGCTGGCGTAAAATTATGCAAGGAACGGGCCGATTTGGGAACCCGGACCAGCACGGAGAAGCGCGGATTTCGTGCTAGAATGGCAGCCAATTCGGCCATCAGTGTGGAGGAAACGCGCCATGAGACTGCTGACGCGACTGCTGATCGAAATCGCCGCTGCGGCCCTGCTTGTCGTCTGCATCACCGCCTCCAGCGCCGCGTTTGCGGCCGGCAAATCCGGCCGCAGCGCCGACGGTCTGAGCTGCGGCTTCACGGTCCCGCAAAATGCGTCTCCCGCGGCGCGCTGCGCCGCCATCAAGCGCCAATGCGGCGGCAAGTTTTACGCGAATGCGTGTGGGGGCCGGCTGGTGTCGGCGGCGAATTGAGTCGCGGCCGGGCGGCTCGCAAGCTCAGGCCGCCTTCGCCTGCACCGCATCGCAAAACTCGGCGAGACGATCCGCAAGCCGCAGCGTCGCGGGGCTCGCATTGGGCGCCGCCATCAGCGCCACCTCGGTCCGGTTGATCGGCTCAAAACCGTCTTTCGCCGTCAGCACGCGGTGGTCGGACTGGATCGACATCTCCGACAGGATGCTCAGGCCCATGCCGGCGGCAACCGCAGCCTGGATGCCGGCAAGGCTCGACGACGAATATGACATGTGCCAGGCGCGGCCGGCGCTTTCCAATGCATGGATGGCGCCGGCGCGGTAGAGGCAGCCGAGCGGAAAGCCGATCAGCGGCACCGACGACGCATTGACGTCGACCGGATGGCTCTTGCTGGTGACCCAGTGCACCCGCTCCGGCCACACCGCGATCGCGCCCTTCTCGCCGGCCTCGCGCTTGTACAGCGCCAGATCCAGCTCGCCGCGTTCGAGATCGCGGGCGAGGTTCTTGCTCTGGTCGGCGCGCACGTCCATGCGCAGGCCGGGATGCGAGCGCGCGAATGAGCCAAGCAGTTTCGCCAGCCGGTAGGCGGCAAAGTCCTCGGGAATGCCGAGCCGGATCGCGCCTTCGCTGTCGGGCTCGCGCAGCACGTCGCGTGCTTCTTCCGCAAGCGACAGCAGCCGCCGCGCATAGGACAGCAGCCGCTCGCCGGCCTCGGTCGGACGCACGTCCTTGCCGTCACGGTGCAGCAGCACCTGGCCGACGTCCTCCTCCAGCCGCTTGATCTGCTGGCTGACGGTCGATTGCGTGCGGTGGACACGCTCGCCGGCGCGGGTGAAGCCGCCGGCCTCGACCACCGAGACGAAGCTGCGCAGAAGCTCCAGATCGAGCATGGGCGCCTCCATTCGAAAATCAACTGATCAGAAGTTAATCATTTAATTTCCAAATGACAAGCCGGCGGCCTAGATCGAGGGTCAGAAGAAAAACATCCGAGAATGCCCTCATGTCGCTCGCCACCTCGCTTCCCGCAGCCCCCAGCCGCTTCAACACGCTGCCGCTCGCCATCGGCCTGTTTTGCCTGCTCTGGAGCTATGCCTTCGTCGCCGGCAAGATCGGCGTCACCCATTGCCCGCCGCTGATCCTGCTCGCCGCGCGCTTCTCGCTCGCCGGCATTTTGATCCTGGGCGCCACGATGGTCCGCGGTGACTGGTCCCTGTCCTGGCGGGATGCCGCGATCTTCGCCGTGCTCGGCATCGCCAACAATGCGCTCTATCTCGGGCTTGGCTATACCGGCCTGCAATCGGTCTCCGCCGGCCTCGGCGGCCTGATCGTCTCGGCCAATCCGGTATTCACCGCCGCGTTAGCGGCCCTGCTGCTCGGCGAAGGCATGACCTGGCGCAAGGCGAGTGGCCTGCTGCTCGGCATTATCGGCGTGACGGCAATCGTCTGGCATCGCCTTTCGGTCGGCACCGATTCATGGCACGGCATCGTCTTCACCTTGGCCTCGCTCGCCTCCATCGTCGCCGGCACGATCCTGTTCAAGCTGCTCGCGCCCAAGGGAAGTCTGTGGATCGGCAACGGCGTGCAGAATCTCGCCGCCGGCCTCGTGCTGACGCCGGTCGCGTTCACCTTTGCCGACGTCCACGCCATCGACCTCACACCGGGCCTGATCGGCGCCTTCGCCTTCCTCGTGCTCGGTGGCTCGATCCTCGCTTACTGGCTCTGGTTTCATCTCCTGAAAGTGTGTGGCGCGACCGCTGCCAGCGCCTATCATTTCCTGATGCCGCCGCTCGGCATGCTGTTCGCCTTCCTCGTGCTCGGCGAGCATGTCGAGGCCCGCGACCTGCTCGGCATCATCCCGGTCGCACTCGGCATCTATCTGGTGACGCGACCGGCAAAGGCGGCCTCATAGGTGAGGCGGAGGCCGGCCATCTCCACATGCGTCATTGCGAGCGTAGCGAAGCAATCCAGAGTCTTTCCGCGGAGGCAGTCTGGATTGCTTCGTCGCTTCGCTCCTCGCAATGACGGGGAGGGAGTCTAATCCTTCCTGAACACAATCGACGCCATCCACCCCGTCATCAGCGCCATCGCCGCCGTGACCAGGCCGTAGATCAGGCCGTTCTGTCTTGCCGTCGTCGCGACGAACTGCTCGAAACCGACCTTGACGATCTCGAAGGCGGTCTCGGTCTTGCCGATGAACGCGCCGCCCGCGAACAGCTTGATCTCGACCTCATAGGTGCCGATCGGCACCTCCGCCGGCAGGGGAATGCCGGTGCGGAACAGCGTCGGTGTCAGGAACGTCACGGCGCTCGCATCCTCGCGATAGAGGCCACGTTCAGTGCGCAGGCGAATGAAGGCGGAGCGGAACGCATCGTTCGGCACCACGTCGGCATAGTCGCCGCTGACACGCTGGGTCAGCAGCACGTTGTTGAGCCCGATCTGCTGCCGCCGCGCGATCTCGGGCGAGGTGATGACGTCGAACGGGCGGTTGGCGAACAGCGCCAGATAGCTCGGCACTTGCAGGAACTGCCGGTAGTCGGTGTTGATCCAGATGCCGAAGGTGCGCTCCTTGCGCCGCGTCACCATGTCGGCGCGCGGGCCCATCACGGTGACGACGAGATCGTAAGCCGTGCGGTCGGCAGGCGTCGTCGTGTCCTTCTCGACCGAGCCGAACAGCACCAGCTCCTCGCCGGAATAATTCGGTGTCACCGTGACACGGTGGTTGGAGACCGACACGATCAGCCGTTCGGCTCGCGCGGCGCCGCCGAGCAGCAGGACGAGAACGATTGCGAGAAGCGCGCGCATCATCCGCTCACCCCCAATTCGCGAATCGTGAAGAGGTCCTCGGGCCGGATCACGAGCTCGATCGCGAAGCGGACGCCGACCGAGAGGATCAAGAGGCCCAGCAGCAGCCGCAGCTGCTCGCCGCGGATCTTCTGGCCGGCACGTGCCCCGAACTGCGCGCCGGTGACGCCGCCGACCATCAGGATCAGCGCCAGCACGGCATCGACCAGGTGATTGGTCACCGCGTGCAGCATGGTGGCGAACAGCATGGTGACGAGCGTGAGGACCATCGAAGTCCCGATCACCGTCGAGGTCGGCACCCTGAGCACGTAGATCATGATCGGCACGAGAATGAAGCCGCCGCCGATGCCCATGATGGCGCCGATGAAGCCGATCACGACGCCGACGATCACGACGGGGATGACCGAGAGGTAGATCTTCGAGCGCTTGAACCGCATCTTCAGCGGCAGGCCGTGGATCCAGTTGTGGGTGCGGCGCGGCGGCACCGCGCCGCGACGGGTCCGCATCAGGGCGCGCAGGCCTTCGGAGAACATCAGGCTGCCGACCGTGGTGAGCAGCACGACATAGGATAGCGCGATCATCAGATCGAGCTGGCCGAGTGCGCGAAGCTGCGTGAAGGTCCACACGCCGAGTGCCGTCCCGGTCACGCCGCCACAGAGCAATACGCTCGCCAGCGCCGGATCGATCGCGCGCCGCCGCCAATAGGTGAGGGCACCGGAGAAGGAGGAGGCCGCGATGTGGCTCGCGACGGAGGCGACCGCGACCGCCGGCGTGATGCCGATGAAGATCAACAGCGGCGTCATCAGGAAGCCGCCACCGATCCCGAACATGCCGGAGACGAAGCCCACCGCCGCGCCCATCGCCAGCACCAGGAAGACGTTGACCGGAAGATCGGCGATCGGGAGATAGAGCTGCATTGAACCACGCGCCAAGCGAGACGGATCGATTGCGCGGAATGCTCGCGGGGGAGGTCGGAACGATTGCCGCGTCCCTCAATAGCGGAATTCGATGCCGGGCGCGCTCGGTAAATTTGCGGGTGGTGAATGAGCTAAGACGGATCAGATGGTCGCTTCACTGCGCGATCTCGCCACCATCTCCGCTGTCATGCCCCGGCTTGACCGGGGCATCCAGTACGCCGCGGCCGTTGTTGTGAGAGAGAGCTCCTTAACGCCGGCCTCTGGAATACTGGGTCGCCCGGTCAAGCCGGGCGACGACGAGAGGAGAGAGCGTCCTAAACCGCTTAGTGCGCCGCCGACGCCGACTTCTTCGTCGCAACAGCCTTCGGCGCAGGCTTGGCGTTCGCCTGCGGCGCGCTGTCCCAGCCGCCGTTCGGGGCGGGAACGTTGACGGCGTCGTCAGGCTGCGGCTCGGCGCTGAAAGTCTGGATCGCGAGCTTGGCGGCGGCGAGCGATTGCGGGTCGAGGCGCTTGGCGACGTCGTCGCGCTTGCCGGACGCATCCGCATCGCCCTGGGCAGCGGCCAGGCTGAACCATTTGTAGGACTCGGCGAGGTTCTGCTCGACGCCGATGCCGCGGGCATAGAGGATGCCGAGGTTGAACTGGCTGTCGGCGACGCCGCGATCGGCGGCTTTGCGGAACCACTGCGCCGCGCTCTTGTAGTTGGCGCCGCGTCCGCCGCCGTCGGCATCGAGCACCGCGAGGTTGTGCATGGCCTTGGCGTTGCCGCGCTCGGCGGCCTGCGTGTAATAGCGGCGGGCGATATCGGCGTCCTTCTTCACGCCGAGGCCCTTTTCATAGAGCGTGCCGAGGCGGAAGGTCGCGGGCACCACGCCGGCCTGGGCCGCGCGGTCGTACCATTTGGCGGCTTCGTCGTAGTTCGCAGCCACGCCCTTGCCCTCGGCAAAGCGCACACCGATTTCGTAGGCCGCGGTCGCATCGCCCTTCATCGCGGCCGTGCGCAAGCCCGGGCCACCGATGCCGTCGGGCAGCCTCTCGCTGGGCGGCACCGGCACCAGGCTGAGCCGCGCGCGGCTCGCGCCGGACAACGCGCCGGTGACGTCGCTCGACGCCGCAGGCGTGGGTGGCGCAGCGGCCGGGATTTGCGGGATTTCGACCGAAGCGGTGCCGCTCGGGCTCGTCATGGGCACCGGCGCGGCGTTGTTCAGCGACTGCTTTCCAAGCGGCGTCGGCGAGGTCATCGAGGGCGTGACCTGTTCCGGCGCCGCGGGCTTGATCTCGACGGGCGGCGCGGCCCGCGGCGCGGGCTCGCTCGAAGTATTCTCCATCGCCTGCGGTGCCGGCGGCGCACTGCTGCCGCCATCGAGCAGGTTCATCGCCATCTTGAAAGTGCCGAGCACGATCACGACCACGCTCGCGCCGACCAGCAGCGAGCGGATCTTCGAAGTGATGGTCGAGCCACCTTCCTGGCCCTTGTCCTTGGCGCGGGCGATAGCGGCCTTGGCGCCACGGGCCGGCTTCTCGGGCGGCTGCGCGGCGGCGGCCTGAGCGGCGCGGCGTGCGGCGGCGATGAAGCTCGACGACGACACCGGCTCCTTCGGCGCGGCGGGGATTTCGCTGATCGCGCTCTCGGACGCGGCAATGCGCTCCGACGGCGTGGCGACGCGGCCGCCCGGCCGTGTGCCCGGCTCGAGCGGATGATCCGGCGGCAATTCCGGCGCGATCGCGGCGCGCGCGGGCGCGGTGTGCGGCTCCAGGATTTCGCTGATCGCGCGCGGCGGAACAGGCGCCGCCATCGGCATCGGCGGCGGCGCGGCAGGTGCTGCGGCGTGGAATTCGCGCGGTGCGGCGACGAAGGAGGACTGAGCCGGCTGTTGTGTGGCTGCCGGGTTCGGCAGCTCGGGCTTGGGATCGTATTTCGGCTGCTGCTGCGCTTGCTGCCGTGGCTCGCGCGCCATCGGCTCGCGCTCCATCGGGGCGGCCATCGGCATGGGCATCGGCTGCGGCGCAGGCGCCGGCGGGGCGGTGCGCACCGCCCGCAGATCGCCCTCGATCATCGAGAGGCGATCGACGACGTGGCCGAGCGCGCTGTGGACTGCGTCGAGCGAATCCTGGGTGCTGCGGTTGGTCTCGGCGTGGCTGAAGCGGATGTCGGAAAGCTCGCGCTTGACGAGATCGACCACTCCGGAATCGACCGGCGGTGCCGAACTGCGGCTTTCGGCGAGGGCCGAATAGGTCGCCTGCTGCCGCTCGAGGTGCCGCAGGATGTCGTGCAGCCCGTCCTCGACGCGGCTCAGATTGCCGTTGCGTGGATCGGAGGCAGCCTCGATCCGCTCGAGCAGATACGAGACGCGCTGTTCGAGATGGGCGAAGGTCGATGCGGAGTCGCTGCCGACCTGCATGCGGTCGAAACGGTCCGACAGCGCCCGGATCGCGGCTTCCAGATGCTCGCTGCTCTCGGACGGCTGAGGCCGCTCGCGCGTCTCCAGCGCGGCGGTGAGCGCCGCGATGCGCTGCTCGAGCACGGCAAAACTGTCGCTGGGGCCGGACGAGCGGGTGACCTGGTCGACCTTGGACGACAGCAGCTGCACGTCTTCGGAAAGCCGTGCCAGCGCCTCGTTGGAGGCGACGTTGGAGACGATGCCGCGCAGCGCCGAGATCGCACCTTCGAGCTGTCGCACGGTCGAGGGATCGTCATTGGCGCGCAGGATCAGGTCGAGCTTGGCGCCGAGATTGCGGATCGCCTCATCATAGCCGGTGAGCTGCTCGGCCGGCGTCAGCGTGCGCAGCACCTGCTTGATCTCGGACAGTGCGTGCTCGATGCCGGACAGCACCTGACCGTCGGTGCCGGACGAGCGGGTCTCGTCGATCCGACGGTGCAGCGAGCGGATCTCGTTCTCGATCGATTCGATCGCGCGGCGCGGCATCGCTTCGGTGATGGCGTTACGGATCTCGGCGAGCTCGGCGCGGAAGCCGTTGATCGCCTGCTCGGTATTGTCAGGACGCTGGAGCGACTCGATCTGGCTCGTGATCTTGAGCAGATGGCGCTCGAGCGACGAGAAATCCGGCCCCGGCTGCGGTGGCGGCGGAGCGTAGGCGGGCGCGGGCGGCGCCATCGGAGGCATGTAAGGAGCGGCAGCGGGGGCAATCGACGGCGCGGCGCGCGGCGGCATCTGGCGTGGCGCGAAGCCGTCAAGCTCGCTCTGCCGCGCCGTGATCTCGGCGACGGCGACGTCGAACGACGCGGGGCTCAGGGGTGGCGAGTTACGATAGACCTGGGCTGCCGCGCGCTCGACCGCATCGGCCTGGCGCTGGCGCGTTTCAACGGGTGACGGGGCAGGGGCTGGCCGCGGCGCCTGGGGCTGCGGGCGGGAGATTTGCGATAGCCGGGCATCGAGCCGCGAGATTGCGTCGTTGAGCTGGCGTGCGACGCCCTGCTCGCGCGAGACGTCCGGTCGCGACGCGTCCTGTCGCGAAGCGTCCTGGCGCGGTGCGGGCTTCGAAATCCGTTCGATCTGCTGGGTGATCGCGTCGAGCCGCTGGTGGATGTCGGCGACTTCGCGACTCTCCTGGCTCGGGGCCTGGTAAGCTGGTGCCTGGCTCGGCATCTGCTGCGGACGCTGGTCGTAAGGTCCGCGAAAGTTTGGCGGGGCAGTCTCGCCGAGCGTGGAGTTCAGCCAATCGTTGAGTGACATGCCGGCTCTGCGCGCAGCAGCTTCGGCCCGCTCCCGAACGGAGGGATCGATGCCGTCAACACTCCACGATACGCGCGAATTCATGACTCTGTCCGGTTCCGACTCCGGCGCCCCACCCGGCGCCTCCAGTCTCCCCACGCGTGCCGGTTGCAAAGACAATCGGATTTGACGCGGGTCGTCTGCCTCGAAAACCGACTTTTGTCTGTTACGGTAAATAACGGGTTAAGGAACCCGTTGACGGTGTCTTAAAGTTGGGCGGCGGGAACCCGGGGGGCTTGCACTCATGCTCGTCATGGCCGGGACAAGCCCGGCCATGACGAAGCGGAGGCTCCCTCAGCCCTTCCCCTCGCGCTTGCCATCCTCGAGCGGCACGACCGTACCCTTGCCGCTCATCGCCGACAGCGCCTCGAGGGCCTCCTCGCAGAAGTCGGCGACCATCTGTTCGTGCCGGGCACCGAGCTGGAGCAGCAGCAGATTGCCGAGGTCGAGCACATCAGATGCCGTTCCTTCCGGAAAACGCTTCTTGAGGATGCGCTCGTAATTGGCGTGGCGGTCGCGGTGGTGCTCCAGCCGGGCCATCAGGTCGGCGCGCATGGGCTCGATGTCGATGCTGTCGAGCGCGTGCAGCCGGACCAGAAGGTCGTCCTTGATCGAGGGGGGCGTGCTTGGCCGCGCGGCCCAGTGCCGCAGTGCTGTTCGCCCTTCCGGAGTGAGCGTATAGATGAGCTTATTGGGTTTGCCTGATTGCACGACCTCGCGGCCCTGGATGTAGCCCCGGTCGCGCAGCTTGGAGAGCTCGCGGTAGATTTGCTGGTGGTCGGCCTTCCAGAAGAAGCCGATCGAGGAGTCGAACGTCTTGGCGAGCTCGTAGCCCGTCATCGGACGTTCCGTCAGGCATGCGAGGATTGCGTCGCCCAGCGCCATGGCTTCAGCTCCCTTTCGAGGTCGGTCCCGACCAATTGACTTGACTTTATGCGTATTGGTGCATATGCGTCAATGTGCATATGAGGTGACCGAAGGCCGGGGCTCAATACCCGACCCAAAAACCCAGCGGAATCAAGCTCATCGCTACTGTGCATGGGGTTGTTTTCGATTTTTTTGCCAAGGCCTTTACCTAGGGAGGCATCGTCAATGACCGGTCTCGACTCCTGGTACGCCTTCATGAAGTCCCATGATGCCAAAGCGCTCTGGGACTTGCTGCATCCCGACGCCGTGTTCGAGAGCCCCGTGGTGCATTCGCCCCAGCGCGGCCGCGACATCACCTTCAAATATCTCGCCAGCGCCGAGAAGGTGCTCGGCGGCCCGGGCTTCACCTATGTCGGCGAGTGGCGCAGCGCTGATGGCGCCGTGCTCGAATTCAAGAATGTCATCGACGGCATCGAGATCAACGGTGTCGACATCATCACCTTCGATGCCGAGGGCCGCATCACCCATTTCAAGGTGATGGTGCGTCCGCTCAAGGCGATCAACATGCTGCACCGCCTGATGGCGGAGCAGCTGGCCGCAGCCCAATCCTAAGCCAACATCATCACTTCAGACCGCATATCACTTCAAGGCTTGCCGGGAGACCACCATGCCGATCTACAAAGCCCCCGTCGAAGACGTGAACTTCCTGCTCAATGACGTCTTCCAGATCGACCGCTACGACAACCTCGCCGGCTTCTCCGATGCGTCGAGCGACGTGCGCGAAGCGATCCTCGGCGAAGCCGCCAAGCTCGCCGAAGAGGTGCTCCAGCCGCTCAATCGCGTCGGCGACCTCGAAGGCTGCAAGCGCGCCGATGACGGCAGCGTCACCACGCCGAAGGGTTTCAAGGACGCCTTCAAGCAGGTTGCCGAGGGCGGCTGGCTCGGTCTGTCAGCGCCAACCGAGTTCGGCGGGCAGGGGCTGCCAGTGACGCTCTCGCAAGCCGTCAACGAATTCCAGATCTCCGCCAACATGGCGTTCTCGATGTATGGCGGCCTCACCATGGGCGCGACTGCGGCGCTGATCGTTCACGGCTCGCCGGAGCAGAAGCAGACCTACGTGCCGAAGATGGTGGCCGGCGAGTGGACCGGCACCATGAACCTGACCGAGCCGCATTGCGGCACCGATCTCGGCATGCTCCGCACCAAGGCGGTGCGTCAGAGCGACGGCAGCTTCAAGATCACGGGCACCAAGATCTTCATCTCGGCCGGTGAGCATGATCTGGCGCCGAACATCATCCACCTCGTGCTCGCCCGCATCGAGGGGGCACCGGCCGGCATCAAGGGCGTGTCGCTGTTCGTGGTGCCGAAATTCCTGGTGAATGCCGACGGTTCGGTCGGCGCCCGCAATGGCGTCGTCTGCGGCTCGATCGAGCACAAGATGGGCATCCATGGCAATTCCACCTGCGTGATGAACTACGACAGCGCCACCGGCTGGCTGATCGGCGAAGAGAACAAGGGCATGCAGGGCATGTTCGTGATGATGAACGAGGCCCGCCTCGGCGTCGCCGTGCAGGGCCTCGCGCAGTCCGAGGTCGCCTATCAGAACGCGGTCGCCTATGCCCGCGAGCGCATCCAGGGCCGCTCGCTGACCGGCACCAAGGCGCCGGACAAGCAAGCTGATCCGATCATCGTGCATCCCGACGTGCGCCGCACGCTGCTCTCGATCCGCGCCTTCAACGAGGCCGCGCGCGCCTTCGTGATGTGGACCGCGCTGAAGAGCGACGTCGCGCACCGCTCCGAGGATCCCAAGGACCGCCAGGCCGCCGACGACCACATGGGCCTGATGACCCCGGTGCTGAAGGGTTTTCTCACCGATTACGGCTTCGCCAATGCCGTGCAGGCGCAGCAGATGTATGGCGGTCACGGCTACATCGCCGAGCAGGGCATGGAGCAGTTCGTGCGCGATGCGCGCATCGCCATGATCTATGAAGGCGCCAACGGCATCCAGGCGCTCGACCTGGTCGGCCGCAAGCTGCCGCGCGACGGCGGCCGCGCCATCATGGCCTTCTTCGGCGAGGTCATGGCCTTCGCCAAGGAGAATGGCGGCGACGAGGCGCTCAAGCCTTTCATCACCCCGCTCTCGGCCTCGCTCGGCCATCTCCAGCAGGCCACGACGTGGCTGATGCAGAACGCGATGATGAAGCCGGACAATGCCGGCGCTGCCGCAACCGATTACCTGCATCTCTTCGGCTTCGTCGCGCTCGGCTACATGTGGGCGAAGATGGCGAAGGTGACGAATGCCAAGATTGCCGAGAGCGGGGCGACGCCCTATCTCTCGACCAAGCTCGTCACCGGCCGCTTCTTCATGGAGCGGATGCTGCCGGAAACCGCGGCCAATCTCGCCCGCATCCAGGCTGGCTCCGCCACCATCATGGAATTGCCGGCGGAAGCGTTCTGAGGATTTCGCTTCACCAATGATCCCGATCGCGCTGCGGTCGTAACCAATAACTGCAATCAGGAGGCTCCCATGGCAGATGCCTATATTTACGATCACGTCCGCACCCCTCGCGGCCGCGGCAAGGCCGACGGTTCGCTGCACGAAGTGACCGCGCTCGCGCTCGCCACCGTGCCGCTGAAGGCGCTGAAGGACCGCAACAACCTGCCGGAAGATTCCGTCGACGACGTCGTGCTCGGCGTGGTCGATCCGGTCGGCGAAGCCGGCTCCGACATCGCGCGCTTCGCTGCGCTGAAAGCCGGCCTCGGCGAAGCCGTCCCCGGCGTGCAGATCAGCCGTTTCTGCGCCTCCGGCCTGGATGCCGTAAACTTTGCCGCAGCCCAGGTGATGAGCGGCCAGCATGAGCTGGTGATCGGTGGCGGCGCCGAATCCATGAGCCGCGTCGGCATCGGCGCCTCCGGCGGCGCCTGGCCGATGGACCCCTCGATGGCGGTGCCGTCCTACTTCATGCCGCAGGGCGTCTCGGCCGACCTGATCGCCACGAAGTACGGCTTCTCGCGCGACGACGTCGATGCCTACGCCGTGCAGAGCCAGCAGCGCGCCGCAAAATCCTGGGAGGAAGGCCGCTTCGGCAAGTCGATCGTGCCGGTGAAGGACATCAACGGCCTCACCATCCTCGCCAAGGACGAGCACATGCGTCCCTCGACGACGATGCAGTCGCTGGCCCAACTGCAGCCGTCGTTCACGATGATGGCGCAGATGGGCGGCTTCGACGGCGTCGCCGTGCAGTCGCACCCCGAGATCGAGCGGGTCAACTACGTGCACCACGCCGGCAACTCCTCGGGCATCGTCGATGGCGCCGGCGCCGTGCTGCTCGGCAGCAAGGAAGCGGCCAGCAAGTACGGCCTGAAACCGCGCGCAAAAATCCGCGCGTTTGCCAACATCGGCTCCGAGCCGGCGATGATGCTGACCGGTCCGGTCGACGTCACCGAAAAGCTGTTCGCGCGTTCCGGCATGAAGAAGTCGGACATCGACCTGTTCGAGCTCAACGAGGCCTTCGCCTCGGTCGTGCTGCGCTACATCCAGGCCTTCGACATCGACAACGCCAAGATCAACGTCAATGGCGGCGCGATCGCGCTCGGCCATCCGCTCGGCGCCACCGGGGCGATGATCCTGGGCACCGTGCTCGACGAGCTCGAGCGCACCAACAAGTCCACCGCCCTCGTCACGCTGTGCATCGGCGGCGGCATGGGCACCGCGACCATCATCGAGCGCGTCTAAGGGTAGGGAGCAACCAACATGGCTTACAAGAATTTCAAGGTTGAGACCGATTCCGACGGCATCGCGCTCGTCACCTGGGACATCCCGGGCCGTTCGATGAACGTGCTCGACGAGACCTCGACCAGCGAGCTCGACGCGATCGTCAAGGAAACCACGGCGGATGCCGCGGTGAAAGGCGTCGTCATCACCTCCGCTAAGGAAGCGTTCTGCGCCGGCGCGGACTTGTCGATGCTCGAAGGCATGAACCAGGCCTACGCAAAAGTCTTCAAGGACCAAGGCGAGACCGCGGCAAATCAGATGCTGTTCGACCAGGCCCGGCGCTTCTCGCTGGTGCTGCGCTCGATCGAAACGTCAGGCAAGCCGTGGGCGGCCGCGATCAACGGCCTCGCGCTCGGCGGCGGTTTCGAGATCACGCTGTGCTGCCACTATCGCGTGGCGGCGGAGAATCCCAAGACCCGCCTCGGCCTGCCCGAGGTCAAGGTCGGCCTGTTTCCCGGCGCCGGCGGCACGCAGCGCGTGCCGCGGCTGGTGCCGCCGCAGGATGCGATGACGATCCTGCTCAAGGGCGATCCTGTTACGGTCGAGAAGGCCAAGGCGCTGAACCTCATTCACGCCATCGTTCCCGCTGCCGAGCTCGTCAAGGCGGCGAAGGACTGGATCAAGGGTGGCGGCAAGGCCGTCGCGCCCTGGGACGAGAAGGGTTTCAAGCTGCCGGGCGGTCCGGTGTTCTCCAAGGCCGGCATGATGATGTTCCCGGCCGGCAACGCCATCTATCGCCGCGAGACCTACGACAACTACCCGGCCGCGCGCGCCATCATGAGCTGCGTCTATGAAGGGCTGCAGCTGCCGATCGACGCCGCGCTTCGCGTGGAGTCGCGCTACTTCACCTCGGTGCTGCGCTCGAAGGAGGCGGCGGCGATGATCCGCAGCCTGTTCCTGTCGATGCAGGAGCTCAACAAGGGTGCGCGCCGTCCGAAGGACGTGCCCGCAACCAAGGTGAAGAAGATCGCCGTGATCGGCGCCGGCTTCATGGGTGCGAGCGTCGGTTACGTTTCGGCACGCGCCGGCCTCGACGTCGTCCTGATCGACCGCGACCAGGCGAGCGCCGACAAGGGCAAGGCGCATGCGCAGAAGGTGATCGAGGAGCAGATCAAGAAGGGTCGCGCCAAGCCGGGTGATGCCGAGGCTCTGCTCGCGCGCATCACGCCGACCGCCGACTACGCCGCGTTGAAGGACGTCGACCTCGTCATCGAGGCCGTGTTCGAGGACCGCAAGGTCAAGGCCGAGACCTTTGCCAAGGCGCAGGAATATCTGAAGCCCGACGTGATCTTCGCCTCGAACACCTCGACCTTGCCGATCACCTCGCTGGCCGAGGGCTTCAAGGACCAGGGCAAGTTCGTCGGCATCCACTTCTTCTCGCCGGTCGAGAAGATGATGCTGGTCGAGATCATCAAGGGCAAGAACACCGGCGATGTCGCGCTCGCGACCGCGCTCGATTACGTCCGGCAGATCGGCAAGACGCCGATCGTCGTCAACGACTCCAGAGGCTTCTTCGCCAATCGCTGCGTCGGCCGTTACGTCGCCGAAGGCAACGAGATGTTTTTGGAAGGCGTCCCGCCGGCGATGATCGAGAACTGCGCCAAGATGGCCGGCATGCCGGTCGGTCCGCTCTCGCTCTCGGACGAAGTCGCGCTCGACCTCGGCCTCAAGATCATGAAGGCGACCGAAGCCGATCTCGGCCCCAACGCCATCAACCCCGACCAGAAGAAGCTGATGGTGGAGCTGGTCGAGAAGCAGGGCCGCCTCGGCCGCAAGAACAGCAAGGGTTTTTACGACTATCCCGAGAAGGGCAAGGGTCAGAAGAGCCTGTGGCCGGGCCTCTCGGCGTTGCAGCCGAAGCAGCTCGATCCTGACACGCTCGATATCGAGGAGCTGAAGCAGCGCTTCCTGGTGGTGCAGGCGGTGGAAGCCGCGCGCACGGTCGAGGATCACGTCATCACCGATCCGCGTGAAGCGGATGTCGGCTCGATCCTCGGTTTCGGTTTCGCGCCGTTCACTGGCGGCACGCTGTCCTACATCGACTTCATGGGCACGAAGACCTTCGTCGAGCTCTGTCACAAGCTCGAGGCGAAGTACGGCTCACGCTTCACGCCGCCGAAATTGCTCGAGGAGATGGCGGCGAAGGGCGAGACCTTCTACGGCCGCTTCGCACCGAAGAAGGCGGCCTGAGCGACGCAGAATCAAAAAGGCCGGATCATCGATCCGGCCTTTTCTTCTTCGGTCTTGCGAGCGCTTACTTCGCCTGCGCCAGCCCTTCCTTCTTCAGGGCCTCCTGCACCTGCGGCCGCGCTGCGACACGGGTTTTGTAGGCGGCGAGGTTCGGCATCGCCGAGAAGTCGAACTTCATCCGGTCGGCCCAGGTCAGCATCGTAAAGAGATAGCCGTCGGCCACCGTGAACTGCTTGCCCATGAGGTAGTCGCGGCCGGCGAGCTGGCTGTCGATGTATTTCAGCTTGCCTATGACGCGATCCCTGAAGAACGCTTTGGCTTCGTCGTTCAACGCCGGCGCGAACATCGGGCCGAAGTTCTTGTGAACCTCTGAGGTGAGGAAGTTCAGCCATTCGAGCAGCTTGTAGCGCTCGGAGCTGCCATGGGCCGGCGTCAGCCCCTTGGCGGACGCCTGGTCGGCGATCATCTGGACAATGACCGGGCCTTCGGTCACGATCTCGCCGCTGTCGAGGCCCAGCGCGGGGACCTGACCCTTCGGATTAACCTTTAGATAATCCTCACCATTTTCGAGCTTCTTGGCCCGGATATCGACCTTGACCAGCTCGTAGGGCAGGCCGGCTTCCAGGAGCGCGATGTGGGGGGACAGCGAGCAGGCGCCGGGCGAGTAATAGAGTTTCATGGAATTTCCTCCTCTTTTGGCTTGGCTCAGGCGAAACAACGCCTACATGCACCTGCATGAAATAGCAAGATTGATGCAGATGCATCGAATGGGGTAAGAGACGGGCGACGAGCTTGAGCGAGACCATGAAACGCAAACCATCGACCGAGGCAACATCAGCCTGGATCCGCCTGATGCGGGTGCAGAGCCGCGTGCTCGATTGTGTCGAGCAGGACCTGAAGAAGGCGGGGTTCCCGCCGCTGGCCTGGTACGACGCGCTGCTCGAACTGTCGCGCGCACCTTCGGGCGAGCTGCGGCCGGTGGAGCTCGAGCGGCAGATGCTGATCCCGCAATATTCCACCTCGCGTCTGATCGACCGCCTGGTCGACGAGGGCCTTGCCTCCCGGCGCGAATGCAAGATCGACAAGCGTGGCCAGTTCGTGGAGATCACGGAAGCCGGCCGCGAGTTGCAGAAGCGGATGTGGGGCGCCTACTCCGCTGCGATCGAGAAATATGTCGGCTCGAAACTGTCCGATGCCGATGCCGTCAAGCTCAGTGGTCTGCTCGACCGTCTGGGCTGCTCGTGCGGTGAGATGAAGCTGCCGCCCGTCGCCCAAACCAACGCTAACACCAACGAAACCACGCCGACGCGATGATCGCGCGGCAAACCAGCTCGTCCGTGCGCCCGGTGGGTTCGCGGACCATCCCCGTCACCCGCGCGCGTTCGGTCGAAGCGCCCCTTTTGATTAGAGTTTGATATGGCGCGAGACCAGATCGATATGACGCCGCTGCAATCGCGCGACGAACTCGTCGCGTGGTTCGAGGCCGGCTGCAAGGACCCGTCCGAATTTCGCATGGGCACCGAGCACGAGAAGACGCCATTCACGCTCGAAGGCCACCGTCCGGTGCCTTACGAGGGTGCGCGCGGCATCGGCGCGCTGCTCGAAGGCATGAAGCTCCTGCTCGGCTGGGAGCCGATCATGGAGAAAGGCAACATCATCGGCCTCTACGACGTCACCGGCGGCGGGGCGATCTCGCTCGAGCCGGGCGGACAGTTCGAGCTTTCCGGTGCGCCGGTCGAGAACGTGCATCAGACCCAGAGCGAGCTGATGGCGCATCTTGCACAGGTGCGCGAGATCGCAACCCCGCTCGGTATCGGCTTCCTCGGCCTCGGCATGACGCCGTCCTGGTCGCGCGCCGACATCCCGGTGATGCCCAAGGGCCGCTACAAGATCATGACCAACTACATGCCGAAGGTCGGCCAATACGGCCTCGACATGATGTACCGGACCTGCACGGTGCAGACCAATCTCGACTTCTCCTCCGAAGCCGACATGGTCAAGAAGCTGCGCGTTTCGCTCGCGCTTCAGCCGGTCGCAACCGCGTTGTTCGCAAACTCGCCGTTCACCGAGGGCAAGCCGAACGGTTTCCTCTCCTTCCGCTCCGAGATCTGGCGCGACACCGACAATGCGCGCTCCGGCATGATGCCCTGGGCGTTCGAGGACGGCATGGGTTTCGAGCGCTATGTCGACTACGCGCTCGACGTGCCCATGTATTTCGTCAAGCGCGGCGACGATTACATCGACGTGTCGGGCTCCTCGTTCCGCGCCTTCTTCGACGGCCGCAACAACAATCTGCCGGGCGAGCGTCCGACGCTGTCGGACTGGGCCAACCATCTCTCGACGATCTTCCCGGAGGTGCGGCTCAAGCGCTATCTGGAAATGCGCGGCTCCGACGGCGGTCCGTGGGGCCGTCTGCCGGCGCTGTCGGCGTTCTGGGCCGGGCTGCTCTATGACGACGTGTCGCTCGATGCCGCATGGGACCTGGTGAAGCACTGGAGCGCGCATGAACGCCAGGCCCTGCGCGACGACGTGCCGCGCTTCGGCTTCAAGGCGCGGATCAAGGATCACTATCTGTTCGAGATCGCCAAGGAATGCCTCGTTCTGGCACATGCCGGCCTGCGGCGGCGCGGCCGGATCGACCAGCTCGGCCGCGACGAGACCCGGCATCTGGAGCCGCTCGACCGCATCATCGATTCCGGCCGGACCCCGGCCGAGGAAATGCTTGAGAAGTTCAACGGCCCCTGGAACGGCTCCGTGGAACCGGCCTACACGGAATACGCTTTCTAGACCGACCGACGCTCAGAAGTTCAGCCGTTCATCGCCCATACAGGTTTGCGGCGATCAAATGACCGGCTGAAAAAACCTGAGCGTCGTCAATAACTCGAAAGCTGTTCCGATGGGGAAGGGCCGCCTGTCCCGGGCCGTCATGGCAAGCGTCGTGGCAGGCGCCACGCTGCTGTCGCTCGTGTTTGCGAGCTTGCCTGCGCGCGCCCAGACGGCGTTCGACCGGCCCGGCGGCGACTACTTCAATCAGCCGATCACATCAGGCGATCCCGAGGACTGCGCGCTGCTGTGCGAGCGCGACCGCAAGTGCCGCTCCTGGAGCTTCAGCTACCCCGACATCGAAGGCGGCTCGGCGATATGCTGGCTGAAGAACACCGTGCCGGCGCGCGTGCCGGGCAATTGCTGCATCTCCGGTGTCCGCGGTGCCGGTGTAATCGAGCCGCGTGTCGAAGGCGTGGAAACGTCGATCGACCGCCCCGGCGGCGACTTGCGCAATTTCGAGCTCAAGGACGGTGAAGGCGAGGACGCCTGCAAGGCCGCCTGCACCGCCGACAACAAGTGCCGCGCGTTCACCTATGCCCGCCCGGGCTATACCGGTCGCGAAGCGCGCTGCTACCTGAAAAAGGACATCAAGCCGCCGCGCCGGAAAGCGGGGTTTACGTCGGGCGTGGTGCGGTAGCACGCGGCTATCACCGCCGTCATTGCGAGCGTAGCGAAGCAATCCAGCAACCCTCCGCGGCGGCAGTCTGGATTGCTTCGTCGCTTCGCTCCTCGCAATGACGGGGAGAATGAAGTGGGCATCCTACTCCGCCGCAATCACCGTGAGCTCCGGCCACAGTGCCTTCCATCGTGCGGCTTTCACTGCGTAATTCGCCGCCGAAAAATTCGGGCCCGGATTGGGCCGCGCGATCAGCCCCGCGACATCGTCGAAGCCGTGCGGCGCGTAGACCTCGTAGCCGTTGCCTGCGCGCCTGACGCCCACTTGCGTGTTCTGCGTCAGGAAGCGGTCGATGCCATCCGTCGAGCGCATCAGCGGCGGATAGGGCAGGCCGTGCTTGTCGGGATACCACAGGTGCACGCGCGCCTGGTTGCGGGTCTCGATCTTGACGCCGAGATGACCGAGCCGCGCATGCACGTCCCGGATCACCGCATCCTCCGCCTCCCATGAGGTATCAGGATCGAAATAGAAAATGTCGTAGTCGGAGATACCGTGATCGAGCGGGCGGCCCGTGAGCGCGTTCCACGCGGTCTGCACCAGGCATCCCGAGACCAGCCATGCGTCGGGCAGCGCAAGCCGCGCGAGCTCGTCGATGATCGTAACGTTGACGGGATTTCTCAGCGCGAGCGCAAGGAATTCGTCACGGTTCATCGCGAGGTGAGGAGACTTCCGCTCAGTGCACGGCGGTGAAGAACCGCGCGAGCCGGAAACCTGACAGCCAGGTCCAGACCGGCTGGCCGCGCATGCCGAGGTCCCAGGAGCCGAGCACGGCATCCGCACGTCCGACCAGATTGTCGACCGGCAGCAGGCCGACGCCGCCGGAACGCAGGGGCACGCGGCTGTCGGCGGAATTATCGCGGTTATCGCCGAGCACGAAGAGATGGCCCGGCGGTACCTTCACCTCCTGTGTGTTGTCGAGCGGGCCGTTGTCGCGCATCTTGAAGATCAGGTGCGAGACGCCGTTCGGCAGCGTCTCGACATAGCGATAGGCAGGCTCGCTGCCGCCATTGTCGTCCTCGGCAGCGCCAACGCCATCCGGCTTCAGCTCGGCGGGACGGTCGTTGATGAAGAGCTGGCCCTGCCGCATCTGGATGCGGTCGCCGGGAAGCCCGACGACGCGCTTGACCCAGGCCTGCGAGCGATCGCCGGGCCAGCGGAACACCACGACGTCGCCCTGCTTCGGCGTCTCGGCGAACACGCGCCCGGTCTCGGGCAGGTTGATCTGGATCGGCAGCGACGAGGTGCCGTAGCCATAGGGGAATTTCGAGGCGAGCAGTGCGTCGCCGATCAACAGTGTCGGCTCCATCGAGCCCGACGGCACGTAGAACGGCTCGGCGAGCGCGCCCTTGGCGATGAACACGGCGGCGACGATGCCGGCCAGCTGCATCAGCTGGCCAGCCCAGCCGCTGCTCTTCCGCTTGGGAGCGGCAGTTACCTTCTCAACGCTCATGCGCCCGTTCCACCCACCGTAATGCGTTCCATCAGAAGTGACGGCTGGCCGACGCCGACCGGCACGCCCTGGCCGTTCTTGCCGCAGGTGCCGATGCCGGTATCGAGCGCGAGGTCGTTGCCGATCATGCGGATGCGATGCAAATCGGTCGGCCCGTTGCCGATCAGCATGGCGCCCTTCAGCGGCGCGCCGATCTTGCCGTTCTCGATCTTGTAGGCCTCGGTGCACTGGAACACGTATTTGCCCGAGGTGATGTCGACCTGGCCGCCGCCGAAATTCGCGGCGAACACGCCGTTCTTCACCGACGCCAAAATCTCGGCCGGATCGCGGTCGCCCGCGAGCATGTAGGTGTTGGTCATGCGCGGCATCGGGACATGGGCATAGCCCTGGCGGCGGCCATTGCCGGTCGGCTTCATGTTCATCAGGCGCGCGTTCTGGCGGTCCTGCATATAGCCGACCAGGATGCCGTCCTCGATCAGCACGGTGCGATTGGTCGGTGTGCCCTCGTCGTCGATCGACAGCGAGCCGCGGCGCGAGGCAATGGTGCCGTCGTCGACCACGGTAACGCCCTTGGCCGCGACCTGCTGGCCCATCAGGCCGGCAAAGGCCGAGGTCTTCTTGCGGTTGAAGTCGCCTTCGAGGCCGTGGCCGACCGCTTCATGCAGCATCACGCCGGGCCAGCCGGCGCCGAGCACCACGTCCATCTCGCCGGCGGGGGCGGGAATCGATTCCAGATTGACGAGGGCCTCGCGCAGCGCGCCGTCGGCGGCGTCGCGCCAGTTCTTGCTCTCGATGAATTCGGCATAGCCGGCGCGGCCGCCATAGCCCTTGCTGCCGCTCTCCTGGCGGTCGCCTTGACCTGCAACGACGGAGACGTTGACGCGCACCAGCGGGCGGATGTCGCGATAGCTCTCGCCGTCGGGCCGCAGGATCTCGACCACCTGCCAGGTCGCGCCCAGGCTGACGCTAACCTGCCGCACCCGCGGATCCTTGTCGCGCAGATAGGCGTCGATCTCGGCGAGCAGTTTGACTTTCGTCTCGAAGCCCGGCGCATCGAGCGGATTGTCGTCGCCATACAGCCGTACATTGGTGTGAGGGGGCGGCGCGGCAAAACTGCCGGAATAGCCGCCGCGCACCGCCGCGACCGCGTCAGCGGCGCGAATCAGCGCCGGCAGCGACACGTCGGAGGAGTGGGCGTAGCCCACGGCATCATCCTTGACCGCGCGTAAGCCAAAACCCTGCGAGGTGTCGTAGGTCGCCTGCTTCAGCCGCCCGTTGTCGAACATCAGCGCTTCGGTCTGGCTGTACTCCAGGAACAGCTCACCGTCGTCGGCACCGGCAAGCCCGCGCACGAGCTCGTGGCGAACCTGGTCGCGGTCGAGATTGGCACGGTCGAGCAGGGAGGTTGTGGCAGGGTTGGTCATCGATCACCCATTGTCTTGGAGATGTCAGGCAAGATAATGGCTTCGCGGCCGTTCGGCGAGAGGGCGGGGCGTCACATTACCGAAACGACATGATTGAAATCATTGCAATATCTGAAGCGCATGTCGAAAGCTTCCACCGGGCGCTGGATACGGTCGCGCGGGAGCGGCGATATCTTGCTTTTCTGGAGGCGCCGCCGCTCGAGGCGACGCGGAGCTTCGTCCTCGACATGATCGCGCAGCGGAATCCGCAATTCGTCGCCCTTTCCGGCACGGACGTTGTCGGCTGGTGCGATGTTCAGCGGCTGTCCCGCCCGATTCACGCCCATGGCGGCATCCTCGGTATGGGCCTTTTGCAGCCGTTTCGAGGCCAGGGTCTGGGGACGCGGCTGATACGGCATGCCCTCGACGCCGCGCGCGCCGCAGGCATGTCGAGGGTCGAGCTGTCCGTTCACGAGAACAACGCGAATGCGATCGCGCTCTATCAAAAGGTTGGCTTCGTCATCGAGGGCTTGCAGCGCAACGCGAACAAGATCGACGGTGTGTACGGGAATGTGATCCTGATGGCGCTGTTGTTTTAGCGGGGTCGCCTACGGCAGCTTGTCATAGCCCTCACCCAGCCCGTTCAGGCTGAGCGGGAAGCCGATGCCCTCTTCCGGCGTCTCGAAGATGATGAAGGTGGCGGTCTTGGCGGTGCGGAGCTGGCCGAGCAGCTTGTCGTCCATGACGACTTCGGCGACGCAGCCATTGGGCAGGCAGCGGACGAAGCCGGCGCGGCCGACGTCCTGGTTGTCGAGCTTGAGGCCGAGGCCGGAGGGCAGGAGGACGCCGAGCGGGGCGACCACGCGCATCAGGCGGCTCTTCTGGTCGGCAGTTTTGAGCACGATCACGGTCAGGCCGGCATTGGAGCGGTCTTCCGCGACGACGCTCTGGATCAGGGCGCATTGCTCGGTCTGGGCGCCCGGCGGGGTGTCGCAGCGGATCTGCCAGTCGCCATGAACGGAGCGCACCGCGCCCTGCGCATGGGCGAGCCCCGGCAGCGCCATGACGATGGCGGCTGCCAGCAGGGCCGCCAGCATCGTGAGGCCGCTAGCCTGCCTCTTAGCCCGCCTTGCCATGCCTCTCGAAAACCCCATCGGGTCGGTCCCTCTGCTCGCCTGGGTCGCTCGCCCTTGGCGGACTAATTTGGCGGACTGATACGGGAATGACGGCGTCTTGAAGGCAATTCGCAAGCAAATTCCGCGCCGCCCACACCGCCATCGCCCGCACGAATCAGGTTCCTGCGCGGCTGTCTGACAGTGCCTACCGCGGGCAATTCCGCTGTCAAGCCGCGGCATCCCGGGAAACGGTATTTTTGTCTGATCTTACTGGGAAATATCTTGCGGGTGATCGCGGGCAGACAGGGCTCAAGACTGCATTGCGATAGATCAAGAATTATGGTTTGAGAGGCTTGATTTCGGCGTTTGAGCGATCTGGCCCCAATTCCTCTTAGAGGTATTCTTGCGTGGCGGTTTGTCAGAGGTTCGGATCGAATAAGCGTTTCCCAAAAATAGGGGAATGCACTTGGGGTGATTTCGTAAGGGGAGCGGGACGGCATGAGGATGTCGATGGGCCAGGTAGGCCGGCACTTGCTGGGATTGGCCGTGGCGGGTCTGACACTGGCGACGGGCGGAGCGGCATTCGCCGAGCTCGGGCAGCCGAAGCCGTGGGAATGGACGCTTCAGGAATCCGGTTCCCCGGTGATGGACAACATCGTCTGGTTCCATAATTTCCTGTTCGTCCTGATCACCGTGATTACGCTGTTCGTTCTGGCGTTGCTGGTGATCGTGGTCATGAAGTTCAACGCGAAGGCCAATCCGGTGCCGTCGCGGACCACGCACAACACGCTGATCGAGGTGGCGTGGACGCTCGTTCCGGTGCTGATCCTGGTCGGTATCTCGGTGCCGTCGTTCCGCCTGCTGTTCCTCGAGCTGGACGTGCCGAAGGCGGATTTGACCATCAAGGCCACCGGCAAGCAGTGGTACTGGTCCTATGCCTACCCTGACAACGGCAAGTTCGAGTTCGACTCGCTGATGGCCCAGGACAAGCAGCCCCGCCTGCTCGGTGTCGACAACGAGATGGTGGTGCCGGTCAACAAGGTGATTCGCGTTCAGGTCACTGGCGCCGACGTCATCCACGCCTTCGCGCTGCCGGCTTTCGGCGTCAAGATCGATGCCATTCCGGGGCGGCTGAACGAGACCTGGTTCAAGGCCACCAAGGTCGGCATGTTCTACGGCCAGTGCTCGGAGCTCTGCGGCAAGGATCACGCCTTCATGCCGATCGCGATTCGCGTCGTGGAGGACAAGGAGTTCGCCTCCTGGGTCGAGACGGCGAAGAAGAAATATGCGAGCGGCGGCACCAGCACCTACGCCTCCGCGGCCGGCCCGACGCAATAAGCGCCGGGTGACGGTTCGAGGGGACTGAAAGCGACAAAAAGGGCGGGACCGCATAAGGTCCGCATGGGACGCAAGGCAGGATTTGAAAATGGCAACGAGCGCAGCGGCACACGGCGATCACGCGCAAGACCACGGACATGACGAGCACGCCCATCCGACCGGATGGCGCCGCTACGTCTATTCGACCAACCACAAGGACATCGGCACGATGTACCTGATCTTCGCGGTCATCGCCGGCGTGATCGGTGCCGCGATGTCGATCGCGATCCGTGCCGAGCTGATGTATCCGGGCGTGCAGATCTTCCACGAGACGCACACCTACAATGTGTTCGTGACCTCTCACGGCCTGATCATGATCTTCTTCATGGTCATGCCCGCGATGATCGGCGGCTTCGGCAACTGGTTCGTGCCGCTGATGATCGGCGCGCCCGACATGGCGTTCCCGCGCATGAACAACATCTCGTTCTGGCTGCTGCCGGCCTCGTTCGCGCTGCTGCTGATGTCGACCTTCGTCGAGGGCGAGCCCGGCGCCAACGGCGTCGGCGCCGGCTGGACCATGTATGTGCCGCTGTCGAGCTCGGGCCATCCCGGCCCGGCCGTCGACTTCGCGATCCTGTCGCTCCATCTGGCGGGCGCCTCGTCGATCCTCGGCGCCATCAACTTCATCACCACCATCTTCAACATGCGCGCGCCGGGCATGACCCTGCACAAGATGCCGCTGTTCGTGTGGTCGATCCTGGTGACGGTGTTCCTGCTGCTGCTGTCGCTGCCGGTGCTCGCCGGTGCAATCACCATGCTGCTCACCGACCGCAATTTCGGCACGACGTTCTTCGCGCCCGACGGCGGCGGCGACCCCGTGCTGTTCCAGCATCTGTTCTGGTTCTTCGGTCACCCCGAGGTCTACATCCTGATCCTGCCCGCCTTCGGCATGATCAGCCAGATCGTCTCGACCTTCTCGCGCAAGCCCGTGTTCGGCTACCTCGGGATGGCCTACGCCATGGTCGCGATCGGCGGTATCGGCTTCGTGGTGTGGGCGCACCACATGTACACGGTTGGCATGTCCTCGGCGACGCAGGCCTATTTCGTCGCCGCGACGATGGTGATCGCGGTCCCGACCGGTGTGAAGATCTTCTCGTGGATTGCCACGATGTGGGGCGGCTCGATCGAATTCCGCGCCCCGATGATCTGGGCCGTGGGCTTCATCTTCCTGTTCACGGTCGGCGGCGTCACCGGCGTCGTGCTCGCGAATGCGGGCGTCGACCGCGTGCTGCAGGAGACCTACTACGTTGTCGCGCACTTCCACTACGTGCTGTCGCTCGGCGCGGTGTTCGGAATCTTCGCCGGCTGGTACTACTGGTTCCCGAAGATGTCGGGCTACATGTACAATGAGACGCTGGCGAAGGCGCACTTCTGGGTCACCTTCATCGGCGTCAATTTGGTGTTCTTCCCGCAGCACTTCCTCGGCCTGTCGGGCATGCCGCGCCGCTATGTCGACTATCCCGACGCGTTCGCCGGCTGGAACCTGGTCTCCTCGGTCGGCTCCTACATCTCCGGCTTCGGTGTCCTGATCTTCCTCTACTGCGTGCTCGACGCCTTCATGAAGAAGGTGCCGGCTGGCGACAATCCCTGGGGTGCCGGTGCGACCACGCTGGAGTGGACGCTGCCCTCGCCGCCGCCCTTCCATCAGTTCGAAGTGCTGCCCCGCGTGCAGTGATCGATCTCCCGCGGCGCCCATAACGGGCGCCGCGGCGCTATAACGAAGCGAGTTGAATTAGTGTCCGTGCTCGACCAGAACGCCATCGACATCAACCCCCGCATCTCCGAAGCGGAGGTTGGCGACTATCTCGCGCTGCTCAAGCCGCGGGTGATGTCGCTGGTTATCTTCACCGCACTGGTCGGAATGGCGATGGCGCCCGGGCATTTCCACTGGGTGCTGGCGATCACCTCGCTGCTCTGCATCGCGGTCGGCGCCGGCGCCTCCGGCGCGCTCAATATGGCGCTCGAAGGCGACATCGACGCCAAGATGTCGCGCACGGCCAACCGGCCGATCCCGCGCGGCCGCATCACGCGCCCCGAGGCGATGGCGTTCGGCGTGACGCTCGCCTTCTTCTCGGTGATGACGCTCGGCATCCTCGTCAACTGGATCGCGGGTGCGCTGCTCGCCTTCACTATCTTCTTCTACGTCGTGATCTACACGATGGGCCTGAAGCGCTGGACCGCGCAGAACATCGTGATCGGCGGCGCCGCCGGCGCGCTGCCGCCGGTGGTGGCGTGGGCCGCGGTCACAGGTACGGTCGATGTCGAGCCGCTGCTGCTGTTCGCGATCATCTTCTTCTGGACGCCGCCGCACTTCTGGGCGCTGGCGCTGTTCCGCTCCGACGACTACGCGCGCGCCGGCATTCCGATGCTGCCCAATGTCGCCGGTCCGGACGCGACGCGACTGCAGATCCTGCTCTACACCATCGTGCTGATCGCGGTGGCCGCCGCGCCCTGGGCGCTCGGCTATTTCGACGCCATCTACGGTATCGTTTCGCTGATCCTCGGCGCCGGCATGCTGATGCTCGCGATCAACGTCTATCTCCGCCGGACGCGAGCTGCGTCGCTGCGTGCGACCCGAAAACTGTTTGCCTTCTCGATCCTGTATCTGTTCGTGCTGTTCGCGACCTTGCTGGCCGAGGTCGTGTTCCGGGCGCTCGCTCCGATGGTTGGGGGCGCATGATTGCTGAGATGGCTGACAAACCCGAGCCAGATGGAATCGTCCTCACCGAGGCGCAGCAGAAAAGCCGTCGTCAGCGTTCCATCGCCATTGCTTTGGCGCTCGGCGTGCTCGTCGTGCTGTTCTTCGCCGTCACCATGGTCAAGGGACCGGCAGTGCTAATCCGGCCGATGTAGGTAAGATGGATCACGAGCCGACCATATCGCGGGATCAGAGCCGGACGGCCAAAAAGGGGCGTTCGAAGAGCCTCGGTCGTGACGTGCTGGTCGCCTCGATCTGCGGCGGCGTGGTTGCGCTGATGGTTGGCGCGTCCTACGCGGCGGTGCCATTCTACAACTGGTTCTGCCGCGCCACCGGCTTCAACGGTACGACCCAGGTCGCGACCTCGGCGCCGGCCACAGGGCCGATCGCGCGCAAGATCGCGGTGCGGTTCGATTCCAACGTCGCGCCCGGCCTGCCCTGGAAATTCGAGCCGGAGCAGAACGAGATCGAGGTCAATATCGGCCAGGTCGTGACCGTCTTCTACACAGTGACCAACCAGGCGGCGCGCACCACCGCCGGTCAGGCCGCCTACAATGTCGCGCCGCTGACGGTCGGCTCCTACTTCCAGAAGATCAACTGCTTCTGCTTCACCGAGCAGACCATGGCGCCTGGCGAGAAGCGCGAGATGCCGGTCGTGTTCTATGTCGATCCGTCGATCGCCGACGATCACGAGAACGACGGGCTGAACACGATCACGCTGTCCTACACGTTCTATCCGGTGAAGGATCCGGTCGTGAAACCGCTGGCATCGGGCGAGGATGACAAACGCAAGGGAAATCTCTGACCGCCGGCGTACGCCGCGAGGGTTGGAAACAAGGGGATAAGTGCCTGATAGGCACGGGATTGAGGAGAGAGACGGAAATGGCTACGGCGCAAGGCAAGCATCACGACTACCACTTGGTCGATCCCTCTCCGTGGCCGGTGGTCGGCTCCATCTCGGCCTTCATCATGGCGGTCGGCGCGATCACCTGGATGCACCACATGTTCTCGGCCGCGCCGATCATCTTCGGTGTCGGCACCGTCGGCGTGCTCTACACCATGGCGAGCTGGTGGGGAGACGTGATCAAGGAAGCCCAGTACAAGGGCGACCACACCCGCGTCGTGCAGATCCATCACCGCTACGGCATGATCCTGTTCATCGCCTCCGAGGTGATGTTCTTCGTGGCCTGGTTCTGGGCCTATTTCAACGCGGCGCTGTTCCCGGCCGATGCCGTTCACGCCACCCGCGACGCGGTGTTCGGCTGCGGCCTCGGCACCGCGGCCGGCGCCTGCTCCGTCCCCGGCACCTGGCCGCCCCATGGCATCGAGACCTTCGATCCCTGGCATCTTCCGCTCCTGAACACGCTGATCCTGCTGACCTCAGGCACCACCGTGACCTGGGCGCACCACGCACTGCTCGAGAACGATCGCCAGGGCCTGAAGTACGGTTTGATCCTCACCGTCGTGCTCGGCGCGCTCTTCACCTGCGTGCAGGCCTATGAGTACAGCCACGCGGCGTTCTCGTTCGCTGGCAACGTCTATGGCGCGACCTTCTTCATGGCGACCGGCTTCCACGGTTTCCACGTATTGGTCGGCACCATCTTCCTGCTGGTCTGCCTGTTCCGCGCCTATGCGGGCCACTTCACACCGACGCAGCATCTCGGCTTCGAGTTCGCCGCCTGGTACTGGCACTTCGTCGACGTGGTCTGGCTGTTCCTGTTCCTGTGCATCTACGTGTGGGGACACGGTGCCGAGACCATGGCGCACGGCGCGCACTGAGCGGGCTGAAATCGGATTGAGAAAGGGCGGCCTCGAGGCCGCCCTTTCGCTTTCCGGCGGCCCGAGGCTTCCCAGAAACTGTGATAGGGTCCTTCGCCATGAACGACACCGCCGGCAAATCCGAGCCCGAAACCACCGTCCTGCAAAGCGCGCTGCGCGGGCTTGCGTGCAAATGCCCGCGCTGCGGCCAGGGCAAGCTCTATGCGGGTTTCCTCACGCTTGCTCCCGCTTGCGCGAAATGCGGCCTCGACTACGCCTTCATCGATACCGGCGACGGCCCTGCGATCTTCATCATCATGCTGGCCGGTGCGATCGTGGTCGGCTGCGCGCTCGTCGTTGAGGTCAAATACCAGCCGCCGTACTGGCTGCATGCGGTCCTCTGGCTGCCGTTGATTCTGGCCACCACGCTGCTGCCGCTGCGCGCGATGAAGTCGCTGCTGATCGCGCTGCAATTCCACCACAAGGCAGCGCCGGGCCGGCTGGTCGACCGCGCGAAATGAACGAGACCGCGCGCAAGCCTCGCGTGGCCGGCTTCGCGCTGTTCACGCTGTTCCTGACTGCCGTCTTCGTCGCGCTCGGCCTCTGGCAATTGCAGCGCCGGACGGCCAAGCACGAGCTCGTCGCGGCGCTCACCGAGCGCCTTGCCGACGCGCCGATCGCGCTGCCGCCGCCTTCGCAATGGGCCGCGCTGAACCCCACGCGCGATGAATTCCGCCGCGTCAGCTTCACGGCGACCTACGCAACCCTGCCCGATGCGATGGTCTATTCGTCCGGCTCGGCCGTGCGCAAGGACGCGTCAGGCCCCGGCACCTGGGCGTTCCTGCCGGCACGGCTTCCGACCGGCCAGATGGTCGTGATCGATGCGGGCTTCGTCGAGAACACGATGCAGGACCGCAGCGTCGAGGATCGCGCGGTGAAGAAGCTCGTGACCGGCGCATCCGTCATGCTCACCGGCTATCTTCGCTTTCCCGAGCCACCTGGTTGGATGACGCCGGCCGAGAACCGCGACAAGCGGCTGTGGTTCGTGCGCGATCATCTGGCGATCGCGAGCGCCCTCGGCTGGGGCGCGGTTGCGCCGTTCTACATTGATCTGGAGCAGCCGGCGCCCGAGAACGGCATCCCACGTCCGGGTCCGCTCGACGTGCACCTGAAAGACGATCACCTGCAATATGCCATCACCTGGTTCGCTCTCGCAGGCGCGGTGCTGATCGCCTTCGGCGTCTGGGTGAGGGGACGGCGTTCGAGCTGAGTTATCCGTAGGTTCCCGGGCGGAACCCGGTATCGCCCGGACTTTATTATTCAGCGCATATTCACGAAGGTGAACTTAAGCCGCAGGCAAATTTTGCGGCATTGAGGATTCTGGCGTGAGCGATTTTGATCAGATGGGAATTGTCGTCGACTGGGTGGATGCCTGCCGGAAGGGCGATCTTGCGACCCTGCTCGACCTCTATGCCGACGACGCCGAAGTCGCATGCACGTGCGACGGCACGCACTTCTCCTATCGCGGACGTCGCGAGCTCGAAACCTATTGGGGGCCGCGGCTCAGCGCGTTCTCGTCGGCCGGCTTCGGTCTGGAAGAGATCAATCCGGTGCCTGATGGCGTCGATCTCGAATATTCCGTCGCGGGCTCACTGCGTGTTCACGCCTCGTTTCGCTTCAGTGCGGAAGGCAAGATCTACAGCACGCTGTGCACGCCGTCGCGCCAGAACGCCCACGACGGCTGCGCGTGCTAGCCTTGCGCCGGCGCATCTCGCACCGTCTCCACCGGCAGGCGGCAGCGCACATAGGTTCGCTCATTCGCACGCAGCAATGACAGTGATCCGCTGAGCGCACGCACGCGCTCATGCATGCCGGTCAGGCCCCGGCCGAACACGTTATCGGCGGGAAAGCCGCCGCCATCGTCGGAGATCTCGATGGCGAGCACCTCGCCGGAAACGGTCGCCTGCACATCGGCATTGCTTGCCCCGGCATGGCGCAGCACGTTGGTCAGCGCCTCCTGGATAACGCGGTAGACGGTCTGCGCCAGCGGCCCGTCGACCTCGTTGAGATCAGGATCGACCGTGGCCGTCAGGCCGATATAGGGCGCCTGCTTGCGAAAGTTCCGGAGCAGCGTCTGCACGCTGGTCGCGAGGCCCAATTCCTCGATATAGAGCGGCCGCAGCCGGTCGAGGATGCGGCGGTTGGTCTGCTGGAGGGCCTCGACCGATTGCAGCACCTCCTGCGCCGAATTGCCGAGATGTCCCACCGGTGCTGAGGCCTCGATCAGCGAGACCGTGCCCGCGCGGATGCTGAACAGCAGCGGGCCGAGCTCGTCGTGCAGCTCGCGGGCGAGATCGCGCCGCTCGTCGTCCTGGAGCGATACCAGGCGGTGCAGCAGGTCGCGGTTGTCCTGGCTCAATTGCGCGAGCGTCGCAGCCAGCGCGTTGGCCTCCTCGCAGCTTTGCCGGATTTCCGGCGGTCCCCTGACCGCGATCGGCACAGTGTAGTCGCCACGTCGCATCCGTGTGAGCCCTTCGCCGAGATATTGCAGCGGGCGCAGGGCCGATCCCGCGAAGGCATAGGCAATCGTGCCCGTGATCACCATCAGCGCGACGACCAGGCCGGTGAGCGCGAGGAAGCTGATCCATTTCTCGAACAGGTCGGCCGACAGGTCCGGCACGAACAAGAGATCGCCGACGTGCCTGCCGTCGATCATCACCGGGGACGGGGCGTCCATGTCCGGGATGGTGAGGAGGTCCACGAACCATTGCGGCACGCCATGCGGCTTGCGCAGGCCGTCCTTCGGCGAGGACGCGGGACCCGCATCCACGGCATGGAATTGGATATCGGAGGAGGTGTCCAAAGAATGGACGAAGGCATCAAGCGCCTGCCGCGGATTGTCCGATGCGCGCAGGGTGCTGTTGAGCGCGGCGGCGACCGCCCGGGTCGAACGCCGCCCCGGCTCGTTCTCGTCGGCGAGCTGGCCCACTGCGAAGGTCTGGAGCAGCACGCCGCCAATGATCAGCGCCGCGAGGAAGCTGACGCCGAGCGGAAGAAACAGTTGCGTCCTGAAGGAGAGCCGTTGCCACATTAGGTCAATTCTAACGCGTCTTGGCAGGATTCTCTCTTTCCATTTGTTCCCGCCGGTCTATGAGTCGAAAAACAAGAGAGCGCACGATGCAAGATACCGCCAAGCCGGCGACCAAGGTCCTGATCGTCGACGACCATCCCGTGGTGCTGTCAGGTTGCCGCACCCTTTTCGCATCCGACCATTCGATCCGCATCGACGAGGCGACGGACGCCAAGTCAGGGCATCGCGCCTATATCAGCAAGCGGCCCGATGTTACCGTGATCGACATCAGCCTGCCCGACGTCTCCGGCTTCGAGCTGATGCGGCGGATCCGCAAGGACGACCCCGACGCCAAGATCATCATGTTCAGCATGAACGACGATCCGGCCTTCGTGGTGCGGGCGGTCGAGCTGGGCGCACAGGGCTACGTCTCCAAGGGAGACGATCCCAGGGTTCTGCTGAAAGCGGTGCGCAAGGTGGTGGCGGGCGACAATTTCATCTCGCCGCAGCTCGCGGAAGCGGTGACGTTCTCCGGCGCCGCGATCAAGGCCAACCCGGCCTCGCAGATGACGCCGCGAGAGCTTGAAATTCTCCGCCTGTTAGGGCGCGGCGACAAGATCGTCGAAGTCGCCGAGGCACTCGGCATCTCCTACAAGACCGTCGCCAACACCACGTCCCTGCTCAAGCAGAAGCTGGGGGCCAAGAACCATTCCGACCTGATTCGAATCGCCGTGGAAATCGGGATGGGCTGACGTGCCGCCAGCGACCGAACCGGCTGCTCCAGGATGCAGCGGTTCGGTCGACGGATCGGCGCGCGCCGCGCGGCCGGGCAACGCATGGTCGGCGGCGGTCGCCATCCGCCGACACAATTGGCTGAGGCGGCGTTCGTTCCTGTCCCGATCAATGATTCAGGAAAAAGCGGCAAAACGGGCGTGCCGCCGCCTGCTGATGCCAGGCGGCGTTCGTGCGGGCCGGGAAAAACAGGAACATTTGCGAGCCTACGCGGTTTTGGCCCTTGACGATCTCATGACAGGCGACGAAAGCTTTCACGAACAGATTTAGCGGGCAGGCGCCCGGACGAGCCAAACCGGTCTGCACAAATCAACGACAGACCTTCCAAGAGAGGGGCTGCGGCATCGCCGCAGCCCTTTTTCGCTGGACCGGATGCAGGCGGGAAGCGGTTTCCCGATGCCGCAAAACACTTTATGGTGGCCCGAAGCCACTGGCTGTTGACAAGTAATTTCGTAAAATCAAAGGCTTACGGATCTGGCTCAGGCTCGGCCGGCCTTTGGAGGGCAGTTTGACTCGTTATATCTCGACCCGGGGCGAGGCCCCCGAACTGGGCTTCTGCGACGTGATGCTGACCGGGCTTGCCCGCGACGGCGGACTGTATGTGCCGGCGACGTGGCCGCAGCTCTCGGCCGAGACCATCGCCGGCTTCTTCGGCCGCCCCTATTGGGAGGTCGCGGTTGACGTGATCCGTCCCTTCGTCGGCGGCGAGATCACCGATGCCGAGCTCGGCCGCATGGCCAACGAAGCTTATGCCACCTTCCGCCATCCGGCCGTGGTGCCGCTGCGCCAGATGTCGCCGCACCAGTTCGTGCTGGAGCTGTTCCACGGTCCGACGCTCGCCTTCAAGGACGTGGCGATGCAGCTGATCTCGCGGCTGATGGACCATGTGCTCGCCAAGCGCGGCCAGCGCACCACCATCGTGGTCGCGACGTCAGGCGACACCGGCGGCGCCGCTGTTGATGCGTTTGCGGGCCTCGAGAATGTCGATCTCATCGTGCTGTTCCCGCACGGCCGCATCTCCGAGGTGCAGCAGCGCATGATGACGACGACAGGCGCGGCCAATGTCCACGCGCTTGCCGTCGAAGGCAATTTCGACGACTGCCAGGCGCTCGTGAAGGGGATGTTCAACAACCACCGCTTCCGCGATGCGACCTCGCTCTCCGGCGTCAATTCCATCAACTGGGCGCGCATCGTCGCCCAGGTGGTCTACTACTTCACCTCCGCTGTTGCCGCCGGCGCGCCGGCGCGCGCGGTGGATTTCGTCGTGCCGACCGGAAATTTCGGCGACATCTTTGCCGGCTATGTCGCCAAGCGCATGGGCCTCCCCGTGCGCACCCTGCGCATCGCCGCCAACGTCAACGACATCCTGGCGCGTACGCTGAAGACCGGCATCTACGAGGTCCGCGAGGTGCATGCGACGGCGTCGCCGTCGATGGACATCCAGATCTCCTCGAATTTCGAGCGGCTGCTGTTCGAGGCCGGCGGGCGCGATGCCGCCGGCGTGCGCCGGCTCATGGACTCGCTGAAGCAGTCGGGGCGCTTCGTGCTGCCTGACGCGACGCTTGCCGCGATCCGCGAGGAGTTCGACGCCGGGCGTGCCGACGAGACCGAGACCGCTGCCGCGATCCGCGCCGCCTGGCGCGAGGCGGGCGAACTGGTCGATCCCCATACTGCAGTCGCGCTCGCCGTCGCCGATCGCGACACGACCGACACCACGGTTCCCAGCATCGTGCTGTCTACCGCCCATCCGGCCAAATTTCCCGATGCCGTCGAAGCGGCCTGCGGCCAGCGGCCGCAACTGCCGGCCTGGCTCGACGGTCTCATGACCAAATCCGAACACATGAAGGTGATGAAGAACGATCAGGCCGAGGTCGAGCGGTTCGTGCTGTCGGTCAGCCGCGCCGCAAAACAGGGAGTTACCGGATGAGCGTCGAGATTTCCAAGCTTGCGTCCGGCCTGACCATCGTCACCGACAAGATGCCCCATCTCGAGACCGCGGCGCTCGGCGTCTGGGCCGGTGTCGGCGGGCGTGACGAGAAGCCCAACGAGCACGGCATCTCGCATCTGCTCGAACACATGGCGTTCAAGGGCACCACCAAGCGCTCCTCGCGCGAGATCGTCGAGGAGATCGAGGCGGTCGGCGGTGACCTCAATGCCGGCACCTCGACCGAGACCACGTCCTATTATGCGCGGGTGCTGAAGGCCGACGTGCCGCTGGCGCTCGACGTGCTCGCCGACATCCTGGCCAATCCCGCCTTCGAGCCCGACGAGCTCGAGCGCGAGAAGAACGTCATCGTGCAGGAGATCGGCGCGGCGCAGGACACGCCGGACGACGTCGTGTTCGAGCATCTCAACGAGCTCTGCTATCCCGACCAGCCGATGGGCCGTTCGCTGCTCGGCACTGCCAAGACGCTGCGCGCCTTCAACCGCGACATGCTGCGCGGCTATCTGTCGACCCATTATCGCGGGCCCGACATGGTGGTGGCGGCGGCAGGTGCCGTCGATCACAGCCAAGTGGTCGCCGAGGTCGAGAAGCGCTTTGCGAGTTTCGAGGGGACGCCGGGTCCGAAGCCGCAGGCGGCCATGTTTGGCAAGGGTGGCGCCAAGGTGGTGCATCGCGAGCTCGAGCAGGCGCATCTGACGCTGGCGCTCGAAGGCGTACCGCAGGGCGATCTGTCGCTGTTCTCGCTCCAGGTCTTCACCAACATCCTCGGCGGCGGAATGTCGTCGCGGCTGTTCCAGGAGGTGCGCGAGAAGCGCGGCCTCTGCTATTCGATTTACTCATTCCACGCGCCCTATACGGACACCGGCTTCTTCGGCCTCTACACCGGCACCGATCCGGCCGATGCGCCGGAGATGATGGAAGTCGTCGTCGACATCATGAATGATTCGGTGGAGACCCTGACCGAAGGCGAGATCGCCCGCGCCAAGGCGCAGATGAAGGCGGGCCTGCTGATGGCGCTGGAAAGCTGCTCGTCCCGCGCCGAGCAGCTTGCCCGCCATGTGCTGGCCTATGGCCGGCCGCAGACGGTGGAGGAGCTGGTGGCCCGGATCGACGCCGTCAGCGTCGAATCGACCCGGGACGCGGCACGTGCGCTGCTTTCGCGTAGCCGCCCTGCAGTTGTCGCATTAGGCAGTGGCAGGGGTCTGGACACGGCGGTGTCTTTTGCGGAAGGATTGACCCGGGCACGTGCCAAGGCGCGGCTGCATTAGGAGCCGCGCACGGGCTGATCTGCCCCGGGAAGCATCACCATGGCCCTCTTTCGCCTGCCATCCAGTGGACCCGCCGCTCTCGCGCCGCGCGGCAACGGGCTTTTACTGCGCGCGCCGCAGATGTCGGACTTCCTGCAATGGGCGCATTTGCGCGAGTCCAGCCGCGATTACCTGACGCCCTGGGAGCCGATCTGGCCGTCGGACGACCTGACCCGATCCGGCTTCCGCCGCCGCCTGCGCCGCTATTCCGAGGACATCGCCGCGGACCGCTCCTACCCCTTTCTGATCTTCCGCGAGCTCGACGGCGCCATGGTCGGCGGCATCACGCTTGCCAACGTCCGCCGCGGCATCGTGCAGGCCGGCACCATCGGCTACTGGGTCGGCAAGCCCCATGCCCATCGCGGCTATATGACGGCGGCGCTGCGGGTGCTGCTGCCGACGCTGTTCGGCGAGCTCAATCTGCACCGGGTCGAGGCCGCCTGCATCCCCACCAATGCCCCGTCGATCCGGGTGCTGGAGAAGTGCGGCTTCTCCCGCGAGGGCCTGGCGCGCCGCTATCTCTGCATCAACGGGGTCTGGCAGGACCATCTGCTGTTCGGCCTCCTGCACGAGGATTTCCGCGGCTGAGCCGGCCGATCGGTGCGGCCAAAGTCTCTATCGCCCTGCCTTATTTGCTTGCCTTGGGTTCGCCGATTTTGGCGATATAACGCGCAAGGCTGGCCGGCGATCGGCCAGGATGTTGTCATGGAGTATGGGCGTTGATGGTGAAGGAGCTTCGATCATTGCGGAATGTGCTGCGGCAGGGTCCGGTGATCGTACTGGCGCTCTCGGTGTCGCTTGCGGCCGTCTCGCCGGCCTCGGCGCAGTCGCTGACCGACCGCTTCAAGGGCCTGTTCGGCGGTAAGTCCGACGAGCCGGCCCAGCCCAAGCCGGCGCCCGCGCCCGGCCAGCCGGCCGATGACGACGTCGATTGCCCGCAAGTCACGGTGCGCGCCGGAGCCTCGACCTATGCGGTCGGAGCCACTGGCAAGCCGGCCGTCGGCAATGAGGTCCGCTTCCAGGCCACCATCACCAAAATGGCGCGCGAATGTTTCCGCAACGGCGGCGACATCACGGCCCGGATCGGGATCCAGGGCCGTGTCATCGCCGGTCCCGCGGGCGCGCCGTCTACGGTCGAAGTGCCCCTCCGCGTCGCCGTGGTGCAAGGCGGCGTCGGCGAGAAGGTGATCGCCTCGAAGGCCTACCGGACCACGGTCGGGATGCAGGAGGGCGGCAGCGTGCCCTTCACCTTTGTCGCCGAGGATCTGTCCTATCCGATCCCGTCAGCCGCGACCGCCGATTCCTACGTCTTCTATGTCGGCTTCGACCCGCAGGCGCTCGCGCCGGAGCCGAAGGCAAAGGGGAAGAAGAAGTAGGTCTGTCGCGTGCCCCGGACGCGGCGCAGCGCGTAGCGGTGCGACGCAGAGCCGGGGCCCAGGAGCTGCGGATACATGGGTCCCGGCTCTGCGTCGCGTCATTTCATGCCGCGCCGCGTCCGGGACACGAGAGTCTTTCAGCCAAACAAAAAGCCGGCGCTCATTGCGCCGGCTTTTTGATTGATGAGAGCCAAACCCCTCAGTTCAGCTTCTGCCGAACCTCGCTGATGCTCTTGGTGAGCAGGTCGTCGGCAACCTGGCCCTTGACCGACTGCGACAGGATCGTGGAGGCGGCCTGGACGGCGGCTTCCGCGGCTGCAGCGCGGACATCGGCCAGCGCCTGGGCCTCGGCGAGCGCGATCTTGCTCTCCGCGGTCTTGGTACGGCGTGCCACGAAGTCTTCCACCTTTGCCTTGGCCTCGGTCGCGATGCGCTCGGCCTCGCTCCTGGCGTTGGCGATGATGTCGGCGGCCTCGCGTTCGGCCGAAGCGGTACGCGCCTTGTAGTCGGCGAGCACCTTGGCGGCTTCCTGCTTGAGACGCGTCGCGTCGTCGAGCTCGGCCTTGATGCGGTCGGCGCGATGGTCGAGCGCAACCATCGCCTTCTTGAAGACCCCGAGGTAGCCGAACACGACCATCAGGATCACGAAGGCAATGGCGACCCAGGTTTCAGGATCGAAGAACATATCGACTAACCCTTCAAGGACGCATCAACGGCGGCGCTGACCGATGCGGCATCCGGAACGACGCCGGTGAGCTGCTGCACGATCTGGCCTGCCGCGTCGGCCGCGATACCGCGGACGTTGCTCATGGCGGTCGCACGCGTCGAGGCGATGGTCTTTTCCGCCTCGGCGAGCTTGGCCGCCAGTTGCTCTTCCAGCGCCTTGCGCTCGGCGTCCGCCTGCGCATTCGCCTTGTCGCGGGATTCGTTGCCGATCGCCTGTGCCCGCGTGCGCGCCGAAGCGAGCTCGCTTTCATAGGCCTTCAACGCCGCGTCGGACTGGTCCTTCAGCGTCTGCGCTTCGGCGAGGTCGCCCTCGATCTTGTTCTGACGCGCCTCGATCGCACCGCCGACCTTCGGCAGAGCGAGCTTGGACACGATCACGTAAAGCACGACGAAGAAGATCGCGAGTGACACCAGCTGCGAAGCATAGGTGCTGCTCTCGAACGGCGGAAAGCCGCCACCGTGACCACCTTCGGCCTCGGTGTGGGCGCCCGCCGCTGGACCCTTCGCCCCGCCATGACTCTCAGCCATGGAGTACTCCTGTTGCTGTCATGCGCGCCGCTTCGGTCGAAGCGGCGCGAAGAACGTCGTCCTCAGAGCGGAACGAACAGCAGCAGCAGCGCGATCAGCAGCGAGAAGATGCCGAGCGCTTCGGTCACGGCGAAGCCGAAGATCAGGTTGCCGAACTGGCCCTGAGCGGCCGAGGGGTTGCGAACGGCTGCGGCGAGGTAGTTGCCGAAGATCACGCCGACGCCGACGCCTGCGCCGCCCATGCCGATGCATGCGATGCCCGCGCCGATAAGTTTTGCTGCTGCCGGATCCATTTTAGACTCCTTGGAAGAAAGATTGGGTTTTGGGTGGAAATTCCCCGGACCGCTCAGTGTCCCGGATGAATGGCGTCGTTGAGGTAGATGCAGGTCAGGATCGCGAACACGTAGGCCTGGAGGAACGCGACCAGAATCTCGAGAGCGTACAGCGCGACCGTGAGCGCCAGCGGCAGCACGCCGCCGACCCAGCCCAGCGCCCCGAGCGAGAAGCCCAGCATGGCGACGAAGCCCGCGAACACCTTCAGCGCGATATGGCCGGCCAGCATGTTGGCGAACAGACGGACGCTGTGGGAGACCGGCCGCAGGAAGAACGACAGGATCTCGATGAACATCACCAGCGGCAGGATGTAGCCGGGGACACCGTGGGGCACGAAGATCGAGAAGAATTTCAGGCCGTTCTTGGCAACGCCGTAGATCAGGACGGTGAAGAAGACCAGCAGCGCGAGCGCCGCGGTGACGATCAGATGGCTCGAGATCGTGAAGGTGTAGGGAATGATGCCGATCAGGTTCGAGACGCAGATGAACATGAACAGCGAGAAGATCAGCGGGAAGAACTTCATGCCTTCCGAGCCGGCCGTCGAACGGATGGTCGAGGCGACGAATTCGTAGGAGATTTCGGCGACCGACTGCAGGCGCCCGGGAACCAGCTGCGCGCCGCTGGCAAGCATCAGGAGCGAGATGATCGCCACGGCCACCAGCATGTAGAGCGATGAATTGGTGAAGGCGATCGTCTGATTGCCGATATGGCCGATCGTGAAGAGAGGCTCGATGTTGAACTGGTGGATCGGATCGATTTTCATCAGCGCGGCATCTCTTGTCTGCCGGGCGATGCCGGCGGGTCTCGGTCTGCCGGCCGGGCCGGCCCGTACCAGCGAGGCCGGTACGATCATTTCTCTCCTGTGTGGATCGCTTAAGAACCACCGCGCCTGTTTTGACCCGCGCCTGCCGTTCTCACCACATTCACCACGCCGGCGACGAAGCCAAGCAGCAGGAACACGATAAATCCGAAAGGCGACGTCGACAGCAAGCGGTCGAACCCCCAGCCAATCCCCGCTCCGACAGCGACACCGGCGACCAACTCGGAGGATAACCGGAAACCAAGCGCCATCGCCGAGGCTCTGGCCGCCTTGTCTTCACCGTCACCTGCGGGTTGCTCGGTCTTGACGTGGCGGCCGCGAAACTCGGACAACCGTTGATCAAGATTTCCGAGCCGTTCGGAAAGCGCAGCTTCCTCGGACGATCTATCGCGATCTCCATTCCCGCCGTGTCCCGTGCCCTGTGTCATGCAACGAAGACCCGAAACGACGCGGCTGAATGGAAATTACGCCCGCCACCCTCAAAAGCCGCGCGGACCATACTGATGGCCCATAATCAAGTCAAGCCAAGTCACGATTGCGTCGATTTCTATTATGTATCTGATTTATTTGGTGATATTGGCGTGCGCGGCAGCGCTGCACACAGCGTGACGCCGCACCGCAGCAGCTCTCCTCAGGATCGGCGAATGCAGCCGCCATTTCGCCGCGCTGCCGGGATCAAACGGGGCGTCGGGATCGTTGATTTCGAGCGTGTGTTTTTGGCGGCGGGTGGTCTCGCCGGGGTGTAGAATTGCGGATGTGCCACCTGCGCATCGTGGCGGAGAGTGCGATGAGACCAGCGAAATCATCCACAGCATCTTGGCTTGCGGCAACGGCGCTTGCCGCGGTGATGGCAACTGGCGGCCTCGTGGCCGCGCAATCGGCGCCGGACAGCGAAAATGGCCGCTACAGCATGACGCCGATCCCCGAGGGCGTGCTGCGGCTCGACACCCGCACCGGCACGATGTCGACCTGCACCAGGAACGGCGCCGGCTGGGCCTGCTATGCGGTGCCGGACGAGCGCGCCGCATTCGATGCCGAGATCGGCAGGCTCCAGACTGAGGTCGAGAAGCTGAAGGGGCAGTTGGCGGCCGGACCGACCGTCTCGGGCAAGATCGACGATGCGCTGCCGAAATCGGATCCGCTCAAAAAGGCGGAGCCGAAGACTGCCGAGGGTGACCGCAAGATCGAGATCCCGCTGCCGAGCGACCAGGATATGGACCGCGTGATGTCATTCCTGGAAAAGGCCTGGCGCCGGCTGATCGACATGGCCAACCGCGTGCAGAAGGACGTGTCGGGGAAGATTTGAGGACCCTTATCTACTTTCCACGCGTTGAGCTCTCGTCGGGTGGACAAAGGCGTTCTTACGCCGTGCCCACCATGCCTCTACAACGATGAAGGAAGACGTGGGCACGGCGCTTTGCGCCTCTGCCCACGCTACGGCAGTGTCCGATGCAGCGAGACCTTTCATGACATCAGCCAAATCCGTGACGCGTTCGGCACCATCGTCAGTGCAGGCCACCACCGTCGCATCGTCGCTGCTCACCGTGCAGACGCCGGGGCGCGGCTTCAGCGACCTCACCGCCGAGGCGGCGCGGTTCATCGCCGACGTTCATGCGCGGGACGGCGCGCTCACGCTGTTCATCCGTCACACCTCGGCGTCACTGACAATCCAGGAGAATGCCGACCCTTCCGTGCTGGTCGATCTCACCATGGTGCTGGCGCGGCTAGCGCCGGACGATGAAGATGCAGGCTGGACTCACGACACCGAGGGGCCCGACGATATGCCGGCGCACGTCAAGACCATGCTGACGGGGACATCGCTCCAGGTGCCGGTGCTGGGTGGCGCGCTCGCGTTGGGCACGTGGCAGGCGATCTATCTGATCGAGCATCGTACCCGTCCGCACCGGCGCGAGATCGTGCTGCAATTCATCGGCAGCCGATAGACCAAAAAGAAAACCGGCCGCGGATCGCTCCGCGGCCGGTTGCATCGACGTAGCGCGCTTGCGCGTCAGGTCTTGGTGATGTCGACGTCCTTGGTCTCGGGGATGAAGATCAGGCCGACGATGAAGGTCATCGACGCGATCGCAATCGGGTACCAGAGACCCGCGTAGATGTTGCCCGTCGCAGCGACCAGCGCGACCGCGATCGGCGGCAGCAGGCCTCCGAACCAGCCGTTGCCGATGTGATAGGGCAGCGACATCGAGGTGTAACGGATCCGCGTCGGGAACAGCTCGACGAGAGCGGCTGCGATCGGGCCGTACACCATGGTCACGAGGATCGCGAGATAGGTCAGGACGAGGATCAGCATCGGCATGTTGATCGCGGCCGGATCGGCGCCCTTGACGGGGTAGCCGGCTTCGCCGACCGCAGCGGTCACAGCGGTCGTGAACGCGGTGCGGGCAGCGGCGAAGGCCTTCGGATCGGTACCGTTGCCGCTCACGGAGTCGAACGACTTGCTGCCGACGACGACCTTGGCCAGGCTGCCGGGCGCGCCGGGCTCCAGCTTGAAGTTCACCGACGATGCGATCAGCGCGTTGCGGGCGACGTCGCAGGAGCTGGTGAATACCCGGCCGCCGACCGGGTCGAACAACACGTTGCAGTCCTTGGGGTCGGCGACCACGGTCACCGGTGCATTGGCCAGTGCCTTTTCGAGCGCCGGGTTG
Source organism: Bradyrhizobium sp. GW821-FHT13H05 (assembly GCF_058804065.1). Lineage (NCBI taxonomy): Bacteria > Pseudomonadati > Pseudomonadota > Alphaproteobacteria > Hyphomicrobiales > Nitrobacteraceae > Bradyrhizobium > Bradyrhizobium sp. GW821-FHT13H05. The sequence continues at coordinate 47,370 of NZ_JBXAPO010000014.1, read as the reverse complement.
GCGGCCGACGTCAACAGGCTGAAGGCGAAATGATAGGTCAAGGCGCCGAGCAGACAGCCCGCCATGATGATCGGCTTGCGGCCGATCTTGTCGGAGAGCCAGCCAAAGAACAGGAAGCCGACGGTCGCGATGGCCAGCGCGATGATCAGCGCGATGTCAGCCGAGTTCGCCGGAACCTTGAGCGTGTTGACGAGGAAGATACGTGCGTAGAACTGCCCGCCGTACCAGATCACGGCCTGACCTGCGGTAAGGCCGAGCAACGCGACCAGCGCGATTTTTCCGTTCTGCCAGTTGCCGAAGGCATCCGACAGAGGGGCCTTGGAGCCCTTGCCTTCGTCCTTCATTTTCTGGAACAGCGGCGATTCGGAGAGCTGCATGCGGATCCAGATCGAGATGCCGAGCAGCACGATCGACAGCAGATAGGGATAGCGCCAGCCGCCGGAGAGGCCGGAATCGGCGAATGCCTCGGGGCTCATGCTGTTGCGGACGATGTAGACCACGAGCAGCGACATGAACAAACCGATGGTCGCGGTGGTTTGAATCCACGACGTGTAGAAGCCGCGACGTCCTTGCGGTGCATGCTCGGCCACGTAGGTGGCTGCACCACCGTACTCGCCGCCGAGGGCAAGACCTTGCAGAAGACGCAGGCCGATAAGGATCGTCGGGGCCAGCCAGCCGATCGTCTGGTAGCCCGGCGTCAGGCCGACCAGGAAGGTCGACATGCCCATGATGGTGATGGTGACGAGGAAGGTGTATTTGCGGCCGACGAGATCGCCGACCCGGCCGAACACCAGCGCGCCGAGCGGGCGAACCAGGAAGCCCGCCGAGAAGGTCAGCAGCGCGAAGATGAACTGCGTGTTGGCGTCGAATGCCGAGTAGAACGCCTTGCCGATCTGGGCTGCGGTCCATCCGTACAGGTAGAAGTCGTACCATTCGAACACGGTACCGAGTGAAGATGCGAAGATGACCTTTTTCTCTTCGCCGGTCATTCCCCGCGCCCCGACGCCGCCGGCGGCCGCTGCCATTGTCATAGTTGTCTCCCCGAATGTCGTTTCCTCGCGCCTCGGATGTCCGGCCATGCCGGATCAATCCAAGTCTTGCCCGCAAGGTAACATCGGCGTGAAACCGGCCCCAATACGACTTTCGGCTTTGCGCACTGACGTGCAGCTGACGATGCGGACCTATAGTGCAGCGTCGTGGCACGGGGCGATGGATTAACCCCTTTCCTGCAAAGGAATAATGTGCCCTTGCATGCCACGGGCGGTCGGGGAAGAATTGACCATTGCGCCGGTCCGGACTACTGGCCGGGTGACGAACGACAGCAAGAGAACGATGAACGCTCCCTCGACCCATCTCGTCATTGCCGATGACCATCCCCTGTTCCGCGATGCGTTGCGGCAGGCGGTGGCTGGCGTCCTGACCTCGGCCAGGATCGACGAGGCCGGGTCGTTCGAGGACCTGACCAAGCTCCTGGAACAGACCTCGGACGTCGACCTGATCCTGCTCGACCTCTCGATGCCGGGGATCTCAGGCTTTTCCGGCCTGATCTATCTGCGCGCGCAATATCCGGCGATCCCGGTGGTGATCGTCTCGGCCTCCGACGACGGCGCCACGATCCGCCGCTCGCTTGATTTCGGCGCCTCCGGCTTCATTCCGAAGCGGTTCGGCGTCGAGACGTTGCGCGACGCCATCCTCAAGGTGATGGAGGGCGACGTCTGGGTTCCCGCCGACACCGACCTGTCGGCGGCCGCTGACCCCGACATGACGCGCCTGCGCGACCGCCTGGTGACGCTGACCCCGCAGCAGGTGCGGGTGCTGATGATGCTGTCGGAGGGGTTGCTCAACAAGCAGATCGCTTATGAGCTCGGCGTCTCCGAGGCCACCATCAAGGCGCACGTCTCGGCGATCCTGCAAAAGCTCGGTGTCGAGAGCCGGACGCAGGCCGTGATCGCGGCCGCGAAGATCGCCGGCGGGCAATGGCGGCAGGGCACCCCGACGGGGTAGTTCTCGCGCGCTGTGATGAGGCTGACTGCGGGCGCGCTTGAACAGGCATCCCCAAGGCTAGGGCGCAAGCGAGCTGTTTGCTGAGCTTTGCTTCGATCGAGAGCTTTGGCGATGATGGCATTATGCCCCTGTTTTGCCCGACGGGTCAACAGCATTTCGTAAAATCCGCAAGCCCTTGATTTTGCTGCAGCCGGCTACGGTGCATGGGGTTGTTTTCGCTGTTTTTGTTATCGCGCCCTGGATGCAAGCAGCCCCTGAAGCTGCCCCCTCACTCCGCCGCCACCATCTGTTGCGTGCGCCACTGTCCAAGCAGGGCGCGGAGCGAGGCCGGCTTCACCGGCTTGTTGAGCACCGCAATCTTCTCATCGCGGGCGGCAAGCTGAACCGCGGGGCTGCGATCGGCGGTGATCAGGATCGCGGGGATGGCGTCGCCGAAGCGGCGGCGGATGTCGCGAATCGCGCCGATGCCGTTGCCGCGGTCGAGATGATAGTCGACCAGCAGCCCGGTGACGCGCTTGCCGGCAGCTTCGATCGCGGCGATCGCGCCTTCGGGATCGGTGACCGCGATCACCTCGGCGTCCCAGGCCTTCAAGAGCGTGCGCATGCCGTCCAGGATCGCGGCATCGTTTTCGATGCAGACGATCAGCGCGCCCGCGATCGGTGTGCGCGCCAGGGGTGTCGCGCTGGTGACGGCGGCGGTGAGGGTGATCGCCTTTGCCGTCGGCACGGTCACCGAGAATACCGAGCCGCCGCCTGTATTGGAGTCGATGGCGATGCCGTGGTTGAGCACGCGCGCCAGCCGTTCGACGATCGACAGGCCAAGGCCGAGGCCGCGCGCGATCCGCGCGCCCTGCTCGAGGCGGTGGAATTCCTTGAAGATCTCGCCGCGCTTGACCGCGGGGATGCCGACGCCGGTGTCGTGGACGCAGATCTTGAGCGAGGCGCCGCGGCGGCGGCAGCCGACCAGCACACGGCCGCGCGGGGTATATTTGATCGCGTTGGAGATCAGGTTCTGGAGCAGGCGTCGCAGCAGCAGGCGATCGGACTCGACCGGCAGCGAGCAGGGCACGAAGGCGAGCGCCAGGCCTTTGGCACGCGCGACCGGCGCGAACTCGATCTCCAGCGAGCGCATCAGATCGGCCATCTTGAAGCTCGATATCGAGGTTGCCATCGCGCCGGCGTCCAGCCTGGAGATGTCGAGCAGCGCGCCGAGGATCTCTTCGATCGCCTGGAGAGATTCGTCGATGTTCTCGACCAGCCGTGTCTCCTCGCCGTTGTGCTGGCGCTCGACCAGGCTCGTGACATAGAGCCGCGCCGCGTTCAGCGGCTGAAGAATGTCGTGGCTGGCGGCGGCAAGAAAACGTGTCTTGGAGATGCTGGCGTCTTCCGCCGCGCTCTTGGCCAGCGCCAGCTCCGAGTTCAGCCGGGTCAATTCCTCGGTGCGGTCGCGCACGCGCTTTTCCAGCGTCGCGTTGGCGCGCTCCAGCGCTTCCGCCGCTTCGAAGGTGGGCGTGACGTCGGTGAAGGTGATGACGAAGCCGCTGCCGGGCATGCGGTTGGTCAGCACCTCGATCACCATATGGCGGTCCGGCAGGCGCTCGAGATAGGGCTCGCTGTCGGTGGTATAGGCGGCCAGCCGCCGCTCCAGCATGGCTTCGCGCTCGACCGGATCGGCCGGATTGCTCACGTCCATGAATTCCAGGATTTCGCGCAGCGGCGTGCCGAACTGGATGAAGTGCGGGGGAACGTTGAGGAGATCGCCGAACTGCCGGTTGGAGCAGATCAGTTGCAGATCGTCGTCGAACACCGCAATGCCCTGGCGGACATGGTTGAGCGCGGTCTGGAGGACCTCGCGGTTGAAGTGCAGCGCCGCATGGGAATCGTCGAGCAGCTTTAGCGCGGCTTTCGCGGAGACCGTGCGCTTGCGCAACAAGAGCGACATCACGAGGCGCGAGGAGGCCGCGCCAATCGATGAGGCGATCAGGTGCTCGGCGTGCTGCAACAGCTCGAAATCGGCGGGCGCGGCCGGCTCGAGCCGCACATTGCGCCGCGCCGAGAACGCCTCGAACGAATGACGGGCGCGGTCGGGCCCGAGATATTGCGCGACCGTGGTCTGAATGTCCTGCACCGTGACGGTGGTGCGCCAGCGGCGGAAGCTCGGGGCGATCGGCGCGAGCGTGTTGGGTACGAACAGATCGGCCTGCACCAGCTCGATCGACGACGGCCGGCGCGCCAGCGACAGCAGCACATAGGTGAGGATGTTGAGCGACAGCGACCAGATCACGCCGTGCATCAGCGGCGGCAAATCGGCGCCGAACAGCGCCTGCGGCCGCAACGCCTCGATCCCGAACGGGCCGTGCTGGAGCAGCAGGATGCCCGCGGTCGAGGAATCCATGAAGCTCGGGATGAACAGCGTGTAGAGCCACACGGCGAAGCCGACCAGCATGCCGCCGATGGCGCCGCGCGCGGTGGCGCGCCGCCACAGCAGCCCGCCGAAGAAGCTCGGCGCGAGTTGGGCGATCGCGGCAAAGGACAAGAGGCCGATCGCCGCGAGCTGGGTGTTGCCGAGCGCGCGGTAGTAGAAATAGGCCATCACCATGATGGCGAAGATCGCCAGGCGTCGCGAGCGCAGCAGGAAATCGCTGAAATCGGCGCCGCCGGTGCGTCCCTCCGGCCGCCGTTGCAACACCAGGGGTACCACGAGATCGTTCGAGACCATGATGGAGAGCGCGACGCATTCGACGATCACCATCGCGGTTGCCGCCGAAAGCCCGCCAACGAAGATGGCGACGCTGAGCAGATCCGCGCCGCCTTCCATCGGCAACGCCAGCACGTACATATCCGGATCTGCCGCGCCGAACGGGAAGCTGACGAGGCCGGCGAGCGCGATCGGGATCACGAACAGATTGATGGCGACGAGATAGAGCGGAAACAGCCAGCGGGCGCGGCCGACCTCGGCATCGCTGGAGTTCTCGACCACGCTGACGTGGAACTGGCGCGGCAGCAGCATGATCGCGCACAGCGACAGCAGCGTCATGGTGAGGAAGTTGCCGATCGACGGCGAATAGTTGATGGCGCGCACCGCCTCCGGCGTCTTCATCGCGCGCTCGATCAATTCATGCGGCGAGAACATCCAGAAGGTGACGAAGATGCCGGCGGCGAGGAAGGCGACCAGCTTGATGATGGATTCGGTCGCGACCGCCAGCATCAGGCCGTGCTGGTGCTCGGTGGCGTCGGTCTGCCGCGTGCCGAACAGCACGGCGAAGGCCGCCATCGCCAGCGTCACCATCAGCGCCATGTCGCCGAGGATCGGGATGTGGGAGAAGGCCTGGTCCTCGCTCAGGATGGTTTCGAGCGACGAGGCGACCGCTTTCAGTTGGAGCGCGATGTAGGGCACCGAGCCGATGATCGCGATCAGCGCCACGGTGGCCGCCACCGCCTGGCTCTTGCCGTAGCGCGCGCCGATGAAGTCGGCGATCGAGGTGATGTTGTGGGCCTTGGCGAGCTGGATCACGCGGCGGAGCACGCCGGCGCCGAGGCCGATCATCAGGATCGGGCCGACATAGATCGCGAGGAAGTCGGTCGAGGTGCGGGTGGCGAAGCCAACCGAGCCGAAGAAGGTCCAGGAGGTGCAGTAGATCGCCAGCGACAGCGGATAGATCAGCCCGGACGCGCGGCCGGGTCCGGCTGGCGAGCGGCGGTCGCCATGGCTCGCCACCAGGAACAGGAAGCCGATATAGCCGAAGGCGGCGGCAATCACGCCCCAGTCGTGCAGCATTGCGAGCGCGCTTCTCCCTGGGCGCGACGGCGCCCGGTCTCATTTTCCCTGCAAATCTAGCGCGTTGGGCGGGCGCAAGCGACAGCGAAATGCCCGGCGGGGGTAGGAACTGGGGTTGTCGTTAAGTGGTGGGGCGAGCCACCCGCTCTCCCTCGCCCCGCTTGCGGGGAGAGGCGAAAGAAAAGCCCTACTCCGCCGCCAGCGACTTTTCGCGGAGCGGCAGGCCGAGGCGGTCCCACACCTGCAGCAGGGCTTCGGCGAGCTGATCGATCAGGCCGTCGTCGTGATAGGGCGAGGGCGTGATGCGCAGGCGCTCGGTGCCCTTGGCGACCGTCGGATAGTTGATCGGCTGGATATAGATGCCGTGCTCTTCGAGCAGCAGGTCGGAGGCCTGCTTGCATTTCTCGGCATCGCCGATGAACAGCGGTACGATGTGGGTATCGCTCGACATCACCGGCAGGCCTGCGGCATTGAGGATCGCCTTGACGCGGGCAGCGCGGTCCTGATGGCGCTCGCGCTCCCAATTCGAGGTCTTCAGATGCTTGATCGCGGCGGTCGCAGCCGAGCAGATCGCCGGCGGCAGCGCGGTGGTGAAGATGAAGCCCGGCGCATAGGAGCGCACGGCGTCGATGATCTGGCCGTTGGCCGCGATATAGCCGCCGAGGCAGCCGAACGCCTTTGCGAGGGTGCCTTCGAGAATATCGATGCGATGCATGACGCCGTCACGCTCGGCGATGCCGCCGCCGCGCGGGCCGTACATGCCGACGGCGTGGACCTCGTCGACATAGGTCATCGCGCCGTATTTCTCGGCGAGATCGCAGATTTTTGCGAGCGGAGCGACGTCGCCGTCCATGGAATAAAGGCTCTCGCAGGCGATCAGCTTCGGCCGGTTCGGACCCGCCGCCTTCAACAGCGCTTCGAGGTCGGCGAGGTCGTTGTGGCGGAACACGACGCGCTCGCAGCCGGATTGGCGGATGCCCTCGATCATCGAATTGTGGTTGAGCTCGTCCGACAGGATCAGGCAGTTCGGAATGAGCTTTGCGATCGTCGCGATGCCGGTCTGGTTTGAGACATAGCCCGAGGTGAACAGCAGCGCGGCTTCCTTGCCGTGGAGGTCGGCGAGCTCGGCTTCAAGCTGCACCAGCGGATGATGCGTGCCGGCGATGTTGCGGGTGCCGCCGGCGCCGGTGCCGACGCGGGTCGCGGTCTCGACCATGGCGCCCACCACCTTCGGGTGCTGGCCCATGCCGAGATAATCGTTGGAGCACCAGATCACGACGTCGCGCTTGCCCTTGGGCGAGTGCCAGAGCGCATGCGGGAACCGGCCGGCGATGCGCTCGAGATCGGCGAACACGCGGTAGCGCCGTTCAGTGTGGAGGCGATCAAGGGCGGAATTGAAGAACTGGCTGTAATCCATCGGCAAACCTGCAACGGAACCGGACCAAGGGCTCGCATCTTCTTAGAGCTTTTCCCGCTCTAATGTCTATGCGCTATCCCACATTTGGCCGTGAGGGGCATTTGGGCAAAATGCCCTATCGTGCGATTTGCCGTTTGATCCCGATCAAGTTCACGCGACATATAATGCTGCTCTGCACCATCCGCTGAGGTGTGCACCTGGCCGGCCGGGGCCTTCCCCTGCGGCTCGGCGCGCGCTTTCCTGACCGCGGCCACTGGCTTCAACCAATCCGAATTGCGTGGCGCATGCACCGTTGCACGGGGCATGCTCAACCAACCTCTTCTTCGAAAGGACCCCCATGAAACGCGTGATGATCCTCAACGGTCCCAACCTCAACATGCTCGGCATCCGCGAGCCGCATATCTACGGCACCACGACGCTCGCAGAGGTCAATGCGAGCTGCGAAGAAGTGGCTGCCAAGCTCGGGCTCAAGCTCGCTTTCCATCAGTCCAACCATGAAGGCGTGCTGGTTGATCTGATCCAGTCGGCGCGGCAGGACGCCGATGCCATCGTCATCAATCCGGCCGGCCTCTCCTTCACCTCGGTTTCGATCATGGACGCGATCAAGACGTTCGAGGGCCCGGTGCTGGAAGTCCACATCTCCAACATCCACGCTCGCGACGAATATCACCGCCACTCGAAGATTTCGTTCGTGGCGACCGGCGTGATCTGCGGGCTGGGCCCGTTCGGCTATATCGCGGCGCTGCATGCGATCGCGAATATGAAGTAAGGTCTGCTCCCTCGCCCCGCTTGCGGGAGAGGCAAACGCAAGCTCATGTCGTCCTGAACTGGAGCACGCCGTCCTTCGTCTCGGCCGTCAGCCGGCCCTCGACGATCATGTAGTTGACGTGGGCGACGAGCTCGCCGGCGGCAAAGCCCATCTGGTGCTCGTCCAGCACGTGCTTGTTGAACACGACAGGCACCAGGGCGCGCGAGGTCTGTGGCACCTCGCGGCAGGCTTCCGCGATCAGGCGGCAGCGCTCCTCGTGATGATCGGCCAGCTGCTTGATACGAGTCTTGAGTCCGTAGAACGGCACGCCGTGGCCGGGCAGCACCAGCAGGTCATAGGGCAGGGTGGTGGTGAGGCTGGCGAGCGAGGCCAGATATTCGCCGAGCGAGTTCTGGTCGGGTTCGACCGCCCAGACGCTGACGTTCGGCGAGATCTTGCTCAGCACCTGGTCGGCGGAGAGGAACAGCTTGTCGTCGGCGCAATACAGCATCACCTGGTCGAGGGCGTGGCCGCCGCCGGTGATCACCTTGAAGCGGCGGGTGCCGATCACGACCTCGTCGCCATGCGAGATGCGGCGGTAGGACGGCGGCAGCACCGACACCTGCTTGAGATAATCCTGGCCGCGGCCGAGCAGCTTTTCGGTGAGCGACTCGTCCATGCCGTGGCGGCGGAAGAACAGCCGCTGCGCCTCGCGCCGTTCCTCGGTGCCGCGATTCTGGTGATAGACCGATTGCAGATATTCGACCTGCGACATCACCAGCGGGCAGTTGAATCGTTCGACGACCCACCCGGCGAGACCGACATGGTCGGGATGCGAATGGGTGACGATCAGGCGCGTGATCTTGACGCCCTTTAGCGGCCCGTCGAACAGTTTGGTCCAGGCCTCGATCGTCTCCTCGTTGCCGAAGCCGGCGTCGACCATCGCATAGCCGTCGCCATCGGCGAGCAGATAGATGTTCACGTGGTTGAGGCGGAACGGCAATTTCAGCCGCGCCCACAACACACCGGGCCTGACCTCCACGACCTCTTCGGGGCCGGGATGCTGGTCCCAGGGGTAGCGCAGGGCCTCGGCCGAGGACGGCGCGGTGTCGATTTTTGCGTTCATCCCACCGGATTAAACCCAGCGCGAGCGGGGCGCCAGCCGAAAAAAGACGCGAGGATAGCCCGCATAGCGGACATTCCGGCTGTATTCCGTAGCCCGGATGGAGCGAAGCGCAATCCGGGCTACGGCCGGAGGCCGGCGTCTTACGCCGCCCGCATGTTGTTGAGGAACGCGTCGATCTCTCCGCGCAGCATGTCGGCTTCGCGGCGCAGCGCATCGGAGGCGCCCAGCACTTCGTTCGCCGCAGCGCCGGCCTCGGCGGACGCCGTGGAGACGCCGACGATGTTGCTGGAGACCTCGCTGGTGCCGCCGGCGGCATGCTGGATGTTGCGGGCGATCTCGCGGGTGGCCGCGCCCTGTTCCTCGACCGCGGCCGCGATCGTGGTGGTGACGTCGTTGATCTCACCGATGATCCGGCCGATGCCCTGGATCGCGCCGACCGCGGAAGTCGTGACCTGCTGCATGCTGGCGATCTGGGTGCGGATTTCTTCCGTCGCCTTCGCGGTCTGGCTGGCGAGGCTCTTGACCTCGGAGGCGACCACCGCGAAGCCGCGGCCGGCCTCGCCCGCGCGCGCCGCCTCGATGGTGGCGTTGAGCGCGAGCAGATTGGTCTGCGAGGCGATGGTCTGGATCAGGTCGACGACGACGCTGATGCGGCTCGCACTGTCGGCGAGGCTCTGCACCGTGGTGTCGGTGGCACCCGCTTCGTCGACTGCCTTCCTGGCGATCGCGGCCGAGGTGACGACCTGCTTGCTGATCTCCTCGATCGAGGAGGAGAGCTGCTCGGTGCCTGACGACACGGTCTGCACGTTGACCGAGGTTTCCTCGGCGGCGGAGGCGACCGCGTTCACCAGCGCGTTGGACTGGTCGGCGGTGTTCGACATGCTCTGCGCGGTCGACTGCATCGAATTGGCGGACTGTGCGAGATTGTTGAGTGCGGAGCGCACGGTGCTTTCGAACTCGGCGATCTTCGCCTCCATGTGCGCCGCGCGCTCGGCCTTGGCGACACGGTCCTTGTCCTGCTCGCTCGCAAGCGCCCGGGCTTCGATCATGCTGTCGCGGAACACCGTCAGCGTTTCCTTCATCGCGCCGATCTCGTCGTTCTGCCGGGAGCGGACGATCTCGGTGTCGAGGTCGCCGGCAGAGAGCAGCTGCATTGCACGCTGAAGCTCGCGAATGCGGCGCAGGATGTTGCGGCCGACATAGAGCCAGACGAACAGCGCCGAGCCGACCAGCATCAGCGCACCCAGCGCCAGCATCGCGGTCGTCGCCAGCGAGATCTCCTGCCGCGCCTGGAAGGTCGACGCGTTGGTCTCCTTTTGCACGCCGTCGACGAGCTGCTGCACGCTGATGCCGAGGCCGACGTTGAGCTTGCGGGTCTCGTCCAGGATGGTCTGGCCGTAATCGATGGAATCGAGCTCCTTCTGGCGGATCTTGAACACGCCGCTCTTGCCTTCGCCGAAGGCGAACAGCTTTTGCACGGCATCGCGCATCGCCTGCATCGAAGAAACCTTCGGCAGGTCCTCGAGGTTCGACTTGACGCGGTCGCGCGTCGCCTTGAACTCCTTCTCGATCACCTCCAGCGTATCGCTGTTGTTGGCCGAGAGCGCCGCCATCATGTCGGCAGCCATCAGATTGCCGTTGGCGGAGATCGTCGAGATCTGCGCGACGGTGCGGGCAGCCTCGGTGGCATCGTCGGCGGACACGTCCGCTGCGCCCAGGATCGCGTTGAGGCGTGTCTGCGCATCCAGCATCGCCGGGTCCGCCGCGCCGACGAAGGCGAGCTGGGCCTTGCGCAGCGCTTCGTACTGCTTGTCGTGCAGCGCGCCGGTTTCGAGCCGTTCGCGCGCGGCCGAGACCAGGCTCTGGGTGGCTTCGTCGATGCTCTTGGCGGTGTCGCTCAGCGCAGTCGCGATCTGCTTGTCGGCGCCGAGCTCGATGATCTCGCCGAGCTTGGCCATGGTGAGCTGCTGGATGTCCTTCACGCTCTTGGTGCGTTCCTTCAGCGCGTCTTCAGAAGGTGAAGCCAGCAGGCCCGGACCCTGCGCCGCGAGCGTTGCGCTCTGCGAGGCGAGCTGAAGGCTGGCGGAGAGGCGCGGAATGTCGCGGCCGCTCAGATCCATCATGGTCGCGCCCAGATGATTGAACACGAAGCCGGCGCCGGCTGCGATCACGAGGCCCATGCCCGTGATCACAGCGAAGGCAGAGAACAGGCTGCCGCGTACGCCCCATTTTGGCATCTTGAAACGAGGCTTGAATCGACCAAGCAAACGGCTAACGCCCAGACGGATCGCCATCGAAATTCCCCCACGCGTGATCTTTATGTTTTCGCCGCGAAGTATCCTTCGGTCGGGTTAAAAAATCGCAAGTTGCACAATCGCTTGCATCTGTTCCGCACAGCGAAAAAAGAAAGGGCCGGCAGAGTTGCCGGCCCTTTGTCGCGATGCGGTTTTAAAGGCGCGATCAGTAGCGCGCGACGACCGGGCTTGCCCAGTTGAAGCGGTAGTTGAGGCCCGCCTTGACGGTGTGATCGTCGGTGGTGAAGTTGCCGGTGCCCGCCAGCGGGCCCGCGGTGAAGTGCGCGTCGCCGAAATTGTAATACTGGTACTCGGCCTTGGCCGACCAGTTCGGAGCGAACATGTATTCGATGCCGGCGCCAACGGTGTAGCCGTTGCGGTGATCGCCATCGATGATGAAACCGGTCGGCGCGCCGCCGACGGTCACCTTCTCGTTGTTGTCCGAATAGGCGTAGCCGCCCTTTACGTAGAGCAGGCCCGGGCCCCAGGTGTAGCCGACACGGCCGGTGATCGAGCCGAGGCCACGCTGGTCATTGGTGTAGGCGACGCCACCCGGGAACACCGCGCCGACGCTGCCGGAGAGCCAGGAATACTGGCCTTCGACGCCGACTACGAAGTTCGGGTTGAACTGCCAGTCCGCACCAACCTGCACGCCGCCGAGGAAACGGCCGTTGCCGTTGTTGCCGGTGGAGAGGCCGCTGAAATTGTTGTCGCTGGAGAACGCGCCGCCGAGATGGCCGCCGATGTAGAAGCCGGTCCAGTTGTAGATCGGCGCGGCGTAGGCCGGCGCGGGGGCCTTGTAGTAGCCGCGGTTACCGAGATCGGCACCAATCGCCGGCGCGGCTGCACCCGCCGCGAGCAGCGCAACGGTCGCAAACAGAATCTTCTTCATAGTCCAAACTCCAACACTTAGGTCCCCGGAAGGCGCGCTTTCCGCGCCATCGTTGGTTTTGCAGATAGCTCGCTTTTGACGAAAATGCAGTCACATCCGTGGCACAGCGGCGGTCAACCTAACTTATTGGGCTGCAAATGATTTTCGTGCTTAATGGCGGCTTAAGAAACGCTGAAGGAAGGCTTAACTTCGCACGCCTCGGGTAACTTCCCCGCGGCTTGCGTTAACCAAGACGCCGCCGCGCCTCATCGCGCATCTGTTCGCGGAAGGCCGCGCGCTTTGCCGGCCGGTCTTCCTCGCGCACGTCGTGACGATCGAAGATATCGAACTTCTCCAGGATCGGATAACGTTCGCTCGCCATCGCGAGCACGCGCAGGATCTTCGTCGCAGACGGTGTCGGGCCGCGCACCTCCCAGCGCCGGATCGTGTCGGCGCCGCCCTTCTCCGGCAAGCCGCACAGCCTGGCCATGTCGGCCGCAGTGAGCTTGCGCTCGAGCGCGTCGGAGAGGTCGTTGCGGAGTTGCTTCAGTTCGGGGCCGGTCATGCTGCTTGCGTCCAGGGAAGTCACTGAAAGCAATGCACTAGCGCTGATTCGGGTCCATCCGAAGGCGGGGAGCACGCGCTCCGGCTGCGGCACCTTCACGCGCGCACGGAGTTATGAACAGGAGGCCTATGGAAATCTGCAGGTGAAGCAACAGATGCCACAGCGCGACCCGGCAGCTAAGGGATCAACCATGACAAGCATCAAACTCGCCATTGCCGCACTCATCACTGCCGGACTGCTTGCCGCGCCGTCCGCGGCCGAAGCGAAGAAGCACCGGTCGAGCAGGCATTATTACAACACGAGTGTGGTGGCCCCGGCCTATAGCGGTGCCGGAGCGTCGGCGGCGCAGCCCAGGGCGGCTTACGGGTCGTCGGGACAGACGGTCGGCACGGTCACCGCACCATCGATCGGAACGTACAACTGGCCGTCGGTGGGCGTAACCAACGCGGTCCCGACCTGGAGCAACACCAATCCGCCGGCGAGATAGAGTGCGATTCTCGACGCGAGGGAAGCTGCGGCCTCGTTCTGACGGACGCGGCCTATGTTTCGCCTAGCCGCCGAAGTGCAGGCTCACCTGACGCCGGAATAGCACCCTCACATATGGTGGGTGGGTCCCATCGGACCGCACATAGTACATGTAAGGATGGTCGGAGATGGTCGAAAAATTGCGGTCGGTCGAGGTCGGATCGATGAGGCTGACGTAGTCGTAGGTCCACTTGCCCGGCCCGTCCGTCGCTTGAAGCTCACTGAGCTTCGCCAGCAGAGTCGGCTTCGACCAATGCATGAGGTCGCGTGAGGCCTGGATGTAGAACCCGGCCGGTCCGCCGAAGCGGCTGTCGGGTGCGTATTGTGTCGAGATGAACGTGCCCGTCTCCGGGTGCAGCACGAGACTCTCGGCAGCGCCGGCCAGGACCGGCTCGCACACATGCTCCTCGGGCTTCGCAACGTTTTCCCGATAAGGGTCGGCGAAGCGGATGGTGAAATCCTTCCCGTCCCAGGCCCGCCACGACCCGGGACTGAACACATCCGGAGTCCGGATGACGCAAGGACCGTATTTCTGCGCCTTGTAGGGCCAGTCATTGACCAGAGCGTAATAGAGCCCGCCGATCTTCATGATGTTCGTGGGCGTGTTGTAGCCGTAGGCGCTGGCGCGATTCCCGACGACATACCGATAGGGAATGGCCGCCACGAGGTTCTTCGGAGGCGGTGGCACGGCGAAGCTGTAGCCGCCGTCGAGCGACTGCGCGAAGGTCACCGTGTTCCACCAGCAATTGTTGGGATCCTTCGGCGTCGCGCACATCTTGGGGATCTCGTCGGCATCGTATTCGCTGTGGACCAGGGCTGCGATCCGGCGACCGTCCTCGGTGTAGTAGGAATAGAGCCAGTTGTTGTCTTGAAAATGCGAGGGATCAGGGTCCTTGGGCGAGCGATAGATCACACGGCAATCGTGTTTGACCTGATTCAAGTTCGGACCGATCGCGGCGCGAGCGACGTAATGCGTTGCGATCAGGTGGACGATGTTGCGATCGTCACGAAACGCGCGGGCGGGTGCGTCAGGGATGTCGATTTGTTCGCAGCTGTTCCGCGTATCGAACACGGTTTGCCGGGGACCGGTGACGCCAGCCGACACCACCGGCGGGGCGGGTGGTGCTGGCGGCGCGGAGGCTGCATCGACGCACCGCGCCTGGAAGAACGCGCCCAGCGCCAGCATGATCGAGAGCGCGTTGGTCCACCGCATGGGACTCGGCGTTGGTTGACGTTGAGATGACACGTTGATGACAATTTGCGCGGGCGGTGCGAGCGATCATCTGCACATTCAGATGGTTGAGGATCTGGTATGCAAGGCCGTACGACGCAAGGTCGGCTCCCCGTTTTTCCCGGACGTGTGCTTCCAATCCGATGCCCGGGTTAAGCGGGAACCGGACATGTCAGAGCGATATCAACTCAGTCAGGTCGTCCGGCCAGTCGATGGGGACGGTCACGGCGCCTTCGATCGGAACGTACAACTGGTCGTCGATCGGCATGACCAACGCAGTCCCGACCTGGAGCAACACCAATCCGCCGTTCACATAAGGATCAATCTGATGCGCGCTTTAACGCGCGCCGGTCGCCAGTGCCGACAACAGATACAACGCGACCAGCAATGTCGCGACCGAGAGCATCGTCGTGACCGAGACCGTGGCCGCGACCAGTTTCTCCTCGACCTTGTGTTCGTGCGCCAGCACGTAGACGGTTTTCGCCGTCGGCACGGCCGCGCAGATGACGGCGGCAACGGTGTAGAGGGGATTGAGGCCGGTGATCACGCAAAGTCCGTAGACGATCAGCGGCATGATCACCAGTTTCACGGCGGCGAGTGCGAACGATGCGGTGAGGTTCGACCGCAGGCCTTCGACCGACAGGCCGAGCCCGATGGCAAACAGCGCGCAGGGCGTGAGCGCGGCGGCGATCATGTTCAGATAGGCCGCGGCCGGGGCCGGGATCGGCAAGCCCGTGATCGCCCAGACAAGACCAATCAAGGTCGACAGCACCATCGGATTGAGCAGGATCTGCTTTGCGAGGCCAGCCGACGGCGCAGACATCCCGCGCGCGTCTCTTTCCAGCAGGATGACCGTGATTGGAAACATCACGGCGGCGACGAACACCGTCGCCACCGCAGCGGGCAGGACAGCCGGCTGTCCGTAGATCGCGTGCAGGATCGGCAGCGCCACGAAGCCGGTATTGGTCATCGCTGCCGCCATGCCATGGATGGTGCTGCTGGCGAGGTCGTGCCTTCCGCCGGCGCGGACCGCCAGGAAGACCAGTGTGAAGCAGATCAGGGAGCCGCCGCCGAACGCGAGCAGGAAGCGCCATTCCAGCAGATTGCGTGCCGGCTCCTGCGCGATCGTGACGATCAGCAGCGCCGGCATCGCGACGTTGTAGGCGAAATGCACCAGCGCGTCGGCAAGTGTACGCGAGAGATAGCCTGACGTACCGGCAAGCCAGCCGGTGACGATGATCGCGAAGACGGGAAGAACGAGGCTGGCGACCTCCATCCGGTTTCCCCCTCTGCCAAGCAGCGTCACCATCCTAGCCCGGCGACGCATGCTCGTCACGGTTCAACCGGATCGCAACGCCCCGATCAGGCGACCCCTGGCCTCAGGCACCCCTGCCGGTCTGTTGACCGAACACGCAGCGCCATCCCGCCAGGCGCTCGGCCGGATGCTGGTTCATCCATTCGGCAAGCTGCGGCGCGCCCGTCAGGCAGGACTGCATCGAAACATTGGCGAAGTCCGACGTGGTGACGATCTGCTCGTGACAATTCCCCGGAGAGGAGAGGCTGCAGAGCACGGCGATGATCTTGATCACGCCAGATTTCCTACGTCGCTGCCGGCCGCGCGACCGATCGCCGCCTTGTCCGGCTGCTCGCCGGCCGGGTCAGCCGACGGGAAGATGCTGTCGTAGATCGCGCGCGCCTCCTGGATGAGGCGCAAGCGTTCGCGCTCGGATTTCGAGACGAATTGAATAATCTGGCCCATGTTCGCTCCAAACAAATCGGCAAGTCCATCATCAGATGATGGAAATCATTCCATTCCGAAGTGGGGTGCCGGCGTTTGTTTCGCAGCCGTGCAGGCGGTCACGAGGTATAAAAAGCTCGTGACTGCTCCGTTGTGGGAGCGGAGCGGGATACCGGAGCGATGCCACGGCGCACGCGGCCGGAGCACACTCCTTGCGTCCGGCCCGAGACGCTCGTCGAGTCATCGTGATGGCGTGCTGAGACGCACAGCATGACTGTGTTGCGGCACATTTGCACGCGCGTGGAGTTGTAAGGTTGCTCAGTGCCCGTGCGGTTCGACAGCTGAACGGCCGACGCGACTGAGGGACCGCCCGAAAGGACTAGCCATGACAAAAACGAAAATCTCTATTGCTGCACTTATCGCCATCGGATTTGTGGCATCACCGTTCGCCACAAGCGCGCAAACGTCGGGAACAGGCGTACAAAACAGCACGCACAGCACCCCCGGGGCGCCCGTACAGCAAGGTACGATTGGAAGTTCCGGACAGGCTGTCGGGACGGTCACCGCGCCGTCGGTCGGAACGTCCACTCAGCCTTCCGTCGGCGTGACCAACTCGGTCCCCACCTGGAACAACACAAATCCTTCGACCAAGCGATAACAGAACTGCGGCCTCATGCCGCCGGCGCGCGCTCCTTGCGGCCCGGCACCGCAGCCAGGAGCTCGCGCGTATAGGCGTGCTCCGGTGCGGCGAAGAGTTGTGCGGTCGGCTTCAACTCGACGATGGCGCCGCGCTGCATCACCGCGATGCGGTCGCAGATTTGCGCGGCAACGCGTAAGTCGTGGGTGATGAAGAGCATCGAGAGGCCGAGGCGGCCCTTGAGGTCTTCGAGCAGTCGTAGCACCTGCGCCTGCACGGAGACGTCGAGCGCGGAGACGGCTTCGTCGGCGACGATGATCTCGGGCTCGAGCGCGAGCGCGCGCGCGATACCGATGCGCTGGCGCTGGCCGCCGGAGAATTCGTGTGGGTAGCGTTCGAGTGAGCCGGCGTCCAGGCCGACCATTTTCAGCAGATCGCGCGCGCGCTCGAACGCCACCTTCGGGTCGATGCCGGCCGCGATCGGGCCGTCGGCGATGATGTGACCGATCTTGCGCCGCGGATTGAGCGAGGCGAACGGATCCTGGAAGATCATCTGGATGCGATGACGTTCGGCGCGCAGCGCCCGGCCCGAGAGTGAGGTGAGATCGGTCTCGCCGATCCGCACCGTGCCTCGGTCGGCTTCGATCAGCCGCATCACCAGACGCGCCACCGACGATTTGCCGGAGCCGGATTCGCCGACGAGACCGAGCGTCTCGCCCTTGAGGATGTTGAAGTTGACTTGCCGCGCGGCGTCGACACGGCGGTCCTCGCGGAACCAGCCGCCTGACGTGACATAGGTCTTGTCCAGCCCGATCACCTCGACGGCCCTGGCCTGGTCGTCGAGCGGCTGGCGCACGGGCGGATCCATCGTCGGGACCGCGGCGAGCAGCGCCTTGGTGTAGTCGTGCTGCGGCTCGTTGAAGACGGTGGCGGCCGGACCTTCCTCCACCACCTTGCCATGGCGAAGCACCACGACCTGATCGGCGATGTCGGCGACCACACCAAAGTCATGGGTGATGAACATCACCGCCATGTTGCGGTTGCGCTGGAGGTTGCGGATCAGCTTGAGGATCTGCGCCTGCGTGGTGACGTCGAGCGCGGTGGTCGGCTCGTCCGCCACCAGCACCGCGGGCTCCAGCGCGAGCGCCATCGCGATCATGGCGCGCTGGCGCTGACCGCCGGAGAGCTGGTGCGGATAGGCGCGCACGATGCGCTCGGGGTCGGGCAGGCCGACCTCGCGCGCCAGCGCCAGCGCCCTTGCGCGCCGCTCCCTGGGGGTGAGCAAGCCGTGGGCCTCGAACATCTCCGCCATCTGGTCGCCGATCCGCATCAACGGATTGAGCGCGGTCATCGGCTCCTGGAAGATCATCGCGAGCCTGCGGCCGCGCAGGTCGCGCCAGCCGTCGTCGTTGAGCTTAAGCAGATCGCGGCCCTCGAACATGATCTCGCCGGAGGTCACGGAAACCGTGTCCGGCAACAGGCCCATCAGCGCATGTGCGCACATTGACTTGCCGGAGCCGGACTCACCGACGACGCAGACGATCTTGCCGGCCTTCAGATCCAGCGAGACGCCGTCGACCGCGAAGGGACGCTCGGCGCCCCTGGGTAGCGCGATCTGCAAGTTCTTGATGGAGACGGTGGCGGGCGCGGTCATGGTCAGCGTCCCTCGCGCGACAGCCGCGGATTGAGCGCGTCGTTGAGGCCTTCGCCGATCAAATTGAGGCCAAGCACCGAGATCAGAATGGCGACGCCGGGAAACACGGTGATCCACCAGGCCTGCCGGATCACGGTGCGGCCGGCGCCGACCATGTAACCCCAGGAAATCAGATTGGGGTCACCAAGGCCGAGGAAGGCCAGCGAGGATTCCAGCAGGATCGCGGTCGCCACCATCAGCGAGGCCAGCACGATCACCGGCGACAGTGCGTTCGGCAAAATCTCGCGCAGGATGATCGAGGTGTTGCTCTGGCCGGTGACGACGGCGGCCTGGACATATTCGCGCGTGCGCAGCGACAGCACCTCGCCGCGGACGAGGCGCGCGACCGGCGGCCAGCTCACCACCGCGATCGAGGCCACGATCGAATAGATCGAGGGCTGCAGGATCGCGACCAGCACGATCGCGAGCGCGAAGCTCGGGATGGTCTGGAAGAATTCGGTGAAGCGCATCAGGGTGTCGTCGACCTTGCCGCCGAAATAGCCGGCCATGGCGCCGATGGGAACGCCGACGACCAGCGCGACCAGCGTGGAGACGAGGCCGACCAGCAGCGAGACGCGGGCGCCAAAGATCATGCCGGCGAACACGTCACGGCCGAGCGCATCTGTGCCGAGCGGCACCGTCGAGAGCGTGAAGGGCGGCAGGAACGGCCGCTGCACCATGCGCCAGGGCGAGTTCGGAAACAGCATCGGCCCGAACACCGCGACCGAGATCGCGAGCAGCAGGATGACGAGCCCGATGATGCCGCTCGGGCTGCGCAACATCGATTTCCAGAACTGTTTCATGAGGCGAATTCGATGCGCGGGTCGACCAGGCGATAGACGAGGTCGGTGATGAGGTTGAAGATCAGCACCATGGCAGAGCAGATCACGAAGACGCCGAGCAGCAGATTGTAGTCGCGCTGGAGCAGCGCGTCGTACATCAGGCGCCCGATGCCGGGCCAGGCGAACACGGTCTCGGTGATGACGGCGCCGCCGATCAGCGTGCCGGAATGCACGCCGGCGAGTGTCACGACCGGCAACAGCGCGTTGCGCAGCACGTGGCGGCGCTGGATCACGGCGTCGGAGAGGCCTTTCGCGCGCGCGGTTTTGACGAAGTCGAGCCGTTTCACCTCGAGCATCGAGGCGCGCGTCATGCGGGTATAGGTCGCCATGAAGAACAGGCCCAGCGTCATCGCCGGCATGATCAGGTGCGCGCCGACGTCAAGCGCGTGGGCGAAGCCGGTGAGGTTGGCGCCGACCGTCTCGTAGCCGAAGCTCGGCAGCCAATCCATGGTGACCGAGAACAAGAGGATGCCCATCAGCGCCACCCAGAAGATCGGCATCGCGTAGAAGATCAGCGCGAACACCGTGATGGCGGTGTCGAGGAATGTTCCGGCAAAGCGCGCGGCAAAGGTACCGAAGAGGACGCCGAGCATCAGCGAGATCGCGAATGCGGTCAGCGTGAGCAGCAGCGTTGCCGGCAGCCGTTCCAGGATCAGCTTGGAGACTGGTGCCTGCTGGCGGAACGAGAAGCCGAGGTCGAGCGTGACGACGCCCTTGACGTAGATGAAGAGCTGTTCGGGCAGCGGCTTGTCGAGGCCGAATTTTTCGCGGAGCTGCTTGACGAAGACCTGGTCGCTGGCGCCGGCCTCGCCCGCCATCACAACCGCGGGGTCGCCGGGCGCAAGCCGGATCAGGAAGAAGTTGAGGACGACGATCGCGAGCAGGACGATCACGCCCTTCAGAATACGCTGAGCGACGAAGGAGAGCATCTAGGGAGTCATATGTAGCGTGACCAGCGGCCACTGGGGCAGTGTGCTCCCTCGCCCCGCTCTTGCGGGGAGAGGGTTGGGGTGAGGGGCCTCTCTCCACGTGCGGAAATGCCGATGGGCCTGTACCCCCTCACCCGCCGCGCTCTGCGAGCGCGTCGACCTCTCCCCGCAAGCGGGGAGAGGTGAAGGAAGGCATACGCTCACTTGTCGAGCCATGCGTCCTTGAAGCCGTCATTGACGCCGATGCCGGTCGTGATCAGGTTCTTGACCTTGCAGCGCATGATGGTCGGGAATTGCAGCTCGAGCATCCAGGCCACCGGCACGTCCTCGACCAGGATCTTCTGCGCCTTCTCGTAGATCTCCTTGCGCTTGGAATCCGGGGTCGCGACCGCGCCGTCGGCGAACAGCTTGTCGATCTCAGGGTTGGAATAACCCTCGACGTTGTTGAACACTTGGCCCTTGGCGATGGCGCTGGAGACGTAGTTGCGGCCGACGCCCAGGGCCGGATCGCCGTACTGGTAGAGATAGGTGAAGGCGATGTCGTAATCCCAGTCGCCGATCTTCTGGTTGCCGCCGGCAACGTCGGTGGCGATGGTCTCGATGTTCATGCCGACGTCCTGGAGGTTCTGCTTGACGGCTTCACCCCAGCGCTGCCAGGTCTCGCCATAGGCAAGCGGCAGCAGGCGGATCTTCTCGCCCTTGTAGCCGGCTTCCTTCAGCAGCGCCTTGGCCTTGGCCGGATCGTAGGGATATTTCGGCACGTCAGCGGTGTAGTACTTGATCGTCGAGGCGGACGGGCCGGTCGCGACCTTGCCGAGCCCGTTCCAGATCACGTCCTTGGCGAAGTCGCGGTCGATCGCAAACATGATCGCCTGACGCACCCGCTTGTCAGCGAGCGGGCCCTGGCGGTTGTTCAGCCACAGCCAGGCCAGCGGCGAGAAAAACTCCCAGCCGGCGCCGGTGACGCAGGTGTCCTTCAGCTTGGACAGCCGCGGCACGTCGAAATTCTCGACCGAGCCGCCGGGCAGCACGTCGACCTTGCCGGTCTCATACGCCACCGAGCGCGCCGCGGCGTCGGGAATGATCTGCCAGTAGATCTCGTCGATATAGGGCTTGCCCTTTTCGTAATAGTTGGGGTTCTTGACCAGGCGGATGAACGAGCCCTTCTGCCATTCCTTGAACATGAAGGGGCCGGTACCCACCGGCGCGTTGTTGTAGGGGTTGGTCTTCCAGTCGGTACCTTCATAGAGATGCTTCGGCACCATCGGCATCGAGCCGACCTCGAAGATGCCGAGGAACGGGCCGAACGGCTGCTTCAGCGTGAACACCACCGTGTAATCGTCGGGCGCCTCGACCTTGTCGACCTGGGCGAGGTTGTTGCGGGCACGCGCATGGGTCTGCTTCAGCATCTCGATCGAGAACAGCACGTCCGCCGAGGTGAAGGGCTTGCCGTCATGCCAGGTGACGCCCTTCCTGAGCTTGAAGGTGTAGGTCTTGGCGTCCTCGCCGACGCTCCAGCTCTCGGCGAGCTCCGGAAGCGGCTCGAGCTTGGGGCTGTAGCGCAGCAGGCCTTCGAAGATGTTGCCCGACACCATCTGGGTCGGACCGTTCTGGATCATCGCGAGCATCAGGCCGGGCGGCTCGGGCTGGATCACGGCATTGATCGTGCCCCCCGTTTTCGGCTCTTGCGCAAGAGCCGGTTCAAGTGCCGAGGCCGTGAGGCCGCAAGCCAGGAGGAGTCCAAGCAACACTCGTTTTGGCATGTCGTATCTTTCTCAAGCGAGGCCAGCCGCAAGCGCTTCGCACGTCATGGCGCGCAAAGCTACGGCCGGCCCATCCCAGTCCCCATCCGGTATCGAGGCTCACATAGTCTCATTCGGCGCCGCAAGATGAAAGTCTCGACAGAGTTCGCACAAAAAATGTACAGCGCGTCCTGTTTTCACTTGATTCATTCTCCTGTCACGGAGACAAGTCCGCCATGGACAATGCCACGCGCTCCGAACGATCCCGCAACGCTGCGCTCGAAGCGGCGACCAGGATCATTGCGCGCGACGGGCCCGGCAGGCTGACGCTCGATGCCATCGCGCGCGAGAGCGGTCTCAGCAAGGGCGGCGTCATGCACCAGTTCCGCACCAAGGAAGCCGTGCTGAGGGCGCTCCTGGAACGGCAGATGGATCATTTCGAGGAATTCTCGACCCGCTATATGGCGCAGGTCAGCGGGACCTCGGCCAATCCCAATCTGGCGACGCAGCTTGCCACCGTACGGGAAGCCGCCACATCGCCGAATTCCGCCGCGCTGGCGCTTGTCGCGGCCATGGTCGAGAATCCCGGCCTGATGGTGTTGCCGCGCGACCGCGAGATGAAGAGGGTGGAGGCGATCAAGGCGGAAGCCACCGACCCCGAGCTCGCGCTGTTGCGCTGGGCAGCGGCGCGGGGACTGTTGTTGAGCTCATTGTTCGGCATGTCGCCGCTTGGCAAGGACGAGCACCAGCGGCTGTTCGCGCGCCTGCTCGATGACGATCAGTGGCGGCCGCTCGAGAAGCCGGCCAAGTCCCTCACGGCCAAGTCCCTTGCGGGCAAGTCCCTCACGACCAAGGCGCGCACCGCCAAATCCGAGGCGGCCCCGGCGGCAAAGGCCGCAACTCCGCGCAAACGCGCCTGATTCATAGTTAACACTCTCCTGCCGACCGCTGCCCAAAACCGCGCCTGCGGCCAAATGTGTCAGGCCGTCATTTCAGCACTTTACAAACCAACTGGTCGGTTTTATAAATAGAAACACTGAGACGGCCCGAGGCGTCAGACATGGCCCCGGACGATGCCCTGGGCCGGCAATGGTGAGCGCCGCAGCCGCGTCTGGTCCCAAACGCGGCTGCGGTCCCCGTCGCCTTTCCTGGAAAGCCGCTAGAGGAGTCTGGAATGGATCGCTCGATCGCCCTGCGCGGTCTGGGAACGCTGGTACTTTGCGCGGCCGCGGCCGGCTGCGCCTCGGTCGCGCCCGTGCCCTATTCGGAGATGGCGTCCTCGGCCTACATGGCCCCGGACAAGTCAGACACCTCCGGCCGCGTACCCTACCGCTATTCCACACCGGTCGACTGGCGCGCCTATCATAAAGTGATCCTGGATCCGGTCGTGGTCTACCGCGGCAAGGACCATCAGTTCGGTGACATGTCCGACAAGGACAAGGCGACGCTCGCCGCCTACATGCAGAATTGCTTCGCAGATCGGCTGCGCGGCCGCTTCGCCCTGGTGCGCGAGCGCGGGCCGAACACACTGCGGATCAGGCTCACGCTCACCGGTGCCGTCACCAACACACCGGTGCTTGGCACGCTCAGCCGCTTCGACATGGCCGGCGCGGTCTACAACGGCGTGCAGGCTGCGCGCGACGGCGAGGGCATGATGACCGGCTCGGTCATCTACGGCGTCGAGATATTCGATGCCGCGACCTCGCGCCTCATCAGCGCTTACGTCACCAAGCAATACCCGGGCGCCTACGACATCAAGGCAAGCGTCGGCGCGCTCGCGGCCGCCACCACCGGCCTCGACAAGGGCGCTGACGCGCTGATGGCGCAATTGAACTGACGCGGCAACCCGCGCAACGAAAGGCATCGCAGATGAACATCGTTCTTCGCTTCGTGCTGCGCGTCGCGATCACCATCGTGATGATGATCTTGGGCGGCCGCGCTGGCGCCGCAGCACCGACCGATCCCAGTGGCACGTGGTTGGTCGAGGACGGCCGTGCGCGCATCAGGCTCGAGCGTTGCGGTCCGACGCGCGAGCGCATCTGCGGCTTCATCGTCTGGATGAAGGAGCCGGCCGACAAGCGCGGCCAGCCCTATCGCGACAAGGAAAACCCTGATGCGGACAAGCGCGCCCGTGCGCTGCTCGGTCATCAACTCATCATGGGCTTGCAGGCGACGCCGGAGGGGCGGTTTGCCGGCGACATCTACAATGCCGAGGACGGCAAGTTCTATTCGGTGTCGCTGTGGCGCGAATCGTCCGATCGCCTCAAGCTCAAGGGCTGCCTGATCAAGTTCCTGTGCCAGACCCAGACCTGGCAGCAGACCCTCGACGTGCTGCCCGGCCAGCTCGTTGGCCTGACCGGCGATCTCAACGGCCCGCGCGCCGACAAGGAATGGGCGGCCGTGCCGGCTCCGAAGCCGATGCAGGCGAAAGCGAAGTAGCGCTCGGCTTCAGGAGGTCCGCAGCGCCCGCCGCAACTCGTCGAGCGCGCCGGCGAGCTGCTCGCGGTGCGCGATGTCGTCCTTGGGGAGCGCCGCGACGCTGCTTGCGAGCTCGCGCAGGATGCCGGCGAGCAGACCGAAATTGATATGCAGGTGCACCGATTTGCGTTCGTCGGCCGCGCCCGGATGTTGCAGCACCAGCGCAACGCCGCTGCCGTCGAGACGCGCCTCGAACCGCGATGAATGCTCGAAGGTACCGACATAGAACTTGTCGGGATATTCGAGCGCGATCTCTGCCTTGTCGGGAACCGGCCTGGACATGTGAGCCTCATCGATACCGGGGCATTGTGGCCGGGAATAAACCGGGCCGCCTTGCGATAGGTCAGAGGTTGGCCAGCAAATTTGATCCGGATCAACGCCAGATCGCTGTTTCTGCGATCGAGTGGCAGCTGGCGGGACGCGGCGTTGCGCGTCCGGGTCCTCCAGGCCGTGAGACGATCGATGGACATGCAGGCCACGAATATCGCCGTGGGCGATGACAGCGGACCCGATGCCACCGGACCGGAGCCGGACGAAGGCGTGCAGCGCTGCCAGCAATTGCTTGCCGATGCCGGCCTGCGGCCAACGCGCCAGCGCCTCGCGCTCGGCCAGTTATTGTTCCTGCGCGGCCACCGTCACGTCAGCGCGGAGGGGCTTCATGAGGAAGCACTGGCGGCGGACATGTATCTGTCGCTCGCGACGGTCTACAACACGTTGAACCAGTTCACAGAAGTCGGCCTGCTGCGCCGGATTGCCGCCGACGGCATCAAGTCCTTCTTCGACACCGACACGTCAGTGCATCCGCACTTCTACCTGGAGGGCGAGGACGTGCTGGTCGATGTTGCCGATGGCCTGGCCTTCACCAAGGTGCCCGAGGCGCTTCCTGGTCATGAGATCGTGCGGCTCGACGTCATCGTCCATCTGCGCCGGAAGCGCGTGTCGTAGCCTGGGTGATGATCAGCTAGCGCAACCCCGCCCGGCGGAATCCCTCCAGATAGTGCTCGCGATCGGCATCGTTCGCCCACGGCAGCTGCGTTGCGATCCAGTGCAGCGAGATGGTTGGCTGGGTGCGGCGGAGCTCGCTTAGTGCCATCTCTGCAAGCGGGCTATCGCCGGTCATGCCGGCGGACACAGCGAGCACGCGATAGGCGCCGGTGAGATCGCCGCGATGGCGGATCGCCTCGCGTGCGAGCGTGATGGCCTCGCCATAGTGGCGTTCGGTGAAGCGCGCATAGCCGGCAATGCCGTAATAGATCGCCAGCGACGGATCGCGCGGGGACAGCCGGATCGCCCTCTGCGCCGCGTCGTACGATTCCCCGGAGCGCCCGGCATAGGACAGCGCCAGCGCGTAATAGCCCTGCGCCAGCGAGAAGTTCGGGTTGAGCGCGAGCGCCTGCTCGAACTCGGACAGCGCGTCGGACAGCCTGCGGGTGGAGAAGAACACGCTGCCGAGCGCTGCGTGTGCCCACGCGTCCTCGTGGTCGTGGCGCACCGCGGCAAGCGCGGCGGCCTCCGCGATCGGCGCCGTCGTGGCAAGCTCCGCCCAGCCGAGATGAACGCCGAACATGTGGCTTGCCGCGAGCACCGACAGCGCCTGGCCGTAATTCGCGTCGATGGCGATGGCGCGTTCGAGCAATGCCTGTGCGGCCTCGTGGTCCTGCTGCGTCACCCGCCAGTAATGCGACAGCGCACGCATCAACAGGTCCCAGGCGTCCAGGCTCGCGGGCGGCTTGCGGTCGGCGCGGAAATTCTCGGCCGCGTGGATCTGCGGCTCGATTGCCGCGACGATCGCGTTGGTGATGTCGTCCTGCACGGCGAAGACGTCGATCAGCTCGCGGTCGTAGCGCTCAGCCCAGAGATGGCTGCCGGTGGTGGCGTCGTTGAGCTGGGCGGTGATGCGCACACGGTTGTCCGCCTTGCGCACGCTGCCCTCGACGATGTAGCGGACGCCGAGTTCCTCGGCGATCTGCCTGATGTGGACCGCGCGCCCCTTGTAGGTGAAAGACGAGTTGCGGGCGATCACCATGAACCAGCGCTGCTTCGACAGCGCGGTGAGGATGTCCTCGCTGATCCCGTCGCCGAAATAATCCTGCGCCGGATCGCCGCTCATGTTTTCGAAGGCGAGCACTGCGATCGCCGGGCGGTCCGTCGCGGCGCGCACCGGCGCAGAGGCGGGTTCCGCCGGCGCCAGCGCTATTGCCGATTCTTCCCGGACGTCGCCGACGAAACGAAAGCCCTTGCGCGGGATCGTCTTGATCAGCCGCTGTGTCGCGCCGTCGTCGCCGAGCGCCTTGCGCGCGGCGTTGATCCGGCTGTTCAGCGCGGAATCGGAAACGATCCGGTCGCTCCAGATCTGGCTGATCAGGTCATCCTTGCTGACCACACGGGCGCGTTGCGCCACGAGGTAAAGCAGCAAATCGAAGACTTGCGGCTGCAGCGGCACGGCTGCGCCGCCGCAGGTCAGTTCCCGCAGATCGCCGTCGAGCACGTTGTTTTCAAAGCGAAATCGCACGTTTCTGTCGTCTCAAGCAAAAATCAAAGTCGTCTCAGGCGAAAATCAACCGTCCGCGAAAGTCAGGGGGGAGCCGATCCGGCATGGTGGGAGGACCAAACAGTGTCGATGCCTCGGCACAACGGAGTTTTCCATGTCCCAGATTGATCACCATGTTCATTCGATCGGCCCGGAGGTTGCGGGCTCTCGCATTTTCAAGTTCATCGCCTTTCTGTACGGAATTGCGGCGTATCTCGTGTTTTTCGTCACCATTCTCTATGCCATCGGCTTCGTGATGGGGCTGGTGGTGCCGAAGACCATCGACACCGGAACCGACACGCCGACGGCCGAGGCCGTCATCATCAATCTGCTGCTGATGGCGCTGTTTGCCGTTCAGCACAGCGTGATGGCGCGCCAGCGCTTCAAGGCGTGGTGGACGCAGTTCGTCCCGAAGCCGGTCGAGCGTAGCACCTACGTGCTGTTCGCGAGTCTGTCATTGCTGCTCCTGTTCTGGCAGTGGCGTCCGCTGCCGACGGTCATATGGGAGGTCGAGAACCCGGATCTTGCCGTGACGCTGGTCACGCTGTCCTTCGCAGGCTGGGTGCTAGTTTTCACCTCGACCTTCATCATCAATCATTTCGAGTTGTTCGGACTGCATCAGGTGACCAATCATCTCGTCGGCAAGGAAGCGGTGCCTGCGCGTTTCAAGACGCCGCTGTTCTACAAGTTCGTCCGCCATCCCATCTATCTCGGCTTCATCGTCGCGTTCTGGGCGGCGCCGGTCATGACGGCGGGACATCTGTTGTTCGCGGCCGTGACCACGCTCTACATCTTCGTCGGCATCGCGCTGGAGGAGCGCGACCTCGTCGATCTCTTCGGCGACGAATACCGGCAGTACAAACAACGCGTGTCGATGCTTATTCCCTGGCGCCGGTCTGTATAGCGGCCGCGTCGTTCCGTCGCGTCCGCCGAAAGGAGGACGCGCGACGGAACCGAAGCGCGTAACGGACCTTGCCGGACTCCAGCCTCCAGCGTTCCTCGGGGTGATTCCCCCTCACTCCGACGCCTCTCCCCGCATCCGCATTTGCCGATTTATCGGCAAACAGGAGCGGGGAGAGGAATTCAAAACCTTCATCAACGGAGACGATCCAATGAAACATGTCGGAAATTGCTTCTGTGGCGCTGTCACGATCGAGGTCACGGGCGCGCCAGAGGCGATGGGCTATTGCCATTGCCGTTCCTGCCGCTCGTGGTCCGGCGGGCCGGTGAACGCGTTCAGCCTGTGGAAGCCGGAAGCGGTGCGCATCACCGAAGGTGCGCAGCATGTCGAGACCTTCGCCAAGACGCCGCTCAGCCAGCGCAAATATTGCGGGAAGTGCGGCGGTCATCTCATGACCAATCACCCGCCGCTCGGCTTGATCGACGTCTTCACCGCCACCATCCCCACGCTCGCCTTCACGCCTGGCGTCCACGTCAATTATTCCGAGACGGTGTTGCCGATGCGCGACGGGCTGCCCAAGCTGAAGGATTTCCCGGCCGAGTTCGGCGGCAGCGGCGAGATGATGCAGGAGTAGGGTTCTCTTCGCCTCTCCCGCGTGCGGGGAGAGGCCGGAATGCGCGCGAAGCGCGGATTCCGGGTGAGGGGGCCTCCGTCTCGGCGCCGGCGCGTCGCGGCCCCGTAAGCACGGGGGGAGAATACGTTCTTTTCAGCTTGAACAGCGCCCCGTTCCCGGGAAAATACCCCTCAAGCAAGGCCGGTCCTTGATCCCTGTCATGGCGGGACGCTCGTCCTGTCGGTCAGGTCAAGGCCAGGCAAATAAAGGGAACGGGAGCGCGGGAATGAACGTCCAGGGCAAGAGTCTCTATCATGAGGTCCATGCGCGCTCGCTGGCCGATCCTGTAAGCTTCTGGGCAGAGGCGGCCAGGGAGATCGACTGGATCGAGCCGCCGAAAAAGATATTTGATCCCTCGCAGGGTGTTTACGGGCGCTGGTTCACGGGCGGCGTCGTCAACACCTGCTACAACGCGCTCGACCGCCATGTCGAACGCGGCCGCGCCGACCAGGTCGCGCTGATCCATGATTCGCCGCTGACCAACTCGATCACCAAATTCACCTATGCCGAGCTATTGCATGAGGTGCAGGCACTCGCCGCCATCATGCAGGATTTTGGTATCGCCAAGGGCGACCGCGTCATCCTCTATATGCCGATGGTGCCGGAGGCTGTGGTCGCGATGCTCGCCTGCGCGCGTATCGGCGCGGTGCACTCGGTGGTGTTCGGCGGCTTTGCGGCGAAGGAGCTCGCCACCCGCATCGACGATGCGCAGCCAAAGCTCATTCTGTCCGCAAGCTGCGGCATCGAGCCCGGCCGCATCGTGCAGTACAAGCCGCTGCTCGACGAGGCGATCAGGCTTGCGGGCAGCAAGCCGAGGGCCTGCATCGTGCTGCAACGACCGCAGCTCATCTGCGACCTCACGCCTAGCCGCGACTATGATTGGGCGAGCCTGCGCCGCAAGGCGATGAACGATGGCAAGAAGGCACCTTGCGTGCCCGTCGCTGCCACCGATCCGCTCTACATCCTCTACACCTCGGGCACCACGGGCGTTCCCAAGGGTGTCGTGCGCGACAATGGCGGGCACCTGGTCGCGGTGAAATGGTCGATGTTCAACCTCTATGGCGTCAAGCCGGGCGAGGTCTGGTGGTGCGGCTCCGATATCGGTTGGGTGGTCGGCCACAGCTACATCATCTACGGCCCGCTGCTGCACGGCGCGACCTCGATCATGTATGAAGGCAAGCCGGTCGGCACGCCGGATGCCGGTGCGTTCTGGCGCGTGATCTCCGAGCATAAGGCGGTGGCGCTGTTCACCGCGCCGACGGCGTTCCGCGCGATCCGGAAAGAGGATCCGGAAGGTAAGTTCATCCGGCAATATGATCTCTCGAAATTGCGTACGCTGTTCCTCGCCGGCGAGCGCGCCGATCCGCCGACGGTGGAATGGGCGGAGCAACAGTTGAAGGTGCCGGTGATCGACCATTGGTGGCAGACCGAAACCGGCTGGTGCATCGCCGGCAATCCGGTCGGCCTCGGCATGCTGCCGGTGAAGCACGGCTCGCCGACAGTGCCGATGCCGGGCTACCAGGTCGACGTGGTGGATGAAGCGACCAAGCCCGTTGGTTCCAACACCATGGGCTCGATCGTCATCAAGCTGCCGATGCCACCCGGCTGCCTGCCGACGCTGTGGAATCAGGACGAGCGCTTCAAGGAAGCTTATTTGAGCGAATTCCCCGGCTATTACAAAACCTCGGACGCCGGCTACAAGGACGAGGATGGCTATGTCTTCGTCATGGGCCGCACCGATGACATCATCAATGTGGCCGGCCATCGGCTCTCGACCGGCGGCATGGAGGAGATTCTGGCCTCGCATCCCGATGTCGCCGAATGCGCGGTGCTCGGTGTCAAGGACGCCATCAAGGGCGAGGTACCCTGCGGTTTCCTGGTGCTCAAGGCTGGCGTGAAGCGGGCGCCTGCCGAGATCGAAAAGGAGATCATCGCGCTGGTTCGCGACAAGCTCGGCCCGGTCGCCGCCTTCAAGCTCGCCATCACCGTCGGCCGCCTGCCCAAGACACGCTCCGGCAAGATCCTGCGCGGCACCATCAAGAAGATCGCCGACGGCGAATCCTGGACCATGCCGGCGACGATCGAGGATCCCAAGGTGCTGGACGAGATCGGCGAGGCGCTGAAGGGGAGGGTGTAAGGCGGCAGATGGGCCTGCAGGGGTGACGCTGCTTCACCACCTTCCGCTGTCATCGCCCGCGCAGGGGGCGATCCAGTATTCCAGCGACTGCGATGCTAGAATCGAGAGGCCGCAGCGTACTGGATTCCCCGCTTTCGCGGGGAGTGACAGCGAGCGGGAACGGGCGCCGGGGACTTACAATCTCCTCATTCCGCGTTAAACAGGGCCGGCCAGAAGGGGACCTCGTATGCCACTCGCCACCGTGCCGCGCCTGCTTGCAGCTGTAGCCCTCGCCACCGCTCTCTCCGCCTGCTCCGCGCGCTACCAGACGCCGGTGGCGATGGGCGGTGACGATGACGATGCGGTGTGCCAGAGCCGCGGCTATGCGCAGGGCTCGCCGGAATACGTGGCCTGCCGCAAGGACCGCGACGTCCAGCGCAACGCAGCCACCGCGCGCTCCGACCGCCGTCAACGCGACCTCGGCGAGTACATGCTGAACCATCCCGATCGGCCCTGATGCGATGTGCGGCATTATCCTGCTGCACCGTTCTCTTGCATCTGCATTCGTCGTGACACATCTGCAACGCCGCGGCCGAATCGTGTCGCGTTTGTCCTGATTTGATCGGCATCAAATCCTTCGCCATCCCCTTTCTGCTCTGACGCGGATGTCGCGCAACGAAGCGCGCCTATGGCTGAAGGGGAATGACATGGACGGAACGATAAGAAACTTGGCGCGGCTTGCGACGTTTGGCGCGATGCTCGCGGGAACTCTTGCATCAGTGCAGGCCGCCGACTTGCCTGTTTACAAGAAGGCGCCGCCGCCGGCAGAGGCCTTCAATCCGTGGATGGTGCGTCTGCGCGTGCTCGGCGTGTTGCCGGATGCCGGCGGCTCCACCGTCAATGTCGCGGGCGTGCCCTCGCTGTCGTCGCCGAACTCAGGCCTGTCGATCAGCGACCAGGTCGTGCCAGAGCTCGACATCAGCTACTTCTTCACGAAGAACATCGCGGCCGAGCTGATCCTCGGCGTGACCAGGCATTCAATCAGCGGCACCGGCTCGCTCGCGAACCTGCCGATCGGCAAGACCACGCTGCTGCCGCCGACGCTGACGCTGCAATATCACTTCGACAATTTCGGCGCGTTCAAGCCGTATGTCGGCGCTGGCGTGAACTACACAATGTTCTTCAGCAATTCCGCGGCGAATGCACCGGCCGCCATCGTCGGCCCGCCCGCGATCGTCGCCACCACCACCAGCCTGCACGTCAGCAACGCTTGGGGCGGCGCCGTGCAGTTCGGCTTCGACTACATGCTCGATCGGCACTGGGGTCTCAACGTCGACGTCAAGAAGCTCTGGCTGCGCCCCGATTACAGCGCGACCGTCAGCGGCCTGCCGGTCACCGGCACCGCACATATCGATCCGTGGCTGGTCGGCGGCGGCGTCACGTACAAGTTCTGACCCAAGCAAAAACGCGGCAGGTTTCCCTGCCGCGTTTTGATTGCGTTCGATGACGAACGGAGAGCGGAGCCTTACTCCTCGTCGTCCTGCTTCTTGCCGCCGAGCGTCTTGAGCTTGGCGAAGACGGCGTCGACGTTGAGGTCGTCGCTGGAACGCTCGGCCGGCTCGTACTCGTCCTTCTTGGTGGTCTCGGAGGCCGGCAGCAGGGTGGCGCCGCCATAGGCTGCGTCGATCGGCTTTTCCTTGGCCGCGCGCGCCACTTCGAAATCGAGTTCGATCTGCGAGCAGAGACCGAGGGTGACGGGGTCGATCGGGGTCAGCTGGGAGGTGTTCCAGTGGGTGCGGTCGCGGACGCTGGCGATCGTGCTCTTGGTGGTGCCGACCAGACGCATGACCTGGGCGTCCTTGAGCTCCGGATGACTGCGCAGCAGCCAGAGGATGGCGCTCGGGCGCTCGTGGCGGCGCGAGACCGGGGTGTAGCGCGGGCCCTTGCGCTTGGGCTGCGGCGGCAGCACCACCTTGCTCTCCTGGAGACGGAGGCGGTAGTCCGGGTTCTTCTCGCCCTTCTCGATCTCCTCGCGGGTCAGCTGGCCGTTGGAGAGGGGGTCCATGCCCTTGATGCCCTGGGCGGCGTCGCCGTCGGCGATCGCGCGCACCTCGAGGGGATGCATCTTGGTGAAATCGGCGACCTGGTCGAAGGTCAGCGCGGTGTTGTCGAGCAGCCAGACGGCGGTCGCCTTGGGCATCAGAGGTGCGTTGCTCATGGCAAATCTCCTTTGTGCTTCGCCCACCCCTCAGGAGGCGAAACCGGTGGTCATCAGCGATGACAGGGAATTGGCGCTATATAAGCCCGGAGGGGGTAGCCACGCAATGGTTCTGCTATAGATAGTGCCTTGACAGCGCCCGAAAGGGGGCCCAATTCCCTCTCAAGTCCCTGTAAGCCCGTACCCAGGCCCTATTCCATCCATCGACCGCTTCCCGCCGATTTGGCGAGGTGATTCGGTCCCGAGATTGCTCAATGTCAGCCAAACCAGACCTCAAGATCGTGCTTTGTTCTCCCCGCGGCTTCTGCGCCGGGGTGGTCCGGGCGATCGACACCGTGGAACGGGCGCTCGATAAATACGGCGCTCCCGTCTATGTTCGCCATGAGATTGTGCACAATAAATATGTCGTCGACGGGTTGAAGAAGAAGGGCGCCATCTTCGTCGAGGAGCTGGCTGAAATCCCGGAAAATACCACCGCGCCGGTGGTGTTCTCGGCCCATGGCGTACCGAAATCGGTCCCGGCCGACGCCACATCCCGCAACCTGTTCTCGCTGGATGCGACCTGCCCGCTGGTGACCAAGGTCCACCGTGAGGCCGCAATCCACTTCAAGCGCGGCCGTGAGATCTTCCTGATCGGCCACTCCCATCACCCCGAGGTGGTCGGCACGCTCGGCCAGCTCCCCGTCGGCGCCGTGACCCTGATCGAGACCGCCGAGGACGCCAAGACCATCACCCCGAAGGACCCCAACAACCTCGCCTTCGTGACCCAGACCACGCTGTCGATTGACGACACCGCGGAGATCGTGGCGCTGCTCAAGGAGCGCTTTCCGAACATCAACGGGCCGCACAAGGAAGACATCTGCTACGCCACCACCAACCGCCAGCTGGCGGTGAAGAAGGTGGCGCCGGTGGTGGACGCGCTCATTGTTGTCGGTGCCCCCAATTCGTCGAACTCGCAGCGCCTGCGCGAGGTCGCCGAGCGCGAAGGCTGCAAGATCGCGGTGCTGGCGCAGCGCGCCGCCGACCTCGACTGGGAGCGGTTCAGCAACATATCGAGCCTCGGCATCACTGCGGGCGCCTCGGCGCCGGAAGTGATCGTCGAGGAGATCATGGACGCCTTCGCCGAGCGCTTCACGCTGCATGTGGAGACGGTCTCGGCTGCGGAAGAGAACGAGTTCTTCCCGCTGCCGCGCCAGGTGCGCCCTGAAGCCGCCGCCGAGTAGACCTTTATGGCGGTCTACACCGACGTTGCCGCCGACGAGCTTGCGGATTTTCTCAATCAATACGATCTCGGCGAATTGCTCTCCTACAAGGGCATCGCCGAGGGCGTCGAAAACACCAACTTCCTGCTGCACACCAGCAAAGGCTCGTTCATCCTCACGCTCTACGAGAAGCGCGTGGCGAAGAACGATCTGCCGTTCTTCCTCGCGCTGATGACCCATCTTTCCGAGCATGGCATCAATTGCCCGCTGCCGGTGAAGGGACGAGACGGCGAGGCGCTGCGCGAGCTGTCGGGACGCCCCGCCGCGATCATCACCTTTCTCGAAGGCGTCTGGCCGCGCAAGCCGAACGCCACCCATTGCGCCGGGGTTGGGGAGGGGCTCGCCAGGATGCATCTGGCCGGCGCGAATTTTGCCATCAAGCGTGCCAATGCGCTCTCGGTTGCGGGCTGGCGGCCGCTGTTCGACGCGGCAGCACCCCGTGCCGACGAGGTCCAGCCGGGCCTGCGCGCGTTCCTTGCGGCCGAGCTCGACTATCTCTCGGGCGGCCTGTGGCCAGCCAACCTGCCCGAAGGCGTGATCCACGCCGATCTCTTCAACGACAATGTTTTTTTCCTCGGCGACAAGCTCTCTGGCATCATCGACTTCACCTTCGCCTGCAACGACATGCTGGCCTATGACGTCGCGATCTGCCTCAACGCCTGGTGCTTCGAGCCGGATCACTCGTTCAACGTCACCAAGGCGCGCGCCTTCCTCAATGCTTATGGCCGTGTGCGAAAGCTGACCGAAGCTGAAGAGGCCGCGCTGCCGCTGCTGGCGCGCGGCGCTGCGATCCGTTTCCTGCTGACGCGGCTGGTCGACTGGCTCAATGTGCCCGCGGGCGCGCTGGTCAAGCCGAAGGACCCGCTGGAGTATTTTCGCAAGCTGCGCTTCCACCAGAGCGTTTCCAGCGCGCGCGATTACGGGCTGATGCCGTCAGGACTGGTCGCGTGAGCGAGCTTCCCAATGTCACGATCTATACCGACGGCGCCTGCTCGGGAAACCCCGGGCCGGGCGGCTGGGGCGCGATCCTCAAGTTCGGCGACAAGGAAAAAGAGCTGAACGGCGGCGAGCGTCACACCACCAACAACCAGATGGAATTGATGGCGGCGATCTCCGCGCTCGAAGCGCTGAAGAAGCCGTGCACGGTCGATCTCTACACTGACAGCCAGTATGTGCGGCAGGGCATCACGGGGTGGATCCACGGCTGGAAGCGCAACGGCTGGCGGACCGCCGACAAGAAGCCGGTCAAGAATGTCGAGCTATGGCAGCGGCTCGACGCCGCGCTGAAGGCGCATGAGGTCCGCTGGCACTGGGTCAAGGGCCATGCCGGCCATCCGGAGAACGAGCGTGCTGATCAACTGGCGCGGGATGGCGTCGCGATGGCGAGGCTGAAAACGTAGACGTCGCCCCATTTTCGACTGTCATCGCCCGGCTTGACCGGGCGATCCAGTACGCCGCAGCAGTCGTTATGAACCTCGAAGTCTCTTGAATACTGGATGCCCCGCTTTCGCGGGGCATGACAGTGTCATTTGTGGCTAAGAGCCGGGCTAAAGCTCAGAGCTGCCCGAGCAGCGTATCGCCGCCGGAGACCTCGACCTTGCCGGGCATGGCTTCGAGGTTCAGCTTCTTGACCACGCCGTCCTCGACCAGCATCGAATAGCGCTTGGAGCGGATGCCGAGGCCGTTGCCGGAGGCGTCGAGCTCCATGCCGATCGCCTTGGCGAAGTCGGCGTTGCCGTCGGCGAGGAAGATCGCCTCGTCGCGCTGGTCAGTGTCGCGCTTCCAGGCGTTCATGACGAAGGCGTCGTTGACGGAGACGATCGCGATGGTGTCGACGCCCTTGTCCTTCATGGCGTAGGCGTTGAGGAAGATGCTCGGCAGATGCATCTTGTGGCAGGTGCCGGTGTAGGCGCCGGGCACCGCGAACAGCGCCACTTTCTTGCCCTTGAAGATATCGTCGGTGGTCTTCACCTGGGGGCCTTCCGCCGTCATCACGCGGAATTTCGCCTCGGGCAGCTTCTCGCCAATCTGGATCGCCATCGTCAGTCTCCCTGAAAATCGGTCCCGCTTTGTAGACCGGGCGGCGGGCCTGCACAATATTGCCGGCGGAGAAGGCGGCGTGGGTGGCGGCCCTTCACCGTTATGTCATCAGCCTGCAAAACCGCCGCCGTCGAGGAAGGCCTGCTCTTCCTCCGTGGTCGGACGTCCGAGGACGTGGTTGCGGTGAGGAAAGCGGCCGAAGCGCTCGATGATGTCGGCATGCTCCCGGGCGTATTTCAGATTTTCAGCATTGTCGGTGTTCTGAAACAGCGCGACGCAGTGCAGCTGATCCGGCAGATGCTCGGAATGCATGAAGGGCATATAGAGAAATTCGAGCAGGAGAGGAGCGATCCTGCGATCTGTGCCCCGCTCGATGGCGCGGCGGGCGACATCCCGCGCCAGCGCGTCGCTGGCAAAGGTCTGCGGCGTGCCGCGAAACATGTTGCGGGGAAACTGGTCCAGCAAAATGACCAGCGCGAGGGCGCCGTCGTCGCTTGCCTCCCAAGACGCCAACTCGCCGGCCGCCGCCGTCTGCCACAGCGCGAGAAAGCGACGCCGGACCTCCGCGTCGAAAGCGTCGTCGCGCTTGTACCAGTGCTCGCGGCCGGCTTCGCGCCAGAAGGCGAGAATGCCTGATGGCGTGATGTCGCCGATCTCAGTCATGAACTGGGGAGGCGGCCTTTACGCCGCCTGGGCCTTCTTCTCGTCGCGCAGCTCGCGGCGCAGGATCTTGCCGACATTGGTCTTGGGCAGATCTGTGCGGAATTCGATCTGCTTGGGTACCTTGTAGCCGGTGAGTTGCTCGCGGCAGAACTTGATGACGTCCTCCGCCGTGACATTCGGGTCCTTCTTCACCACGAACGCCTTCACCGCCTCGCCGGACCCGCTGTCGGGAACGCCGATCACGGCGCATTCGAGCACGCCAGGATGGCTCGCGATCACTTCCTCGATCTCGTTCGGATAGACATTGAAGCCGGAGACCAGGATCATGTCCTTCTTGCGGTCGACGATCTTGGTGTAGCCCTTCTCGTCCATCACGCCGATGTCGCCGGTGCGGAAATAGCCGTCCGCCGTCATCACCTTGGCGGTCTCTTCCGGCCTGTTCCAATAGCCCGACATCACCTGCGGGCCCTTGGCGCAGATTTCGCCGGGCTGGCCGAGCGGGACTTCGTTGCCGTCGTCGTCGCGGATCGAGATGTAAGTCGACGGCACGGGAATGCCGATCGAGCCGGAGAAATCGTTCGTGGTCGCGGGATTGCAGGTCAGGGTTGGGGAGGTCTCCGACAGGCCGTAGCCTTCGGCGATAAAGCAGCCGGTCACGGCCTTCCACTGCTCGGCCACCGGGCGCTGCACGGCCATGCCGCCGCCGTTGGAGATCTTCAGCTTGGAGAAGTCGAGCTTCTTGAAATCGGGATGGTGCATCAGCCCGTTGTAGAGCGTGTTGACGGCCGGGAAGCTGTTGACCTGGTACTTTGCGAGCTCCTTGACGAAGCCAGCGATGTCGCGCGGATTGGGGATCAGGAGATTGCAGCCGCCGGCGCGCACCGCGAGCAGGTAGCAGGCCGTCAGTGCGAAGATGTGATAGAGCGGCAGCGCGCAGACGATCATCAGCTGCTCGACATGCGGAGGCGTCGCGAGCGCCGGCTGGAGCCACGCATCGTTCTGCAGGACGTTGGCGACGATGTTGCGGTGGAGCAGGGTAGCGCCCTTGGAGACGCCGGTGGTGCCGCCGGTATATTGCAGGAAGGCGACGTCGCCCGGCGACAGCTTTGGCTTGTTGAAGGTCAGGCCGCGGCCGGCCGCGAGCGCGTCGTTGAACGACACCGCGCCCGGAAGTGACCAGGCCGGTACCATCTTCTTGACGCGGCGGACGACGAGATTGACGATCACGCCCTTGAAGCCGAGCAGGTCGCCCATGCTGGCGACGATGACGTGCTTCACCGGCGTCTTGGCGATCACTTGCTCGACGGTGTGGGCAAAATTCTCCAGCACGATGACGGCTTCGGCGCCGGAATCCTTGAGCTGATGCTCGAGCTCGCGCGGCGTGTAGAGCGGGTTGACGTTGACGACGGCAAAACCGGCGCGAAGCACGGCGGCAGTCGCGACCGGATATTGCAGCACGTTCGGCATCATGATGGCGACGCGCGCGCCGCGTTGCAGGCCACGCCCTTGCAAATAGGAAGCGAGCGCCAGCGACATCTGGTCGAGGTCGCGATAGCTGATCGACTTGTCCATGCAGATGAACGCCTTGCGGTCGGCGAACTTGGTAAAGCTCTCCTCCAGGAGGTCGACCAGCGATGCGTATTGGGTCGGCTCGATGTCAGCAGGCACGCCGGGCGGATATTGCTTGAGCCAGATGCGCTCCATGGAAAACTCCCCTCAGTTACCAGAGCCCGTTGTGTCTCGGGCTTGCCTCATTGCCGGCAGTATCGAGCCTGCCGGAACAGGTGGCAAGCTGTCGAGGCTTAAGACAAAGGTCCGGAAGTGGCTACTGGAATCGTCGCAAACCGCGCTCCCGCAAGTGCGAAGTGCGGGCCGCGGTTTAATTCCTGGGGGGCGTTAACTGTTATTGGCCGGCTTGGCGGCTGGCTTGGTCGCGGCCTTGGGCTTGGCCGGCTTCGCCGCCTGATCCGTGCTTGCAGCCGGTTTCGCCGCTGCATCGGGCTTGGCTGCGGCATGCTTGGCCCCGGCCGGCTTGGCCGCGGGCTTCACGTCGGCCTTCGGCTCCGGTTTCGCTGCCGCCGTCTTTGTGCCCGCGTCTTTCGGCTTGTCGGCGGCGTCAGGCTTCTTGGCGACGCGCGACTTCTTGCCACGCGGCTTCGGCGTGGCCTGCTGGTCGGCATCGGCTGCGACCGCCGCGATCAGGGCGGTGCCGGAGCGGGTCGGACCGGTATAGACCAGCACCGGTTCGGCCGCGGCCGGTGCCGAGGCCATCAGCTCGGAGGCCTTCATCAGCGGCGGCTGGAGGCCGGCGGTAAAAAAGGTGACCTGAGCTTCGCCGCCGGTGGCGGAGGCCGATCCGGATGTGCCGCCATTGGCCGCGATCAGCGCATCGTCGTCGTCGCTCGCCGGCCGCTTGCGATGGCCGCCGCACATCTCGTCGCGCAGGTTCGGCGGCGAGGCGTCGACCGGCACGAGATTTTCGACGGTGCCGAGCGAGGGGCGCAGCCACGACAGATTGTCCTGGCTGAAGCCGCGCTCGAGCAGCTGCGCTGCCTTTACCGCGCGCGCCGTGCCGGAGTTGGCGCCGAGCACGACCGCGATCAGCCGGCGGCCGTTGCGCGTCGCCGACGCCACGAGATTGTAGCCGGAGGCGCAGATGAAGCCGGTCTTGAAACCGTCGGCGCCGGGATAGCGGCCGATCAGCTTGTTGAAATTGCCGGTGACGCGCTTGCCGAAGCGGATCGCCGGGATGTGCACGAAGTATTCGTATTCCGGCAGGTCGCGCAGGAACGAGCGCGCGAGAATGCCGAGGTCGCGCGCGGAGGTGATCTGGCCGTCGGCGGGCAGACCGTTCGGATTGACGTAGCTCGTCTGCGTCATGCCGAGCTTCTTCGCGGTGTCGTTCATCATCACCGAGAAGCCGTCGATCGAGCCGCCGACGCCTTCGGCGAGCACCACGGCCATGTCGTTGGCCGACTTGACCATCATCATCTTCAGCGCGTTGTCGACGGTCAGCTGTGTTCCCGGACGGAACCCCATCTTCGACGGCGACTGCGAAGCAGCGGTCGGCGACACCGTGATCAGCGTGTCGAGCGTGATCTTGCCGTCCTTGACCGCCTTCAGCGTCACATAGGCGGTCATGATCTTGGTGACGGAGGCCGGATACCACGGGATGGTCGCGTTATCGGCCTGTAACACCTTGCCGCTGTCGGCTTCGATCAGCAGCAACGCTTCGGCGCTCGCCGCGCGCGGCGCAAGCAGCGCCGCGCATGCGAGCGTCGCAGCGAACAGATTGAACAGGGATTTACGAAGCAGCGGGCGAGAAGCGTGCACTATCCGATTCCGGTCCTTGGAGATCCGCCTGATACGGACGGTTCTCGTGATCTGAGTTTCGGGTTCTGAAATCCGGCGCCGCCGCTTGCGGCGCCGCAAACCTATACCGGCTCGTGCGTCGAGAACAGGGGTTTCGGCCGCGTATTCCGCAAGGAAGTAGGCCGAATTTCGACGGTCCCATGGGGACTTGCTATGGGGATTTGGCCGCAGTCGCGATAGCCTCAGCCGCCGTCACGCTGGCCCGTGCGTTCTCGTGGACCATGAACTGAGCCTTGGCGAGCTCGGCAAAATGGCCGCCTTTGGCCACGAGTTCATCGAAAGTTCCGGTTTCGATCACGCGTCCATTCTCGAACACCAGGATCCGCGTGGCGTTGCGGATGGTGGAGAGGCGGTGGGCGATCACGAAAGTGGTGCGGCCCTTCATCACTTCGTCGAGAGCGGCATTCAACCTGGCCTCGGTGACGGCGTCGAGCGCGCTGGTGGCTTCGTCCAGGATCAGGATCGGCGGGTCCTTCAGCAGGGCGCGGGCGATCGAGAGGCGCTGCCGCTCGCCGCCGGACAGCATGCGGCCGCGCTCGCCGGCGTTGGTCTCGAA
Source organism: Bradyrhizobium sp. GW821-FHT13H05 (assembly GCF_058804065.1). NCBI lineage: Bacteria > Pseudomonadati > Pseudomonadota > Alphaproteobacteria > Hyphomicrobiales > Nitrobacteraceae > Bradyrhizobium > Bradyrhizobium sp. GW821-FHT13H05. The sequence goes on along the minus strand of NZ_JBXAPO010000014.1, from coordinate 6,421 downwards.
GCCGCCGCTGCGCTCGATGAATTCCAGCGCCTGCGCACGCTCCGCGGCCTTGCGCATCTCGGCTTCGGTCGCGTCCGGCTTGCCGACGCGCAAATTCTCCGCGATCGAGCGGTTGAACAGCAGCGCTTCCTGGAACACGACGCCGATGTTCCGCCGCAGCGATGTCAGCGTGACGCCACGCACGTCCATACCGTCGATCCTGATGAAGCCGGATTGCGGGTCGAAGGCGCGATGCAGCAGCGCGATCGCGGTGGATTTGCCGGCGCCGGTCGGGCCGACCAGCGCGATGGTCTGGCCGGGCAGCGCCGTGAAGGAGAGGTCTTCGATTGCCGGGCGCTTGCCGTCATAGGAGAAGGTGACGTCGTTGAATTCGACGAGGCCGGAGAGCCGCCCCGCATCGATCGCGTCGGGACGGTCGTGCACTGCGGGCACGGCGTCGAGCACGTTGAAGAACTCGCGCAGGCGCGGCGCTTCCATGAACACATTGTTAATGAAGCTCACGACCTGCTCGAGCTTCTGGATCAGCATCGTCGCGAAGCTCACGAACATCACGATCTCGCCGACCGAGGTGAGCCCCTGGTCGTGCAGGGCGATGCCGAGCGAGAAGATCGCCAGCACCGTGATGGTGGTGGAGGCGCGCGTGATCACGGTGACAAGCGCCCACCAGGACAGCACCGGCATCTGCGCGGCCAGCAGATCGTCGGCGACGGAGCGCAGTCCCTTCACCTCGGATTCGACGCGCACGAAGCTCTGCACCAGCGCGACGTTGCCGAGCGCGTCGGAGGCGCGCGCGGAGAGCTCGCTATAGTGCTCCTCGACCTCCATCTGCATGCCGAAGGTCTTGCGCACCACGAAGGTCGTCAGCGCAGTGAAGACGACGCAGAGCACGAACAGCAGGATCGCCAGCCGCCAGTTCAGGTAAAGCGACAGCGGCAGCAGCACCACGACCGACAGGATCGCGGCAAAGTGCTCGCGGAAGAAGCCCAGCCAGAGCCGCCACAGCGCGTCGGTGCCGTTGAGCATCACCTTCATGAGCCGGCCCGAATGGGTACCGGAATGGAAGGTCAGCGGCAGTTGCAGGATGTGCTCGAAATAGCTGGTCAGCACCGCCTGGCGCTGGCGGTGGGAGAGCCGGTCGGCCTGCAGGGCCACGAGTGCGCTACAGCCGATGGTGAACAGCCCGAACGCCACCCAGGCGATCAGGAATGGCCACGCCGAGTTGGAGCCTGCCACCGTCTTGCCCGAGAGCACGTCGACGATCCGGCCGAACAGCACGGGTTCGGCGAACTGCGAGGCCGCGAGCAGGAGATTGGCAAACGCCAGCAGCCAGCCCAGGCGCGCCTCCTTGCCGAGCAGCTCGAGAACGCGGGTGTAGAGGCTGAAGATAGACATGCGGGCGAAGAACTCAGGCTCGTGGAGGACAAGTGAGCCAATATTCTAAGCAGGGATTGCCCGCGAGATACAGCAGAAGCTTTCGGTTTTGCTCAGTTGATGAGCCGGCTCTCGACCGGCGGCAGGAACCGATCGTCGAAGATATCACCCGCTGCCGGCTTCTTGCGGAATTTGAAATCCTGCGCGATCTGGTCGATCGAGCGCTCCAGGCGCCCAGGCTCAATGCCGCCGAGGCCGTTGCGCCTGACCTCGTCGGTCAGGATGTTGTCGACCAGCACGGTGCGCAGACGCTCCAGCTCGAGATCGCGATCGCCGTCTTCGATGCGGCTTGCGGCCTCGTTCGCCGCGCGCGCCGGGTCCTTGACTGCCGCGTTGATGCCGGCGATCAAGGCGCGGACGAATCCCTTCACGGCATCCGGCTTGGCTGCGGCGAAGGCGGGGTTGGCCACGACGGCAAAGCCATAGGCTTCGCAGCCATAGTCGGCATAGCGCAGCACGACGAGATCGCCGCCGGGCACGCCGCGGTCGCGCAGGTTCACCGCGGAGAGATAGCTGAAGCCGGCGACGGCATCGACTTGTCCAGCGGACAGGATCGGCTCGCGCACGGCCGCGCTCATCTTGTGGAATTTTACGCGCGAGGCGTTGATGTTGTTCTGCTGCGCCAGCGCCGGCCACAGCCGCATCGACAGGTCGCTGTCGGCGACGCCGACGGTCTTGCCGTCGAGATCGGGCAGGAGGTGGATGCCGCGGCTCCTGCGCGCGACGACCGCGTAGGGCGCGCGGTTGAACAGCACGAATACAGCCTTGATCGGCGCCGCATCGTCCTTGTCGCGAAAGCGGATGAGCTCGTTGATATCCACGAGCGCGAGCTCGCTGTCACCCTTGGCGACGCGCGCGAGCGCTTCGGGCGATCCGGCCGCGCTATTGAACGAGACGTTGAGGCGCTCGGTGCCGAAGCTGCCATCCTTTGCGGCAAGGAAGAACGGCGCCATGCTCGCATCGATCGGACGGTCGAAGGTGAAGTGGATCGCAGTGGAAGGCGCGGCCGTCTCGGCCGCAATGGCCTCGCGTGCAGTCAACGCGGCAAGCGAAATTGCAACGGCCAGCAGGCCACGAAGGGCGATCGTCTTGAAGCCTGACATCGGTCGCGCCGGTCCCGCATTGTTGTGGTTTCGTGACGCTCGCAGCGCCGGCCGGCGGGGAGACTGCGCGCGCCAACATGAACGGCGGATGAGCGGCGGTTGCGGCATGATCACGCAACCCCGTTCAGCTTCTGTTGGGGTTGGGGAACCCAACATGGGACGTGGGTGTTTGAAGGACATGAGCCTGTCTGCAGGCACCATTCGAGGTCCCAAGGAGGGTCCAGGACATGTTTGACAGATTTTCGAGATTTGCCGGCCGTAAGGCCGTTCTCGCCACCGCCGCGGTGGTGGCGCTAACCGCGGTCGCCCCGACCGCCTCCTATGCCGGCGGTCGCCACTGGCATGGCGGTGGCGGCGGTGCAGCGGCTGCTGCGGCCTTTGCCGGGATCGTCGGCACTGGTCTTGCGATCGCCGCGACCCGCAACGCCTACGCCTATGATGACGGTCCGTACTATGGCGGTCCCGCCTATTACAGCGGCCCGGCCTATTACGGCAACGGCCCCTATTACGGGCCAGGCCCCAACTACCAGTATCAGCGCTATGGCGGCACGGCCCCGTCCGAGCTCTGCGGCCAAGGCTATCACACCAACTGCTACTAACCCTGGCTACCAAAGGTTGACCAAAACAGGCCGTCGCACTTGCCGCGCCGGCCTGTTTTTTGCTTTTATTGCCGGGCGTTAACGCGCTCGCCATTGGTTTAGAGTAGTTTTGAGTACCATGAGTGATTCGCTTGAGCGGCTATATCTGGCTGTGCTCGCGGCCAGAGATCTTGATCCGGCAACATCGCGTACGGCCCGGCTGTTTCAGCGCGGTCCCTCCAAGATGGCAAAGAAGCTCGCCGAAGAGGCCATCGAAGTCGTCATCGATGCGGTCAATGGCGACACCGATGCCGTGATCCGGGAGAGCGCCGACCTGCTCTACAATCTCACCGTGCTCTGGGCCTCGGCCGGCGTGCGCCCCGAGGATGTCTGGCGCGAGATGTCGCGGCGGGAAGATATGCTCGGCATCGCCGAGAAGCTGCCGAAGTCGCGGATGAAGCTGCCCAAAGTCGCGTCACCGCGCGTGGCGGCGCGGCGGCCAATTGTCGCGCTCGAAGGCCGCACCGCGCGCAAGCGCCACTAAAAGCGTCACAAAACTCGCGATGGACAAATCCGTCCCATGGTGCTTCATCGCGGCGCCATGCTGAAACGTATTTACGACTGGTGCATCGACGCCGCCCACAAGCCTTACGCGCTCTGGATCATGGGAGCCGTGGCTTTCGCAGAAAGCTCCTTCTTTCCGGTCCCGCCGGATGTGATGCTGATCCCGATGACGCTGGCGCGCCCGCAGCGCGCCTGGCTCTTTGCTGCAGTTTGCACGGTAGCTTCCGTGGCAGGTGGCTTGCTCGGCTATGCCATCGGAGCGTTGCTTTACGATTCGGTAGGCCAATGGCTGATCCACCTGTATGGGCTCAGTGACAAGATCGATGCGTTTCGGGAGTCTTACGCCAAGTGGGGCGCTCTGATCATCATAGGGAAGGGTATCACCCCAATCCCTTATAAGCTTGTCACCATCGCTTCAGGATTTGCTGGCTACGATATTTGGCTGTTTGTGTTGTGCTCATTCATCGCGCGAGGCATGCGTTTTTTCTTGGCGGCTATCGTCTTCCACCGCTATGGCGACTGGATCCGGCATAAGCTCGAGGAGCGTCTCGGGTTGTGGGTCACGATCTTCGTTGCCGTGCTGGTGCTTGGCTTCATCATTGCAATCAAACTGATCTAGGGTGCGCGGCGCTTTGCCGCTGCGCCGGCTTCGGCTACGCTTGCGGTCATGATGGTTCGATCCGGCAATCCGGTCCAGCGACTGGGGACGCTGACATTTGCGGTGCTTTCGCTCCTGCTCGGTGCCGGCGGGGCAGGTTGGTCGCAATCCGCGCCGCCCGCGCTCGGCTTGCAGGAGCAGGGGCCGCAGGCCGCGCCGCCGCCCTCGACGCCAGCTCCTTCGGCGCCGCCGGCGCGGGAGGAAAATCCCGGGCTGATCAACGAAATGGGCAAGCTGTTCGACAAGCTCCCCTCGATCCTGCCGCCGATCAAAAGCCCTGGTGAGACCATGAACGACCTGTCGCGGCTGGCCAGGCCCTCGACCATGGTCTCGGGGCGCGTGGCCTGCCCGGTCTCGTCGAACGGTGCGCCGGATTGCAAGCAGGCCGCCGACCAGCTCTGCCAGGGCAAGGGCTACAAGGAAGGCAAGAGCCTCAACGCCGATTCCGCCGAGAAATGCTCGGCCAAGGTTCTCATCCCGGGCAGGCAACGCAAACCGGACGATTGCCGCACCGATACTTTCGTGACCAGCGCGCTGTGCCAGAACTGATGCGAAGCCTGCGCGCATGCAACAAGGAGCGCCCATGAGCCGTACGGAGCAGGATTTCCTCGGACAGCGTGAGATCGCCGACGATATTTACTACGGCGTCCAGACCATCCGCGGGAAGGAGAACTTCCACATCACCGGCATTCCGATGAACCAGGAGCCTTACTTCGTGAAGGCGCTGGGTTACGTCAAGAAGGCCGCGGCGATGGCCAACCGCGATCTCGGTGCGATCGACGCCAAGGTGGCCGACGCGATCATCCTCGGCTGCGACCGCGTCATCGCCGGCGACATGATGGACCAGTTCGTCACCGATTTCATCCAGGGCGGCGCCGGCACATCGACCAACATGAACGCCAACGAGGTGATCGCCAACCTCGCGCTGGAATCGCTCGGCTTCAACAAGGGCGACTACCAGCACGTCAGCCCGAACGACCATGTGAACTACGGCCAGTCGACCAACGACACCTATCCAACCGCCTTTCGGCTGGCGCTGATCCTGCGGCTCGAGAGCTACATGACGGCGCTGCGGCAGCTCCAGGAGGCGTTTTTCGCCAAAGGCAGGGAGTTCGATCGCGTGCTGAAGATGGGCCGCACGCATCTCCAGGACGCCGTGCCGATGTCGCTCGGCGCCGAATTCCGCGGCTGGGGCACCACCATGGGCGAGGAGGTCGATCGCATCTCCGAGGCACGGGCGCTGCTGCGCGAGATCAATCTCGGCGCCACCGCGATCGGCACCTCCGTCACGGCGGCGCACGGTTATCCCAAGCTCGCTGTCAGGCATTTGAGCGCGCTGACCGGCGTCGACTTCATTCTCGCCGGCGATCTCGTCGAGGCGACCTCGGACACCGGCGCCTATGTGCAGCTCTCGGGCGTGCTGAAGCGCACCGCGAGCAAGTTGACAAAAATCTGCAACGACATCCGCCTGCTGGCTTCAGGCCCGCGCGCCGGCTTCAACGAGATCAACCTGCCGCAACTCCAGCCGGGCTCCTCGATCATGCCGGGCAAGGTCAACCCCGTCATCCCCGAGGTCGTCAACCAGACAAGCTTCCTCGTCATCGGGCTCGATACCACGGTGACGCTGGCAGCAAGCGCCGGCCAGCTCCAGCTCAACGTGATGGAGCCGGTGATCTCGTTCGCGCTGTTCTTCTCGATCCGCACCATGGAGCGCGCGGTCAACAGCCTGCGCGAGAACTGCGTCGTCGGCATCACCGCCAATGAGGAGCACACCCGCAACATGGTGCTGAACTCGCTTGGCATCGTCACGGTGCTGAAGCCGCTGCTCGGCTACAAGCAATGCGCCGAGATCGCGCGCGAAGGCTACAAGAGCGGCAAGTCGCTGCACCAGATCGTCGTGGTCGAGCGCAAGCTGCTGACGCAGGAGAAGTGGGACGAGATGTTCTCGTTCGAGCGGCTGATCAATCCGGATTTGATTGGGTAGGCGCTGGTCATCCGCCGCTCCCTCCACGTCATTGCTGTGCAAGTCCACTAATTCGCTGATCGAGAGATTTCGGTTTTGGCGGCGGCAAAATCTTTTGGAGACT